>NZ_JAGXJJ010000007.1:0-215919 GCF_019091465.1 Microbacterium sp. GbtcB4
GGGTCGACAGCCCGGAAGTCGCCGTCGACGGCTCCGAAGTGACGGGTTACGGATACAAGAACGCGTGGCTGACACGAACCGAACGCCTCAAGCACCTTCCAGAGATCGGTCACTCCGCGTCGAAGTGGTTCAAGTTCACCGAGCGCGAGGTGGAGAGGCGCGGAATCGAGTTTGCAGTCGCCGCGCATCGCGGCGTGACCCGCGCCCTCTTGAGAATCGAACCGGGTTCATGGAAGCACATCGGCGCGGGCCCAGAGCGCCGCAGCGGTTTCCGGTTCGAAATCGTCACGGAAGGCCCACTGTTCGATGAAGTGGTCGGCGAGTACGGTCACCGGCTGCCCCCGAAGAAGAGGGGCGAGCAGTCGACGTTCCGCTACTGGCCCTACGGCCGGTGAACCGAGACGCGATCAGTCGTCGAAGCGGAACTCCACTCCGTCACGTCCTGCATCATGATCATCGAGAAAGACGGTCCCACGAACCTCACATCCAATGGCGGCGAGGTCCTTGATCAGGCTCGAAGGGAAGACGAACGTGCCTTGGGTGTTGGTCGAATCACCTGACCACCAGATCACGGTCTCGCAGTCGACCCTCAGCGATTCGAGTGCGGCAGCGGCAGGCAGTGTGAGACCAACAAGCCGTCGCAGAGCATTGACACCTTCGTCGTCGCCCGCTGAACGTGCGGTCACGTCAAGAAGCCACGTCGTCCGCTGATAGGTCAGATACTCGGGCTTGTACGCTCGTCCTGCTCGGCCGGACCGGGTCTGTTCGCCGATGTTCGCAGCTTCGGTGGGTTCGAGCTGGAGCGAGGCCGTGATCTCCGCGACAGTGCGCGACACGCTGTAAATCGCCAGCGTTGCTCTGTCGTGATCGATCATCGCGCTCCGAACACCTAGTTGTTGAAGCGGAACTCCACGACGTCGCCGTCCTGCATGACGTAGTCCTTGCCCTCGAGTCGCGCCTTGCCCTTCGCGCGGGCCTCCTGCACGGAACCGGTCTCCACGAGGTCGTCGAACGACACGATCTCGGCCTTGATGAAGCCCTTCTCGAAGTCGGTGTGGATGACGCCGGCGGCCTGCGGGGCCTTCGATCCCTTGGGGATGGTCCAGGCGCGGGCCTCCTTGGGGCCGGCGGTGAGGTAGGTCTGCAGACCGAGCGTGTCGAAGCCGATGCGGGCGAGCTGGTCGAGGCCCGACTCGTCCTGTCCCGTCGAGGCGAGGAGCTCGGCGGCGTCCTCGGGGTCGAGGTCCTTGAGCTCGGACTCGATCTTCGCGTCGAGGAAGATCGCCTGCGCCGGGGCGACGAGAGCGGCGAGCTCGGCCTTGCGGGCGTCGTCGGTCAGCACGGACTCGTCGACGTTGAAGACGAAGATGACGGGCTTGACGGTCAGGAGCCCGAGCTCGCGGATCGGCTCGAGGTCGAGGCCGCTCGTGGACAGGAGGATCCCGCGCTCCAGGGCGTCCTTGGCGGCCTTCGCGGCTTCGAGGACCGACGGGTCGATCTTCTTGCCCCGCACCTCCTTCTCATACCGCGTGATGGCCTTCTCGACGGTCTGCAGGTCGGCGAGCATGAGCTCCGCGTTGATGGTCTCCATGTCCGACGCCGGGTTCACGGCACCGTCCACGTGCACCACGTCGTCGTCGGAGAACCCGCGCACCACCTGGGCGATCGCGTCGGCCTCGCGGATGTTCGCGAGGAACTGGTTGCCCAGCCCCTCCCCCTCGCTCGCCCCTCGGACGATGCCGGCGATGTCCACGAACGACACGGCGGCGGGAAGGATGCGCTCGCTTCCGAAGATCTCCGCGAGCTTCTGGAGCCGCGGGTCGGGAAGGTTCACCACGCCGACGTTCGGCTCGATCGTCGCGAACGGGTAGTTCGCCGCGAGCACGTCGTTCTTGGTGAGAGCGTTGAAGAGGGTGGACTTGCCGACGTTGGGCAGGCCGACGATTCCGATAGTGAGAGCCACGGGGTATGAGTCTACCTGCGCCGCTCTCCCCCGCCTCACCCCCGCGCGGGCAGGCCCCCACGCGGGATCAGGCGGCAGAGCGTTAAAAGTGCCTGATGCGGCGCGGACGCCTGTTCAGTCGCGCACCGCGCGGAAGGCCCTCGTCACATAGGGCACCTCGATCACACCGTCCCCGTGCAGGCCGAGCTCGTCGAACAGGGCGTCCATCTCGCGGCGGATCCGTGCCTTCTCGGCCTCGTCGGCGGTGATCACGGCGCTGCGGGAGGCGGCCATACGATGCAGGAGCTCCCGCGTCACGGGGCGCGACCACTCCCAGCGCTCCTGCGCCAGGGCGCCGAAGGGCTCCGCCACCACGGGGTCGCCCGCGGCGAGCATGATCTCGGCGTTGCTGCCGTGCATGATGTCGGTGAGCCGGCGCACCCAGTCGACGCGCTCGTCGCGGAGGTTCCAGACGAGCCCGAGCACACCGCCCGGGCGCATCGCGCGACCGATCTCCGCCGAGGCGGCGACCGGCTCGACCCAGTGCCACGCCTGGCCCAGCACGACGGCATCCACGCTCGCGTCCGGAAGCGGCAGCTCCTCAGCGGTCCCGACGAACGTGGGCACCCCGGGGACGGCGTCGCGAAGGGCCGCGAGCATCGCGGGGTCCGGGTCGATCGCCACCACCTCGGCGTCGGCAGCCGCGACGAGCGCCCGCGTGAGCTTGCCGGTACCGGCGCCGACATCGGCGACCCGACGCGCACCGTCCGCCATCGGCTCCAGCATCCAGGCGACGGCCTCGAAGGGGTACTCGGGTCGTCCGGCCTCGTAGCTCCCGGCCGCCGCACCGAAGGATCTCGCGAGTTCGTCCGCCATGTGGCCAGCATACGGCGAGCCTGCACAGCGACGTCGGAGGCCCGGGAGAGAGTGAGGACGTGCCACTGGACTTCACTGCGATCGACTTCGAGACCGCGAACTCCAGCCCGGCCTCCGCGTGTTCCGTGGGACTCGTGCGGGTGCGGGACGGGGAGGTCGTCGCCACCGCGAACTGGCTGATCCAGCCTCCGCCCGGCCACGACGAGTTCCAGGAGTGGAACGTCCGCATCCACGGCATCCGCCCCGAGCACGTGCTGTCGGCGGCGACGTGGGTCGATCAGTTCGACCGTCTGTGCGGCTTCGCGGGTGCCGATGTGCTCGTGGCCCACAACGCCGGCTTCGACCTCAACGTCCTGCGGCGGGCGACCGAGGTCACCGGTCAGATCTGCCCGCCGTACCGGTCGCTGTGCAGCCTCCAGGTGGCGCGGAAGACCTACCAGCTCGACTCCTACCGTCTGCCTCTCGCCGCCGCAGCGGCAGGATACGCGGAGTTCTCGCATCACGACGCGCTGGCGGATGCCCTCGCCTGTGCCCAGATCATCGTGGACGCGGCCGCGCGAGCCGGAGCCGCGGATGTCTTCGGGCTCGCCGACGCCCTCGGCCTCCGCGTGACCGAGCCCGCCGTGCCGGCACTGGAGCGCGCCGTCGCCTGACGCACCAGGCGTCCTCCCGGCGATGTCGGACGCCCCCGGCATCATGGAGCCATGGATGCCCTGTCGATCGTTCTCCTGCTCGTGGCCCTCGCCGCGGGCGTCGCTCTCGGCTGGTTCCTGCGAGCCGCACGCAGCGCCGCCGACATCGCACGCACGCAGGCGGAGCTCGCGGCCGCGCGAGACGACCGCGATCGCCAGTACGACCTCTATCGGGACGCGGTAGAGCACGCCCGCTCCGAGCAGCGGGCGGAGGCACAACGCGTCCAGCAGCAGAACGCCGTGCTGCAGGCTCTGGCGCCGGTCCGCGAGAGTCTCCAGCAGATGCAGTCCAAGGTCGCCGCGATCGAGAGCGAGCGGCAGGCACAGTTCGGCACGCTCGCCGAGCAGCTTCGGCGCGCCCAGGAGTCGGATGAGGCGCTCCGCGCGACGACCGAGTCACTGGCGGGCGCGCTGCGCTCCACGTCCACGCGCGGTGTCTGGGGCGAGACGCAGCTGCGGCGCGTCGTCGAGGCGGCGGGGCTGACCAGACACGTCGACTTCGATCTCCAGGCGACGATCACCTCCGACCGCGGCCAAGGGCGCCCGGACATGGTCGTCCGCCTTCCGGGCGGCACGTCGATCGCCGTCGACGCGAAGGTTCCCCTCGACGCCTACCTCGAGGCCTCGGCGCTCCCCCTCGGCGATACCCACGAATCCCAGCGTCGCGCCCACCTGCAGAAGCACGTCCGCGCCGTCCGCGCCCACGTCGACGCCCTCGCCAAGAAGGCCTACTGGTCGGGCCTCGACGCGAGCCCCGAGTTCGTCATCTGCTTCCTGCCGAGCGAGTCGCTGCTGGCGGCAGCCATCGACGAGGACCCCACGTTGCTCGACTACGCCTTCAGCCGCCGCGTGGCCCTCGCCTCCCCCGTCAACCTCTGGGCGGTTCTCAAGACGGTCGCCTACACATGGACCCAGCAAGAGGTGTCCACCGAGGCCAGGAGTCTGCTGGCGCTCGGCACGCAGCTGTACGAGCGCCTCGGCACCCTCGCGGGCCACGCCGACGACCTGCGCCGGGCGATCGAGCGCACGGTCGACAGCTACAACCGCTTCGCCGGGTCCCTGGAGTCGCGGGTGCTCGTGACCGCCCGGCAGTTCCCCGGCGTCGATGCGGAGGCCCTGGCACCGGCGTCGCCGATCACCGCGGACGGGCGGCGCTTCACCGCTCCGGAGCTTCTGGCCCCGACCGAAGCCGAAGAGGCCGCCGACGCGATGCAGGCCGACGTCGGCGAGGTCCGCGCGCGACTGAACCACGCCGCCGCGCTCCACGACCGGGAGCAGTGACGACGAGAGCGACCGGATGTTCCGACCGTGCGTGCGTCAGGCGACGCCGGGCACGCCGCTGAGCAGCACGATGACGAGGCCGCTCGTGGCGAGGAAGGCGCCGATCATCCACCAGGCACTCACCTCGTGCCCCTCGGCGCGACGGACGCGGAACAGCACGTCGGCGCGGCGAGCCGGATCGACGGCCGGCTGCGCGACCGGTGCCGGCGGGGCTACGGCTGCCGCCTCCGCATCGGCGCTCACCCGGAGGATGCGTCCGGTGTTCGTCGTGATGATCTTGGTCGGCGCGGCGCTCTTCGAGCCGCTCGTGTGCTGCGTTGTCATGCGTTCGCCCTCCTGTGCCTGCGGTGCCTGGCGGCTCCGTCGACGGCGACAAACCCAGTGACAATTGTGACACGGCAGCCGGCCCGACCGGGGCCGACCCGTGGAGGAGGCGATACCGGGTCGGTAACGATGGCGAGAATCCTGCCCGCGATCATGCCGGCAGGAGAGCCGTCACAGCCACTTCGAGACGAGGTGCTCGGACGCGATCCGCCGAAGGGTTCCGGAGGCGCCCCGCAGGACCACGCTCTCGGTATAGACGTAACCGCGCTCGCGGCGCACACCGGCCACGAGCTGGCCGTCCGTGACACCCGTCGCGACGAAGATCGTGTTGTTGCCCTGCACGAGGTCGTCCGCCTCATAGACCTTGTCCATGTCGAGACCGGCGTCGATGCCACGCTGACGCTCGTCGTCGTCGCGGGGCCAGAGCCGACCCTGGATGTGGCCGCCGAGAGCCTTGATCGCGCACGCGGTGACGATGCCCTCCGGGCTGCCGCCGACGCCCACGCACATGTCGGTGCGGGCGTCGTGGCGCGCCGCGTTGATCCCGCCGGCGACATCGCCGTCGCTCATGAGACGGGTTCCGGCCCCGGCGTCCCGGATCTCCTGGATGAGCTGCTCGTGCCGCGGACGGTTGAGCACCGAGACGACGATCTCGTCGACGGGCTTGTCCAGCGCGCCGGCGAGCTTGCGGATGTTCTCGCCGATGGGCAGGCGGATGTCGACCACGCCGACGCCCGCGGGCCCCGTGACGAGCTTGTCCATGTAGAAGACGCTGGAGGCGTCGAGCATCGTGTCGCGGTCGGACACGGCGATCACGGAGAGCGCGTTCTGCCGGCCGGCCGCGGTCAGCGACGTGCCGTCGATCGGGTCCACCGCGATGTCGCAGAGCGGCCCCCGTCCGGTCCCGACGACCTCGCCGTTGAACAGCATCGGGGCGTTGTCCTTCTCGCCCTCGCCGATCACCACGCGTCCCTGGAAGTCGACAGTCCCGAGGAACGCCCGCATGGCGTCGACGGCGGCGCCGTCGGCGGCCTCCTTCGCACCGCGACCGATGAACGGAACGGCACGGATCGCCGCCGCCTCGGTCGCGCGCACCAACTCCATCGCGAGGTTACGGTCGGGACGCAGCGGGCTCAGGTCGGCAGTCAGACTCACCATGATCCCCAGCCTATCCGCGAGCAGGGGATCGTTCGGCTCGTTTTCCGCCCGCACGCGAGGAAGAAATCGCGATTCTTAACACCACCGAAGGACGGCGCCCACCGACGCGCGACGCCTCCTGCCGAAGCCGGACACCCGCCCCGATAGAGTGGCAGCTGTCCCGGCTTCACCTACCGCAGGAGTTCTCATGCCCGTCGCCACCCCGGATCAGTACGCCGACATGCTCGACCGCGCGAAGGCAGGCGGCTTCGCGTACCCCGCGTTCAACGTCTCCAGCTCGCAGACGATCAACGCCGTCCTCCAGGGCCTGACCGAGGCCGGCTCCGACGGCATCATCCAGGTCACCACCGGTGGCGCCGACTACTTCGCCGGCCACACGGTCAAGGCCCGCGCGACCGGCGCCCTCGCCTTCGCCCGCTACGCCACCGAGGTCGCCAAGAACTACCCGGTCACCGTCGCCCTGCACACGGACCACTGCCCGAAGGACGCTCTCGCGGGCTTCGTCGAGCCGCTCATCGCCGCCTCGGAGGAAGAGGTCAAGGCCGGCCGCAACCCGATCTTCCAGTCCCACATGTGGGACGGCTCGGCCGTGCCGCTCGCGGAGAACATCGAGATCGCCAAGGAGCTGCTCCCCCGCATGAAGGCCATCAACGCCATCCTCGAGGTCGAGATCGGCGTCGTCGGCGGCGAGGAGGACGGGGTGCAGCACGAGGGCTCGAACGAGGCGCTCTACACGACGTTCGCCGACGTGGACCAGGCCGTGCAGGCGCTGGGCCTCGGCGAGCAGGGCCGCTACATCGCCGCGCTCACCTTCGGCAACGTCCACGGCGTGTACAAGCCGGGCGGCGTGAAGCTGCGTCCGGAGCTGCTCGGCGAGATCCAGGCCGAGGTCGCCGCGAAGTACAACACCGGCGAGAAGCCGCTCGACCTCGTCTTCCATGGCGGCTCCGGCTCCACCGATGAGGAGATCGCCCTCGCGGTCGCCAATGGCGTCATCAAGATGAACATCGACACCGACACCCAGTACGCCTACACGCGTGCCATCGCCGATTACATGTTCAAGAACTACGACGGCGTGCTGAAGGTCGACGGCGAGGTCGGCAACAAGAAGCAGTACGACCCGCGCGCCTGGGGCAAGATCGCGGAGTCGGCCATGGCCGCCCGCGTGGTCGAGTCCACCCGCCAGCTCGGCTCGTACGGCCAGTCGCAGAGCTGACACCACCAGACACGCGAAAGGGGCCCGGCATCATGCCGGGCCCCTTTCGTCTGCGTGCTCGGGGTCAACGCACCCCGGTCGCCTGGTCGAGGTAGGCGATGAAGGCCGGGTCGCCCATCATCGGCACGACGAGGCAGAACGAGGCGATGCCCAGCGTGATGACGGCTCCGACGAGCGGGAGCCACCAGGTGAGGCGGCCACGACGCAGGCGACGGATCGACAGGGCTGCCGTGACGCACCAGCCGACCGCCAGCACGACGGCCGCGATCGTGCCCCACGTGCGGCCCGCGGCGTAGTTGGTGAACTCGCCCTCGATGCCCAGCATCCCCATGGTCTGATTCATCACGGGGACGATGTCGAGGTAGGACAGGCCGGTGACGACGACGTTCACGAGGCCGTAGGCGAGCAGCGCGATCGTCGCGATCCGATCCACCGGATGAGGGCGTGCGGGACTCGCGGCGGCCGACGCGGGAGGCGAAGACGGCGCCGGAGCGGCCGGGGCGATCACCTCCGCCACCGGGGGCAGGCCCGCGGCCAGCCGCTGCTCCTCTGGTGTGGCGAGTTCCCCGTATCGAGGGCGCTGGTCGGTCATCCCGCCATCGTATCTGCCGAGGCTCAGCCCACCCGTTCAGGGAAACCGGGTCCCCAACCGATAGCGGCCCCGGAGAAGTGGGGACTTCTCGGGGCCGCGGACGTGGAGCGCTGGGGACGCTCCTCATCCCGTTGGTCGCCGGCGCTGGGGACGCCGTAGGCGATCAGTAGGGCGTTGTCAGCCACTACGCCTTCGATCATAGGGAACCCGCGATGCCCACACCAGGGCCACGAATTCAGATGGTGAACTCGGCGTCCGGACCGTCAGTGTCCAGGGCATCCGCCCCGAGCTGCAGGGAGAGCCGCCGCGCCGTGCGCTGCAGGTTCGACACGAGACGGCGGTTGACCACCGCCCGGTCTGCGGGCAGGGAGACGGCCAGCGACGCGGTCACCCCGGGGGCGACGACCGGAACCGCGACACAGGTGGCTCCGATCGCATACTCCTCCCGGTCTATCGCCCACCCCGGTGTCTGCTCGAGCTGGGTGAGAAGCGTCCGGCGATCGCTGATCGTCCGAGGCGTGAGCTCCTCGAGCCGGTGCCGGGAGAGGTAGTCCAGGCGATCCTCCTCGGAGAGCGCCGCGAGGATCTGCTTGCCGAGGGCGGTCGCGTGAGCGCTGGCGTGCAGCCCGACCCAGAGCTCCAGGCGCGGATTCCGCACGGCGTCCACGATGTCGACGAGATGCATCTCCCCGTCCGCATACCGGGAGAGGTAGGCCGTGGCGCCCACGTCCTCGGTGACCGCGCGCAGAGCGGCGCGCACCCGAGCCAGGAACACCCCGCGAGAGTCGATCTGCTGCTGGAACGCGGGGAAGCGTCCGCCCAGCACGAGCCCGTCCGGTTCGGCACTGAGGTACCCCTCGTGCACGAGCGTGCGGACGAGGTTGTAGGTCGTTCCCGGGGTGAGCCCCGTGATCGACGAGAGCATCTTGGCCGGAAGCGGCCGCGGGGAGTTGGCGACGATGTCGACCAGGCGGAGCGCGCGTTGCACGGACCCGATGAGGGTCGGCTCCGCCTCCGCGGCGTTCACCGCTACGCACCCCCTCCAGCGGAGGCGCGGCCGCCGAGGGCACGCGCGTCGCGCTGACCCGAGGCGTCCTGACGGAGCTCCTTCGGCAGGGAGAACATGAGGTCCTCCTCCGCCGTCTTGACCTCTTCCACGTCGCGGTACCCGGCGTCGCCGATCGCGTCGAGCACCTCGCGCACGAGAACCTCCGGGACGGACGCGCCGCTGGTGACGCCCACCGTCTCCACGCCGTCGAGCCACTCCTGGCGGATCTCCTCGGCGTAGTCCACGCGGTACGCGGCCTTGGCTCCGTACTCGAGGGCGACCTCGACGAGACGCACGCTGTTGGAGGAGTTAGCAGAGCCGACCACGATGACGAGATCAGCGCCCTGCGCGACCTTCTTGATCGCGACCTGCCGGTTCTGCGTCGCATAGCAGATGTCGTCGGACGGGGGATTGTGCAGCTCGGGGAAGCGGGTGCGCAGTCGGTTCACCGTCTCCATCGTCTCGTCGACGGAGAGCGTCGTCTGCGACAGCCACACCACCTTGGACGGGTCCTTCACCTGCACGGTGTCGGCTTCTTCCGGAGAGTTGACGACCGTGACGTGATCGGGAGCCTCGCCTGCGGTGCCCTCGACCTCCTCATGTCCGTCGTGGCCGATGAGCAGGATCTCGAAGTCGTCCCGCGCGAAGCGCACGGCCTCGCGGTGGACCTTGGTGACGAGCGGGCAGGTGGCGTCGATCGCATGCAGACCGCGGTCGGAGGCGGCGTTCACGACCGCCGGGGAGACGCCGTGCGCACTGAAGACGACGTGCGCGCCCTCCGGCACCTCGTCGACCTCCTCCACGAAGATCGCGCCCTTGGCCTCGAGCTCCGTCACGACGTGGATGTTGTGCACGATCTGCTTTCGCACATAGACCGGGGCGCCGTAGCGCTCCAGCGCCTTCTCCACAGCGACCACCGCACGGTCCACCCCAGCACAGTAGCCGCGGGGGGCGGCGAGCAGGACGCGCTTGTGTCCGGGCACCGGGTTATCCTGAAGCCGCCCGGCCGCGGCGCGCACTCGTGGGATGCGAGGAGCGGGAAGATGAACGGCAGTCGAAGTCACCCCTCGATTCTACCGTCGCCCGGCTGGACGGGGCCGGTGAGCGCGCGAGCAGGAACGGGGAGCAGATGACAGTCTTCGAAGCGACGACGGGACCGGGTGAAACCCCGCCGGCGGATGCCGTCGCCCCCCGCGACTCCACCGCGCAGGCGCCGACCTCGGTCGCTCGGCTGAACGCCACCATCCGCGACTTCGTCGCACGGTGGAACACGGTGTGGGTCGAGGGCGAGATCACCTCCTGGAACGTCCGCGCCGGCAACGTCTTCGCCCGTCTCAAGGACACCCGCTCCGACGCGCAGATCTCCATCCGCGTCTGGTCGAGCGTGCGCGGCCGCATCCCCGCCGACCTGGGCGTGGGCGATCACGTGGTCGCCGCCGTGAAGGCCGACTACTTCGTCCGCTCCGGGGACTTCAGCTTCGCGGTCTCGGCCATGAAGCACGTCGGGCTCGGCGACCAGCTCGAGCGCCTGGAGCGGCTGCGGGTCCAGCTCCGACAGGAGGGCCTCTTCGATCCCGCCCGCAAGAAACGCCTGCCGTTCCTCCCCCACGTCATCGGGCTCATCACCGGCGAGCGCTCCGACGCCGAGAAGGACGTGCACCGCAACGCTGAGCTGCGCTGGCCGCAGGTGCGGTTCAAGACCGCGTACGCCGCGGTGCAGGGCGATCGCTGCGTGCCGGACACGCTCGCGGCTCTCGCCCGCTTGGACGCAGACCCCGAGGTCGACGTCATCATCATCGCGCGCGGCGGCGGCGACCCGCAGACCCTCCTCGGCTTCAGCGACGAGCGTCTCGTCCGGGCGGTCGCCGCGGTCTCCACACCCGTGGTCAGCGCCATCGGCCATGAGAACGACCACCCTCTCCTCGACGACGTCGCCGACCTGCGCGCGTCGACGCCGACCGATGCCGCCAAGCGCGTCGTCCCCGATGTCGGGGAGCAGCGCGCGCTCATCGCGCAGCTCCGGTCCCGGGCCACCACCCGCCTCACCCAGCGCCTCACGCACGACATCGCCCAGCTCGAGCAGCTGCGATCCCGTCCGGTGCTGCGCTCCCCCGATCCGATCATCGACACGCGCGCCCAGGAGACCTTCCTGCTCCTCGCCCGCGGCCGCGACGCGGTGACCAGGCAGCTCGACGACGCCGGCCGGCGGACGAGCGAACTGCGGGCCTCGCTGCGCGCTCTCTCCCCGGCCGCCACTCTGGCCCGCGGCTATGCGATCGCCCACCTCGAAGGCGGCGTGATCCTCCGCGATGCGTCCGATGCACCCGCGGGAAGCGCCCTGACCCTCACGGTGGACCGAGGGTCGCTCGCGGTGCGCTCGGAGGGCGAGATCGCGGAAGGCGCCTGAGCAGGCGGCGTCCGGGGCACGACGTAGGATGGAGGAGTGAGCGCCGTGAACGACACCCCTGTGGACACGCTGTCGTTCGAGGCCGCCCGTGACGAACTCGTGCGGGTCGTCGCCGAGCTCGAGCAGGGGGCACCGACCCTCGAGCACTCGCTGGCACTCTGGGAGCGCGGCGAGGCTCTGGCCGCCCGCTGCGAGGAGTGGCTGCTCGGCGCGAAGCGTCGCCTCGAAGCCGCGCGCACCGCCACCACCGACGAGAGCGACGCGTCATGAGCAAGCGTCCAGCGATCAATGCCGACCTCGGTCGACCGGAGACGCCGGACGAGACCGCGGCACGCAAGGCCGCGTCGAGCAAGGCCTACCGGTCGAGCCAGACGGTCCGCAACCTCGTCGCCGCGCTCGTGGTGACCCTCGCGGTGGTCGTCGTCATCATCGCGCTCGTCCCCCGGGGCGAGCCGGTCGCCGCGAAGCCGATCGACGTGGCCGCCATCGCCGCGGACGTCGAGTCGTCCATGGGCAGCCCGGCGATCGTCCCCGAGACGGACGACTTCTGGCGGGTGAACGCCGCCGAACTGCAGAGCGGAGCCCCCGTGGTCTGGGAGGTCACCCTCGCCCCCGCGGCACAGGACGAGCGCGGGTTCATCAAGCTCGCCCAGGCCTTCGACGCCGACGCCTCGTGGGCCCCGCAGAGGCTGAACGGCGTCGCCCCGACCGACACCGTGCGTATCGGCGGCCGGGAGTGGGACGTCTATCGACCCGGCTCCGCCGGCGCCGACGCGAACGTCACCTATGCCCTCGGCACCCAGGCCGGCGACGACTACGTGCTCCTCTACGGCTCCCGCTCCGCGGACTCCACCGCGGAGCTCGCGGAGTCGCTCATCCCCCAGATCCGCACCGTCTCGGAGGCTCGATGACCCACCCGCTGACCCCCGCCGCCGCCTGGAAGCAGATGCAGGACGGCAACCGTCGCTTCGTCCGCGACGAGCCCCAGCACCCGAACCAGAACGTCGACCGCCGCAAGGACCTCACCGCGGCCCAGCACCCCGTCGCGACGCTGTTCGGCTGCTCGGACTCCCGCCTCGCCGCGGAGATCATCTTCGACCTCGGCCTCGGTGACCTCTTCGTGGTGCGCAACGCCGGACAGGTGATCGGCGAGTCCATCGTGGCGAGCCTGGAGTACGCGGTCGCCGTTCTCGAGGTGCCGCTCATCGTGGTGCTCGCACACGACTCCTGCGGTGCGGTGCGCGCCGCCATCGACGGCACCGCCATCGATGCCGACCCGCTCCCCCCGCACATCTGGAAGCTCATCGCGCCGATCGTCCCCGCCGCGCGCAAGGTCCTCGCGGAGAGCGGCGGCGGCACGGTGGCCGACATCGATGCGGAGCTCGTCGGACGCGAGCACCTGCGCAACACCGTCAACGACCTGCTGCAGTCGTCCGAGATCATCAGCAACGCCGTCGCCGAAGGCCGTCTCGGCATCGTCGGCGCCAACTACCGTCTGGCCGAGGGTGAGGCAGCGCCCGTCATCACGGTCGGCATCGAAGCCGAGGGGATCGACCCCGCAACCAAGGAGGGTTCGGAATGACCGACACCGAGTACCGCATCGAACACGACACCATGGGTGAGGTGCGAGTGCCCGTGAACGCGCTCTACGGGGCGCAGACGCAGCGCGCCGTGGAGAACTTCCCGATCTCCGGCAAGGGCCTGGAGTCCACGCAGATCGCCGCACTCGCGCGCATCAAGAAGGCCGCCGCGCTGGCGAACAAGGAGCTCGGCACGCTCGACGGCGCCATCGCCGACGCGATCGCCCAGGCCGCCGACCAGGTCGCCGCAGGCAGCCACGACGGCGAGTTCCCCGTCGACACCTATCAGACCGGCTCCGGCACCTCGTCGAACATGAACATGAACGAGGTCCTGGCGACGCTCGCGAGCCGCATCCTCGGCTCGACCGTGCACCCCAACGACCACGTGAACGCCTCGCAGTCGTCGAACGACGTGTTCCCCACCTCGGTGCACATCGCGGTCACCCAGGCGCTGATCGACACCCTGATCCCGGCGCTCGACCACCTCGCCGTCGCGCTCGAGGCCAAGGCGGAGCTCTGGAAGGACGCGGTCAAGTCCGGCCGCACGCACCTCATGGACGCGACGCCCGTCACGCTCGGCCAGGAGTTCGGCGGGTACGCCCGTCAGATCCGCCTGGGCATCGAGCGCGTGCAGTCGGCGCTCCCCCGCGTGGCCGAGGTGCCGCTGGGCGGCACCGCTGTCGGCACCGGTATCAACACGCCGCTCGGCTTCCCGCAGAAGGTCATCGAGCTGCTTGCGGCCGAGACCGAGCTGCCCATCACCGAGGCGAAGGACCACTTCGAGGCGCAGGCGAACCGGGATGGTCTCGTCGAGGCCTCCGGCGCGCTGCGCACCATCGCGGTCTCGCTGACGAAGATCAACAACGACCTGCGCTGGATGGGGTCCGGCCCCAACACCGGTCTCGGCGAGCTGCACATCCCCGACCTGCAGCCCGGGTCGTCGATCATGCCGGGCAAGGTCAACCCCGTCGTTCCCGAGGCCGTGCTGATGGTGTGCGCGCGCGTCATCGGCAACGACGCGACCGTCGCCTGGGCCGGGGCCTCCGGCTCGTTCGAGCTGAACGTCGCCATCCCGGTCATGGGCACCGCGCTGCTCGAGTCCATCCGCCTGCTGTCGAACGCCTCCCGGGTGCTCGCCGATAAGACCATCGACGGCCTGCAGGCGAACCTCGACCGCGCCGCCGCCTTCGCGGGCATGAGCCCGTCGATCGTGACGCCGCTGAACAAGCTGATCGGCTACGAGGCCGCAGCGAAGATCGCGAAGCACTCGGTGGCCAAGGGCATCACGGTGCGCGACGCCGTGATCGACCTCGGCTACGTCGAGCGCGGCGAGCTCACCCTCGAGCAGCTCGACGAGAAGCTCGACCTCCTGTCGATGACTCACCCGGGCTGATCCACGCCTGACACGGATGCCGCGGGGCTTCGGCCCTCGCGGCATCCGTCGTCTCCGGCTCCGGATCGTGCCGGTGACGGGTCAGCTGAGTTCGCCACCCTCCAGGAGGTCGGTGACGAGGGCGGCGATGGCGGAGCGCTCCGAGCGGGTCAGGGCGACGTGACCGAAGAGGCCGTGTCCCTTGAGGGTCTCGATGACGCTCGCGATGCCGTCGTGCCTGCCGACGCGGAGGTTGTCGCGCTGCCCGACGTCGTGGGTGAGGATCACGCGGGAGTTCTGGCCCATCCGGCTGAGCACCGTGAGCAGCACGTTCCGCTCCAGGGACTGCGCCTCGTCCACGATCACGAAGGCGTCGTGCAGGGACCGTCCGCGGATGTGGGTGAGGGGCATCACCTCCAGGAGCCCGCGCTCGACCACCTCGTCGATGACATTCCCCGAGACCACGGAGCCGAGCGTGTCGTACACCGCCTGACCCCAGGGGTTCATCTTCTCGCCCTGGTCGCCCGGGAGGTAGCCGAGCTCCTGGCCACCCACGGCGAACAGCGGACGGAAGACGATGATCTTCTTCTGCTGCTGGCGCTCCAGCACCGCCTCCAGCCCCGCGCACAGCGCGAGCGCCGACTTGCCGGTACCCGCACGCCCGCCCAGGGACACGATGCCCACCTCCGGGTCGAGGAGCAGGTCGATCGCGATGCGCTGCTCGGCGGAGCGCCCGTGCATGCCGAAGATGTCCCGGTCACCGCGGACGAGCCGGAACTCGCCGTCACCGGTGACCCGACCCAGTGCGGACCCGCGCTCGGAGTGGATGATCAGGCCGGTGTTGACGGGAAGCCCGTGCACATCCTCGCTGAGCCCGACCTCGCTCTCGTAGAGGTCGCTGATGTCGTCGCCGGAGAGATCGACAGTGGCGATGCCGGTCCAGCCCGAGTCCACGGCCTGCTCGGCGAGGTACTCCTCGGCGCGGAGCCCCAGGGACGCGGCCTTCACCCGCATCGGGAGGTCCTTCGACACGATGGTCACGTCCTGTCCGTCCTGGGCGAGGTGCATCGCCACCGAGAGGATGCGGCTGTCGTTGTCGCTGAGGCGGATGCCCGCGGGGAGCACCGAGAGGTCGGCGTTGCCGAGCTCGACGCGGAGGGTGCCGCCCTCGCCGACCTCCACCGGGAAGTCGAGTCGGCCGTGCTCGACGCGCAGGTCGTCGAGGTGCCGCAGCGCCTGGCGGGCGAAGTACCCGATCTCCGGGTCGTGCCGCTTGCCCTCGAGTTCGGTGATGACGACGACCGGGAGCACCACGGAATGCTCCGCGAACCGGAAGAGCGCCTGCGGATCGCTCAGCAGGACCGAGGTGTCGAGGACGTAGGTGCGCAGATCCTGATCCGGTTCTGCGGCCGCGGCCTGACTCGGCGTCTGACGGGTGGACTGCTGCGCGGTGCTGGTGGACTGCTGCGCTGTACGTGTGGTCACGACCCACTCCCGACCCGGGGATTCCCGGCTATTCGAACGAGTCGACCAGGGGGTCACGAGTCGCGAACCTGAGGCCGACCCGACCGGGCGCCTTGCCCGATGCCTTGAAGGTACGGCCGCCCGAGGGTTTTCCACGGACTCGACACGCCAGCGATTCGTTACGGGACGATGAACGATTCCCTGCCGAACGCCCCGAACGCCTCGTCGAGGAGGCCGAGGGTCTCGGCGTCGGTTCCGGCGTGCGGCGCGATGCGGATGGATCCGCCCCGAGCGGTGACGACGAGACCGGCGTTGGCGAGAGCCGCGGCAAGCCGCGCCGGTTCCTCCGGTGCGAGTGCGACGATCCCGGCGCGTTCGGTGCGCTCGCGTGGGGAGACGACGGCGATCCCGTGGTGGTCGGCCGTGGCGATCACCGCGTCCACATGCGCGGCCACCCGCTCCTCGATCGCCGCGACCCCGGCGTCCCTGACGTCCCGAGCGCCGATCGCGAGCCGGCCGGCGGCGAGCGTGTCCGGCATGCTGATCGTGTAGGCCCTCGCGTCCGGTGCCGGGGCGGGCAGCTCGTCGACGACCAGCCCGCTCGCCGCCGTCCCGGTGATGCCGGAGAGCACCGGCGCGATGCGCTCCCGTGCGTACGGCGAGAACCATGCGAACCCGGTGCCCCGGCCCGCGCGCAGCCATTTGTAGCCATGTCCGACGACGACGTCGGCGACGCTGTAGTCCGCGTCGACCACGCCGACGGACTGCACGGCATCGACGATGAGGAGGCGGTCGGGGCCGAGGACGTCCCGCAGCGCGGCGAGGTCGGCCCGATAGCCGGTGCGGAAATCGACGTGGCTGACGGCGAGCGCCACGACATCGTCGTCGAGGACGGCAGCGACGGCGTCGGGGGTGACCCGTCCGTCGTCGGGGGTGATCCAGCGAGGCGTGACCGCGTGCTGTGACGCGGCCGCGGCGCGCTCCAGGGTGAGGCTCACGCTCGGGAACTCCGCCGTGCTCGCGACGACCGTGCCGGTGACCCCGTAGAGCGCCTGCATGAGGCCGTGGGTCGACGATGGTTGCAACGTGACGTCCGCGGCATCGGCTCCGAGGAGCTCGGCGACGACCTCCTGCGCCTGCCCGATCCGCTCCCCCACGAGCGCCAGCGACGACGGCCGGCCGTTCCCGAGGAGGTCCGCGTCCGCGAAGACCTCGGCCCGGACGGAGGGCGACACGGGACCGAAAGCCGCCCAGTTCAGATAGCCTGGCTCCGCGTCGAAGGTGCCGAGGTAGTCGTCGAAAGTGCTCACTGCGTCATTGTGACACGCGCCCGCGCCCCTCGGATCAGCGTCCGAAGCGGCGGTCGCGGTCGGCGTAGTCGCGGATCGCACGGAGGAAGTCGACCTGACGGAGGTCCGGCCCCAGCGCCTCGACGAAGTAGAACTCGCTGTGCGCGCTCTGCCACAGCAGGAAGTCGCTGAGCCGCTGCTCGCCGCTCGTGCGGATCACGAGGTCGGGATCCGGCTGGCCGCCCGTGTAGAGGTGCTCCCCGATCATCTCGGGGGTGAGCTGCGCCGCGAGGTCCTCCAGGGTGCCGCCCGAGGCCTCGTGCGTGGCGATGATGCTGCGCACCGCGTCGACGATCTCGTTCCGGCCGCCGTAACCGACGGCGAGGTTCACGTGCAGTCCGGTGTGGTCCTTCGTCCGTTCCTCCGCATCGGCGAGCACCCGCGCCAGCTCCGCAGGGAGGATGTCGGCGCGGCCGACGTGTTTGACCCGCCAGTTCCCCTTCTGGGACAGCGCCTCGGCGAGCTCCGCGATGATCTCGATGAGGTCGGCGAGCTCCGCCGAGTCCCGTTTGCGGAGGTTGTCGCTGGAGAGGAGGTAGAGCGAGACCACACGCACTCCGAGTTCGTCGCACCAGCCGAGGAACTCCTGCATCTTGGCGGCGCCTGCACGGTGCCCTTCGGCCGGGGTGTCGAACCCGAGCTGCCGCGCCCACCGGCGGTTGCCGTCGATCATCATGGCGACGTGGTGCGGAACGGAGGCCGGATCGAGGTGGCGACGCAGCCGGCTGGTGTACAGCCGGTACAGCGGTCCCCGCCCCGGGCTCTCGCGTGACATCACCCACCTACGCTACCCTGCCCCGCCCTTCCGCGCCGGTGCAGAAGCTGGGGACATGTACGGGGACGGGCATGCGCTCCCGCTTAGAGTGAGCACGTGAGCACTTCCGACCAGACCGGCGCCGACCTCCCGAAGCTGCCGCTGCTCGAAGCGGCGGCCGTCGACGCGGCGGCCGAGATCAAACCGACCTGGCGCGGGTGGATCCACGCCGGCACGTTCCCCCTCGCGATCGCCGCGGGCATCGTCCTCATCGCCGTGTCCCAGGGGGCGGCGGCGAAGTGGGCGGCGGCGGTCTTCATGGCCACCTCGCTGCTGCTGTTCGGCAACTCCGCCGTATACCACCGCTTCAACTGGCGGCCCCGGGTGAAGGGCATCCTCAAGCGGATCGACCACGCCAACATCCTGCTGCTCATCGCCGGCACGTACACCCCGCTCGCGACCCTGGCGCTGCCGCCGGAGAAGGGCGTGCTGTTGCTGACCCTGGTCTGGAGCGGTGCCCTGGTCGGCATCCTCTTCCGGGTGTTCTGGATCCACGCGCCGCGCTGGCTCTACGTCGCGCTGTATCTGCTGCTCGGCTGGGCCGCGGTGATGTACATCGTCGACCTGCTCAACGCCAACGTCGCCATGATGGTGCTCGTGATCGTCGGCGGTCTGCTCTACACGGGCGGCGCCATCGTCTACGCGCTGAAGAAGCCGAACCCCTGGCCGGGCCACTTCGGCTTCCACGAGATCTTCCACGTGTGCACGGTCCTCGCCTTCCTGTGCCACTGGACCGCGTGCCTGCTGATCGCCCTGCACCCGCTGTCGCCGTCGCTCGGCGCGCCCTGAGCGGGGGTCAGCGCTCGCGCGGCTCCTCGTCGGGCGCTTCCGGTGCGGCGCGACCCTGGTCCTGGGCGTCTTCGGCGGCGCGGGCGGCCTCCTCCGCATCGAGCTCCTCGCGGACCTCTTCCCGGTACCGCACGCGGCGGATCCGGCGGTTCATGTCCCAGATCAGCAGGATCACGGCGACGAGCACGATGACGATCACCGCGAAGCCGGCGAAGCCCGGCGTGACCGACTCCGGAGCCACCGTCATCGACGGTGTCGGCATCGGGGTCTCGGAGAGGAAGCGCATGAATCGGCCTTTCGTACGCAGGTCGCATAACCTGGTATCACCAGCCTAACGACCGGAAGACCCCACCTGTGACGACCGCCCTCCAGCTCGACGAACGCTATGGCCGCACCCGCCGCCGTCGGTGGCCATGGTTCCTCGCCGGGGCCGTCGCGCTCCTCCTCCTCGCCGCCCTCGCGTGGTCCATCGTGGGCCAGTCGCTGAGCGCGGTCGACGCCGATGATCTGGGCTTCGAGCTCGTGGACGAGCACGCCGTCGACGTGCGCTTCCAGGTGACCGGCGTCCAGGGCAAGGACGTCGTGTGCGTGCTCGAGGCCCTCGACGAGGAGTTCGGCGTCGTGGGCTGGAAGATCGTGGAGATCCCGGCGGGAGATGCCCATGCGCTCACCCGTGCGGAGCGCATCCCGACCGTCGCGGAGGCCACGACAGGTTTGGTGAACACCTGCTGGGTCGCCTAGACTGATGCCAGACAGACGACGCCCCGGCACCGTGCCGGGGCGTCTTGGCATATCCCCCGCGGTATCTCGGCGGGATCCCGATAGAAGGAGCTTCGTCATGTCCACCGATGCTCAGGTCCCCTTCCTCACGCAGGAAGCCTACGACCGGCTCGTCGCCGAGCTGGAACACCTCTCCACCGTCGGTCGCGACGAGATCGCCAAGCGCATCGAGGCGGCCCGCGAGGAGGGCGACCTCAAGGAGAACGGCGGCTACCACGCGGCGAAGGACGAGCAGGGGAAGCAGGAGGCGCGCATCCGCACCCTGGAGGCGCTGCTGAAGACCGCCAAGGTCGGCGAGGCCCCTGCCAGCCGGGGCATCGTCGAGCCGGGCACCGTCGTGACCGCGATCGTCGCGGGCGGCGAGGAGGTCTTCCTCCTCGGCAGCCGTGAGATCGCCGCCGCCGGCAGCGACCTCGACGTCTACAGCGAGGCCAGCCCGCTGGGCCAGGCAATCCTGGGCCTCAAGGTCGGCGAGTCCTCGTCGTACGAGGCACCGAACGGCCGCTCGATCAGCGTCGAGATCGTGAAGGTGGAGACCTACACGGGCTGACGCCCGCCACCACGAGACACCCCCTCGACCGCCACGGTCGAGGGGGTGTCGCGCGTCCGGGGGTCAGTCCTGGACGACGATGGGTGCGAAGCCGGCGCGACGGAGAGTGTCGAGCGTGTGGGCCGAGTGGTCCGCGCCGCGGGTCTCGACGCTGAGCTCGAGGATGACCTCGCTGATCTGCAGTCCGTGGCCGTGACGCGTGTGCATAGCCTCGATGACGTTCGCTCCCGCCTCCGCGATGAGCTCGGACACGCGGGCGAGCTGGCCGGGACGGTCGGGCAGCGGGATGCGGATCGTCAGGTACCGGCCGGAGGCGGCGAGGCCGTGCGAAACCACGCGCTGCAGCAGGAGAGGGTCGATGTTGCCGCCGGACAGCACGGCCATCGTCGTGCCGGTCGCCGACACACGTCCGGAGAGGATCGCGGCGACGCCCGCCGCACCGGCGGGCTCCACGACGACCTTGGCCTGCTCCAGGAGGACGAGCATGGCGCGCGCGAGGTCGTCGTCCGAGACGGTCACCACCTCGTCGACGAGGTCCTTGATGATCTCGAACGGCACAGCTCCCGGGCGCGCGACGAGGATGCCGTCGGCGATGGTGGGGCGCGTGACGATGTCGACCGGCTCCCCGGCCGCGAGCGACGGCGGCACCGCGGCCGCGTTCTCCGCCTGGACGCCGATCACGCGGATCGTCCGTCCGAGCTCGGCGGCCTTGGCCTTGACCGCGGCGGCGACCCCGGCGATCAGTCCTCCCCCGCCGATGCCGAGGACGACAGTGTCGATCTCGGGCGCATCCTCCAGCAGCTCCAGACCGAGGGTGCCCTGCCCGATCACGATGTCGCGGTGGTCGAACGGGTGGATGAGCACGGCGCCGGTGCGCTCCGCGAACTCGGCGGCCAGGCGCAGCGACGTGGCGACCGTCTCCCCCTCAAGCACCACCTCGGCCCCGTAGCCGCGGGTGGCGAGGAGCTTCGGCACGGGGACCCCGAGCGGCATGAAGATCGTCGCGGGGATGCCGAGCGCCTGGGCGGCCAGCGCGACGCCCTGCGCGTGGTTCCCGGCCGAGGCCGCCACGACGCCACGGGAGCGCTCCTCCGCGCTGAGCCGGGAGAGCCGGTACGCCGCGCCGCGGATCTTGAAGGAGCCCGTGCGCTGCAGGTTCTCCATCTTCAGCAGCACCGGGGCACCGAGCGCGTCGGACAGCGCCCGGGAGGGCAGCGTCGGGGTGTGCGAGATCACCTCAGCCAGACTTCGAGCCGCGTCCTGGAACTCGGTCAGGCTGGGGACTGCGCTCATCGATTCCTCCGTCTCCGCTCGCGCGGAACTGTGCTCCAGATCAGGTCTCCGCTCGGCCCGACGCCGGTGCGCCAGGATCCCGAGCTGATGGTCACCGCCGCCACGTTCACGAACGCGGCCAGCGGGACGGCGAACAGGGCACCCGGGATGCCCGCGATCATCGCGCCGCCCGCGACCACGAGGACGACGGCGAGGGGGTGCACCTTGACGGCGGAGCCCATCATGATCGGCTGCAGGATGTGGCCCTCGATCTGCTGGACGGCGAGGACGACGACGAGCATCCAGAGGGCGATCCACGGCCCGTTGTAGACGAGCGCGAGGAAGACGGCCACGGCACCGGTCACGACCGCACCGACGATGGGGATGAACGAGCCGAGGAACACGAGGACCGCGACGGGCAGCGCGAGCGGCACCTGGAGCAGGAACGCGCCGAGGCCGATGCCGATCGCGTCGATCGTCGCCACGAACAGCTGCGTCCTGGCGTAGTTGACGATCGTCGTCCAGCCGTTGCGCGCGGCGCCGTCGACGGCGGGACGGGTCTTCCGGGGGAAGATCCGCAGCGTCCAGCGCCAGATGCCGGCGCCGTCGGCGAGGAGGCAGATGAGGATGAACAGCGACAGCAGCGCGCCGGTGGCGACGTGCCCGACGGTCGTCCCGATCGCGAGGGCCCCCGTCCAGAGGACCTGCGCCTGCTCGCTGATGAAGTCGAGGCCCTGCTGCAGGTAGTTCGCGATCTGCGTATCCGACAGGTTCAGCGGACCGTCGTGCAGCCACACCTGGAACTGGTCGAACGCCTCGGTCGTGCGCTGCTGCACGTCCGGGAGCTGGGCGCGCACCTGCCAGACCACGAGCCACATCAGCCCGGTGACGATGGCGATCGTGCCGATGAGGGAGACAGCGATCGCGAGCCAGCGCGGGAATCCGTGACGCAGCATCCAGGAGAACGCCGGCCACAGCAGGGCGGTGATGAGGATGCCCACCATCAGCGGGATGACGAGGAGCTTGAGCAGCATCACCAGCCAGATGAAGACGCCGGCCGCCGCGGCGATGAGCAGCAGGCGCCAGGCGTAGCTGGCCGTGATGCGCAGGGGCAGCGGCACCGCCTCGTCGGCTTCGGTGGTCACGGTCCGATCGGTCACCACGGGGCGCGGACGGAACAGATCGCGCAGCCGGGGTCGCTGGTCCTCGCTCATCGCCTCAGTCTACGGTCATGCCGTATGCCGTTCGACGCATCCTGCACGCCAGGACGATGTCGGAGAGCGGGGATACGCTGGCGGCGTGACCGACACCCTCAGTCCTGCCCAGGCACGACGGATCGCCCTCGCCGCGCAGGGCTTCACCCGCGCGCGCCCGGCCACCGTCTCCGGTCGCCATCTGCACCGGGTGATGGACCGGCTCGGCGTGCTGCAGATCGACTCGGTCAACGTGTTCGCACGGTCGCACTACGTCCCGCTGTTCTCCCGGCTCGGCGCCTACGATCCCGCACTCCTCGACCGCCTCTTCCTGTCGCGCACGACCCACTATGTGGAGTACCTCGCTCACGAGGCGACCTTCATCCCCGTCGAGGACTGGCCCCTGTGGCGGTTCCGCATGGACGACTTCCGGCGGCGCTGGTCCGCGGAGGACTCCTGGCTCCGCACGAATGCCCGGACGGTGCAGTGGGTGCAGGACGAGCTCCGTGCGCGGGGACCGCTCCGTCCGGTCGATCTCCGTGCCGACGCCCCGCGCGAGCGCGGCACCTGGTGGGACTGGGACGAGGTCAAGCTCGCCCTCGAGCACCTGTGGCGCACGGGCGACGTCGCTGTGAGCGGACGCCGGGGGTTCGAGCGCACCTACGCCCTCGCCGAGCAGGTCATCCCCGAGCGCATCCGGTCCCGCCAGATCCCGCGCGAGGACGCCGTCCGCGAGCTCGTCCGACGCGCCGCGCGGTCCAGCGGCGTCGGGACGGCGGCCGACCTGGCCGACTATTACCGCCTCCGCGACCGTGCCGCGGTGACCGGGGCGATCGCCGAGCTCGTCGACGCCGGCGAAGTGCAACCCGTGACCGTCCGCGGCTGGGAACGCGGCGGCCGGCCCCTGCCCGCCTGGCGGCATCGCGACGCGGTTCTTCCGCGCCGGGTCGAGACCGCCGCCCTGTTGACCCCGTTCGATCCCGTGGTGTGGTTCCGGGAACGTGCGCTGCGGGCGTTCGAGCTCGATTACCGTATCGAGATCTACGTGCCGGCGGCGAAGCGCCGGTACGGCTACTACTCGCTGCCCGTCCTCGTCGGCGACCGGATCGTGGCACGGGTCGACCTCAAGGCCGACCGCGGCACGTCCACGCTGCAGGTGCAGTCGGCATGGTGGGAGCCGCAGGCGCGTCCCGGTGACGCCGAGGCTATCGCGGCGGAGCTCCTGCGCGCCGCGCAGTGGCAGGGTCTCGAACAGGTGTCGGTCTCCGGATGGGGCGATGCGACCGCAGCCGTCCACACCGCACTCGCCTCCACCGCCCCGGACACGGTGCGTCGTCATGTCCACGTCCGGGAGGGCGTCGCGTGAGCCGTCGTCGCTGGTGGCTCGTGGGCGGTGCCATCGTAGCCGTCGCTGTCGCGGGGGCGGTGTGGTGCGGGCTGTCCGCGCTCCGCTCGCCCACGGCGGAGGAAGCAGCGCTGGCCTATCTCCACGCACTGGAGTCGGGCGATCCCGAGGCGGTCGCGGCGACCGGGACCGCGGTGTCCGACGCCGCCCTCACCGCGTTCGCCGGAGCGTCGTCGACCATCCAGGATGCCGAGGTCACCGATGTCCGCGAGGGAGACGGTGGCGCGTCCGCGACGGTGCGCTTCCGGCTCGACGGGGACGAGCACGAGGCGGACCTCCGGCTGATGCCGGGCAGCGGCGGCTGGGCCGTCGATGGCTCCGGCCTCGGCGCCCTCCGCACCACGACCACGATCGGGACGGCTGTGCAGGTCGGCGGTGCAGTCCTCCCGGTGGACGAAGACGCCGCGCTGCTCCCCGGCGTGTACCCCGTGACGGCCGCGCCTCGGACCCTGCTGACCGGCACGACCGACGCCGTCGTGCTCCCCGGGGATGACGCCACCGCGGGCGTGACCGCCGAGCTCCGGCCGGAGGCGACGGAGGCCGCGCAGACCCAGCTCGAGGCCTACCTGAAGACCTGCACCGCCGACGGCACCGCGGTCCCCGACGACTGCGGCATCCGGATCCCGTGGGGGACGGAGTTCCGAGAGATCTCCGACATCGCGTTCCGTGTCGAACGGTTCCCTGCGGTGGTGCTCACCCCGACCGCGTTCGCCGCGGACGACGGCATCCTCGAGGCGACCGTGACCGGCACCGGCCAGGACGGCGACGCGCGCACGGTCACCTACCGCAGCACCGCGTGGAGCGTGCGCGGTGGCGTGGACATCACCACAGACGAACTCGCCCTCACCGTGTGGTGAGGGCGAGGATCAGAACTGCACGCGCGGAGGCTCGGAGATGGCGCCGCTGTCGGCGACCTCGAAGAACTCGCGCTCGGTGAAGCCGAGCCCCTTGGCGAAGAGGTTGTTGGGGAACACCTTGATCTTGGTGTTGAGCTCGCGGACGCCGCCGTTGTAGAAGCGCCGCGCGGCCTGGATCTTGTCCTCGGTGTCGACGACGGCCTGCTGAAGCTGGAGGAAGTTCTGGCTGGCCTGCAGCTGCGGGTAGGCCTCGGCCACCGCGAAGAGGCTGCGCAGGGCCTGCTGCAGGTGCCCCTCGGCGATCCCCGCCTCGCCGGGACTGCCTGCGGAGAGAGTCTCGGCGCGGGCGCGGGTGACGTTCTCGAACACCGCCTTCTCGTGCGAGGCGTAGCCCTTGACCGTCTCGATGAGATTCGGGATGAGGTCGGCCCGGCGCTTGAGCTGGACGGTGATGCCGCTCCAGGCCTCGTCCACACGGACGTTCAGCTGCACCAGCGAGTTGTACGTCGCCCAGAGATACACGCCGACGAGCAGGATCACCCCGACGACGATCAGTACCGGCACGAGCCATTCCATCAGTGCCCCACCCTTTCCCGTATTTCTCTCATCCTAGACGCGGTGCCTGCACGTGGACTGGGGACGAGAGTCTCCGGCCCCACTCGATCAGCGCCCGAGCACGCGTTCCAGGTGACGGTTCGAGAATCGGCGGTCCGGATCGAGGCGGTCGCGCAGCGCCACGAAGTCCTCGAAGCGCGGATACCGCTCCCGCAGCGTCTCGTGCGTGAGCGTGTGCAGCTTCCCCCAATGCGGGCGACCGCCGTGCGCGCTCATGATCTCCTCCACCGCGCCGAAGTAGGCGGTCGGGTCCGCCCGCCAGTACCGGTGGACCGCGATGTAGGCGGTCTCGCGACCGTACGCGGTCGAGAGCCAGCGGTCGTCGGCCGCCGCGAACCGCACCTCCACCGGGAACTCGATCCGCCAGCCGCGCTGGTCGATGAGGTCCTGGAGAGCGCGGAACGCGGGCACGACGTCCGCAGCCGGGAGCGCGTACTCCATCTCACGGAATCGCACCGTCCTGCTCTGGGTGAGCACGCGGTTCGACAGGTCGGTGTACTCGCGGTCCCCGGTGAGTCGTACCGCGAGCCGGTTGAACGGAGGCGTGATCGCCGGAACAGCCTGTCCCGCCGCACAGACGACGCGATACACGCCGTTCGCGAGCAGCGTCTCGTCCACCCATCGGCCCACGGGAGGAAGGGGCCGGCGTCGCGTCGACTCCGGCAGACGCGTTTGGCGCTTGGTCAGCGCGACGTCGGTGTGCGGGAACCAGTAGAACTCGAAGTGATCGGCCGCGGCGACGCGCTCATCGATCGTGGAGAGGACCTCCTCCATCGGCACGGGTTGATCGATCGCATGCATCACGAACGTCGGCACGCACTGCAACGTCACCTCGACGATGATGCCGAGCGCTCCCAGCCCCACGGCGACCGCGGGCAGCAGCTCGGGGCTGTGCGCCTCGTCGATGCGGAGGAACTCGCCGTCCGCGGTGATCAGAGTCACCCCGACCACCTGCGTGGCGAGCCCGCCGAAGCCCGCGCCGGTCCCATGGGTGCCCGTGGAGATCGCCCCGGCGATGGACTGCCGGTCGATGTCGCCGAGGTTCTCCATCGCGAGTCCGTAACGCGCCAGCAGCCCGGGGATGCGGTGCAGCCGGGTGCCGGCGAGGAGCGTGACGCGCCCGCTCGCAGCGTCCGCGGATACGAGTCCCTGCAGGTCGTCGAGCTCCAGGAGGACACCGGGAGCGACGGCGATCCCGGTGAAGCTGTGACCGGCGCCGACCGCTTTGACCGTGAGTCCCTGTCGCACCGCTGCCCGCACGGCACGTTGCACGCCCTCAGGACTGCGCGGCCGCTCGACTCGGACCGGGCGCACCGACGCCGACCGGCCCCAGTTCTGCCAGGTGCCGCCGATTCTCGTCACAGGAACGCCTTCCCCTCGCCGCGGTACGTCGGCAGCTCGTCGATGACCTCGTCGCCGGACACGAGATGGTAGGCGGCGATGCGCTCGGCCGGTTCGCCGCTCTTCGCATGACGGAACCAGACGCGATCGCCGACGCCGAGCGTCGCGGCGCTCGGTCCTTGCAGCGGCGTCTGCACCTCGCCTGCCGCCTCCCGCGGAAGCGTGCGGAGGTTCGCCGGCCATACCGGGCGCGGCTGTCGCGAGGCGACCGCGGGCCCGGAGGCGATCCAGCCGCCGCCCAGCACCGTGGCGATGTCGGCCGCAGGACGGCGCACGACGTCGAAGGCGAAAGCCGCAGCCGGCGCCGGGTGGAAGGATCGGTACCCGTCGAACAGGTGCCCTCCGAGCAGGCCGCTGCCCGCGCTGGCCTCGGTGAGGGACTCGTCGCTGCCGCTGAACTCGAGGGAGCCGGTACCCCCGCCGTTGAGGAACTCGAGGGACGTCACCGCACCGACCGCGGCGACGATCTGCGCCCGCCGCTCCCGCAGCTCGTCGCGCGAGCGGGCCTGAACGCGGCGGATCAGCGGCCCATCGGGGCCGGCGTCACCCTGTCCGGCGATCTGGGCGTCATACATCTGCAATCCCACGAGGCGGAAGCCGGGGCGTGCCACGACCTTCCGCGCGAACGCCGCGACCTCGCCTGCGGAGAAGAGAGCCGACCGGCGGACGCCGATGTGCCCGAGCAGCGGCGATCGCCAGGACGCGTCGACGTCGATCGCCACCCGGAGCTCCGGGCGCGCCGAGGGGGCCACCACGCTGTCGACGAGGTCGAGGTGCACGGGGTCGTCGATCATGAGGGTGATGCGCTGAGCGGCCTCTTCGTCGGCGCAGAGCCGTTCGAGGGCGGCCCGGTCCACGGTCGGATAGCCCAGCACGATGTCGTCGTGCGTCTCGGCGAGCCAGAGGGCTTCCTCGAGCGTGAAGGCGAGGATGCCGCGGAATCCGGGGAGGCGCAGCACGGCATCGAGGACGGCACGCACCCGCACCGATTTCGACGCCACCCGGATCGGCAGACCGCCGGCACGGACGAGCAGATCCATGGCGTTGTAGCGCAGCGCCTCCCGATCGATGACGGCGACCGGGGCCGGAAGATGCCCGGTCGCGGCCGACAAGCGCGGCCAGTAGCGGCCCGGGTCCTCCCATTCGGGGGCGACCACAGGGCCACCCGGGACGGGGCTCAGTTCGTCGGTGAGGTCGAGCACTCCCCCACCCTACGGCCTGAGCCCCGCCCGGGTCACGACCCCGCCGACGATAGGCTGGCGGCGCGGCCCCCGTAGCCCAATGGCAGAGGCAGGCGACTTAAAATCGCTTCAGTCTGGGTTCGAGTCCCAGCGGGGGCACCCGTCAGCGGCCGAGGATGTCGCCGATCCCCGGGATGCCGAGATCGCCGAGCCGCGCTCCCCAGCCGGTCGCCGTCTCGCCGAGCCCCGAGACGGCCTCGCCGGCCGAGCCGAGCATCTCGTCGGCGCCACCGGCCAGCGCATCGACGTCGACGCCGGAGGCGAGGGCGTCGATGTCGATGCCCTGCGCCCATGCGTCGAAGTCCACCCCGAGGCCTGCAGCCTGTTCCAGGAGGGGTGCCGCCACGGTGCTCAGGACGGCCCCGCCGGCCACCACACCGAGCAGGCCGACCGCCGCACCGCCGGCGGCGACCGCGGCCCCACCCGCGCCGGCGCCCCGGACCCGGGAGAGGAGGCCGCGCAGACGGCCCGGCTGCATCGCCTCGGCGCGGCCCGCCGCGCGGGCGAGGTCGTCCGCGGAGGAGGAGCGCGGTCGCTCTTCGGCGGGGAGCTCGGCTCGCATGCGGGCCTCGACCTGCTCCCGCTGCGACGGTGTGAGACGGGCGAAGGCCTCGCGATGGATCTGCTCGACGCGGTGCGGGTCCGCCGTCTGCAGGAGGTAGTCGTACCGGGCGATGGCCGCACGGTCCGCCGCGGAGGTGTCCGGCCGACCACCGGCACCGGGGGCAGACGGCGGCGCGTACGAGGTCGACGGTCGCCCCGCGGCAGGGCCGCCGGCCGACGACGAGGCGGGAGACGGGGTGTTCGGGCGCGGCCCGTCGGAACCGGGGCCACGGACGGCATCCACGGCGCCACGGATCATCCCGCTCCAATCCGTCGAGGAACGGGAGCCCTCCCCGCCCCTCGCGGCGGGGCTCGCACCCTTCGCATCGAGGGCGTCGGTGGCCAGGCGGATCAGGCGGGAGAGTTTCGACATGGGGGTCCGTTCGTGGGACGGGCCGCCGTTCTCCGCGACGTCGGTCGACGCAAGGTTCCGGGCAGCCCGCGATGCGGGCGCCAAGGTCTCCTCCACCCTCGCGGGCCAGCGGGCCGGGGCACGATGACATGCCCGTCATGACGACGTCGCTGCAGACGGGAGTACTCCCCTTGCCCTCCACACGCTAGTGAGGCGGCCTATGGATCGGCTCCACGCTCCGGCCGGGGCGATCCGCGGAGGATGGCGGTCATCTCCTCGTACAGCGCCTCGAACGTCTCCCGGAGCTCCGCCGCACCGTCCGGACGACGCGCTGCCGGAACGGCCTCCGCCAGCGTCCCGAGTGCGAGGGTCGCCGCCGATTCCCGGGCTACGGCCGCGCCGAACCCCTCGGACGGCCGCCCCCACGCCGCTGCGAGGAGGAGCTGGTCGCGCAGCACTCCCGCCACGCCGAGGAGTACAGCCGCCGCCCGGAGGTGGCTGCGAGCGACCTCCGTGCCCAGAAGCCGTTCGTGCATCACCCGCGCGAACCGGCGGGCGTGCGGTGTCGGCACATCTCGGCGCGGACGAAGCCGCCAGCCGTCCGACGTACCCGGCACAGCCTCGTACGACAGCGGCTGCCCGTCTCGCAGATGCACCACAGGGATCAGCGGTGGCGCCTGGAGCGTGTCCTGTCGCCACCACTCCGCGGGGGCGACCGCGGCGGGCAGGAAGGCGGTGGCCGGAGCGTGCGCCCCCGGCCCGTCGCGTTGCACGAGATCGGCTGTGCTCGCGAGCAGGGCGAGTCCTCGCTCCTCCGCGAACCGCTGGAGCAGCACGCCCTCAGGAGTGTCGTCGCCCGCCGGGACGGAACGGGCGAACTCCGCCGCCTCGGGAATCGGCAGCACCACGGCGATCGACGTCGGATCGGGTCCGGGCGGCAGGAGCCACGGATAGCCGGCGAAAGCCGCCAGCCGGAGGGCGTGCGAGGCATAGCCGTCTCCGGGGGTGAAGAACCGCAGGGCGGCCCTGGGCCGTCCTCCCACGGCTTCGTGCACCTGCGCGACGAGACGCGGGTGCGGGCGCACTGCGGCGTCCAGGACCATGTGGTGGGTCGCCCGTCGGGTCCACGGCTGCCACGCCTCGGCGAAGGCTCCGGCATCCGCCCCCGTTCGGCAGATGCGGACGAAAGCACCGTCGAGTTGTTCCGCGAGCTGCTCTGCGCGCCTCTCCTGGCCCGAAGCCGCCCGGATCGACACACTGACCGTCGGCGGCTCTCCCCCCTGCGCGCTCACCGGACCTCCTCCCAGCGTCGTCCGGGGTTGCGTGGTAGACGCCCCTCCCGAGCACTCTGCGAGCGTACAATGTGAGATGTTACGTCGCCAACTCGCGCTACGGCCGGGAACGGAGAAGGCCCCGGCGCTCGTGCGCTCGGGGCCCTCCTCTCAGAACCGTGCGGTCACTTCACCGCGGCGGTCTCCACCGAGTCATCCGCCGATGCGGCCGGAGCCTTCTTGGCGGCCGGAGCCTTCTTGGCCGCCGGCTTCTTGGCCGCCGGCTTCTTGATCTCCGCCGGCGTCTCCGCCGCAGGCGCAGCAGCCGGCTTCTCGGCGGCCGGCGCCTTCGCGGCCGGAGCGGCCGACGCGGGGGCCGCGGGACGCGGGCGAGCGGCGAACTCCTCGAAGACGTACCGCGGGTTCTGCACCGTCTGCAGGTTCACGAGGTCGCGGCCCAGCCACAGGTTGTTCCACCAGCCCCAGAGCACGCGCCACTTGCGCTCCCACGTCGGCATGGCGAGACCGTGGTAGCCACGGTGCGCGAGCCAGGCGATGAAGCCCTTCAGCGCGATCTTGCCGGACTGGAAGACACCGTTGTACAGGCCGAGACCTGCGACAGCGCCGAGGTTCTTGTGGAAGTACTCCTTGGGGTCCTCGCCGCGGAGCACGGCGACGACGTTCTTGGCCAGGAGCTTCGCCTGGCGCACGGCGTGCTGCGCGTTCGGGACGCAGAAGCCGCCGACGCCGCCGCCCGAGAGGTCGGGAACGGCCGACACGTCACCCGCGGCCCAGGCACCCTCGACGAACGCCTCAGGCGTGCCGACGCGAAGGTCTGCGCGGGTCTGGATGCGACCGCGCTCCTCCACCGGCAGATCACCGCCGCGCACGACGGTCGGGTTGGCCATGACACCGGCGGTCCACACGATGACGTCCGTCGGGATGACCTCGCCGGTGGAGAGCTCGACGTTGCCGTCGATGGCACCCTTGACCTGGGTGTCGAGGTGGACGTTGGCCCCGCGCTTGGCGAGGTCTTTCAGCACCCACTCGCTCGTCTTCAACGAGACCTCGGGCATGATCCGCCCCATGGCCTCGATGAGGTGGAAGTGGGTGTCCTCGAAGGACAGCTGCGGGTACTTGCTCACCAGCGAGGACGCGAGGGAGCGGAGCTCCGCGAAGACCTCGATGCCGGCGAAGCCGCCGCCGACGACGACGACGGTCAGCAGGCGGTCGCGCTCGGGACCGGCGGGGAGGGAGGCAGCCTTGTCGAAGTTCGACATGACCTTGTCACGGATGGCGACGGCCTCTTCGATCGTCTTGAGCCCGATGGCGTTGTCGGCGATGCCGGGGATCGGGAACGTGCGCGAGACGGCGCCCGCGGTGACGACGATCTGGTCGTACGCGAACTCGTACGGCTCGCCGACGGGCGGCGTGATGGTGGCGACCTTCTGCGCGTGGTTGATGTTGGTCACCTTGGCGGTGAGCACGTGGGTGCGCTTGAGGTGACGGCGGTGCGCGACCACCGAGTGACGGGCCTCGATGGAGCCCGCGGCGACCTCGGGGAGGAACGGCTGGTACGTCATGTACGGCAGCGGGTCGACCATGGTCACGTCGGCCTCGCCCTTGCGCAGATGCTTCTCGAGCTTCCACGCGGTGTAGAAACCTGCGTACCCTCCGCCGACGATCAGGATCTTGGGCACAGTGCTGTTCTGAGGCACAGAAGAACTACTCCTCGGAGTCGGGATTGTGGCGTACGGGAACGCGCGCCGATCGGATGCGCCGGGCAGCTGCGGTGACGCCAAGCGCTACCAGGATACCAGGGACGGTGAGGGCGATGAGCGGCAGGGTACCGTAGCGCAGGGAATCGGCGCTGGGAAGCAGCGGTGAACCGGCCTCGGTCGGGGCGTCGGCGTCCGGCAGCGGCGGGATCTCCACCGGGCCGAGAGACGGTTCCGGCGTGGGCACGCTGTCTGCACGACGGAACAGCCGCACCCATTCCGCCAGATCTCCCATCGGGTTCTCGCTCACGGAGGGGATGTTCGCCGAGATCGCCGCGTCCGCGTCCACGAGCCCGAAGCCGTAGAGCGGGTCTCGCGGCTTCTGTGCGTCGGCCACCGGCATGGCCGTCTTGATGATGCGGTTGATGACGTCGTTCGCCGAGATGTCGGGATGCGCCGAGCGGATCAGCGCCGCGACACCTGCCACGATCGGAGCCGCACCGCTGGTTCCGCTCCACGAGACGACCTCGCCGTCCGCCGACACCCCGAGCAGCCCCTCGCTCGGCGCCGAGATCCCGATGGTGATGCCCTGCGTCGATGCCTCGATGCTGGCCGTGCCGGTCTGGTCGACACCGCCGACCGTGAGCACGCCGGGGATCGTGGCGGGCGCTCCGATGATGTTCGTGCCACTCCCCCGGTTGCCGGCGGCGACGACCACGACGACATCGTGCTCGAAGGCGTACAGGAACGCGTCGTCCCAGCTCTCGTCCCAGTCGAGGGTGTTCGTCGTGAACGACAGGTTGATGATGTCGGCACCGTGATCGACCGCCCATCGGATGCCCTTGGCCACCTGCTCGGTGAACGGCACGGCTGCCGCGGCGCCGAAGCCCACCGAGACCGACAGCAGGTCGGCCTCCGGCGCGACGCCGATCATGCCCGTGCCGTCAGCCTTGCCGCGCCCCGCGGCGAGGGAAGCCACCCAGGATCCGTGGTTGCCGTCCACCGCGCCCAGCGGCGTGCGGCCGTCCGGGGTGCCGGCACCGGAGACGTCGGTCCCGCCGACCACCGCGTCCCCGAACACCTCCGGGACCTTGCCGATACCGGTGTCGATGACGGCGATGGTGACGCCTTCTCCGCGCGTCGTCTGCCATGCGTCCCTGATCCCTGCACCATCCAGCCAGTACTCCGCCGCACGGACCGGGTCCGCGGGGTCGTCGGCGACCGGCGGCGGCGTCGGGGTCGGGGTCGCAGTCGACCCGAGGAGCAGGACGGATGCCGCCACCGCCACGAGGGCGACGGCGCCGCGCAGCATCCGTCGCCGCGTCATGCCGAGCGTGCCGGATCGTCGCGGAGGGCGGCTCCGGGCTCCTCGCAGCGGCAGACCTCGGGCGACCAGGAGCTGCGAGCGAGAGCTGCGTCACCGATCGGGTTCACGCCGGCACCCGCCGCCAGGGCGTGCCCGGCGAGGGCGTGCAGGCACTTCACTCGCGTCGGCATGCCCCCGGCGGAGATCCCGTCGATCTCGGGCACCTCGCCGAACTGCGCGCGGTCCGCGAGGTACGCCTCGTGGGCGGACCGATACGCCGCGGCCACGGCCTCGTCCTCCGCGAGCAGCGCCGCGAGCTCGGGCATGACCTGGTTCGCTTCGAGCGTCGACATCGCCGCGGTCGCCGCCGGATGCGTGAGGTAGTAGAACGTGGGGAACGGCGTCCCGTCCGGCAGCCGCGGAGTGGTGGCCACCACCGTGGGGTTGCCACAGCGGCAGCGCGCCGCGATGCCGACGACGCCGCGTGCGGGTCGTCCGAGCTGGGTCGACACGACGGCGAGCTCGGCGGAAGTGGGCGCGGGGAACGGCGGGTTGGTCACCCCACCAGCGTAGGGGAGCCGTCCGGGAGGATGCTCGGAACGAGCGTTCAGCCGGGGGCGGCGGCCGTGTCGCTCAAGCCCGCGGAGACGAGGGTGCGCAGCAGCTGCGGCATCCAGTCGGCGGGCTTCTCCTCGAGGGTGTCGCTCACCGGCTCCTGCTCGCGCGGGAGGGTGGACGGATCGAGGTCGTTGTCGATGAGGTACACGACCTCGCCGGGCTTCACGTAGTAGAGGCGCTCACGGGCCTGCGTGGTGATGTACGCAGGGTCTTCCCACCGCTCACGCTCCGCGGTCAGCGCCGCGATCTCGTCCTCGCTCACCTGCACCGACTGCTCCAGCGCGGCGATCTTCTGCCGCTGGTCGATGAAGGTGCCGAGCGTGGGCACGAGCACCCAGGCTCCCAGCACGACGAGGGAGAGCATGATCACCGAGAAGGCGGAGAGACGGATGCCCGATGCCCACTCGCGCACGTCCACGCGAGGGGCGGCCGTCGCGCCACCCCGGGGCTGCCGCGATGTCGAGGCGGCCCGGCGCGGCGCGGCAGCTCCGGGAGACGGCGAAGGAGGAGCCGGTCGTCGTGTCACGGCTCCTCCTTCGTCTCTGTCGCCATCCGGGCGGCGCGGTCATGCCGCGGATGCGGCGTCGTTGCTGTTGCGGGCGCTCAGCCCTGGTAGCGCGGGAAGGCGGAACGGCCGGCGAAGACCGCGGCGTCGCCCAGCTCCTCCTCGATGCGCAGCAGCTGGTTGTACTTCGCGACGCGCTCGCTGCGCGCCGGGGCACCCGCCTTGATCTGGCCGGCATTCGTGGCGACCACGAGGTCGGCGATCGTCGTGTCCTCGGTCTCACCCGAACGGTGCGAGAGCATCGCCGTGTAGCCCGAGCGCTGCGCAAGGCTGACCGCGTCGAACGTCTCGGTGAGCGTGCCGATCTGGTTGACCTTCACCAGGAGCGAGTTGGCGACGCCGCGCGTGATGCCGTCGGCGAGACGCTGCGGGTTGGTGACGAACAGGTCGTCACCGACCAGCTGGACCTTCGACCCAAGCGCCTCGGTGAGGTGCTTCCAGTTGTCCCAGTCGTCCTCGGCGAGCGCGTCCTCGATCGTGACGATCGGGAAGTCGTTGACGAGCCCGACGTAGTACTCGGTGAGCGCCTCGGCGTCCCAGTCCTTGTTGTCGAGGCGGTAGACACCGTCGTTGAAGAACTCGGTGGCGGCGACGTCGAGGCCGAGGGCGATGTCGGCGCCGGGCGTGAAGCCGGCCTTCTCGATCGCCTTCACCAGGAAGTCGAGGCCTTCGCGGTTGCTGGGCAGGTCAGGGGCGAAGCCGCCCTCGTCGCCGAGGCCGGTCGCGTAGCCCGCGGCCTTCAGCTCGGCGCGCAGCACGTGGTAGGTCTCCACGCCCCAGCGCAGCGACTCCGAGTAGGTCTCCGCGCCGATCGGCGCGAGGAAGAACTCCTGCATGTCGATGCCGTTGTCGGCGTGCTCTCCGCCGTTGATGACGTTGAACAGCGGCACGGGCAGCACATGCGCGTTCGGACCGCCGAGGTAGCGGAACAGCGGCAGGTCGGCGGAGTCCGCGGCGGCCTTCGCGACCGCGAGGCTCACGCCGAGGATGGCGTTGGCGCCGACGCGCTTCTTGTTGTCCGTGCCGTCGACCTCGATGAGGATCTCGTCGACGATGCGCTGCTCGCTCGCCTCCACGCCCTCGATGGCCGGGCCGAGCTCGTCGATGACCGCCTCGACGGCCTTGAGCACGCCCTTGCCGCCGTAGCGGCTCTTGTCGCCGTCCCGCAGCTCGTACGCCTCGAAGGCGCCGGTCGATGCACCGGAGGGGACGGCGGCGCGCTGCACGATGCCGTCGTCGAGGAGCACCTCCACCTCGACGGTCGGGTTTCCGCGCGAGTCGAGAATCTCGCGTGCGCCTACAGCCTCGATCAGTGCCACTGATGTGCTCCTTGCTCAGGATGGAAGGGTGTGTGGAGCGTCGTCGATCCGCGCCCAGTCTATCCCCGGCGGGGCGGGGCGCCGGAGTCAGACGACGAGGGCGAGCGCGATGCCGTCCCATCCCTTGATCCCGACCGTCTGCAACGCCGTGGCGTCGAAGCGCGGGTCCTCCCCCAGCATCCGCAGCCCCTCGCGCGTGCCGTTCACCTTGGGGTCGGTCGAGTCGTCGCGGACGATCTCGCCGTCGCGGCCGATGTTGTCGAGCACGACCACGGTGCCCGGGTGACCGAGCTTCGCGGCCCAGTCCAGGTACACGGTGTTCGACTCCTTGTCGGCGTCGATGAAGACGAGGTCGAAGCCGCCGACGAGGGTCGGAAGCACATCGGCTCCTCGTCCGACGCGGATGTCGACCCGGTCCCCCATCCCGGCGGCATCGATGCTCGCGCGGGCGACGGCGGCGTTGTCGGCCTCCGCCTCGATCGTCATCACCTGCCCGTCGGGACCGACGGCGCGGGCCATCCAGATCGTCGAGTAGCCGCCGAGGGTCCCGATCTCCAGCACGCGGCGCGCGCCGCTCATCCGTACGAGGAGGTTCAGCAGCTTCCCCGCGACCGGGGCGACCTCGATCTCAGGCAGCCCCGCCGCCCGCTGCGCTTCGAGCGCGTGCTCCAAAGCCGGATCCGTGCCCACGAGCATGTCGGCGAGGAAGGTGTCGGCGCGGGCCCAGGCGGCGGGAGTGGATTCCATGTGCTCAGCCAACCCCCGGCGCCGGCCGGCCGTCAAGCGTCGGCGGGGTGGGCGGGGTGCGCGGCGCGGCGAGCTCCGGCTGTCGGTGGAACTGCCCCGTGAGCACGAGGACGAGGGCCACGACGGCGGCGACGATCCAGCCCGCGACACCGAGCGGTCCGGCGAGGGCGAGGTCGGGCTGCACCGCGGCGACGATCACGACCAGGCCCGCGGCGGCGTTCAGGGCCCCGTGCGCGATGACCGCCGGCCACAGCGAGCCGGAGCGCAGCCGCAGCCAGCCGAACAGCACGCCCCACGCCACGCAGCCGCCGATCATGAACAGCACGCCGGTGACATCCGTCCGGCCGAAGTTGTAGCCGAGGAGGATGACGGGGCTGTGCCACAGTCCCCAGATCGCCCCGCTGAGCAGGAGCGCCGGCCAGGTGCCGAGCGGGCGCAGCGCCGGGAGCAGCCAGCCGCGCCAGCCGAGCTCCTCGCCGAAGGCGAGCACGCTGTTCACCAGCGCCCCGACCGGGATCGCGGCGAACTGTGCGAACACGACCACGCCGACCGGCGGCACCGGCGTCCCCGCGGGAAGAGCCTGGGCGAGCTGATCCGCGAAGGCCGAGAAGGTGAGGTCGAGACGCACCCACCCGAAAGCGGCCGCGAGGAGGACGCCGAGGGCGACGAGCACCGGCGGCACGAGCCAGGCCGCGACCAGCAGCCCGACGACGCGCTTCGCGGGCCGCAGCGGCCACAGCCCGAGGAAGCGCGCCCGGCCGCCCTTCTCCGGTACGCCCGTGGTGAGCATGACGACGAGCACCGCGGCCGCGGGCGTGAACATCATCACGGGGAGGAGCGCTCCCGCGAAGGGTTCGGCGAGGCCGTCGCCGAGCCAGAGGGGCAGGCAGACGAGAGCCGCGAGCCCGCAGGCCGTGAGGGTGAAGATGAGGACCGCGCGCCACGGCACGCGGGTGGGCGTCGTCAGGACGGTCATGGCGCCACCCGCCCGGTCTCCCCGGCGGCGGCCGACCCCGCGGATCGGTCCACGTAGGCCTGCAGGAGTGCGGCCCCCTCCTCCGCCCCGTCGATCGTGATGACGAACGGTCCGTGGTCGCGGCGATGCACCTCGATCGCCGGCCCCTGGCGCATCACGATCCCGCTGCGGCCGTCCGGAGCGAGACGCCACCCCCAGCCGCCGAACTCGCCGAAGGGCGAGATGCGCACGGCCCTGGCCGACGCGATCTCCGCCACCGGGATGGTCTTCCGAGGCCACCCGATCACGGCACGCGCGTCGATGCCGGCCGGCGTGACGCGCACCCGGAACGACGCGGTCGCCGCCAGCGCGAACCCGACGACGAGGGCGACCAGACCCGAGACCCAGGCCAGCGGGGTGCCCGTGATGAGCATCGCCACGGCGAGCGCCACGAGCCCGAGCAGCACGAGCAGGAGGAAGACGAGGGCGCCGGTGGGCATCGTCGTGGTGCCCACCCAGACGACCCGCTCGCCGTCGCCGACCCGCACGTCGTGGCGCGGCTCGAGAGCGGCACCGGGCACCGCCTGCACGCGCGGCTGCACGAACCACGCCAGCGCGCCCACGCCGAGGAGAGCCGCGAAGGCCAGTGCCATCACCCCCGCGATGCCCGGGACGTCACCGGAGGGCGGGAGGTCGCGCTGGATCGCGAGGGAACCCAGGCAGATCACGCCCGCGAACGCCGACATGCCGGCCGCGGTCGCTCCGAGGAGACGGGCGGTCGCGCCCCAGTGCGCCCCGACGGCGACCAGCGTCGTGACGGCCAGGAGCACCGGGATGCCGAGACCGACGCCGAGGAGCACCCAGAGGTACGTGGCGGCCGGACCGAACCCGTCCGCCCCGTCGACGCCCCAGTGGATCGCGACGTCGGTGGGGAACGACGGCAGCCAGGCCGTGAGCACGAGAGTGGAGATCGCGACGATGAGCACCGGGAGGACGAGCGCCACGAGGACGAAGGCCCGTCGTGCGCGGCGCAGGGTGGCTGGAGGGGTGCGGGTGGGGTCAGGCGTCGTCATGGGAGGCCTCCTGGGGGGTCGCGGCGGGGGTGGGAGGTTCGGCTTCTGCGCGGTGCGTGCGGACGATGCCGGCGAGGGTCTCGGCGGAGACGCCCAGGGCCGCGGCCCGCCGGATCAGCCCATCGATCTCGTGCGCGAGCTCGGCGAGCGGGGCGGCGGAGGCGGCGATCACGGCGCCCCTCCCCCGCCGGAGGTCGACCAGGCCCTCGTCGCGGAGGCGCTGGTAGGCGTGCAGGACGGTGTGCTGATTGATGTCGAGCGCGGCGGCCACGTCGCGGGCGGCCGGCAGACGATCGCCGGGCGCGAGAGCGCCGGAGAGGATGTCGGCACGCACCGAGGCGGCCACCTGGTCGTAGAGCGCGTGCGCACTGTCGACATCGACGCGGATGAGCATGGCACCCCCTTCTCTAGTTATTCTAGGTGAACTAGAACAACTGTGCCAACCCTCCAGTCGTCTTCGTCGCCGCCGGGCGCATCCTCCACACTGACCTCATGCGCATCACGCCCCGCCGCCTCGTCCTCGGCATGAGCCTCTGGATCCCCAACCTGTGCAGCGGCATCCGCGTCCGCCGGTTCAGCGACGACTGGACCCACGCGACCGTGGAGCTGCACGTGAACCTCCTCACCCGCAACTACGTCAAGACGGCGTTCGGCGGATCGATGTCGGCGATGACCGACCCGTACTTCTTCATGCTCGTCATGCATCAGCTCGGGCGGGACTACGTCGTGTGGGACACCCGTGGCGAGATCGAGTTCCTCAAGCCGGGGCGCGGGGTGCTGACCGCGGAGTTCGAGGTGACGCGGGAGAAGGCGGAGGAGCTGCGGCAGCGCGCCCACGGCGGCGCGAAGGTGCTCGAGTGGTTCGAGACGGTCATCACCGATCGCGACGGAGACGTCGTGGCGAAGGTGCGCCGCGAGGTCTACATCCGCGAGAAGAAGCGCGTCACCGCGTCCCGCGGCTGACACGTCACCGGCCGTTCACCCCGGCGTGGGACGATGACCGGATGCCCCTCGCCCGCCGCCTGACGCTGCCGGACGCCGTCGCCATCGGCCTCGGCTCGATGATCGGTGCCGGCGTGTTCGCGGTCTGGGGACCAGCCGTCGAGGTCGCCGGCATGGGGATCCTCCTCGCCCTCGGAATCGCCGCCGCGGTCGCCTACGCCAACGCCACCGCCTCGGCACAGCTCGCGGCCGTCCACCCCGTGGCAGGAGGCACGTACGCCTATGCGCGAGCGGAGATCGGACCGTGGTGGGGCTTCGTCGCCGGCTGGAGCTTCGTGATCGGCAAGATCGCGAGCTGCGCCGCCATGGCCATGACCTTCGCCGCCTACGCCGCTCCCGCGGGGTGGCAGGCCCCGGTCGCCGTGATCGCCGTCGCCGCGCTCGCGGTCGTGAACTGCCTGGGGGTGACGCGGACGGCGCTGGCGACCCGTATCCTCGTGGCCTGCTCGCTGCTCGGGCTCTCGGTCGTGGTCGCGGTCGGCCTCGGCGCCGCGCCGACCGCCTCCCCCGCGCCGCTCCCCGACACGACCGTGTACGGCGTGCTCCAGGGCGCCGGACTGCTGTTCTTCGCCTTCGCCGGCTACGCCCGGATCGCCACGATGGGTGAGGAGGTGGTGGATCCCGCGCGCACGATCCCCCGCGCGATCGTGCTCGCCCTCGGCGGCGCCGTCGTCGTCTACGCGCTCGTCGGCGTCGTGGTGCTCCTCGTCCTCGGTGGCGACGCGCGGGGGGCCGCCGCGCCCCTGGCCGACGTCCTCACCGCCGCCGGCTGGTCGGCGTTCGTCCCCGTCGTGCGGGTCGCCGCGGCCGCCGCCTCCCTCGGCGCCCTGCTCGCTCTGCTCACCGGCATCGGCCGCACGACACTCGCCATGGCGCGAGAGGGGGACCTGCCGCGGTTCCTCGCCCGCATCGACGAGCGCCGTCAAGTACCGCGCCGCGCCGAGGTCGCCATCGCCGTGATCGTGATCGCGCTCGTGCTCGTCGGGGATCTCCGCGAGGTGATCGGGTTCTCATCCTTCGGCGTGCTGCTGTACTACCTCATCGCGAACGCCGCCGCGTTCCGCCAGCACGGCGCGGCCCGACGATACCCCCGAGCGCTGCAGGTGGGCGGAGCCCTCGGCTGTCTCGTACTGGTGAGCACGCTTCCCGCCCTCGCCTCGCTCGTCGGCGTGGGTGTCGTGCTGCTCGGGATCGCGGGGCGGGCGCTGCGGGCGCGGCGGGTGCGACGGCAGCAGCAGCGCGGCTGATCGCCTCAGCCGGAGACCCTGGTGCGATAGTCGCGCGGCGGCAGGCCGAGGACGGCCGCGAAGTCGCGCGTGAGATGGGCGTGGTCGGCGTATCCCAGCGCGGCGGCGAGCGCCGTCAGGTCCGTCTCCGGCTCCTCGCGGAGACGCTGCGCCGCCTCCTGCAGCCGGCGGCGACGGATGATCGCGCCCGGCGAGAGCCCGACGGTGCGGTGCGTGAGCCGCTGCAGCGTGCGCACCGAGAGCGCGAGTCGGGTGGCCGCTTCCTCCGGCGTCAGCGCCGCCCCCTCCCAGCAGCACGTCGAGCATCGCGTTGGCCTGCCGCCCCGCCGCGCCGACCGGGCCGACGCGCTGCGACAGCCATGCGGAGAAGACCGCGACGGCGCGCTCCCGGCGCTCGGGCGCGGTCCGCATCGCCGTCGTCACCGCCGCGTGCAGATCGGGGGCGTCGAAGGCCCGCTCCGCGTCGATCAGGGCCGGAGGGTCGTCCGTGAGGGCAGGGACCGCGGCAGGGCGGAGCAGAGCGCCGACAGCCCACCCGGACCCCCGCAGCTCCCTGGTCGACGCGCGGGTCGTGCCGCCCGAGATCGACACGCCCTCCGGGGCGACGACGAGGTTGACGGCCGGATACGAGACGATCTCCTGCCGGGACACCTCGCCCTCCGGAAGGCTCCACTCCGGGATCCAGAACCAGGCGACGAGCGCGGCGGCCTCTGCGGGCGGCGGCAGCCGATGGAACGAGGGCAGTCGTGCGGGATAGAGCACTCCACGCGTCCGGTCCACCATCGCCCCAGCGTAGAACGCGCCACCGACGCGGCGTCGGCGACGTGTCGCGGATCTTCAAGCGGCGGGTTCCCTCCCCCGCCTACCGTGGCCGCATGACCGAACAGACACCTCCGGCCGGCGTGACCGGCGCACACACCACCGACGGCCGCCCGCACAGCGCGACCTCGCTCACCCCCTTCCTCGCGATCCCCGACGCCGCCCGCGCCGTCGAGTTCTACCGGGACGTCTTCGGCGCCCGCGTGGTCGACGTGACGGAGTTCGGCGGTGTCGTCGCGCATGCCGACCTCGACTTCGGACTCGGACGGCTCCAGCTCGGCGAGCCCAGCCCCGAGTACCACCTCGTGCCCGCGCCTTCCGGCGACGATGACTGCTACTCGATGGGCCTGTATGTGCCGGACGTGGACGCCGTGGTCGCGCGCGCCGTCGCGGCGGGGGCGACCGTCCGCGAGGCGCCGTCCCTGTTCGTCTCCGGCGACCGCTACGCCAGCATCCGCGACCCGTTCGGCGTCCGCTGGTCGATCATGACCCGCGTGGAGGACCTCTCCGACGAGGAGAGCGCACGACGGGTCGCAGAGTGGGCGGCCTCGTTCAGCGCGACGCCGGAGACCGCCGGGAGCTGAGCGCGACCAGGGCGACCCGCTCGACGGCCGGCAGCAGCGCCTCCGCGGTGCGGCGGTAGCCGAGGGCGCTCGGGTGGAAGCGGTCGAGGCTGAACATCTCCTCCGGCTCGTCGAAGAACATCGGGCCGACAGCCCGCCGCAGGTCCACCGTCTCCGCTCCTTCCCGGTGCGCGGCCTCCGCCTGCGCCTCCGCCAGCCGTCGGGACAGACCGGAGGCGATGCGGCGCAGCGGCTGCGGCACCGCGCGCAGGGCACCGAGGTCGGGGCAGGTGCCGACGACGACGCGGGCGCCGCGAGCCTGCAGGCGGACGATGGCCTCGCGCAGGTGGCGGGCCGACTCCGCTGCCGGGAGGCGATGGGTGACGTCGTTGCCGCCGACCACGACCACGGCGACGTCAGGGCGATAGTCCGCGGGGAGGCGGGAGAGCTGCCCGTCGAGATCCCGCGACTCCGCGCCCACGACCGCGGCGGTGCGCAGCCGCACGGGACGCCCGAGTCGGCGTGCCGTCGCCTTCGCGAGCCGTGCCCCGAGGGTCTCCTTCCGCCGTGCCGCTCCCAGGCCGGCAGCGAGGGAGTCGCCCAGCAGCAGGAGGTCGAGCGGCTCGCCCTCGAGCCCCGGGCGCCAGACACGGTCGGCGTCGAGCGACTGCTCCCCCAGCGGCTTTCCGATGCGCCGACGCGCGACGGCGGCCTGCCGGTCGAGGACCGCGCGGGCGCCCACGACGAGCGCGGCGGCGAGCGCGACCAGGGTCAGCAGGGGCAGACGACGCACGGCGCGATTCCAGCGGACCGCCGTGAACGCGCGGTGAACGCCCCGTCCCGACGGGGCGTTCAGGCCAGCGTCTTGACCTCGAGCTCGTCGTCGCCGGCGCGCACGCTTGCGAAGTGGGTGTAGCCGTCCGCCGCCGACCGCTCCAGCAGCGCCTTGAGGTTCTTCGTGCGCTGCTCGAGTCGCACCCGCGCGCCCTTCGCGACGAGGGCCGTCTTGTGCGCCACGAGCTCCGCCACGGGGACGGCCGCGTCGTGGACCAGCACGATCGCCTGCGCCGCAGTGGCCGGGTCCGTCGAGACGAGGTCGACCAGGCGCTCGAACCCGAGGGAGAAGCCCACCGCCGGCACGTCCTGCTGGAGGAACCGGCCGATCATGCCGTCGTACCGTCCTCCGCCACCGAGCGAATACGTCACCGACGGGTGCGCGAGCTCGAAGATCGTCCCGGTGTAGTAGCCCATGCCGCGGACCAGGAACGGGTCGAACACGAGCGGGATGTCGTCCTGCCCGCGCCCCGCCGCGACCGCCTCGCCGATGCCGACGAGGTGGGCGACGAGCTCGTCCGGCGCGCCGTCCGGGAGCGCCTTGCGGATCTGGCGGTCACCGAACGGGTGGTACTCGAGCGTCTGCGGACGGCCGAGGAAGGCCTGGAACGCGTCGACCGCGGTCGTCGTGGCCCCGCGCTCGCGGAGCTCGGCGGCCACACCCTCCGGCCCGATCTTGTCGAGCTTGTCGATCGTGATCAGCACCTGCGGGCGCTCGTCCTCGGTGAACCCGAAGTGCTCCAGCATCCATTCCAGCACGCGGCGGTCGTTGATCCGCACGCTCGCGCCCTCCAGGCCCAGGGCGTCGACGGCGTCGAGCGACGCGGCCAGCAGCTCGGCCTCGGCCCGCGCGGACGCGTCGCCGATGATATCGATGTCGCACTGGACGAACTGGCGGTAGCGCCCCTTCTGCGGACGCTCGGCCCGCCAGACGGGACCGATCTGGATGGACCGGAAGACGCCGGGGAGCTGTCCCCTGTTGCTCGCGTAGAAGCGGGCGAGCGGCACCGTCAGGTCGTAGCGCAGGCCGAGGTCGGAGAGCTCCGCGGGGTCGTCGGCGGCGGCGCGGACGGCCTCCGCATCCAGGCCGCGGCGCAGGATGTTGAACGACAGCTTCTCGTTGTCGCCGCCGATGCCGGCATGCAGCCGGTCGTACTCCTCGACCACGGGGGTCTCGATCTCGTCGAATCCGTGCGCGCGATAGCGGTCGCGGATGACGGAGAGCACCCGCTCACGGCGGGCCTTGTCGGCGGGGAGGAAGTCGCGCATGCCGCGCGGCGCGTTCACGGTAGCCACCCGTCCATCTTCCCAGGTCGGCGGCGGTGTCCGTGTCCGATCAACCGGCCTCGGCGGCGCGGACCTCGTCCTCCAGGCGCGTCAGCCGTTCCCGGAGGGCGCGCTCCGCGTCCCAGCCCTCGGCCCGAGCGGTGTCCACGAGGGCGAGGAGGGCATCGCCGAGCTCCTCCTCCGACGACGGGCGCAGGGCGGACGGCTGCGTGGGCACCACGCCGGCGCCGGCGGCACGACCCGACATCTTCTGCGCCCGGGCGAGAGCGGGCATCGCGCGCGGGATCCCGTCGAGCACGCTGCGGCGGGTGCGCTTCTCCGCCGCCTTCGCCGCGTTCCAGTGCACGAGCACCTCCTCCGGCGTCTCCGCGACCTCGTCGCCGAACACGTGTGGATGCCGCCGCACCATCTTCTCGGTGAGCGTGCGGGCGACGTCGTCGATGTCGAACGGGTCGTCCGGGTCCTGTGCCGCGATCGCGGCATGGAACAGCACCTGCCACAGCAGATCGCCCAGCTCCTCGCGGAGGTCGGCGCGCGAGCCGTCCTCGACCGCGTCGATCACCTCGTGCGATTCCTCGATGAGGTACGGCACGAGGTCGCGGTGCGTGATGCGCTGCGACCACACGCACCGTTCCCGCACCGCACGCATGGTCTCCGCGGCCGCGCGCAGCGGATCGTCGATGTCCTCGGGGCCTCGCTGCTCGCTGGTCATGCTTCCTCCGGGCTCCGGCTCAGGCGGGGATGGGCGCAGCGCGACGGTACCACCGGGCGCGCAGGGTGACGACGATGCCGGAGAGGATCAGCGCGAGGAGCGACCCCACGAGGACGCCGAGGATCGCCTGGTCGCGGATGACCGCGTCGCCCTCGAACGCGAGGTTCGCGAGCAGGAGCGAGACGGTGAATCCGATGCCGCCCAGGGCGCCGGCGGCGAGGATGTCCGCGAACGGCAGGGCCGGGTCGGCCCCCTTCGGACGGATGCGCATGGCGAGCCAGCCGAACAGGGAGATGCCGATGATCTTCCCCACCGGAAGGGCCACCACGATCGCCCAGAAGGCCGGGGAGAGGGCCGTCGGCGAGACGGCGGGGATGACGACGAAAGCCGCCACGAAGGCGAAGAGCGGCAGGATCGCGCCGTTCACGGTCGGCTCCAGCGCATGCCGGGTGCGTCCGGCGGGTACCGGCGCCATGACGAGGCCGAGCATCACGCCGGCGATGGTCGCGTGGATGCCGGACGAGGCGACGAGGCCCCACGTGATGACGCCGACGACGGCCATCGCGACCGCGACGAGCGTGTGTCCGGTGGCGTGCAGCAGGCGGCTCAGCAGCCAGAACACCGCCACCCCGACGATCGCGAGCCCGAACAGGAGCCACTGCACGTCGTGCGCGAAGAGCACCGCGATGAAGATGATGCCGATGATGTCGTCGAGGATCGCGAGGGCCAGCAGGAACACCCGCACCCGGGACGGGAGTCCTCGTCCGAACATCGCCAGCACGCCGAGCGCGAAGGCGATGTCGGTGGCGGTCGGGATCGGCCAGCCGGACGCCGTCTCCGGCCCTCCCGCGATCAGCAGGTACACGAGGATCGGCACGAGCACGCCGCCGGTGGCCGCGATGGCGGGCTGCACGGCCTTCCGCGGGGAGTCGAGCTCGCCGTGGGTGAGCTCGTGCCGCAGCTCGATCGCCACGACCAGGAAGAAGATCGCGAGCAGGCCGTCCGACACCCAGTGCGCGATCGAGAGGTCCAGCGCCGTCCCGGGGACGGCGAGGTGTGTCTCCAACAGCCCGGCGATCGCGTCGTGCGTGGGCAGGTTCGCGAAGAGGAGTCCGAGGCCGGCGGCCACGAGCAGGAGGACGGCGGGGAACTGCTGCCCGCGGAGGGGGTTCGCTGTGATGCGCATCCCGTCCATCGTAGGCCGCGGCGTCACACGGTCGTCATGCGTGCAGGACACCCCGATCCACCCGGCTACTCTCGGAGGGTGACCCCCGATTCCCCCGCTTTCTCCGAGCCGACGCCCACCGAGGCCATCCGCGTGATCGGTCGTTTCGAAGCCGGTCGCGGCATCCCCGATGCCATGCGCTCCGACGTGCGGATGCTGGGCCAGCTCCTCGGCCAGGTGCTCCGCGAGGCCGGCGGCGACGACCTCTTCGAGGACGTCGAGCGCCTGCGCCTCGCGACGATCCAGGCCTACGAGGACCACAGCTCCGACGCGTTCGACCGCGCCGCGGCGATCGCCGACTCCTTCACGATCGCCCGTGCCGACGAGGTCGCCCGCGCGTTCACCTGCTACTTCCACCTCGTGAACCTCGCCGAGGAGCACCAGCGGGTGCGCGTGCTCCGGGAGCGGGCGGGGCAGGCCCCTTCGACAGGCTCAGGGACCCAGGTGGGCTCAGGGACCCAGGTGGGCTCAGGGACCCAGGTGGGCTCAGGGACCCAGGCGGACTCAGGCCCTTCGACGGGCTCAGGGACCCAGGCGACGGACACGGTCGCGGGGGCCTACGCCCGGCTGCGCGAGGAGGTCGGCGACGACGAGGCCCGCCGTCGTCTGGACGGTCTGCGCTTCCACCCCGTCTTCACGGCCCACCCGACCGAGGCCCGGCGCCGCGCGGTCTCGTCGAGCATCCGCCGCCTCTCCGAGCTGCTCACCCAGCACGACGCGGCGAGCGCAGGCGGCTCCGAGGAGCACCGCGCCCGCCGCCGGATGCTCGAGGAGATCGACACCCTGTGGCGCACGGCGCCGCTGCGCGCGCAGAAGCCCTCCCCGACCGACGAGGTCCGCACCGTCATGGGCGTCTTCGACGAGACGCTGTTCACCACGGTCCCCCACGTCTACCGCCGGATCGACGACGCCCTCCGCGGCGAGGAGTCCGGCGCCAGCGCCCCGGTCGTCCCGGCGTTCGTACGGATCGGCTCCTGGGTCGGCGGCGACCGCGACGGCAACCCGTTCGTCACAGCCGCGGTGACCCGTGAGGCCTCGCAGATCGCCTCCGACCACGTGCTCCGCGGCCTCGAGCGGGCGCTCGACCGGATCGGCCGCACCCTCACGCTCGCCGCGGACGACACCCCGCCCAGCGCCGAGGTCATCGCACTCTGGGAGCGTTTCACCGCCGCGGAGCCGACGGTCGCCGACGAGCTGGCGGCCCGCTCCCCTGACGAGCCGCACCGCCGGGTCGTCCTCGTCATGGCCCGCCGCGTGGCGGCCACACGGCGCGGTGACGAGGAGGGGTACACGGGTCCGGAGGAGCTGCTCGCGGACCTGCGCGCCGTGCAGTCCTCCCTCGTCGCCGCCGGAGCCCGCCGCCACGCGTTCGGCGGCGTGCAGCATCTGATCTGGCAGGTCGAGACCTACGGCTTCCACCTCACGGAGCTCGAAGTCCGTCAGCACTCCCAGGTGCACGCGAAGGCCCTGGCCGAGCTCGAGGCCGGCGGTCCGATCAGCACGCAGACCGAGGAGGTGCTGGAGGTGTTCCGCGCGATCGCGGACATCCAGCGCGACCGCGGACTGCGCGCCGCGGGTCGCTACGTCGTCTCCTTCACGCAGGCGGCCTCCGACCTCGCGAACGTGTACGAGCTGGCCCGTCACGCGCTCGGCGACGACGCCCCGGTGCTCGACGTCGTGCCGCTGTTCGAGACCTTCGCCGACCTCCAGGCGGCCCCGGGGATCCTCGCCGAGGCCGTCACCTTCCCGGAGTTCCGCCAGCGGATGGCCGCGACCGGCAACCGGCTGGAGGTCATGCTCGGCTACTCCGACTCCTCCAAGGACGTCGGGCCCGTCGCCGCGAACCTCGCGCTGTACACGGCGCAGGAGAAGATCGCCCGCTGGGCGCAGGAGTCCGGCATCGAGCTGACCCTCTTCCACGGCCGCGGCGGGGCGCTCGGCCGTGGCGGCGGCCCCGCCAACTCCGCGATCCTCGCGCAGCCCCCGCACTCCGTCGACGGTCGGTTCAAGCTCACCGAGCAGGGCGAGGTCATCTTCGCCCGCTACGGCGAGCCCGCGATCGCGATGCGGCACATCGACCAGGTCGCCGCCGCGACGCTGCTGGCCTCCTCCCCCACGGTCGAGGAGCGCACGAGCCGCGCGGCCGCCCGCTACGCCGACGTCGCCGCGACGATGGACGCCGCCTCCCGCGAGCGGTTCTTCGCGCTCGTCAAGGCCGAGGGCTTCGCCCCGTGGTTCGCGACCGTGACCCCGATGGAGGAGATCGGTCTGCTCGCGCTCGGGTCGCGTCCCGCCCGCCGCGGCCTCTCGGTGGAGTCGCTGGAAGACCTCAGAGCCATCCCCTGGGTGTTCGCGTGGACGCAGGCCCGGATCAACCTCGCCGGCTGGTTCGGACTCGGCACCGCGCTCGAGGCCGTCGGCGACGAGGAACTGCTCACGGAGGCCTACCGCGAGTGGCCGCTGCTGCGCACGATGGTCGACAACGTCGCGATGAGCCTCGCCAAGACCGACGAGCGCATCGCCCGGCAGTACCTCGCCCTCGGCGACCGCGACGACCTCGCCGCCCTGGTGCTCGACGAGCTCGCCCTCACCCGTCGCTGGGTCATCCGCCTCACGGGAGGCGAGGGGCTGCTGGAGAACAAGCCCGTTCTGCAGCGGGCGGTCCAGCTGCGCAGCCCGTACGTCGACGCCCTCTCCCTCCTGCAGCTGCGGGCGCTCCGCGCGCTCCGGTCGGCGCCGGAGCAGCCGGAGGGCTCGGGAGCCGACGCCGAACAGCAGCGCCTGCTCCTCCTGTCCGTCAGCGGGGTCGCCGCCGGCCTGCAGAACACCGGGTGACCCGAGCCCTCCCGCCGCGTGTGCGGAGGCCCTCGTCGCCGACGCTAGAGTGAAACCTCCGCCTCACCCGGCTCTGCTTTCGCGCGCGACACGATCGCCCGCACCCCATCCCCCATCAGAAAGCCCTCCCGCGTGACCGTCACCACCCCCACCGACTTCCACCCGCTCGCCGCATCCGTGCAGCCCGTCTTCGACACGGTGCTGGCACGCAGCCCGCACGAGCCGGAGTTCCACCAGGCCGTCCACGAGGTGCTGCACTCGATCGCACCCGTCCTGGAGCGCCACCCGGAATACGTGGACGGCGGGATCCTGGAGCGCCTGGTCGAGCCGGAGCGGCAGATCATGTTCCGCGTGCCGTGGGTCGACGACGCCGGGAAGCTGCAGGTCAACCGCGGGTACCGCATCCAGTTCTCCTCCGTACTCGGTCCGTACAAGGGCGGCCTGCGGTTCCACCCGTCGGTCAACCTCTCGATCATCAAGTTCCTCGGCTTCGAGCAGATCTTCAAGAACGCGCTCACCGGCCAGGGCATCGGCGGCGGCAAGGGCGGCTCCGACTTCGACCCGCACGGCAAGTCCGACGCCGAGGTCATGCGGTTCTGCCAGTCGTTCATGAACGAGCTCTACCGGCACCTCGGCGAGCACACCGACGTCCCTGCAGGCGACATCGGCGTCGGCGGCCGCGAGATCGGCTACCTCTTCGGCCAGTACCGCAAGGTCACCAACCGCCACGAGTCCGGCATGTTCACGGGCAAGGGCACCGGATGGGGCGGCGCCGAGGTGCGGACGGAGGCCACCGGCTACGGCGCGGTGTTCTTCGCGCAGGAGATGCTCGGCGTGCACGGCGACTCCCTCGACGGCAAGCGCGTCGGCATCTCGGGCTCCGGCAACGTGGCGATCTACGCGATCCAGAAGGCCGCGCAGCTCGGCGCGACCGCGGTCACGGCCTCCGACTCCTCCGGCTACGTCGTCGACGACGCGGGCATCGACCTCGACCTGCTGCGTCAGCTCAAGGAGGTCGAGCGCGCCCGCATCGTCGAGTACGCGAACCGCCGCCCGAGCGCCCGCTTCGTGGAGAGCGGCAGCGTGTGGGAGGTGCCCGTCGACATCGCGGTGCCCTCCGCCACCCAGAACGAGGTCAGCCTCGCCGATGCGGAGGCCCTGATCGCGAACGGCGTGCGCGCCGTGTCCGAGGGCGCCAACATGCCGTGCGTGCCCGAGGCCGTCGAGGCCTTCCAGAAGGCGGGCGTGCTGTTCGCCCCTGGCAAGGCCGCGAACGCCGGCGGTGTCGCGACCTCGGCGCTGGAGATGAGCCAGAACGCCTCGCGGCAGCGCTGGAGCTTCGGCGACAGCGAGAACAAGCTGCGCGAGATCATGGGCGACATCCACCACGCCGCCTTCGAGGCCGCCGAGCGCCACGGCGTCCCGGGCGACTACGTGGCCGGTGCCAACATCGCCGGCTTCGAGCGCGTCGCCGCGGCGATGCTCGCCCAGGGCGTCATCTGACCCGTTCGAATCGCCTGAATGGTCCCAAATCCGGCCGAGATGCGACTATTCGGGCGATTCGAAGGGTGTGGGGTCAGACCTGACGGTCGTCGGCGTGCCGCGCGAGGGAGCTGCCGTAGCGCTCGGTGAGCTGCACCATGAGGTCGGGAGTGTCCCGGTCGACGCCGAAGACGTGTCCGGGGAAGTCGAGCTCGGGCTGTGCGGCCGCGATCTCGGCGTCGCGGTCGGGTGAGAGCAGCTGCACCGGATCGCCGACCGCGACCCACCCGATCGGCACCACCGTCCCCGACGGCAGCACGGCCCGGCGATGCACGATCGCGTTGACCCGCACCTCGCAGCGATCCCCGACGAGCGCCCCGTTGAAGACCCGGGCTCCGGACGCGAAGAACACCTCCTCGCCCACGGTCGCCCCGGCGATGCTGGCCAGTGTCCCGACGAGGGTGTGCGCCCCGATGTGGACGGCGTTGGCCGCAGTCGCCCTGATCAGCGCGTTCTCCATCACGATGACGTGCGCGCCGAGGGTGATCGGGCCGCCCTCCGCGGTGATGACGGCGCCGTGCAGCACCTGGCAGCCCGGTCCGAGCTCCACGTCGCCGGAGATGACGGCGGTGGGAGCGACGACGGCGGTGTCGTGGATGCGGGGGCGAGCCCCGAGGTGCTCGTACAACATGCGGCCAGACTAGCCCGCGGCGTCTGCGGCGTGCACGACTTCGGAGATCATCACCGACACGCCGGCCCCGAGCCGCTCCCGACGGCGTGTCGTACGCCGACTCCGGAGTTGTGCACGGCGGCCACCGCCGAGGGCCGGGTCATTCGGGCTTGGCGGGCTCGGGGAAGATGGCGGTGAACAGCTGGTCGACCCAGGCGAGCAGCTCCGCGTCGGGAAGCGGCTCCACGCCCACGCCGACCGCCGCGGGCACCGTGGGCATCGGCACGACCAGCGCCTCCCCGCCGGAGACGAGCTTCGCCTTCGGATACAGCCGCTGCAGCCGGACCTTGATGGAGTCCTCGAGGCGGGCGGGCGCGAGGCGCAGGTTCGACCCCATGGCCACGACGTCGGTGAGCCCGGCCCTGGCCGCCCGGCGCCGCAGTCGCGCGATCGACACGAGTCCGGTGACCTCCTCCGGCGGCGTGCCGTACCGGTCGACGAGCTCCTCCACCACGAGGTCGATGGCGTCCTCCTTCGCGGTCGCGGCGGAGGCGGCGGAGAGCTTCTGGTACGCCTCGAGCCGGAGGCGCTCGCTGTCGATGTAGTCCTCGGGGATGCGGGCGTCGAGCGGCAGCTCGAGTCGGAGCTCCTGCCCGGTCTCGACCTCCTCGCCGCGGAAGGTCGCGACGGCCTCGCCGATCATGCGGAGATACAGGTCGAAGCCGACCCCGGCGATGTGCCCGGCCTGCTCGGCGCCGAGGAGGTTTCCGGCACCGCGCAGCTCGAGGTCCTTGAGGGCGACCTGCATTCCGGAGCCGAGGTCGTTGTTGACCGCGATGGTCTGCAGCCGGTCGGCCGCGGTCTCGCTCAGCGGCTTCATGTCGTCGTAGAGGAAGTACGCGTAGGCGCGCTCGCGTCCGCGGCCCACCCGTCCGCGGAGCTGGTGGAGCTGGCTCAGCCCGTACTTGTCGGCGCGGTCGATGATGATCGTGTTCGCGTTGGAGATGTCGAGGCCGGTCTCGATGATCGTGGTCGAGACGAGGACGTCGAACTTGCGCTCCCAGAAGTCGTCGACGACCTGCTCCAGCGCGTGCTCCCCCATCTGCCCGTGCGCCACGGCGATCCGTGCCTCCGGGACCAGCTCGGCGAGCTCGGCCGCGACCCGCTGGATCGACTGCACGCGGTTGTGCACGAAGAAGACCTGCCCCTCTCGGAGGATCTCGCGGCGGATGGCGGCGGCGATCTGCTTGTCGCTGCGGGGTCCGACGAACGAGAGGATCGGGTGCCGGTCCTCCGGGGGCGTGGCGAGCGTCGACATCTCGCGGATGCCGGTGACCGCCATCTCCAGCGTGCGCGGGATCGGGGTGGCGCTCATGGCGAGGATGTCGACGTTGGTCTTCATCTTCTTCAGCGCGTCCTTGTGCTCGACGCCGAAGCGCTGCTCCTCGTCGATGATCATGAGGCCGAGATCCTTGAACAGCACCTGCTCCGTGAGGATGCGGTGCGTGCCGATCACCATGTCCACCGAGCCGTCGAGCAGGCCCTGCAGCGTGAGCCGCGCCTCCTTGTCGGTCTGGAACCGCGACAGCGGCCGCACCTTGACCGGGAACCCGGCGAAGCGCTCCGTGAACGTCTCGAGGTGCTGCTTGACGAGCAGGGTGGTCGGGACGAGCATCGCCACCTGCTTGCCGTCCTGGATCGCCTTGAACGCCGCGCGGACCGCGACCTCTGTCTTGCCGAAGCCGACATCGCCGGAGAGCAGCCGATCCATCGGGATGGGCCGCTCCATGTCGGCCTTGATCTCGTCGATGGTCTGCAGCTGGTCCTGGGTCTCCGCGAACGGGAACGCCTCCTCCAGCTCGCGCTGCCAGGGGGTGTCCGGGCCGAAGGCGTACCCCTTGGCGCTCATCCGGGCGGAGTAGAGCTTGACGAGCTCGACGGCGATGTCGCGGACCGCCTTGCGCGCCTTGCCCTTGGCCTGCGCCCAATCGCTGCCGCCCATCTTCGACAGCGTCGGGGCCTCGCCGCCGACGTACTTCGACAGGAGATCGAGCTGGTCGGTGGGGACGAACAGCTTGTCGCCGGGGTAGCCGCGCTTCGACGGCGCATACTCCAGCACGAGGTAGTCGCGGACGGACTTCGCGGCGTTGCGGCCCCCGGTGGAGACCTCGCGCTGGGTCATCTCGACGAAGCGGCCGATGCCGTGCGTGGCATGCACGACGAAGTCGCCCTGCTTGAGCTGCAGCGGATCGACGACGTTCTTACGACGGGAGGCGAGCTTCTTGACGACGCGCTGGTCGCCGCCGATGGTGCGGCCGTAGAACTCGTTGTCGGTGAGGACGGCGAGCTTCGCCTCCGGCACCTGGAAGCCGGCCTCGACGCCGCCCACGGTGAGCGTCGCGACCCCCGGGTCCGGCGCGTCCGCGATGGTCTCGACGACCCGCGCCGCGATGCCGCGGTCGGAGAGCACGTCGCGGGCGCGGTCGACGAGGCCGTGACCGGTCGCGAGGACGACCACGCGCCAGCCGTCGGCGACCTTCGCGTCGACGAAGGCGATGGCGCCGTCGACGTTGCCGTGGAACGACGGGATGACGGTGGCCGCCTCGACGCTCTCCGCTGTCGCATCGCCGATCCCGAACGGGCTCAGCCGCCACCAGACGCCGCCCCGGTCGCGGACGACCTCGCGCAGGTCGGCGATGGTGAGGAAGTCGCCGGCGCCGAGGTCGATGGGGGCCGAGGCACCGGAGGTCGCCGCGCTCCAGGCGGCGTCGAGGAACTCGCGGTTCGTCTCGCCGAGGGTGAGGGCGCGGGCGGTCGAGCGCTCCGGGTCGATGACGGCGGTGGCACTGCCTTCGGGCAGATACTCGACGAGCGACTTGAGGGGGCCGGCGACCGCGGGCAGCAGCGACTCCATGCCCTCGACCGGGATGCCCTCGGCCATCTTCTCGAGCATGCCGCTGATGGCCGGGAAGCCCCCGATGAGCGCCCTGGCGCGTTCCCGCACCTCGGCCGTGAGCAGGAGCTCGCGGCTGGGCGGCAGGTCGACGCGCGGCACGTCGCCGGGGAGGGAACGCTGGTCCGCCACGGAGAACGCGCGGATCTGATCGATCTCGTCGCCGAAGAACTCCACGCGGTACGGGTGCTCGGACGTGGGCGGGAAGACGTCGAGGATGCCGCCGCGGACGGCGAACTCGCCCCGTCGCGACACCATGTCGACGCGGGAGTATGCCCGTTCGACCAGCTGCTCGGCGACGTGGTCGAGCTCATTGCCGCGGCTGCCCACCGCCAGCTCCAGTGGCACGATGTCGCCGAGGTTCCCGGCGATGGGCTGGAGCGCGGCGCGCACGGAGGCCACGACCACGAGGGGACGCTCCCCGGACCATTCGGCGATGCGGCGCAGGGTCTGCAGTCGCAGGCCGACCGTGTCCGGGCTGGGGCTGAGGCGCTCGTGCGGCAGCGTCTCCCAGGCGGGGAAGGTGAGCACCTCGGCGTCCGGGACGTACGTCTCCAGGGCCTGCGCGACCGATTCCGCCCGGCGCCCCGTGGGCACCACGGCCAGCAGCGCCGCCGGGTGGCCGGCCGCCGCACGCTTGGCGAGCAGACCGGCGAGCACGGGCGCGTCGAGCCCGTCGACCAGGCCGAGGTCGGCGTCGGTGTGCGCCCAGGCGAGAGCGTCACGATACAGAGACGCCTCTTCCAAGGCGCGCAGAATCCCCGGAACAGTCACCGGACAAGCCTAATCGCGCCCACGGACACTGCGGTCGGCTTCCCTGCATCCCACCCCTTTCCGTGCCTCCCACCCCGTTACGGACGCGCGGAAGGGGCCGGGGCGAACCGAAGGGGCCGGGTCGAGCGTTTTAGGCTGGAGGGATGCTTCCGGTCACCCTCACCACCGCACGACTCGTCCTCCACGCCCCGACGGAGGCGGACGTCGACGCGATCACCGAGGCGTGCCAGGACCCGGAGATCGCGCGGTGGACGACGGTGCCCTCCCCCTACTTCCGGCAGGACGCGGAGGACTTCGTCGCCCTCGTCGAGCAGTGGTGGGAGGACGGCTCGCAGACCGTCTGGGGTGTCTACGCCGACGACGTCCTCGTGGGCATGGTCGGACTCCACCACATCGGGGAGCATCCGGCCGGGGGCCATGCCGAGCTCGGCTACTGGGTCGTCGCGGACGCCCGCGGCCGCGGCTACCTCGTCGAGGCCGCGCGGGCCGTGCTCGACTGGGGCTTCGCGGAGCTCGGCCTCGCCCGCATCCGCTGGCAGGCCGTCGTGGGCAACGTCCCCTCCGCCCGCGCCGCCCGCGCCCTCGGCTTCCGCTTCGAAGGCACCATGCGTCAGGGACTCACCAGCCAGCGCGGACGAGACGACGGCTGGCTCGCCGGGCTGCTGCGCGACGACGACCGGACGCCGGTCGAGTGGCCGGTGCTCTGACCGCACGTCCCACGCGTGACAGCGTCGGACCCCGGTGACAGGATGGCTGCATGCCTGAGATGCCGGAGGTCGAAGGACTCGTCGCGTTCCTCGGCGAGCGCACCACCGGACGCACGATCACCCGTGCCTCCGTGGCGGCGATCGCCGCGCTGAAGACCTACGACCCGCCGATCTCGGCACTGGAAGGCGCGGCGATCACCGGGGCGGAGCGCCGCGGCAAGTTCGTGGTGCTCTCCTGCGGGTCCGAGCTGCACCTCGTCTTCCACCTGGCGAAGGCCGGATGGCTGCGCTGGTACGACACCCTGCCGACCACGCTCCTCAAGCCGGGCAAGTCGCCCATCGCGCTGCGGATCGCCCTCGACGACGGCAGCGGCTTCGACCTGACCGAGGCCGGGACGAAGAAGTCGCTGGCCGTGTACGTGGTCCGCGACCCCGCCAAGGTGCCCGGCATCGCCCGGCTCGGCCCCGACCCGCTCGATCCGTCCTTCACCCGCGACGCCTTCGCCGCGCTGCTGGACGACCGACGGATGCAGATCAAGGGTCTGCTGCGCGACCAGGGCGTGATCGCGGGCATCGGCAACGCCTACTCGGACGAGATCCTGCACGCGGCCCGCATGTCGCCGTACGCGATCGCCGGCACGCTGGACGACGCCGAGATCGACCGCCTGTTCGCGGCGATGCAGGAGACCCTCGCCGAGGCCGTGGCGGCCGCCGCGGGAAAACCTCCGGCTGATCTCAAGGACGCCAAGCGCCGCGGCATGCGGGTGCACGCCCGCCGGGGCGAGGCGTGCCCGGTCTGCGGCGATGAGGTGCGCAGCGTCTTCTTCGCCGACCGCTCTCTGGAGTACTGCCCCACCTGTCAGACCGGCGGCAAGGTGCTCGCCGACCGGCGGCTCTCCCGCCTGCTCAAGTGAGGCGCGGGGAACGGCCCCTGCCACGGAATGAAACGGGCGCGGACGCGTTGAGTACACTCAGAGCAGCAACGTGCTCCGGGGTCGGTGGGAATCCGAACCGGCGGTGACAGTCCGCGAGCGTTCCGAGTGATCGGGATGCCGATCCGGTGGAATTCCGGAACCGACGGTGATGCGAGGGACACCTCGCTAGTCCGGAAGGGAGGCAGCACGAGGCGCACGCGCGTGCGTCCGTTCCGCCACCCTGCAGCGACCCCGAGGCCGCAGAGAGGACGACGGATGGCAGTGACCGCGACAGAGCGCCGCGCGATGGATCGCGCGCTCGCCCTCGCGACCCGTGGCCCCCGCGGAGTCAATCCGCAGGTGGGCGCCGTGCTCCTCTCCCCCGACGGCGAGGTGCTGGCCGAGGGCTGGCACCGGGGCTCCGGCACTCCGCACGCCGAGGTCGACGCGCTGTCGAAGCTCGGCCCTGGCGCCGCACGCGGCGCGACCGCGGTCGTCACGCTCGAACCCTGCAACCACACCGGTCGCACCGGTCCCTGCGCGCTCGCGCTCATCGAGGCCGGGGTGGCACGGGTCGTCTACGCCCTCGACGACCCGGGTGAGGTCTCCGGCGGCGGCGCGGAGCGGCTGCGCGCCGCGGGCGTCAGCGTCGAGTCCGGCGAACGGGCCGCGGAGGCACGCGCGCTGATCGGCGACTGGCTCTTCGCGGCGCGACGCGGCCGTCCGCACGTCACCGTCAAGTGGGCGCAGAGCCTCGACGGCAGGGCTGCAGCGGACGACGGCACCAGCCAGTGGATCACCGGGCCCGAGGCGCGTGCCGACGTGCACCGGCGACGCGCCGCGGCCGACGCCATCGCGGTCGGCACCGGCACCGTTCTCGCCGACGACCCCGCGCTCACTGCCCGCGCCGGCGACGAGCTCCTTCCGCATCAGCCCGTCCCGGTCGTGATCGGCGCGCGGCCCACCCCTGCGGATGCGGCGGTGCACCGTCATCCGCACACGCCGGTGTTCTTCGACACGCGCGACCTGTCGGCGGTCCTCGCCGCGCTGCACGCGCGCGGCATCCAGACACTGTTCGTGGAAGGCGGCCCGACGCTCGCCAGCGCGTTCCTCGCCGCCGGACTCGCGGACCGTGTGCTCGCCTACGTCGCCCCGGTCCTCCTGGGCGGGAGCCGCCTGGCCGTGTCCGACATCGGCGTCCGCTCGATCGACGAGGCGCGCCGCCTCGTCGTGGACGAATGGCTGCCGTTGGGCGCAGACCTGCTCGCGATCGCGCATCCTGCGGACGCGGACGACCCGGACCACACAGGCACGGAGAAGGGAAGCCGCTGATGTTCACCGGAATCATCGAGGAGATCGGCGAGGTCACCGCCATCGCCGAGTCGGGCGACGGCTGGCGGCTCACCGTCCGCGCCCCGAAGGCGGCCGCCGACGCCGTGCACGGGGAGTCGATCGCGGTCTCCGGCGTCTGCCTGACCGTCGTCGGCTCCACCGCCGAGACCTTCGACGCCGACGTCATGAAGCAGACGCTCGACGTCGCGGCCCTCGGCACGGCGACCGTCGGGACCAGGGTCAACATCGAGAAGGCGATGCCCGTGGGCGCACGGCTCGGCGGGCACATCGTGCAGGGCCACGTCGACGGCACCGGTGTCGTGCTCGAGGTTCGCCCGGGCGCGCAGTGGAGCGTGCTCCGCATCAGCCTTCCGGACGACCTCGCGCCACTCGTCGTCGACAAGGGCTCCATCTCGGTCGACGGCACCTCGCTGACGGTGAGCGCGGTGAGCCCTTCGACAGGCTCGCGGACCCGGGGAGGGCACTGGTTCGAGGTGTCGCTCATCCCGGAGACCCTGGCGGCGACCACCCTCGGCACCCGCGCGGTCGGCGACCGCGTGAACCTCGAGACCGACATCCTCGCGCGGCACGTCGAGCGGCTGCTCGCCTTCCGCGCCGCACCGGAAGGGGGCTCGCGATGAGCCTGGCAACCATCCCCGAAGCCCTGGAGGCGCTGCGCGCCGGCCGGCCCGTGCTCGTGGCCGACGACGAGAACCGCGAGAACGAGGGGGACGTCGTCCTCTCCGCCGAGCTCGCCACCCCCGAATGGGTGGCGTGGACGGTGCGCTGGTCGTCCGGCTTCATCTGCGCGCCAATGCCCACCGACCTCGCGGACAGCCTCAACCTCCCGCCGATGGTCGCGGCCAGTGAAGACGCCCGCTCCACCGCCTACACCGTGAGCGTCGACGCCGCGGAAGGGGTGACGACGGGAATCAGCGCGAGCGACCGGGCGCACACCCTCAACGTCCTGGCCGATCCGTCCTCGACGGCGACGAGCATCATCCGCCCCGGCCACGTGCTGCCGCTCCGGGCCGTCGACGGCGGTGTGCGCGAGCGCAGCGGTCACACGGAGGCAGCGGTCGAGCTCATGAAGCTCGCCGGCCTCCGGCCCGTCGGCGCGATCGCGGAAGTCGTCGCCGAGGACGGCAGTATGATGCGGCTTCCCGGGCTTCTCGAACTCGGCGCCCGCGACGGCGTGCCGGTCATCACGATCGAGCAGCTCATCGCGCACCTCAACGAGATCGACCCGGACGGAGCCACACCGGCCGCCCAGCGCGGACGCCGCGTGAGCCTCCGTGCCGACGCCACCGTGCCCACCGACCACGGCACGTTCCGCTTCCTTGCCTACAAGGACCGCGTCACCGGCACCGACCACATCGCGGTCGTGTCAGGCGAGCCGACCGAGACCGCCCTCGTGCGCGTGCACTCCGAGTGCCTCACCGGCGAGGCGTTCGGCTCCCAGAAGTGCGAGTGCGGGCCGCAGCTCGATGCCGCGCTGGACGCGATCGACCGCGAGGGCGGGATCGTCATCTACATGCGGGGGCACGAGGGGCGCGGCATCGGGCTCATCAACAAGCTGCGGGCCTACAGCCTGCAGGAGGACGGCCTGGACACCGTCGACGCGAACCTGGCACTGGGGCTCCCGGCGGACGCCCGCGACTACGCCGCGGCGGCCGGGATCCTCACCGACCTGGGCGTCTCGAAGGTCCGGCTGCTCACCAACAACACCGACAAGGTGAACAAGCTGCGCGAGCTCGGCCTCGACGTCGTCGAGCAGGTGCCGCTGATCGTGGGTGTGGGCCCGAACAACCACCAGTACCTGGAGACCAAGCGCGACCGCATGGGCCACATCATCGGCGAAGCAGAGCTCGCCGAGGCCCTCGCGGCAGGAAAGGACGAGGAATGAGCGGCGCCGGAGCACCGAAGACGGGGAACATCGACGGGCGGGGGCTGGAGATCGTCGTGATCGCCGGCACCTGGCATGAGGTGATCTCGAACGGCCTGATCGCCGGCGCCCAGCGGGTGCTCGACGAGGCGGGGGCGACGCATCGGCTCGTGCGAGTGCCCGGTTCGTTCGAGCTCGCCGTGGCCGCACAGGCCGCCTTCGCCGGCGGTGCGGACGCGGTGGTCGCCCTCGGGGTCATCATCCGTGGCGGCACGCCGCACTTCGAGTACGTCTCGGCGGCGGCGACCGACGGACTCACCCGCGTCTCCCTCGATGCCGGCAAGCCGGTCGGGTTCGGGCTGCTCACGCTCGACGACGAGAAGCAGGGGCTGGACCGCGCGGGCCTGGAGGGCTCGAAGGAGGACAAGGGCGCGGAGGCCGCGGACGCCGCACTGCGCACCGCCCTCGTGATCCGCGAGCTGCGCGGCTGACTCCCTCCGCGCCTCGCGCCCGATCGCGGGCGCGAGGTCAGGCGTGCCTTGGTGGCGCGGAACGCCGCGCTCTCGTACGGTGAGGGCATGGAGACCCTGCGCCACATCGTGCTCTTCGTCCACCTCATCGGCTTCGCCGTGCTCTTCGGGGCCTGGGCGGCGCAGGCGTTCGGCGGCAAGCGGGTGTTCACGCGTCTGATGACCATCGGCATGACGATCGCCGCGGTCGCCGGCCTCGCCCTCGCCGCCCCGTGGGGCCTTCCCGAGGGCGTCGAGATGAACTACGCCAAGATCGGGACGAAGCTCGTCATCCTCCTCGCCATCGGCGCCCTGCTCGGGATCGGCACGGCGCGCCAGAAGCGCGACCAGGTGGTGCCGCCCGCGGTCTTCTGGCTCGTGGGCATCCTCACCGCGGTCAACGCGGCCATCGCCGCGATCTGGCGCTGAGGCGCGGATCAGCGGAGGCTGCGCTTCCAGAGCGCGGCTGACTGCTCCCCGACGCCGGCCGTTCGGATGCGCTGGCCGTTGCGTCCCCCGCGGGCAAACGTGGCCGTGACGCCCGGCGGGACATCGGAAGGCGCCACCGGGCGCGACGACCAGGTGCAGTCGCGCACATGCACGAGGTCTGCCGCCACCGCCGCCGGATCGTCGTCGTAGCGCCACGGCCCCGTCAGCGTCCCGAGCCAGAAGTACCCGTCGACGTCGCGCGTCCAGACGAGGGTTCCCGTCGGAAGCGCCGCGAACCGCTCCAGCCGCCGCGCCGACCGCTCGCCATCACGGGCGTCGACGGCCGCGAGCGCCGCGGTCAGGGAACGGGGCGCGCGGTCGAGCCGCCCGCCCATGCCGCACACCCCTTCGGCGAGCGCGCGCTCGACCGCGACCCCCGGGGCGACGGCATCGTCGCGGGAGCGCATCGGCGCCCGGTAGGCGATCGGCCCGTCGACTGCGTCGCCCGTCATCGGAGCGGCACCAGGGTCGCCTCGACATCGCGCCCGTCGACCACGACGTGCATCATCGTGTGCACCGGCTGCCGGCGTCGGTCGGTGGGAGAGCCCGGGTTGAGCAGCCGCAGCCCGTTCGGCGTCACGGTGTCCCACGGGATGTGCGAGTGCCCGAAGACCAGCAGGTCGGTGTCGGGGAAGGCCAGATCCATCCGCTTCTCGCGCCCCGTCGCGGCGCCCGTCTCGTGGATGACGGCGACGGCGGTGTCCTCCACGGTGAACCGCGCGATCTCCGGCAGCACCCGGCGGATCTCAGGGCCGTCGTTGTTGCCGTGCACGCCGTGGAGCACGCGCGCGCGGGCCTGGAGCAGCTCGACGGTGGCGAGATCGACCCAGTCCCCCGCGTGCACGACGACGTCGGCCTCGTCGATCGCCCGGAGCACCGCGTCCGGCAGCCGCTTCGCGCGCTTCGGGACGTGCGTGTCGGCGAGGAGCAGCATCCGCGTGGTCATGGTTCCCCTCCGGCCGGCCTCCCCCGACTCTACGCGGGGCACCGACGCGCTCGACCCGGTCCCGTCATCAACGTCCAGCGAACTCCCAGGAAGGCGTAGACTCGCCCGAGTCCGCTGGTATACCGGCGGAGGATCGGAGACCCCTTGAGCACCGCCACCACCCCCGCGAACCCCCGCTCGCGCGTCATCACCGCGAGCCTCGTCGGCACCACCATCGAGTTCTACGACTTCTACGTCTATGCGACGGCAGCCGTGCTCGTCTTCCCCACGCTCTTCTTCCCCAGCACGAACGACACCGCGTCGCTGCTGTCGTCGTTCGCCGTCTTCGGCGCGGCGATGGTCGCCCGCCCGATCGGCGCCGTGATCTTCGGGCACTTCGGCGACAAGTTCGGGCGCAAGGCGACCCTCGTCGCATCGCTCCTCACCATGGGCATCGCGACCTTCGTGATCGGTCTCCTGCCCACCTTCCAGCAGATCGGCTGGGTCGCCCCGCTGCTCCTGCTGATCCTCCGTCTCGCCCAGGGCTTCGCGCTGGGCGGCGAGTGGTCGGGCGCGGCGCTGGTGGCCACCGAGAACGCCCCGAAGGGCAAGCGCGCCTGGTACGGCTCGTTCCCGCAGCTCGGCGCACCGCTCGGCTTCATCATCGCGAACGGCATCTTCCTCGCCATCAACTTCGCACTCCCCCACCCCGAGGACCCGGCGCTGAAGTCCGAGGCCTTCCTCTCCTGGGGCTGGCGCGTGCCGTTCCTGTTCTCCGCCGTCATGGTCATCATCGGCCTGTGGGTGCGGCTCCGGCTCGTCGAGTCGGACACGTTCAAGAAGGCGGAGAAGACCGGGGCCATCCGCAAGCTCCCGCTCGCGACCGTATTCCGGCACCACTGGAAGCAGCTCATCCTCGGCACGTTCATCATGCTGGCGACGTACGTGCTGTTCTACCTGATGACGAACTTCACGCTCACCTACGGCACGAAGGCCGCCGACCTCGAGACCGCCTCGGCCGCCGCCCGTGCTGCCGCGGAGGCGACCGGAAAGGACTTCGACCCGAGCGCGTTCGCAGCGCAGTTCTACCCGGGCCTCGGCTTCGGCTACACGGACTTCGTGCTCATGCAGATCATCGGCGTCGTGTTCTTCGGCATCTTCACACTGCTGTCCGGGCCGATCGCCGACGCCATCGGGCGCCGCAAGCTGCTCCTGTGGGTCACCGGACTCATCGTCGTCTTCGGCCTGTCGTTCAACATCTTCCTGCTCCCGCAGGCGGACCCGAAGTTCACCGGCGCTCTCACCCAGGCCTTCCTCGTGTTCGGCTTCATGCTCATGGGCACGACGTTCGGCCCGATGGGGGCACTCCTGCCGGAGCTCTTCCCGACGAACGTTCGCTACTCCGGCTCCGCGATCGCGTACAACGTGTCGTCGATCCTCGGTGCGGCCGTGGCACCGTTCATCGCGGTGGCCCTGTGGGCGGCCGTCGGCGGCGAGCCCTGGCTCGTGGGGCTGTACCTCTCGTCGATGGCGGTGCTGACCTTCATCGCACTCATCTTCACCCCGGAGACGAAGGACCACGACTACGAGGACGACCTCGGTCTCGCCTCCGCCGTCGAGCTCTAGAGGCCGACCGAACGACGAATGGCGCCCGTGTCCTCGGACACGGGCGCCATTCGCTGTCATGGTGCGCTCAGGCCCGGAGGAACTGCTCGATCGCGGCTACGGTCTGCGGGGTGCTCCGGTGGAGGAGCGCTGACATTCCAATCTCACGGGCGCCGCGGACGGCCTCCACGTGGTCATCGATGAAGAGGACATCCTCCGGGGCCGCATCCATCCGTTGGAGCGCGCTGCGGTACGCCCGGGCGTCGGGTTTCGCCACTCCCAGCTCGTGGCTGTAACAAATGGGATCGAACACCGCAGAGAACCCGTAGCGCCGTTCCTCCTCCTCGCGCGCGCCGTCCGCCGAGTTCGAGAGGATCGCCACCCTCGCCCTTCCCCGCAGCGTCGCGGCGTGCGCGATCAGCTCCGAGTCGGCATGACCGCAGTAGGAATCCCAGAACTCCGCACGCATCTGCGCCTGGCGGTCACTGTCGAGACGCAGCACCGCCCCGAGTCCCTCCCAGAACGCCTCAGCCACTCCCGCTTCGAGGTCGATCCTCGGGAGTGCCGCAGCCGCCAGGCGCTCATCCGCTTCCTGGGGCGTGATGTCAGCCTCACGGCACCAGCGCGCCCACCACTGGTCCTGCCAGGCGTCATCGTCGACGACCTCGAGCACGCCGCCGACGTCGAACAGTATCCACTTCTCCGGCATCCGCTCACCCTAGTCTCGGAGCGGGTGGGGTGTTCTCGCCTGGCCGGGTGCTCACAGCACCACGACGTCGCAGTACCGGGCCGCCGTCTTCGCCAGCCGGCGATCGGCCGTGAGCAGAGGGACGTCGAGGGCCTCCGCGAGCGCGACATAACCGGCGTCGTACGCGGAGACGTCACCGCGCAGCGACCAGATCCGCGGGATGAGCCGACGCAGCGGATGGCGGGTAATCTCCAGCGCTCCGAACGCGTCGAGAGCCTCGCGAGCGGCATGCGCCGGCATCGAGGACCGCATCGTGAGGCGTCGGAGCACGGAGAGGACCTCGATATCGAGACCCGCATGTGCATGGAACTCCTTGCCGTGCGCCCAGACCTCCTCGCCGAGCAGTGCCTCGATCGCCGCCGAGGCATCGAGCACGACCGCCTCGGACGTCCCGCTCACTCGCGCTCGTCCCGTTCGCGATCACGGGCGGCGAGGATGCCCTCGCGCGTCAGGGAGACGCCGGCCGCGCGCGCTCGTGCCCGCGACACCTCGAGGACCTCGGCATTGCTGCGGTACCGGACGAGGTCTTCCAACTCGCGCGCGACGTAGTCCGACAGGCTCATGCGTTCCGCCGCGGCACGCTCTTTGAGCCGGGCGTGAACCTCATCCGGCAGGTTCCTCACTTGCAGCATGCGAGCCATCCTGTCAGCATCGCATGCGCTCCACATGCGGGCAAGGCCGTGCTGTGGACAACGTGCTCGTCAACACTTCTTGACGCGGGCCCGCCGCGTCAACGAATATTGACGCGAAGGAGGTCCCTATGTCTCAACGGACCACCATCGCCGCGGCCGAGGGCGGCGGACCCCTCGCCGAGCTCCACCGCCTGGCCGCGTTGCGCAAGGAGCTCGCGCGCGCCGAAGAGTCCCAGGTCCGTCGCGCCCGCACGAGCGGCTACTCGTGGCAGGCGATCGCGAGCGCCCTCGGCGTCACCAAACAGGCGGCACATCGGCGCTTCGGGCGCACCTGAGCCCATACAGCCGCCCCATAGGAAACGGCCGTCCCCCGAGTACGGTCGAAGTACCATCTCCAGATCGAGGTCCCCCATGTCCCGCACGGCGACAGCACGCCGACGCGGACGGGGCGCACCGGCCGACGGGCCCCGCGCCACCTTCCGCCAGCTCCTCCCCTTCCTCTTCGAGCACAAGCGCACCCTCGTCGTCGTCGCCGTCCTCAGCGTGTTCGGCGCCGCGACCTCGCTCGTGCAGCCCCTCCTCGTGGGCCAGGTCATCGAGGCCGTGCAATCCGACGGCACGATCGGCGTGCTCGTGTGGCTGCTCGTCGGTTTCGTGATCGTGTCGTCGATCATCTCGGGGTTCCAGCACTACCTGCTGCAGCGCACCGGCACCGCGGTCGTCTACTCCAGCCGCCGCAAGCTCATCGCCCGCATCCTTCACCTGCCGACGTCCGAGTTCGACGCACGGCGCACCGGCGACCTCGTCTCCCGTGTGGGCACCGACACCACGCTCCTCTACGCCGTCCTCACGCAGGGGCTCGCCGACGCGGTCGGCAACGTCGTCCTCTTCGCCGGGGCGCTGATCGCGATGCTGCTCATCGACCCCGTGCTGCTGCTGCTCATCGTCGTGGTGATCGGCGTCTCCGTCGTGGTCGTCGTCGCCCTCAGCGGCCGGATCCGCACGGCGTCCACCGCCCAGCAGGAGAAGGTCGGCGAGCTGGCCTCGGGCGTCGAGCGGGCCGTCGGGTCCATCCGCACCATCCGGGCCTCGGGCGCGACCGAGCGGGAGACCGCGGCGGTGACGGAGCGGGCCTCTGAGGCCTATGGCATCGGCGTGCGGATCGCGAAGATCTCCTCGCTCGTGGTGCCGGTCGCCGGCATCGCCCTCCAGCTCTCCCTGCTCGTCGTGCTCGGCGTGGGCGGCTTCCGCGTCGCCGCCGGAGCCATCTCGATCGCGGCCCTCATCTCGTTCGTGATGTTCCTCTTCCTGCTGGTGATGCCCCTCGCCTCGACGTTCGGCGCGATCACCTCCGTCAACCAGGCCCTCGGCGCGCTCGGCCGCATCCAGGAGGTCCTCGACCTGCCCACCGAGACCCAGGACGACGCCGCCACCGCCGCCGCACTGCCCCGTGACGAGGAGCCCGGTGCGGACGCCCCCGCCCTGGAGTTCCGCGACGTGCGGTTCCGCTACCCGGAGAACGTCGTCGCCGCCCGCCGTGCCGCCGCGAGGGAGGCGCAGACCCTGCTCGCCGATGCGCACCTGGAGCAGACCGAGGCCGCCGTCGACCCGCAGGACCACGAGGTGCTCCGCGGGGTGTCGTTCGCGGTCCCGCGCGGGGCACGGGTGGCGCTGGTCGGTCCCAGCGGGGCGGGGAAGAGCACCATCCTCTCCCTCATCGAGCGCTTCTACGACCCGACGGGCGGCTCCATCCGCCTGAAGGGACACGACACCCGCACCTACGCGCGCGACGAGCTGCGCGCGCACTTCGGCTACGTCGAGCAGGACGCCCCGACCCTCGCCGGCACCCTCGCCGAGAACCTGCGGCTCGCTTCCCCCGACGCCACCGATGCGGACTGCGAGCGCGTGCTCCGCGCCGTGAACCTCGGCGACGTGCTGGAGCGGAACCCCCTCGGGGTCGACGCTCCGGTCGGCGAGGACGGCGTGATGCTCTCCGGCGGCGAACGGCAGCGGCTCGCGATCGCCCGGGCACTCCTCACGGACGCCCCGATCCTCCTGCTGGACGAGTCGACCTCGTCGCTCGACGGCGTGAACGAGCAGCGCATGCGCGAGGCCATCGACGCGGTCGCCACGGACCGCACGCTCGTCGTGATCGCGCATCGTCTGTCCACCGTCGTCGACAGCGACCTCATCGTGGTGCTGCACGACGGCGTGGTCGTCGGACAGGGCACCCACGCCGAGCTCGTGGAGTCGACCCCGCTCTACCGCGACCTCGCCCGCCACCAGCTCCTCGCCTGACCCCCTCTCCCCCCTCCCCTACCCCTACTCCCCTACCCCTACTCCCCTCCCCCTGCCCTCCTCCGCCTGCTGAGACCCCGGTTTCGCGTCGAGACCCCGCCTTCCGCACGTATGCGGGGCGGGGTCTCGACGCGAAACCGGGGTCTCGACGGGAGGGGGTGCCACGAAGGCGGGGCGTCGGAGACCACTCAGCCATGGGTTCGTCTCTGATGCCCCGCCTTCGCGGGTAGGGCTCGGCCCGGAGGCCGAGGGTGCCGGCTCCCCCGAACCGGCACCGGTCTGGGGGCTACGCCTTCGCGAGGCGGTAGCGCAGCGACGCGAGCTCGGTGCGCAGAGCTGCGGGCACCCGGTCGCCGAACGTGTCGTAGAACTCCTCCGTGAGGTCGGCCTCGGCCTTCCACGCCTCGGGGTCGACCGAGAAGAGCTCGTCGAGGTCTTCCGCGGGGATGTCGAGCCCGTCGAGGTTGAGGTCCTCCACGCGCGGCAGGCGTCCGATGGGGCTGTCCACGGCCGGCACGTCGCCGGCCACCCGGCGGATGATCCAGTCGACGACACGGGAGTTGTCGCCGAATCCGGGCCAGAGGAACCGGCCGTCCGCCCCACGGCGGAACCAGTTCACCTGGAAGATGCGCGGTGCACGGTCGAACCGCAGGCCGCGGCCGACCTTGAGCCAGTGGCCGAAGTAGTCGGCCATGTTGTAGCCGCAGAACGGCAGCATCGCGAAGGGGTCGCGGCGCAGCTCGCCGACCGTGCCCTCGGCCGCCGCCGTGCGCTCGGAGGAGATGTTCGAGCCCAGGAACACGCCGTGGGTCCAGTCGGTGGCCTCGACGACGAGCGGCACGTTGCTCGCGCGGCGTCCGCCGAACAGGATGACGTCGAGCGGCACGGCCTCCTCCCAGTCCTCGGAGATCTGCGGGCACTGGGCCGCCGACACGGTGAAGCGCGAGTTGGGGTGCGCCGCGGGACGACCGGAGTCGGGCGTCCAGTCGTTGCCCTCCCAGTCGATCAGGTTCGCAGGCGCCTCGTCGGTCAGGCCCTCCCACCACACATCGCCGTCGGGACGGAGCGCGACGTTGGTGAAGATCGTGTTGCCCCACAGCGTCTCGACCGCGGTGACGTTGGTCGACTCACCCGTGCCGGGCGCGACGCCGAAGAAGCCGGCCTCCGGGTTGATCGCCCAGAGCCGTCCGTCCTCGCCGGGGCGGATCCAGGCGATGTCGTCGCCGAGGGTCTCGACCTTCCAGCCGGGGATCGTCGGGCGGAGCATCGCGAGATTCGTCTTGCCGCAGGCCGACGGGAACGCGGCGGCGACGTGGTACGCCTTGCCCTGCGGGTCGATCACGCGGATGAGGAGCATGTGCTCGGCGAGCCAGCCCTCGTCACGGGCGATCACCGACGCGATGCGCAGCGCGAAGCACTTCTTCGCGAGGATCGCATTGCCGCCGTAGCCCGATCCGTACGAGTACACCTCGAGCGTCTCCGGGAAGTGCACGATGTACTTGTCGTCGTTGCAGGGCCACTCGACGTCCGGCTCGCCCGACTCCAGCGGAGCGCCGACGGAGTGCACGGTCTTGACCCAGGGCGCGCCCTCGGCGATCTGGCGGGTGACCTCGTCGCCCACGCGAGTCATGATGCCGATCGACGCGACCGCGTAGGCGCTGTCGGTGATCTGCACGCCGATGTGCGACAGGGGGCCGCCGACGCGACCCATCGAGAACGGCACGACGTACATCGTGCGACCGCGCATCGAGCCCTCGAAGATCTCGTCCATCTTCGTGTGCATCTCGGCGGGGTCGGCCCAGTTGTTGGTGGGGCCGGCGTCGTCCTCGCGCTCCGAGGCGATGAAGGTGCGGGCCTCGGTACGGGCGACGTCGCTGGGGTGCGAGCGCGCCAGGTACGATCCGGGACGCCACTCGGGGTTCAGCTTGATGAGCTTGCCCTCGTCGACGAGTCCGCGCAGCAGCCAGTCGTTCTCAGCGCGCGAGCCGTCCACCCAGTGCACGGCGTCCGGCTGCGTGAGCGCGCGGATCTCTTCGACCCAGGCGGCGAGTTCCGCCATCGCAGGGGTGTCGTAGGAGGGGGCGGTGCCGAACGTGCGCGTCGGGGCGACAGGGGACGTGCGAGGGGTGAGGACTTCGGCCATGGCCATGACTGCTCCTTCGAAGTGTGGGGCGTTGCTTCCATCTTCTTCGCCCTCGGCGCGGACTTTCGGCCAAATCGAGCGATAAGAATCACGGTTCTTTCGATAGACTCAAACTATGGCGTCCTCCGGCATCCACCTCACGACCCTCGGCCACCGCATCCGGCACCGCCGTCTGGAGAAGTGCTACACGCTCGACGAGCTCGGAGCCGTCGTCGGGGTCGCCGGCTCCCAGCTCAGCCTCATCGAGAACGGCAAGCGCGAGCCCAAGCTCTCCCTCCTCCAGGCGATCGCGCAGGCCACCGGCACGGAGGTGACCGACCTCATCTCCGGCGAGCCGCCGAACCGACGCGCGGCCCTGGAGATCGAGCTGGAGCGGGCGCAGGAGAGTCCGGTCTTCCGTCAACTCGGGGTCTCGCCCGTCCGGGTCACGAAGGGCATGAGCGACGAGACCATCGAGTCCATCCTCGGGCTGCACCGCGAGCTGCAGCGCCGCGAGCGCGAGGCCATCGCGACCCCTGAGGAGGCCCGTCGCGCCAACACGGAGCTGCGCCTGCGGATGCGCGCGCAGAACAACTACCTCCCGGACATCGAGAAGCTCGCGGAGAAGCAGCTCAAGGCGGCCGGCCATTCGCAGGGCGCCCTGACCCACCGCACCGTGAGCATCATGGCTGAGAAGCTCGGCTTCGAGCTCATCTACGTCAACGATCTGCCGCACTCGACGCGCTCGGTCACCGACCTCGAGAACGGCCGCATCTACCTGCCCCCGGCATCCATCCCCGGCGGACACGGCCTGCGGTCCATGGCACTGCAGGCGATGGCGCACCGCCTGCTCGGGCACACGCCGCCGACCGACTACGCCGACTTCCTGCAGCAGCGCCTGGAGATCAACTACTTCGCGGCGTGCTGCCTGATGCCGGAGACCGCCGCGGTCGCCTTCCTGCAGCAGGCGAAGAAGGACCGCAACCTCGCGGTGGAGGACTTCCGCGACGGGTTCGGCGTGACGCACGAGGCCGCCGGCATGCGCATGACCAACCTGCTCACGCAGCACCTCGGCATGTCGCTGCACTTCCTGCGCGTCGACTCGACCGGAGCCATCACGCGCGTCTACGAGAACGACGACCTGCCGCTGCCGATGGACGTGACGGGAGCCGTGGAGGGACAGCGGGTGTGCCGGAAGTTCCAGGCCCGTTCCGCCTTCACGGAGCAGAACCGCACCGTCGAGCACCACCAGTACACGGACACCCCGTCCGGCACGTTCTGGTGCTCCACGCAGACCGGGTCGTCGAGCGAGGGCGAGTTCTCCGTCACGGTCGGCGTGCCGTTCGACGACGCCCGGTGGTGGCGGGGTCGCGAGACGAACGACAGGGCCGTGTCGACCTGCCCCGACGAGGCGTGCTGCCGTCGCCCGTCGGCCGAGCTCACTGAGCGCTGGAAGGGTCGGGCGTGGCCGAGCGCCCGCGTGCACACCCACATGTTCTCGCCGCTCCCCCGCGGCATGTTCCCCGGCGTGGACGACAACGAGGTCTACAACTTCCTCGGTCGCCACGCCAGCGAGTGACGTCGACCCACCCCCTTGCGTCCACCCCGGCCCGTTACGCGCGGCCGTAAGGGGCCGGGACGCGCGGAAGGGGGTGGGTCGACGCGAGGTCAGGCGAGGAACGCGGCGAAGCGGGCGAGTGCGGTGGCGACGGCGGCGGGATCCTCGGGTGCAGTGAAGAACTCCGGAGGGGTGGTGTGGGCGGCGGCGGCGTGCGTCCAGCAGCCGATCACGCGGCCGTGCTCCACGACGGTCGCCCGGACCATCCCGTTCTTCCCCGGTCCGACGGCGGCGAGGTACTCGGGGTCACAGACGACGGTGCGGTCGGCGTAGGAGATGTAGTACTCGTCGAAGGCTCCGAGGGCGAACACGGCCGGACGGCCTGCCGCGCGCCGGGGCGGGGTGCGGCCGACGAAGACCCCGTCGTCGGCCTCGGTCACCCGTGTCGCCGCGCGCTCCGCCGCCTCCCTGGACCGCCCGAGCGTCAGCCCCGACCACCACGCGAAGTCCGCGACCCCGGCGGGCCCGTGTCCCTCGACGTAGCGGACGAACAGCTCGGCCAGCGGGTCCTCCGGGTGGGCGTGGTCGCGGATGTGGTCCGCCGCGAGCACGAACCGCTGCTCCCGCGTGATGCCCTCCCGCGGCACGACCGGCCCCTGCACGAGCACGCCGGAGACCGTCAGCGCGAACAGCAGATGGATGCCGCGCTGGCCCGAGGGGTCGATGCCCATGCCCTCGAGCACCGGGAAGATCTCGCCCCTGGTGAGGCCGCCGTCACGGAGCCGCGGCGTGAGCTCCCGGACCACCGTGTCGATCATGTCGTCGTCGATGCCGAGCTGCCGCTGCCGGGAGGCCGCCTGCTGCAGCTGTCGTGCGGCCGTGACCTCCAGCACCCAGCCGAGGTCGCGCGCGGGGATCGTGTGCAGCGTCCCCCGCATGGTCCAGGCCCGGACGAGGTCCCCACGGTCGAACGCGGCGTCGACGTCACGAAGCCGTACGTCGCCCTTCGTCCGCAGGGCCAGCGCCCACCGTCCGGCCGTGAAGTCCTGGCTCTGCACCGCGAGCAGCCGCGCCGCCGCCCCCGCCACGTCCCGCTCCGGCGCCGTGAGCCCTTGGAACCGCAGCCGCTCCTCCCGCCATCGTGAGGTCTTCATGCCCCTCATCATGCCGCGACCCACCCCCTTTCGCGTGCCCCGGCCCGTTGCGTTCGCACGCAGGGGGCCGGGTCGAGCGGAAGGGGGTGGGTCGACGGGAGGGGTCAGAGGGTAACTTCGCGGCGGGCGGGGAGCACGACCGGGTGCGACCCCGCCATGGTCTCCAGCACCCGGATCACCTGGCAGGAGTAGCCGAACTCGTTGTCGTACCAGACGTAGAGGATGAGGGTGTCCTCGTCGGCGATCGTGGCCAGGCCGTCGACGATGCCCGCGCGGTGCGAGCCGACGAAGTCCGTGGAGACCACCTCCGGGCTCTCCACGTAGTCGATCTGCTGCCGGAGCTTCGAGTGCAGCGAGACCCGGCGCAGGTAGTCGTTGACCTGGTCCTTGGTGGCGGGGCGCTCCAGTGTGAGGTGCAGCACCGCGAGCGAGACGTCCGGCGTGGGGACGCGGATCGCGCTGCCCGTGAGCTTGCCCTCGAGTTGCGGCAGAGCCTTGGCCACGGCCTTCGCCGCCCCGGTCTCGGTGATGACCATGTTCAGCACGGCGGAGCGACCGCGGCGGTCGCCCTTGTGGAAGTTGTCGATGAGGTTCTGGTCGTTCGTGAACGAGTGCACGGTCTCGACGTGACCCTTCACGACGCCGTAGGCCTCGTCGATCGCGGCGAGCACCGGGGTGATGGCGTTGGTCGTGCACGACGCCGCGGAGACGATGCGGTCTTCCTCGGTGATCGTGTCGTCGTTGATGCCCTGCACGATGTTCTTCAGCGGGCCCTTGCCGGGGGCGGTCAGCAGCACGCGGGCGACGCCCTTCGCGCGGAGGTGCTGGGAGAGTCCGGCCTCGTCACGCCAGCGGCCGGTGTTGTCGACGACGATCGCGTCGTCGATGCCGTAGGCCGTGTAGTCGACGGCCGCCGGGTCGTCGGAGTAGATGACCTGGATGCGCGTGCCGTTGGCGATGATCTGCTCGGCGTCCGCGTCCACCGTGACCGAGCCCGCGAAGCGGCCGTGCACCGAGTCGCGCAGCAGCAGCGACGCGCGCTTGACGAGGTCGTTCTCGGAGCCGCGGCGCACGACGATGGCGCGGAGCCGGAGCCCGCTCCCGCCGCCGGTGTGCGCGATGAGGATGCGGGCCAGCAGGCGGCCGATGCGCCCGAAGCCGTAGAGCACGACGTCGGTCGGCGGTGCCGGGACCGCGCCGACGGCCGGGGCCAGGGTCTCGGCCAAATACTCCCCGAGCGGGCGGCCGCTCTCCGCGTACCCTTCCACGAGGCGGGCCACGTCGATCGACGAGGCGCCGGGGGCCAGGGCGTGGATGCCCTCGAGCACCGCCAGGCTGTCCTCGACGTCGAGGCGCTCGTGTCCGAGCTGGGCCACGCGCTCGTGCACCTCGACGATGCCGGTGGCCGAGAGGCCGAGCAGGCGATGACCGTGCAACGAGGTGACCACGTCGCGCTCGCGCTTGAGAGCCCCGATGAGCGGGATCATCCGCTCCGCCAGCTCTTCGCTCGCCGTCCATTCGTCGCGGTGTGCCGCGGAATCGTTCATCTGCGTCCTTGCATGTGTGAGCGCGCGCCGAGGTCGCCGGCGCGCACGAGGTTGCCGGGGTGTTCGGGGGATGACTCCAGGGTACAAGCCGCGGAACCACGCGCCGAATCGGGCAGCGCAGACGCCCGTGCGCGAGAGTTTTACGTCTACACTGGTGGAATAATGAGCAGCGCACTCCTCGGCGACGACGCCGACCTCCTTCTCCGCGGCGGCCGCATCCACACCGTCGACGCCACCGATTCCGTCGCCACCGCGATCGCCGTCCGCGACGGGGTGATCGTCGCCACTGACGCCGCCGCCGAAGCCCTCCCGGCCCGCGAGATCGTGCAGCTGGACGGTCGCACCGCGATCCCCGGCCTCAACGACGCCCACCTCCACGCCGCCTGGCTGGGCGCGCGCTGGCCGCACCTCTTCTTCTCCGACACCCCGCCCGAGGAGCAGCCCACCGGCCGCCTCGTGGCCACGGCCGACGAACGACACGCGGCCCTGCGCCGGGCCTGGGCACTGCTCGCGGAGTTCGGCATCACCAGCTACACGGAGCCGGGCATCGGCCCCGGGGAGGACGACGGCGAGACCGGCTGCTTCGGCACCGACATGCTCGACGCGTACGTGGAGCTGCACCGGGAGGGCGCGCAGACCTCGCGCGTCACGCTGCTGCGCCTGTTCGGGACGATCGACGGCGAGAGCTCCCTGGAGGACTTCGCCGCCGGACTCCCGGTGCCGCCCCCGTCGACCGACCCCCGCTGGCTCGCGATCCCCGGCGTGAAGATCTTCGCCGACGGCATCCCGCCGATGGCCACCGCCTGGACGTCGGCCCCCTACCCGGACGGGACGACCGGGCATCTGCTCACGCGCGGCGATGCCGATCCGCTCAGCGCCTTCCAGCGGATGATCGCGCTGGCCGCGAGTCGCGGTCTCCAGATCGCGGTGCACGCCACCGGCGACCGCTCGATCGAGGAGTTCCTCGCGGCACTGGAACGGCACGGCCAGACACCCCCGCCGCCGGCACCTCACCACATCGTGCACGGCGACCTCGCGACCCCCGCGCAGATCCGCCGTGCGGAGCGCCTCGGCGTCGGCTTCGCCGTGCAGCCCCTCATCGCCGCGCACACGCACTCCTGGGCGGCCGTGCAGCTCGGCGAGGCCCGCGTCGCCGCGGCGTGGCCGCTGGCCGAGATGCTCTCCTCCGGGGCGCTGACCACCGTGACCAGCGACGCCCCGATCGCCACGCCGGACTGGCGCCCCAGCCTCGATGCCTCCCTCGCCCTCCTCGCCGCCGACGGCCGGGCGGACGACGCCGCGACCCGGCGCCGGCTGCTGCGCACGATGACGGCCGACGCCGCGATCCAGGACGGCGCCGCGAGCTGGAAGGGCACCCTCGAGCCCGGCAAGGTCGCCGACATCACGGTGCTCGATGAGGATCCGTGCACCCCGGGTCGCCCGTTCGCCGATCTTCGGGTCGAGCGCACCATCGTCAACGGCCGCACGGTGTTCGCGCGCGACTGACCACCCGAGCCACGAAAACGGCGGGCGGCATGTTCACGCATGCCGCCCGCCCCTGATCCCCCTCGGACCAGTCTCGAACCGCGGTCGTCAGACCGCGGTGGCCAGGAGCACGCGCGGGCTCCCCGGCAGGGCGACGGTGTCGCGCACCGCCCAGCCGGCGTCCGTCAGCCAGCCACGGACCTGCGACTCCGGGTACACGACGGTGCCGTCGATCACGAGGTACTCCCCCGCGTGCAGGGCGTCCAGCGCGCGCTGCTCGTCGTCGTCGTCGAGGAAGAAGTCGAGCACGGTCAGCGTCGCCCCCTCGACCGCTGCGGCACGGAGCCGGCGGAAGATCTGCGCGTTCTCCTCCGCGGAGAAGCGGTGGATGACGTGGTTGGCGAACACCGCGTCGTAGGCACCCTCGGGGGCCGCAGTCGCCGTGTCCCCCACCTCGACGGCAGCCCGGTCGGCGACGCCCGCCGCCTCGACCGCCTCGGCCACGCCGTCCTCGAATCCCGGGGCGTAGACGAACGTCGTATGCAGCTCGGGGTTGCGCGCCATGACGGCGAGGGCGAACTCGGCGGACAGACCACCGAAGTCGAGGGCCTTCGTCGCGCCGGCGAGCTCGACGAGCCGGCCAAACTCCTGCGCGTGCAGGCGGTTGTACGTCATGACGCCGGCCATGAACGTGCCCCACCGCGCGTCGTCCATCTGCAGATCGCCGGGCTCGGTCGTGTCGACCGTGTGCGCGAACTGCAGCCAGTGCGGGTAGCTGATCTCGTCGAGGAACGTGAGGAACGGAGCGAGGTCGATGACCGCGCCCTCCCCCGTGAGGTAGGCGGAGGCGTCCGGAGCCAGGGCGTAGCGCCCCTCCGTCCGGACGAGGAGACCCTTCGCGGCGAGGGCGTCGGCGAGCAGCCGGGCGATCCGCTCGCTCACCCCGCAGCGCTCGGCGATCGCCGCGGCCGTGTCGGCGCCCGCGGCGACGGCGGCGAACAGCCCGATGCGGCTGGCCTGGAAGAGCTGCTTCGCGGCCATGTAGCCGGTGGCGATGTCGAGGATGCGGGCGGCGTCGGGGGTGGGGGTGTCGGTCATGGCGGATGCCTTTCGGTATGTCTACGAACGTGGGAAATAAAGGACAGGAGGACGCCGGGCGTCGGACCGGCGGGTCAGTCCGCGAGGAACCCGCGTACGGCGTCGCGGAACGCGGCGGTGTGCAGTGCCGCGAGGTGATCGCCGGGGACGCGCCGCACCCGGACGTCCGGCAGCCGCGCGGCGAGCTCGTCGATGCCCGCGGCCATCGGGTCGTCCTCGCCACCCAGGAGCAGCACCGGCATCGTCGGCGCTCCGGCTTCGGGCGCGAACGGCTCGGTCGCGAGCCCCTCGATGAGGTCGAGCAGATCGTCCGGGCGGTTGCCGGGCAGGCTCACCATGTGCACGATCATCCCGGTCAGCGGATCGACGGGAGACGGTCCACCGGCGATGGCGGCTCGCGCGGCGGAGAGGCCGACGAGCGCGAAGGGCTCCCCCGCGCTGAGGCCGCCGAGCACGAGACGCCGCACCGCGACACCCGGGTGCCGGGCGAGGTCCCAGGCGAGCCGGGCCCCGAGCGAGTAGCCGACGAGGTCGACCTCGTCCGGGCCGATCGCTGCGGCGAGCGCGTCGAGCACCGCGGCGGTCGGCACGACTCCGAGCCCGGGGGCGTCGCCGTGCGCCGGCAGATCGAGGACCCGGCGCGGCCGATCGCCGAGCACCGCCGTCCACTCACTGTCCGGCCAGTCCTGCGTGCCGCGCGAGGCGAGGCCGTGCAGGAACACCACGGGTCGTTCCGGGGGAAGGGTCATGACGGGCCGTCCTCTCGGGACCGGCCCCTCGCCCTCAGCGCAGCCGCGCGAGGAACCGGTCGATGTAGTTCTCGTAGTCGGCGATGCGGTCGCCGTCCGGGTACATGAGGTTGATGACCGTCGCACCGACCGCCGCGGAGATGTACTCGTCCGCCAGCGGGCCGTAGTCCTGATCGCGGATCGACCCCTCGTCGCGGGCCGCCTCCATGCGCGCGATGAGCGAGGCTCGCCAGGAGCCCAGGTGTCCGCGGTAGAGCTCGGCCAGCGACTCGTTCGCCATCGCGTACTCCCACAGCGCCAGGAGCACCCGGCCCGCGGCGATCTGCTCCGGGTCGCGCGGCACGGTGGCCTGCAGGAAGCCGCGCAGCGCGTCGTCCGCCGCCACCGGTTCCTGCCCGGCGGCCTCCACGCCCTCGGACATCTGCTGCAGGATCGTCTCGAACGTCGCCGCGACGATGCTCTCCTTCCCGGGGAAGTAGTGCTTCAGCGCACCGTTCGCGAAGCCCGCCTCCGCGGCGATGCTGCGCATGGTCGCCGCCTCGAACCCACCCTTCAGGATGATGCTCTTGGCCACCTCGACGATGTCCCGTCGCCGCTGGTCGTGGTCGATGATCTTCGGCATGGCGTCCTTCCGGCCGAGTCCGGGGTGTGGCGAGTTCCGGCCTGGAGCTACCGTACCGCCGCATCGGGCACCTCCCGCAGAGCGAGCCACTGCGCCCGGCGTTCCCGCTGGGACGCTGGGTCGGCGACGGGCGAGGCCAGCCGCAGCCGTTCGGCGTACGGGTGGCGTGGCGCGCGGGTGACCTGCTCCCCGTCACCGATCTCCACGATCTCGCCCCGGTACATCACCGCGACCCGGTGGCAGACCCGCCGGACGACGCCGAGGTCGTGCGACACGAACAGGTAGGCCACACCGGTGTCGCGCTGCAGCTCGATGAAGAGGTCGAGGATGGTGGCCTGCGTGGTGAGATCGAGCGCGCTGACCGGCTCGTCGCACACGATCAGCCGCGGACCGCGGACCAGGGCGCGGGCGATCGCGATGCGCTGCCGCTGCCCGCCGGAGAACTCGCTCGGGTACCGGTCCATGCTCGTGGCGGGCAGGCGCACGCGGTCGAGCATGTCGCGCACGCGCGCGTCGGCCGCCTTCGCCCCGATGCCCGTCGTCAGCAACGGCTCGGCGAGGATGTCGCCGATGGTCAGTGCCGGATTGAGGGAGCCGTACGGGTCCTGGAACACGACCTGCACGTCGTCGGCGAGCGCCCGTCGGGCCCGGCCGCCGAGGCGGCCGATGTCCCGGCCGTCGAAGCGGATGCGCCCCGCCGTCACCGGGGCGAGGCCGAGGATGGCCTTGCCGAGGGTCGATTTGCCCGATCCGGACTCGCCGACGAGGCCGAGGCACTCACCGGGGGCGATGTCGAGGGAGACGCCGTGCAGCGCGCGGAAGGCGTGCCGACCCCGGCCGTACTCGACCACGAGGTCGTCCACCTGCAGCAGGGGGTTCACCGGAGCGGTGTTCATGCGGGGACCTCCGTCCGCCGGCCGTCGAGCGCGGCGCGGCCCTCGGCTTCGTCGAGCGACGCGGCGATGAGCTCGCGCGTGTACTCCTGGGTGGGCGCGGCGAAGAGGTCGTCCACGGGCCCCGACTCCACGATGTCGCCGCCGCGCATGACGATCACGCGGTCGCAGATGTCGGCGACGACGCCGAAGTTGTGCGTCACGATGAGCAGCGCCATGCCGTACTCGGCCTGCAGCTCCCGCAGCAGTTCGAGGACCTCGGCCTGCACGGTGACGTCGAGGGCGGTGGTGGGCTCGTCGGCGACGAGGAGCGACGGCCGACCGGCGATCGCGCCGGCGATGAGCACGCGCTGCGCCATGCCGCCGGACACCTGATGCGGGTAGCTGCGCATCACGCGATCGGGGTCGGACAGCCCGACCCGCAGGAGCACCTCCCGCGCGCGCTGCCGGGCGGCGGCCTTCCCCAGCCCGTGCGTCCGGCGCAGCGGCTCGATGAGCTGGTGCCCGATCGTGTACGACGGGTCGAGATTGCTCATCGGCTCCTGCGGCACATAGCCGATGGTGCGCCCGAGCAGGGCCTGGCGCTCCTTCGGCGTCGCGTGGGTGACCTCCGCGCCGCCGACCCAGATCGCGTCGGCGGTCGCCCGGCCGGTCGCGGGGAGCAGGTCGAGCACCGAGAACACGGTCTGCGACTTGCCCGACCCGGACTCGCCGACGATCCCGACGACCTCCCCTGGCGCGACGTCGAGGGTCACTCCGTGCACGACCTCGGTCTCCCCTGTCGGTGTCGCGTGCACGACGTGCAGGTTCTCGACGCGGAGGGCCGACGCCGGAGCCTCATGACGCACGCTGCCCGTGGCGGGAGCCGCGGCGACCTCGTCCGCGGTCTCGAGCACACCGCGCCGCCGCCGTCGGGCCGCCCGCGGCGTGCGCACCTGCACGAGCTCGGCGAGCGTGGAGCCCATGATCGCGAGGACCGCGATCGTGAGACCGAGCGCGGCGGAGGGCCACAGCAGCATGAGCGGGTACGTGAGCATGAGCCGGAAGCCCTCGAGCATCATCGCGCCCCAGCTCGGCACGTTCGAGTCGCCGATGCCGAGGAACTGGAGCCCCGCCTGCATGCCCATGGCGATGCCCGCCGTGAGCGCGGTCTGGATGATGACCGGCGGGTAGACGGCCGTGATGACGTGGCGGAAGATGATGCGCGCGTCCGACAGCCCCGACACGCGGGCGGCATCGATGTACGCCTCGCCGCGGACGGCGAGCGTCTGCGACCGCGCGATGCGGAAGTAGCCCGGCACCATGAAGACGCCGACGGTGACCATCAGCAGCTCGAAGTTGTTGCGACTGCCGGCGGCGACCACGAGGAGGATGATCATCCCGGGGATCGACTGGAGGGCGTCGCTGATCCAGGTCGCGACCCGGTCGAAGACGCCGCCGAAGTACCCGGCCGCGACACCCGACGGGACGCCGATGACGAGCGCCGTGACGATCGTGATGAGCGCACCCCACAGCGTCGTCCTCGTCCCGTAGATGAGGCGGCTGAGGATGTCGCGCCCGGTGGAGTCGCCGCCGAGGAGGTGCTCCGGCGAGGGCGGGGCCTTCGCGGCTGCGAGGTCGACGAGGTTCGGGTCCATCGGCGCCAGCAGCGGCGCGAACACCCCGACGAGCACGATGAGCACGAAGATCGCGAGCGGAATGTAGCCGCCGGGGTGACGGAGGAAGCGTCGGAACAGGCTCGACCGGCGCTTCTGGGCGGCCCGGTCGAAGGCGACGCGGATGTCAGTCGTGGTCATGCGACGCGCACCTTCGGGTTGATCCAGCCGAGGACGAGGTCGAGCAGGAGGTTGATGAGGACGACGAAGACGATGGAGACCACCGTGATCCCGAGCAGCATGGGGATGTCGCCGTTCTGCGACGACTGGTTCGTGAGCTGCCCCAGACCGGGGAGGCTGAAGATCTGCTCCACCACGATCGCCCCGGAGAGCAGGCCCACGAACATCAGGGCGATCACCGTGAGCGCGGCGGGCGAGGCGTTGCGGAGGATGTGCAGGTTCACCCGGGCGGCGGACAGGCCGCGACTGCGGAGGGTGCGCACCCAGTCCTGGCGGCTCTGGGCGATCACGGCATTGCGCAGCTGCTCCGAGACGGCGACGATGCCGCCCAGGGCGAGGGAGATCGCCGGCAGCGTGATCGAGCGCAGCCACCCGTCGACGGACTGTGTCGGCGGGACGTACCCCACGGCCGGGAACCACTTGAGCTGCACGGCCAGCCACATGACGAGGACCAGGCTCACCCAGAACCCGGGGAGCGCGAAGAGGACGACGGAGATCCCCTTGATGATCCGGTCGAACCAGGTGCCGGGGCGGAGTCCGGTGATCATGCCGAACGCGACGCCGATGACCGCGGTGATGAGGGTCGCGAGGGTCACCACGGAGAGCGTGACGGGGACCTTGACCGCGAGCTGCGCGCCGACCGGCTGGAAGTTGCGCCACGAGACGCCGAAGTCGAGCAGCACGGCGTGGGAGAACCAGTCCCAGAACTGCACGATCAGGGGGCGGTCGAGACCGATCTTCGCCGCCAGCGCCTCCTGCTGCGCAGGACTCGCCGTGGTCCCGAGGAGCGAGGCGGTCGGGTCGCTGATCGCGAGGTGGGCGAGGAAGAACGTGCCGATCGAGACCGCGACGAGCAGGAGGATGCCGGACAGCACCCGCTTCGCCGTGAAGAGGAGCATGGGGGCCTCTCGAGGGTGAGGAGGAGGGGAAGGGGTGCCGGGGCGGCCGCATGGCGACCGCCCCGGCGGGCGTTCAGCCCTGCGTGATGTACCGCAGCGTCGGGAACATCATCCCCACGACGGGCTGCAGCTGGATGCCGGGCGCCGTGTAGTAGATGTTGTTCGCCTGGTACCAGACCGACCACCAGGCCTGGTCGACGAGGGCCTCGTTGAGCTCCTTGATGGCGGCGGTCTGCGCGTCGCCGCGCTCCGTCTGCACCTTCTCGACGAGCGGGGCGATGACCTCGTTCTTCGCGTAGTCGGGCTCCGGGTTGAACCACTGCACGCTCGTCAGCTGGCGAGAGACGGTGGCCACGTCGTTGCCGTCCATCGCGAGGAAGGAGATGAACATCGGGTAGTTCGGTGCGTTGAGCTGGTAGTCCGGCATCTGCATGTTGTCCCAGGTGACGGTGATGCCGAGCTCGTTGAGGGCCTGCTCGGCCGACGGTTTCCACATCTCGAAGATCGGGGACATCGGCATCGAGATGTCGAAGCCGTCCGGGTAGCCGGCGTCGGCCAGGAGCTCCTTCGCCTTGTCCATGTTGAACGCGTAGGCGTCGTTGAGCTCGGGGTCGTTGATGTCGCCGCCGTCCGGGAAGACCTGGTTGGTGGCCACGCCCGCACCGCTGCCGACCGCCGCGAGGACGGCCGCACCGTCGAACGCGTAGTTCAGCGCCTGGCGTACCTCGAGCTTGCCGAGGGGCTCGCTCTTCGCGCCGGTGTGGTCGGTGATGACGAGGCCCGCCCACCCGGAGACCCGCTGGGCCGTGTTCCAGCCCTGCTGCTCGGCCTGGTCGAGGTTGGCCACGTCGCCGTACTGCACGTTGATCTGCCCGCTGAGCATCGCGTTGTGGCGGGCGGTCGCGTCGGTGATCGGGTAGATCGAGAGCTCGGCGAACGGATATGTCTTCGCGTCCCAGTGGTCCTCGGTCTTGGTGAAGTGGTACTCGGCGCCCGCGACGCTGGTGTCGCTGTCGAGCACATAGGGGCCGGAGCCGACCGGATCGCTGCCGAGCGTGCCCGCCTCGATGGAGGCCGGGGGCATGACGTAGCTGCGGCCGAGGCCCATCAGGTAGAGGATCGTGTCGTCGCGCTGCGTGAGGGCGATGCGGACGGTGTCGTCGTCGACCTTCTCGAACCCCTCCGCGTTGACGTAGGCCTCACCGGACCGGGCGCCGGCCTTGAGGTACTCGAGGCTCGCGACGACGGCGTCGGCGTCGACCGGGGTGCCGTCGCTGAACACGGCGTCGGTGCGGATGTCGAGGTCGATGCTGAGGTCGTCGTCGGCCACGGTCCACTTCGTCGCGAGCGACGGGATCGGGGTGCCGTCGCTGTCGAGGGCGATGAGGGCGTCGTACACCGCGGACAGGTAGGGGCCGTCGAAGCCGATGTCGGCGAGGGACGGGTCCCACGAGGTGACGTCGAGGAAGTTGCCGATGTTGAGGGTGTTGGGGCCTTCGGCGCCACCGCCCTCGGACGGCGAGGGCGTTCCGCCGCCGCTGCAGCCGGCGAGCGCGAGGGTCGCGGCGACGGCGGCGGCGACCGCGAGGGGCATTCGTTTCATGGTTCCTTCTCTCGGGTGCAGGGGGTGGTGAAGAAGGTTCGAAGAGCCGCTGACCGGAGACCGGGACCGACGCCACTTCGATGTGTCGTGCTGGTTAGTCTACATGCGTGGAAAAAGAGCGCAAGCGTGTTTCCGACCCCAGCCGCGCGGACCGATGCCTCAGCGCGCACGCGCCTTGCTCCCCCGCGCACACCCCGCCTCGCGGGTGCCGGTTCCGGTGCGGGTGCCGGTGCCGGTGCCGGCGCCGGTGCCGGTGCCGGGATCACTTCCGCACCTCTCCCCTCCCCACAGGGCCCGTTTCTGATCCCGCCACTGCGCCCACCCCGCCAGCCGGATCAGAAACGCCCCTCCGCGTCGCCTTCCAGGCACCCTTTTCATCCCGCACCGGAGCAAGTGACGGCGCGGACGTACTATGCCGCCGCCCCCGAGGGACACCACACCCACCCTCCCGGGATCAAGAACGCTCCTCCCACGCGGGCAGGACGAGCACTTCTGATCCGGCGCATGCGCGGGAGCACTTCCGATCCCACACTGAGGCGAGGAGCACTTCTGATCCGGGGCGCCGAAGAGCGGTTCGCTTGCCCACGAGCGGCGGGCCCGGCGACTGACATACCGCCGCCGCCAGAAGCCGGATCAGAACCGGCCGCACGCCCTCCCCACGCGGCGGGGTTTCGAATCGGCGCGCAGAGAGTCACGCCGCGCGGGATCAGAAATGTGCGCGCGGGGCGCGCGCGAGGTGCGGAAGTGATCCCGCGCGGCGAGTGGGACGCGGGGGCCGCGCGAGGCGGGATCAGGAACGTGCCTGCGGGGCGTGTGAGAGGTGCGGAAGTGATCCCGGACGGCCGGGAGGGGGGGAGGCGGGGGGGGGAGGCGGGGCGTGGGGGGTACGGGGTCACCAGGTGCCGTCGGGGCGGACGGCGTGGTCGACGCGGCAGTCGGCGAGGGCGACGCGGACCTCGGCTCCGTGGTCGCGGGCGAGGGCGAGGGCGGCGTGGTTCTCCTCGAGCTGCGCGACGCGGGAGGCACCGAAGAGCACGGTGGCCGTCGCGGGGTTCGCCAGACAGAAGGCGATGCCGAGGGCGGCCGGGGTGACCCCGAACTCCCCCGCGACCCGTGCGACCTCGGGGTACACGGCGAGGATCCGCTCGCGGATACCTCCGACATCGGCACCGATCTTGCGCTGAGGCATCCGTCCGGTGGCGAGGATTCCGCCCTCGAACACGTCCGAGGCCTGCAGCGCGAGGGTTCCGTCGGCGAACAGCGGGCCGTACGCGTCACCCTCCGCCATGGCCCGTCGGGCGATGCCGTACTTGAGCTGCGCGAACGAGGGGCCGATCAGCCCCTGAGTGTCCGCCTCGGCCAGCGCCGCCCTGGTGTCCGCGATCCGCCAGTTGTTGATCCCCCACGAGTCGACCAGGCCGTCCGCGAGGAGAGCGTTCACGTCGGCGACGAGCCGCGGCATGTCCGGGGCGTCGAGGTAGTCCCCCACCACGAGGGTGTCGAAGCGGTCGAGGCCCGCCCGCTCGAGCGACTCCTCGATCTGCCCACGGAAGCCCTGATTCGGCCAGTCCCACAGCCAGAGCTTGCCGCACAGCACGACCGCGGCACGGTCCACCCCGCTCGCCTGGAAGGCCTCTCCGAAGAGGATGTCGGTCCGGGAGTTCTCGGCGTGCGGCCCCATGTTGTAGTACGCCACGTCGAAGAATCCGGCATCGAGCTCGACCGCCCGGTGGATCAGCTGCACGGCGTCGTCGAACTCCATGCGATCCCAGGTGTTCCACGATCCGAGGGCGAGCGGCGGCACCGTCGCCCCTCCCGGAGACAGCGGCTTGCGGGGGGATGTCGCATCGGGCATGGGGGCTCCTTCGCCGGCTCTGGGCACGGGGTTGTGTTTTTCTATGTTTGTAGAATATAACGGACTCATCCCGTCAGAACACCCGTCAGTGAGGACGAACATGACCGCTTCCCCCCGTGGCATCCTGGTCACCGGAGGCGCGTCCGGACTCGGCCGCGGGATCGCCACCGCCTTCCGCGCAGCGGGCGACGAGGTGTTCATCGGCGACGTGGACGACGTCGCCGCCGCAGCCGTCGCCGCCGAGATCGGCGCCACCGCCCTCCCCCTCGACATCGGCGACGAAGCGTCGGTGCAGGCGGCAGCCGAACGGATCCGCGAGGCCGGCGGACTCGACGTCCTCGTCAACAACGCCGGTGTCGTCGCCGGCGGGGGAACACTCCAGGAGGTCGCGGTCGACGCGGTCGATGCGGCCCTGCGCGTCAACGTCCGCGGCACGTTCCTCATGCTGCGGGTCTTCGGCAGGCTGTTCGCCGCGGCCGGCCACGGGACCATCGTCAACATCTCCTCGATCGGCGCCCGGCAGCCCACACCCGGCCTCGGGCACTACGAGGCCACGAAGGCCGCGGTCGACGCGCTCACCCGGACGGCGGCCATCGAACTCGCCGACTCCGGGGTGCGGGTCAACGCCGTCGCCCCCGGCCCCGTGCTCACGCCCCTGACCGCCGACTTCGCCTCCAACCCGGACGCCCGCGCCGCGTGGGAGTCGCGCATCCCGCTCGGCACCATCGCCGAGGTCGACCAGGTCACCCCGCTCGTGCTGTTCCTCGCGAGCGAGGCCGCCAGCCACATCACCGGGGTCTCGGTCCCCGTCGACGGCGGCCAGCTCCTCGTCTGACCCCGTCCCCCTCCGTGCAGGATCGATTCCGCCCCTCCCGGGCTCCGCGGAGGACCGTCTTCGATCCCGCCACCCGCCCCGCGACTGGAGAACCATGACCCTCCCCACCACCACCCGCGCCGCGGTGCTCGCCGCGCACGGCGAGCCGCTCACCCTGCAGGACCTCCCGCTGCCCGCCGAGATCGAACCCGGCGCCGCCCTCGTCCGCATCGCCTGCACCACGCTGTGCGGCACGGACATCGAGATCTGGGAGGGGAAGATGTCGTTCCCCGGAATGCTGCCCATGGTCCTCGGTCACGAGATGGTCGGCGAGATCGTGGCCACCGGACCCGACACCCGCGACGCGCTCGGCCGCCCGCTCTCCCCCGGCGACCGGATCGGCTGGTCGGAGTCCACCTGCGGCGAGTGCCACGGCTGCGTCGTGCTGCGGGAACCGGTCGCCTGCTCCCGCCGCGGCTACGGCTTCCTCCAGCGCGCCGACGTACCGCCGTTCGCGACGGCCGGGCTCTCCGAGTACGCGTACGTCACCCCGGGTGCCGCCAAGCTCCTGCTCCCGGCGGCGGTGAAGGACACCTGGGCCTCCATGGCGGGCTGCGCCGCGAAGACCGTCCTCCGCGCGTTCGAGCGGGCCGGCCGCATCCGCCCCGGCTCCCGCGTGGTGGTGCAGGGCTCCGGCGCCCTCGGCATCTTCGCCACGGCAGTCGCGAAGATCGCGGGTGCCGGGCAGGTCATCACCGTCGGCGCTCCCGCGGCCCGTCTGGAGCTCGCCGCCCGCTTCGGCGCCGACGCCGTCGTCGACTTCCGCGACGGGCCCGTCGTCGACCAGGTCCTGGCGCTCACCGGAGGCCAGGGAGCGGACCACGTGTTCGACTTCGCGGGCGCACCGAGCGTCGGACCGGACGCCGTCGGCATGGCCGCCCAGCGCGGCACCGTCGCGATCGTCGGCTCGACCGGCCCCGCCGGAGACGGCTTCGCCCTCAGCACGATCATGGGCAAGGAGCTCACGGTGGTCGGCTCACTCAACGGCGACATCTCCGACTACGCCCGCGCGATCGACTTCTTCACGGCGTTCGCCGACCGCTTCTCCTGGGACGACCTGTTCAGCGCCCCGGTCGGGCTCGCCGACGCCTCCGCGAAGATCGCCCACATGCACCACCTCGATGAGGTCAAGGCCGTCATCGACCCGAGCCTTTGAGGAGCATCATGACCACTCCCCTCCCCGTGCGCGAGATCGGCCGCAGCGGCCTGCACGCCTCGCTGTTCTCCCTCGGCTCGTGGCATACCTACGACCGCATGGACTTCGCCGACGCGGTCGCACTCCTCCGCGAGGCCACCGACCGCGGCGTGAACCTCTTCGACGTGGGCGTGTACTCCGCACCCGGCGCCCCGCCCGTCTTCACCGACGTGATCTTCTCGGCGATGGTGCGCGCGGCGGGGTTGCGCCGGGAGGAGTGGCTGCTGTCGTCGAAGCTCTGGCTGGAGGCCTTCGGCGCCGACGGCTTCCGCCCGCAGCTCGAGAACGCCCTGATGCGGGTGGGCACCGAGCACGCCGACCTCGTGATCCTCGGCGACCTGCGCCGCGACGACCTCGACCTGCGCGACCTCGTGCTCGACCTCGCCGCCCTCGCCGACGCCGGCCTCATCCGCGCGTGGGGCGTGAACAACTGGTCGGCGGGGAGCATCCAGGCCCTGATCGACCTCGCCGCCGCGGAAGGCGTGCCCGGCCCGCAGATCGCGCAGCTCAAGTACAGCGTCTCGCGGCGGTCGATCCCGGACGGCGAGCCCTTCGCACGCCTCTGGGAGCAGGGCCTCACACTGCAGGCCTCGGACTGCCTGGAGGGCGGGATCCTCGCCGGGACGGTGAACGGCGGCCGGCAGATCGGGCGCGACCCCGGCGGCATCCGCGAGCGGATCGTCGCCGACGTCCCCGCGTTCACCGCGGTCGCGGAGGACCTCGGCGTGACCCCGGCCCAGCTCGGCATCGCCTTCACCCTCACCCACCCCGCCCTGACGACGACCCTGTTCGGCGCCTCCCGCGTCACGCAGCTGCGGGCGAACCTCGACGCGGCCGCCCTCGTCGACCGCGTCGGCGCCGCCGAGCTGCGCCGTCTCGTCGAGCCCTTCTGGGCCGACCGCGGGGTCGTCGACCCCGAAGGCCCCTGACGCCGTCCCACCCGAGGAGAACCATGATCATCCCCGTCCCCTTCGATCCCGACGTGCAGGCCGTGCTCGACGAGATCGCGAAGAACCCGCAGCCCGCGCTCACCCGCGAGACCCTGCCGCGCGACGGCGTCGACCGGATGTTCCCGGACAACGACACCGTGATCGCCGGCCGGGACATCACCTGGGAGGACCGTGTCATCCCCGGCCCGCCCGGAGCCCCGGACGTCGAGGTCACGATCTTCCGCCCCGCGGGTTCCGAGACCTCGACGCTCCCGGGCTTCGTGAACATCCACGGCGGCGGCATGATCGTCGGCCACCGCTCGTGGGAGACGGCGCGGGTCGTCGACATCGTCGCGGAGCACGGCGTCGTGGCCGTGAACGTCGAGTACCGCCTCGCGCCGGAGGACCCGTACCCCGCGGGGGTAGAGGACTGCTACGCGGCCTTCGTGTGGACGCACGCCCACGCCGCGGAGTTCGGCATCGACCCCGCGCGCATCGTCGTGGGCGGCGGCAGCGCGGGCGGCGGCCTCACCGCGGCCGTCGCCCTGCTGGCGCGCGATCGGCGGGGCCCCGTCATGGCCGGGCAGCTGCTGCTGTGCCCCATGATCGACAACACCAACACCACGATCTCCAGTCGGCAGTACGACGGCATCGGCACCTGGCAGCGCGACATGAACCTCCTCGCCTGGTCGTGCGTCCTCGGCGAGGACCTCGCGTTCAGCACCGAGGCCCCGGCCTACGCCGCGCCGAGCCGCGCGACGGACGTCTCCGGCCTCCCTCCTGCCTACATCGAGGTCGGCGAGGCGGAGATGTTCCGCGACGAGGACACCATGTACGCCCTCCGGATCTGGGAGACCGGCGGACAGGCCGAGCTGCACGTCTGGGGCGGCGGCGCCCACGGCTTCGACATGTACATGCCGGAAGCCGAGATCACCCGCGCCGCCCTCGCCGCGCGCGCCTCCTGGCTGCGACGGATCTGGCGGGCCGCCGCATGAGCGCGCCCGAACCGGTGCCCTACGACCCGGAGCTCGTCGCCGGACTCGACGCCTTCGTCGACCTCGTGGAGGTCATCCCGCTGCGCGCCGACACGATCCACGCCAACCGCGACCACTTCGCGACGATCATCCCGCCGATGGCCGTGCAGGCCGAGGGTCGCGCCGTGACCTGGGAGGACCGGGTCATCCCCGGCCCCGTCGGGGCTCCGGACCTCGAGATCACCGTCGTGCGCCCGGCGCAGGCGCCCACGGACCCGGCACCGGCGGTGCTGTCGATCCACGGCGGCGGCATGGTGCTCGGCACGCGCTTCTTCGGCACCGCCGAGCTCATCGACCTCGCCGAGCGGCACGGCGTCGTCGGCGTCGCGGTCGAGTACCGCCTCGCCCCCGAGCACCCCGGACCGGCGCAGGCGGAGGACTGCTACGCGGCGCTGGAGTGGATGGTCGCCCACGCCGACGAGCTCGGCATCGATACCTCCCGCATCATCGCCTCCGGGCAGAGCGCCGGGGGCGGGCTCTCGGCGGCGGTCGCGCTGCTCTCCCGCAACCGCGGCGGGCCCCGGCTGGCCGGGCAGCTCCTCGGCTGCCCGATGCTCGACGATCGCAACGAGACCCCGTCGAGCCATCAGTACGACGGCTTCGGCGCCTGGGACCGGAACAACAACGACACCGCGTGGGACGCGATCGCCGGAGCCGACCGGTTCACCGACCGCGTGTCGCCGTACACGGCACCGGCCCGGGCCACGGATCTGTCGGGACTCGCTCCGGCGTTCATCGAGGTGGGCGCCGCGGAGACCTTCCGCGATGAGGCCGCCGCCTACGCCTCGCGGATCTGGGCCACGGGCGGGCAGGCCGAACTGCACGTCTGGGCGGGCGGCTACCACGGCTTCTCCGGGTTCTCCCCCGATGCCGAGGTCTCCCGGGCCGCAGTGGCCGCGCGGGAGAGCTGGCTGCGCCGCGTGCTGCGCCTGGGCGGATGAGCCTCCCGGCGCGCGGTGGGCCCGCGCGGATGGGCACTCTGCGGGCGATGCTGGTGCTCGGCATGCTGGAGGCCTTCGGTCCGCTGTCGATGGACCTCTACCTGCCGCAGCTCCCCCAGCTCGCGGCCTCGCTCGGCACGACCGAGGCCCTGGCGCAGGTGACCATGTCGGCGTGCATGATCGGCCTCGGCCTGGGGCAGCTCGTCGCCGGCCCTCTCAGCGACCGGCTGGGCAGGCGGCTGCCGCTGCTGATCGGCGTAGCGGCGTTCGCGGTGCTCTCCGCGGTCTGCGCGGTCGCTCCGACCATCGAGCTGCTGCTCGTCGCCCGCTTCCTGCAGGGGCTGGCGGGATCAGCGGGCATCGTGATCTGCCTGGCGATCGCCCGCGACCAGTTCGAGGGGGTCGAGCTCTCCCGCATGCTCTCGCTGCTGTTCCTCGTCTCGGGCACCGCGCCGATCATCGCGCCGGTGGTGGGCGGCCAGCTCGCCCGCATCATGGACTGGCGCGGGATCTTCGGGGTGCTGGCCGGGATCGGCGTCATCCTGCTGCTCGTGGTCGTCTTCCTCCTGCCGGAGACGCTGCGACCGGAGGCGCGCCACGGCGGAGGGCTCCGCGCGCTGCGGGCGCACGCCGGCGCCGTGCTGGGCGACCGGCTCTTCGCCGCGGTCCTGTGCGCCTCCGCCGGTGCGGGCGTGGCGTTCTTCACCTATCTCTCGATGTCGTCGTTCGTGCTGCAGGACGAGTTCGGCCTCAGCCCGCAGAGCTTCAGTCTCGCCTTCGCCGCCGGCGCCCTCGCGAGCATCGTCGGCAGCCAGTCGAGCCGCCTGGTCGTGCGCCGGTTCGGCCCCCTCCGCGTCTACCTCGGCGGGGTCACGGCGACGCTCGTCGCGACCACGACCTTCCTCGTCCTGGCGCTCAGCGGGACGGGGGCGGCTGGCGTGGTGGCGGCACTCGTCGGATTCATGCTGTGTGCGGGCCTCGGCGGCCCGAACGGCCAGACACTCGCCCTCGCGCATCACGGCGCCAGGGCGGGGACAGCGTCCGCCCTGCTCGGCATGTCGTCGTTCCTGTTCGGCCCGGTGCTCGCCCCGGTCGCCGCCGGGATCGGGGGCACGAACGCCGTCACGATGGCGGTCACCATGACCCTGGCCGCCGCCGTCGCGGCGATCGCCGCCTGGGCCTTCGTCCGCCCCGCCGCGCGGGAGTGAGGTCGGGCGTCGCACCGCACGGTCAGCCCGCGATGCCCATCGCGACGACCCCGATCGCCATCGCCCAGGATTCCACCGCGAGCAGCCGGGCGGTGCGCCCCCGATGCCCCGTCGGACGCAAGGCCGCGGCGAGCGTCCACCCGACGACGGCGACCGTGCCGAGCACGAGGAGCGCGCCGAGCGCACCGCCGAGGCCATGCCCCGCGTGTCCCGCTGGCGTCACGCCCTGACCCCCCGCTCCGGCGGCACTGTGGAAGGCGCAGATCGCCATCACGAGCGCCCCGAGCGCGCGGTGGCAGCAGCCGGCCGCCGATGCCGCCCCGCGGACGCCCATCGTGCCGATCATGCCGGACACGAGCATCAGGGCACCGAGCAGCAGCGCACCCAGCGCTCCTGTGATCCCCGCCGCCACCAGCAGCATCCCCACCGCCATCACCACCGCGGCCTGGCGCCCCTGCCACGGCACAGCGCGCCGGGCAGCGAGGCAGGCGCCGGCCGACACGAGCGCCGCCGCCGCCATCAGCCACGATGCTGCCGGGAGCAGGAGGTCCACAGCCGAAGTATATTGATCGATTGCTCAAAAAAGCGAGACCCCGTCGCGATGCGACACAATGAGCACGTGCCCCGCATCGTCGACCATGATGAGCGTCGCCGTCAGATCGCCGACGCGCTGCTCGTCGTCGCCGCCAGGGACGGTCATGAGAGCGTGTCCTCGCGGGCGGTCGCGAAGGAGCTCGGCGTCGCGACCGGCTCCCTGTGGCACTACTTCGACGGCTTCGACGACGTCGTCCGCGCCGCGGCGGCCGAGGTCACCCGTCGCACCGACGAGCGCATCGCCGCCGCGACGGACGGGCTGCGCGGCCTCGCCCGCCTGCGGGCCCTGATGGGCGAGGTGCTCCCCGTCGACGAGCGCACCCGCACCGAGGCGCACGTGGTCGTCGGCTTCTGGGGACGCCTGGCCACTCTCGCACCGACTCCTGACGCCGGAGCGCCGACCCTCGCGACGTGGCAGGACAGCATCCGGGAGGCCCTGGACGAGGCGGCGACCGACGGGGAGCTGCGCCCCGACACCCCCACCGGCGACCTCCTCGCCCTCCTGCGCTCGATCACCTACGGCCAGCAGGTCGTCGAGGTCACCGAGCCGCAGACGCCGGCGGCGCACTTCGCGGTCCTCGACAGCATCCTCGCCCCCTGGCGACGCTGACCTCGACATCGCCCACACGCCACGGTTGTGCACCCGTGCACGCCGTCGTATCATCGTGCCAATCCGTTTCTTGAGCGTTCGCTCGAAAATAGTGAGGTCAACGATGTCCCCGCACTCCCCCCAGCCCGTCTCCCTCGAGCCCATCGCCGCTCCGCATCCGCTCGATCCGCTCACCGGCGCCGAGATCGCCGCCGCCCGCGCGGTGCTCGACGCAGCCGGCCTGCTGACGGCGACCACCCGCGTACCGATGCTGCTCCCCGACGAAGCCACGAAGGAGGAGCTCGCGGCCTGGCGCCCTGGCGCCCCCATCGACCGCCGGGTCGACGTGACACTGCTCGACATCGCCACCGGCGTCGCGACCGAGGTGATCGTCTCGATCACCCGCGGCGAGGTCGTGCGCCAGGAGCGGGTGCCCAACGACGCCCCGCCCTACGGCCAGCCGCAGTACCTCTTCGAGGAGTACGAGCGGGCCGAGGCCATCGCCAAGGCGTCCCCGGAATGGCAGGCGGCCATGCGCCGCCGCGGCCTGGCGGACCACATGGCCCTCGCCTTCTGCTCCCCCCTGGCCCCGGGCTACACGGGCCGGGCCGACGAGGTGGGCCGCCGCGTGATCCGGTCCCTCACCTTCCTCCGATACGACGAGCAGGATTCCCCGTGGGCGCACCCCGTCGAGGGGCTGATCGTGCACATCGACCTCACCTCGGACAGCGTGATCCGCGTGGAGGACGAGGGCGACGTGCCGGTCCCGGCCGGACACGGCAACTACTACCCGGAGGTGCAGGGCGCGGCACGGACGACGCTGAAGCCCATCGAGATCACCCAGCCGGAGGGGCCGAGCTTCGGCGTGTCCGGCTCGCTCGTCGAGTGGGAGGGCTGGTCGATGCGCGTGGGCTTCAACGCCCGCGAAGGCCTCGTGCTGCACGACGTGTCGTTCCAGGGGCGCTCCGTCCTGCACCGGGCGAGCGTGCCGGAGATGGTCGTGCCCTACGGCGACACCGCCCCCGGCCGCTTCTGGATCAGCTACTTCGACGCGGGCGAGTACCTCCTCGGCAAGAACGCCAACCACCTGGAGCTCGGCTGCGACTGCCTCGGCGTGATCAGGTATCTCGATGGCTACGTCGCCGACGACCACGGCCACCCGGTGCGCATCCCGAACGTGATCTGCATGCACGAGGAGGACTTCGGCATCCTCTGGAAGCACACCGACCTCTCCGGGCGCTCCGACGTGCGGCGCTCGCGGCGCTTCGTCGTCTCGTACTTCTCCACCATCGGCAACTACGACTACGGCTTCTACTGGAACTTCGGCCTGGACGGCTCGATCGAGGTCGTCGCCAAGGCCACGGGCATCGTGTTCGCCGGTGCCGGAGAGCCGGGCGTCCGCCAGAAGCACGCGACCGAACTCGCCCCCGGCGTCTTCGCCCCGGTCCACCAGCACCTGTTCTGCGCGCGCCTCGACGTGGCGATCGACGGCCAGGACAATCGCCTCGTGGAGGTGGACGCGCAGCGGGTGCCGATGGGGCCGGACAACCCGTTCGGCAACGCGTTCACCTGGTCGGAGACGGTGCTGGAGACCGAGCACGCCGCCCAACGCGAGGCCGACTCCTCGGTCGCCCGGGTGTGGGAGGTGCAGAGCGCCTCGCGGACGAACCACGTCGGCCGCCCGACCGCCTACCACCTCGTGCCGGAGCCGACCGCCCTGCTGATGGCCGACCCCGCGTCGTCCGTCGCTGCCCGCGCGGCCTTCGCCACGAAGCACCTCTGGGCGACGCGATACGAGCACGGCCGGATCTGGCCGGCCGGGCGCTATCCCAACGCGCACCAGGGCGGCGCCGGCCTCCCGGAGTACACGGCCGATGATCGCCGGATCGACGGCGAGGACATGGTGCTCTGGCACACCTTCGGGCTCACGCACTTCCCCCGCCCGGAGGACTGGCCGATCATGCCCGTGGACTACGCGGGATTCTGGTTCAAGCCCTACGGCTTCCTCGACCAGAACCCGGCCATGGACGTGCCGGAGTCCTCCCAGGCGCACGGCGGAGCGACGGCGACGGCCTCCTGCTGCGGCGGCGACTCCTGCGCCTGCGGCCACTGAGAGCACCGGGGCCGCTCCGCCCCGTGATCAGTAGCGGGCGGAGAAGGCCCCGTCGGCCTGGAGGAGCTGCCCGGAGATCCAGCGTCCCTCGTCCGAGACGAGGAACGAGACGACGGCGGCGATGTCGCCCGGCGTGCCGAGGCGCCCGAGCGGCGTCATCCCGGCGAGGTCGGTGCGCGTCCCGTCGTCCATCCAGCCGGTGTCGATGGGGCCGGGGTTCAGGACGTTGGCGGAGATGCCGCGCGGACCGAGCTCGCGCGCGGCGGAGATCACGAGCCGGTCGAGCGCGCCCTTGGACGCCCCGTACGGCAGGTTCCCGGTGACGTGATCGCTCGTGAGAGCCACGATCGCGCCGCCGTCCTCGGCCTGGCGGGCGAAGGCCGCGATGAGGAGCAGGCTCGCCCGCGCGTTCACGGCGACGTGCCGGTCGAAGCTCTCCGCCGTGGTGTCGAGCACGCCGGACTCGACGTCATGCGCGTGGCTGAGGACGAGCGCGGAGATCGGGCCGTGCGCCTCCGCGACCTCGGCGATCAGCCGCTCCGGTCCGTCCGCGGTGGAGAGGTCGGCCGGGTGATCGGCGTCGTCGAGGTCGCTCGTGACGACGGTCCAGCCGTCGGCACGGAGCCGCGGGACGATGCCGGCGGCGATGCTGTTCACGCGCGCGGCGCCGGTGACGAGAGCGAGGGGCATGCCCTCACGCTAGTGGGCAGCCCGTCGCGGGTGCGAAAACGTGCCCCGATCGTTCCGGGCAGGAGCGCTTCGCATCCCGCGCCACGGGGAGGGCGACGACCGACTCAGGTGAGGGCGGCGATCGCGTCGCGGAGGATGCCGTCGGCGTCCGCCAGTGCGGCCGCCGCGGTCTCGGCGGACGCTCCGGTCGCGAGCAGGAGCAGCGCGAGCTTGACGGAGCCGTCCGCGGCCTCCAGCGCGGCGGACGCGGCGTCGACGTCCACGCCCGCAAGCTGCGAGACCGTGCGGATCGAGCGGGCGTGCAGCTTCTCGTTCGTCGCCAGCAGGTCGACCATGACCCCGCGGTACGTCTTGCCGAGCTTGATCATCGAGAGCGTCGTCAGCATGTTCACGACGAGCTTCTGCGCCGTGCCGGACTTCAGCCGCGTGGAGCCCGAGATGAACTCCGGGCCCGTGACGACCTCGATCGCGATCTCGGCCTCCGCGCCGATCGCCGACCCGGCGTTCGAGGCGATCGCCACCGTGAGCGCGCCGAGGCCCCTGGCGTACCGCAGCCCGCCGATGACGTACGGGGTGCGGCCGGATGCCGAGATCCCCACCACCGTGTCCAGATCGGTGAGGTCGAGGTCGCGCAGAGCGAGGGCCGCGGCCTCGTCGTCGTCCTCCGCGTTCTCCACCGCCGAGCGGATGGCCGTCTCCCCGCCCGCGATGAGCCCCACGACCATCGACGGGTCGGTGCCGAAGGTGGGCGGGCACTCGCTCGCGTCCAGCACGCCGATGCGTCCGGCCGTGCCCGCACCGATGTAGATGAGGCGACCGCCGCGTCGGAACCGCTCCGTGATGCCGTCCACCGCCGCCGCGATCTCCGCCGTGCGACCGGCCACGGCCTCGGGCACGCGCCGGTCCTCGGCGTTCATGCGCTCGATGAGCTCGGTCGTGCTCAGCAGGTCGAGGTCGCCGCGCTCGGTGGTGGAGGCCTCGGTGTCGAGGCCCGCGAGCTCGGCGAGGAGGGTGGTCAGACGGGGGTCATTCGGCACGGTGCACGAACCTTTCATGGGGGAGGTCGAGGCGACGGGTCAGCAGCAGGGCCCCGTCCATGGCGCCGCCGCGCGCGGGGACGACGCGGTGGCCGCTCGTCTCCAGGGCGCGGGTCAGGGCGGCGCGGAAGCCGTCGTGGTCGGTGAGGCCGCCGTGCAGCACGACGTCCGCTGTCGCGCCGGCGGCCGCAGCGGTCGTCGCCGCGAGGAGCCGGACGGCCTCGTCCACGATCCCGCCGGCGACGGGGTCGTCGTCTGCGGCCGCGGCGAGCACGAGGGGCGCGAGGGTCGCGAGGCGGCGGGCGAGGGCTCCGTCGGCGGCGAGCCAGGCCTGCACGGCCGAGGGCGGGCCGACGGGGGCGGCGAGCGCCGCGGTGAGAGCGGTGGGGGCGGCCAGCCCGTCGTGGGCACGGAGCACGGCACGCAACGCCTCCCGGCCGAGCCAGGATCCGCTGCCGAAGTCGCCCAGCTCGGGGCCCCAGCCGTCGACCAGACGCGCACCGGAGGGGTCGACGCCCAGCGCCACGGCTCCGGTGCCGGCGATGAGCAGCACGCCGGCCGCGCCGTCGAGAGCGCCCGCATGGGCGGTGACCACGTCCGACGCCACCGCCACGCGTGCGCCGGTCCGTGCGGCGAGCGCGGCGGCGAGTTCCGCGGCCGCCTCCGGGGCGAACCAGGCGCCGGCCGCCCCCACGCCGAGCGTGTCGATGCGCTCGACATCGTCGAGCAGCGGGAGAATCGCGGTGAGCGCCGCCTCCACTCCGCCCGCCGCGGCGAGGCCCGGGGCTCCGAGCCCGGAGCGCTCCCCGGCCGCCGCGCCGTGCACGACGAGGCGGCAGCGGGACTTGCCGAGATCGACGGTGGCGATCGTCTCGCTCATCGGCACTCCTCGGATCTGGCGGAAAGAAAGAAAAGCGACTACACAACACGTAGACTCGCTGAAAAGAATTTACCATCCCGTTCCGCCGTTCCGGAGGATACCGTGAGCATCCAGTCGACGATCGAAGCCGCCGCTGCGACCCTGCCCCCGTCGCTGGCCCGTGTCGCGGCCGCCGTGCGGGAGAACCCGAGCCTCGTGATCGACAAGACGATCAGCGAGCTCGCGACGGAGTGCCGCACCTCGGTCGCGTCCGTCGTCCGGTTCTGCCGGGCGATCGGCTTCACCGGATACGCCCCGCTGCGCATGGCCCTGGCCACCGAGCTCGGCAAGGAGGCCGCCCAGTTCTCCGCCCGCGGCGCCTACGGCTCCGAGATCTCCGACGAGGACTCCCTGGAGGAGGCCGTCTCCAAGCTCGCCGCCCTGGAACTCCTCGCGATCGAGGAGACCGTCGGTCAGCTCGACTTCGCCGTGTTGGCGGCGGCGGTCGCGGCCATCGACGGCGCCGACCGGATCCTCCTGTACGGCATCGGCGCCAGCCAGTTCGTCGCGGAGGACCTCGCGCACAAGCTGCTCCGCGTCGGCCGCAACGCCCACGTCCTCTCCGACCCCCACGAGGCGATCGCCGCCGCCGTGCTCCCCGTGGGCACGACCGTCGCTATCGGGTTCTCGCACGCCGGGTCGACCATCGAGACGGTGCGGTTCCTCGAAGCCGCCGTCGCCAACGGCGCGACGACGGTGGCCGTCACCTCCGTCAAGGACTCCCCCCTCGCCCAGGTCGCCGACCACGCGCTGTTCACCGAGGTGCGCGAGTCGACCTTCCGCGCCGGGGCGATGGTGAGCCGGATCGCGCAGCTCGCCCTCGTGGACTGCCTGTTCATCGGCGTCGCCAAGCGCCGGTACGCCGAGACCGTCGACGCCCTGCAGCGCACGCGTCAGGCGACGCGCCTCCTGCGCGACTGACGACGCCTCGCCCCGTCAGTCGAGCGCCGACTTCGGGGTCGCACGGGCGTCCGCGCGCGTCGCGGAGGCTCCCATCGTGCCGGCGGTGCGCAGGAACACGATGATCCAGCTGAAGATCAGCACGGCCGCGATGAGCTCGACCGCCGTGAGGTTGTAGTAGCCGACCGCGAAGAACGCCCCCAGCAGCACGATGACCAGCACGTACGCCCAGCCGAGCCCCACGAACACCCGCGGGATGCTGCGCACGAACCACGGCAGGCCGACGACGATCACCGCGAACACCACCGCCATGCCCGTCGCGACCGTGTTGTGCAGGCCGAAGAACTCGTCGACCGGGAAGATGCCCACGCACGCGAGGAAGATCCCCATGAGGATGAGGCCCCCGCGCACGATCGTCCGGCCGCGGCGGTCGACCGGGTCGTCGACGGGCAGCCCCGCGGTCGCATAGCGGGAGATGGTCGTCACCATGATCCCCGCGATGATGAGGGTCACGTTGAAGGCCACCGAGGCGCTGTTGCTGCTCATGCCCAGCGCCGACAGGTTGTCGCGCCACCAGTGCACGTCGCTCGACGCCAGCATCGCCGCGAACGCCCCGACGACGAGGAACACCGCCAGGACCAGCGACAGCACGGTCGGCGTCAGAGCGACGGCGCTGAGGAAGGCGACATACCCCGTGAGCGCGAAGGCCACCGCGACGAGGATCGCCCCGGGGAACGGGAAGACCGGGGCGTCGACGAAGCTCTGCTCCAGCAGCTGCGCGATGCCGAGCCAGCCGAGGTAGGCGATGGCGGCGTGCGCGAAGGCGATGGCGGCGAGGTCATACCAGCGGAGCCGGTCGCCGGGGACGGCGAATCCGTCCCTCGCGACCGAGGGGTCGACCTCCGGAGCCCGCACGGCGAGGCGTCCCAGGGCGAAGGCGAGCGCGGCCGCGATCGCACCGCCGTACGCCGCGAACATGCCGATCGAGCCGGTGCCGCTGATCGAGAGCTGGTGCCCCCAGAACACCGGCAGGGCCACGAGGAATCCCACCAGGAGGAACGCCGCGCCGACGATCAGCGCCGTCGCTTCGAACACCGCGTCCGAGGTGGCGGGTCCACGCACCTGACGGAGCACGTGCCGGATCCGCTGCCCCACCGTAGACATCATCCCGCCGTTCACGGACCACATCCTAGACGGCACCCCGCGCGGCCGTCGCCGGTGGTAGCATCGCGGAACGGATCGTATACAACGTCGTCGTTCCCACCAGCCCGAGGTGATCAGTCATGAACGGTGCCCTCACCACCCCCGCCGAATCGGTGTCGACCCTGGTCGCGCGCAACATCAGCGAGTTCCGCGCCGCCGTCTCCGAGTCCTTCGTGCCCCTGCAGGTGTCCTCCGCGGGCGCCGACCAGTTCCGCGGCGTGATCCGGGGCGCGGCCGTCGACGAGGTCCACGTCAACGACATCCGCGCGACCTCGCACGTCGTCGAACGCACGACCGAGCTCATCGCCCGCGGCGACCGCTCGTACTTCAAGGTGAGCCTGATGCTCGCCGGGACCGGGCTGCTCATCCAGGACGACCGCGAGGCCGTGCTGCAGCCGGGAGACCTCGCCGTCTACGACACCGATCGGCCGTACTCCCTCGTCTTCGATCAGGACTTCCGCACCATGGTGGTCATGTTCCCGAAGCACCTCATCAGCCTGCCCGCGGACATGATCGGGCAGCTCACGGCCGTCCGCATCTCCGGGCAGGAGGGGCTGGGCGGCATGGTCGTGCCGTACCTGACGCAGCTCGCCGGCAACCTCGACGAGCTCGCCGGCACGACGGGGGCCCGACTCGCACACAGTGCCCTCGACCTCGTGACCACCGTGTTCACGCGGGAGCTCGGTCTCGATCAGGCCTCCGCCGACCCGCATCGCGCCCTCATGCAGCGGATCCGTGCGCATATCGACCGCAACCTCGCCTCCACGGACCTCGGTCCGGCCTCCATCGCCGCGGCGCACTTCATCTCCACCCGCCACCTGCACGGTCTGTTCCAGGAACAGGGGGTGACCGTGTCGACGTGGATCCGCACCCGCCGCCTGGAGCAGTGCCGTCGCGACCTCCTCGACCCGATGCTCGCCGACCGCCCCGTCGCCGCGATCGCCGCCCGCTGGGGCTTCGTCGACGCGGCACATTTCAGCCGCGCGTTCAAGACCGCCTTCGGCGTCTCCCCCAGCGAGTACCGCGCCACCCACTGACCCCGTCGTTCCCGTCCTCCCCGTCGCGCGCGGGATCAAAACCGCCCCGCCAGCGCCCGCCCCGCGCACGTTCCTTATCCCGCACCGTCCCCCGCCCCGCGCGCGGGATCAAGAACGCACCCCAGACGCCCTTGGCAGGTGCAGTTTCGACCCCGCACCGACGAGCGGCACGCCCTGCACGGAAGAACACGACTCCCGTGCACCAGAGGTACACCGCGTTCGGGTGCGGGATCAGGAACGGGCCTCATACGCGTCCGGCAGGGGCGTTTCCCGTCCCGCACCGGGGCGGCCGCACGCGGGACGCCGGTGCGGGATCAGGAACGCACTCCACCCGCGTCCGGCAGGGACGTTTTCGATCCCGCTCCGATGAAAGGCACGCCGTGCGCGGAAGGGCGCGACTCCCGCGCGCCAGAGGACACGGCTGACCCCCGCGTGCGGGATCAGGAACGGGCCGCACACGCGTCCGGGAGGGGCGTTTTCCGTCCCGCGCCGGGGCGGCCGCAGGCGGGACGCACGTGCGGGATCAGGAACGCACCCCAAACGCGTCCGGCAGGGGCGCTTCTGATCCCGCACGGAGGGCCGGGGGCGGATCCGCGGACGTGACCGGAAGGCGGGGCTGCCGCGGGGACGGGACCGGTACGGGGCATCCGCGGGGGCGGGCTTGCCCGGGAGGGCACGCCGGTTGACTCTCGGCGCGGGATGGACTCCGCGCGCTTGAGGGCTCCCCCGGGCCGGCCGGAGCATGAGGCAAGCGCATCGCGACGACGCGGTGCCCGGGGCGACGAGGCCCCGCCGTGTGCGACGTCAGGACCCTCATGACCGACATCTCCACCGACCCCGCTCTGGACGAATGGCGCACGTACGACGAGTTCGCCGCGGGCATCGACACGTTCCGCCTGCCGAACAGGACGCTCGCCGGAACCGCGCTCATGCTCACCCTCGACGACGACACCACGCTCGCGCTCCGCTTCGACGAGGACTCCGTGACCTGGGAGGGACTGGGCTCCTCGGGACGCGACCCGTATGACGCGGTCCGCGTGCGCGACGACGTCGTCTTCGTGAACATCCCCTTCGAGACCCGCGAGCGTGAAGCCCTCACCGTCGTGTTCTCCACCACGACCCACCGCGCCACCGTCATCCGCTCCCGCATCGCGCCGGAGGCGGCCGAGGGCACCCCGCAGGTGGGGCAGGACTTCTGGGCCGCGACCACCGACGCCGGCCCCGCCACCGGAGAGGTCCCCGGTCCGAGCCGCGACCTCATCGGCAAGCGGAACATCTACCGCTACAGCCCCCACCACCTGTACGAGCACGTCTACGTGTCCAGCCAGCGCTACGCGTGGCAGTGCCTCGAGGGCGTCCAGCGCGGTCACGGCGACATGGACCTCTCCACGGTGTGGAAGTTCGCGGACGGCCTCTACCTGTTCTGCTTCCGCGAGTTCCGCATCGCGGTGGCGAGCGTCTGGCTCCACGACCTCGGCTACCAGCTCATGACGACGGGGATCTTCCTCGGACTCAACGGCGACGGCGAGTCCGAGCACTCCCGCGCCGGCGGACACATCTACCCCCTGGGCGCCGTCGCCTACCCCGACGCGCAGCCCGTCTGACCCTTCGACAGGCTCAGGGACCCCCCTTCGACAGGCTCAGGGACCCCTTCGACAGGCTCAGGGACCCACCCTCGACGGGCTCGGGGACCCGGAACGAAAGAGAGCACATGAGCAACGCAGACCTGATCCGCGAGCACTACGCCGCGAACGACCGGGGCGACCTGGACGGCATGCTCGCGCCCTTCGCGGCCGACATCGAGTGGACGGAGGCCGCCGGGTTCCCTTACGCCGGGACCTACATCGGCCCGGACGCTGTCGCCGAGAACGTCTTCGGCCGCATCCAGGAGGAGTGGGACGACTACACCGTCGCGATCGACGAGGTCGTCGACGGCGGCGACGTCGTGGTCGGCATCGGCACCTACTCCGGCACCTACAAGCGCACCGGGCGGTTCTTCGCCGCCCGGGTGGCCCACGTCTGGCGCGTGGCGGGCGGCGAGATCGTCGCCTTCGAGCAGTTCACCGACACGGAGCTCGTGAACCGCGCCCTGCGCGCGCCGTCGACGAGCACCGACACCCAGCCTTCGAGCTGACAGCACGACCCGAACAGGAGAGGCAGAAGCACATGAACAGACGAGCATCCGGCACCGCGGCGGTCATCGCCGTGGCCGCCCTCGCTCTCGCCGGCTGCGCCGGTGGCGACGGAGCCGGGGGCGACGGCGCCCCCATCGTCGTCGGCTCCGTGAACACGATCAGCGGCCCGGCGACGTTCCCGGAAGCGTCGCAGGCGGCCGCCGCCGTCTTCGACGCGTTCAACGAGGATGGCGGCCTGGACGGCCGGAAGATCGAGTACAAGATGCTCGACGACAAGGGCGACCCCGCCACGGCCACCGCCTCGGCGCGGGAGATCGTTGGCAGCGACGAAGCCGTCGCACTCGTGGGCTCCGCGAGCCTCATCGAGTGCGAGATCAACGCGAAGTACTACGAGCAGGAGGGCATCCTCTCGGTGCCCGGCATCGGCGTCGACACGGGCTGCTTCGACAGCGAGAACATCTCGCCGGCGAACGTCGGCCCGTTCAACGACATGACCCTCACGCTGCAGTACGGCTCCGAGGTGCTCGGACTCGACGACATCTGCATCCTGCTGGAGATCGCCGGCTCCACCCGCCCGACCTATCAGGCCGCGATCGACAAGTGGACCGAGATCACGGGCAAGGAGCCGAAGTACGTCGACGACACCGTGCCGTACGGCGCCTCCGACTACACGCCCTACATCGTCAAGGCGCGCGACCAGGGCTGCAAGGCCCTCGCGATCAACCCCGTCGAGCCCGACGCGATCGGACAGGTCAAGGCCGCGAACGCGCAGGGCTGGGACGACGTGACCTGGCTCTACCTCACGAGCGTCTACAGCGAGAACTTCGCCGACGCGATCGACGACGCGGGCGCTGGCATCTACGTCCCCGCCGAGTTCTACCCGTTCACGGACGACAGCGACATCAACGCGGACTGGCGGGCGCTGATGGAGGAGAACGACATCCCCCTCACCTCGTTCAGCCAGGGCGGCTACCTCGCGGCGACGTACTTCATCGAGGTGCTGAAGAGCATCGACGGCGACATCACCCGGGAGAGCGTCTCCGAGGCACTGAAGGGCATGGACCCGATCGAGAACCCGATGGTGGGCACGCCCTACGCCTTCGGCACGCAGAACACCGCGGGCTGGCCGATCATCCTGAAGTCGGGCACGAACGCCTGGGAGAAGGTCGCCGACGACTGGCTCCGGATCGGCGAATAGTCCCGCGCTTCGACAGGCTCAGCGACCCACCCCGGGTCCCTGCGCTTCGACAGGCTCAGCCACCCACCTCGACAGGCTCGGCGACCCACCCGGGTTTCCCGCGCTTCGACAGGCTCAGCGACCCACATCTGGGTCCCTGAGCCTGTCGAAGGGCCCCTCACCAGAAAGGACGCCTGATGCTCCAAGGCGCCATCGCCGGTCTCGCCGCCGGCGGCCTCTACGCCGTCCTCGGCGTCTGCCTCACCCTCATGTCGCGCCTCGTGCGCGTGGTGAACTTCGCCCAGGCCGCGACCGGCATGTTCGGCGCGTTCACCGCCGTGTGGTTCGTCCGTGAGATCGGGCTGCCCATCTGGCTGGGCTCGATCCTCGGGGTCCTCGTCGCGGGCCTACTCGCCGCGGCGATCGGGTTCATCGCCGCGACCTGGCTGTCGGAGGCCTCGACGACGACCCGCTCGGCCATGACGGTCGGCCCGCTCCTGCTGCTCATCTCGCTGTCGTTCATCCTGTTCGGCAACAAGCCGCAGCCGTTCACCCCGATCATCGCCGGCCCCGCGTTCTCCTTCGGCGGCGTGGTGATCAGCCAGGTCACCGTCGCGACGGTGGCGATGGCCGTCGTCACCGCCGTCGCCGTCCGCATCGTGCTGCGCCGTACCCGGGTCGGCACCCAGCTGCGCGCGCTGTCGGAGCGGCCGACCACGGCGGAGCTGCTCGGCATCCGCTCCCGGCCGCTGTCGATCGCCGTCTGGTTCGTCACCGGGATCATCAGCGCCATCGCGATCATCATCGTCGCGCCCTCGCAGTCGAACGATGCCACGAGCCTGTCCATGCTCATCGTCCCCGCCGCGGCGGCCGCGCTCCTCGGCGGCTTCCGCCGGCTCGACCTCGCCGTCGTCGGCGGCCTGCTCCTCGGCGTCCTCGGCGGACTCGTCGCGCAGATCGACGAAGTGGCGCTCGTGCGCAACTTCCTGCCGTTCCTGTTCATCGTCGTCCTGCTGCTGTGGACGCAACGCAAGGAGGTGTGGGATGCCGCTCGCTGACCGCCCCTGGTTCCGGATCACCTGGCCGTTCGCCGTCGCCCTGGTCGGCATCGGCGTGGGTGCGCTCCTCAGCGCCGCCCTTCCCGGCTACTTCGTCTTCCTCGCGATCAGCGCCGTCACGGCCGCGATCGCGATCCTCGGACTCGGCATCGTCACCGGCTCGGCCGGCATGATCGCCCTCTGCCAACTCACGTTCGCCGCGGTCGGCGCGTGGATCGTCTCACTGCTGAACGTGATGCAGGCGCCGGGCGGCTTCCTCGTCTGGCTCGTGCTCGGTGGCGTCGCGGCCGGTCTCGTGGGCATCCTCGTCGGGCTCCCCGCCCTGCGGCTGCGCGGGGTGAACCTCGCGGTGGTGACGCTCGGCTTCGCCGCGGCGGCCGACGTCACGCTCGTGCAGATCCAGTTCCCCGGCTCCGCGGACGGCATCGCGATCGAGCGCCCGGCACTGTTCGGGAGCGACCGGGAGTTCTTCTTCCTCTCCATCGTCGTGCTCGCCGTCTGCGGCCTGGCGGTGTTCTTCCTGCAGCGCGGCCGGTGGGGCGCGAGCTGGAAGGCCGTCGCGTTCTCCGAGCGGGGCACGGCCGCGGCCGGGCAGAGCGTGCGCACCGCGAAGCTCACGGCGTTCGCGGTGTCGGCGGCCCTCGGCGGCATCTCCGGCGGACTGCTCGCCGGACAGGTGCAGCTCCCCTTCGCCTCGAGCTTCACGCCGCTGCAGTCCCTCGCCCTGTACGTGCTGGCGATCATGTCCGGCGCGCACCTCATCGACATGGCCATCTTCGGCGGACTCCTGTGGGTGCTCGTGCCGGAGCTGCTCAAGCGGTGGGGCGTGCCGCAGGACTGGGGCTTCGTCGTGTTCGGCGTGCTGGGAGTGCAGGCGCTCACGAGCGGCACGAACCTCGGCCAGGGCATCCGCAACCTCCTGTACCGACGGGCCGACCGGCGCACGGCCAGCGCGAAGCTCACGGCGCTCCCGCCTGACGCGGGAACCGATGCGACGGCGATCACCACGACCACGACGGCCACCGTCGACGAGGCCGCCCTCGACGGCGCCCCGGTGCTCACGGTCGACGGTCTGACCGTGCAGTTCGGGGCGCTCAAGGCCCTCGACGACGTCTCGTTCACGGTGCCCGCCGCCTCGATCATGGGACTCATCGGTCCGAACGGCGCCGGGAAGTCGACCTTCGTCGACGCCATCAGCGGCTTCCTCCCCCAGCACGAGGGCCGCGTGCTCCTCGGCGACCGCGACCTCGCCGGGCTCTCCCCCACCCGGCGTGCGCGACTCGGACTGCGACGGACCTTCCAGCAGGACCGCGTCCCTCCGGCGCTGACCGTGGGCGGCTACGTGCGCTTCGTGGCCAGACGGCGGCTCGCCGCGGCGGACATCGACGAGGTCCTCGCGTTCTTCGGGTGCCCGCCGGCCCGGGCGCGCCTCTCGAGCGTCGACGTCGGCACCCGGCGGCTCGTGGAGGTCGCGGCGAACGTCGCCGCCCGCCCGCGACTGCTCATCCTCGACGAGCCCGCCGCCGGCCTCTCGCACGAGGAGCATCTGGCACTCGCGGCTCGCCTGCGCGAGCTCCCCGGGCGCTACGGCGTGGCCCTCATCATCATCGAGCACGACCTGGACCTCGTCCGCTCGGTGTGCCCGACCCTCACGGTCCTCGACTTCGGCCGCGTCCTGGCGAGCGGCCCGCAGGCGGAGGTCCTCGCGAACCCCGACGTCGTCAAGGCGTACATGGGAGAGACGGAGCTGCTGAAATGAGCGCACTGGTGCTCGACGGCGTCACGGTGAGCCGCGGCGCCGGGCCGGTCATCTCGGACGTCTCGCTGCGGGTCGCCGGCGGCGAGGTCCTGGCCCTGGTCGGCCCCAACGGGGCGGGCAAGACGAGCCTGATCGAGGCGGTGTCCGGCGTGACGCCGCACTCGTCCGGGTCGATCCTGCTGGACGGGGATCCGATCGACCGGCTCTCCCGCGTGGCGCGGGCCCGGCGCGGCATCGTGCACATCGAGCAGGGGCGGGCCGTGTTCCCGTCGCTGACCGTGCGCGAGAACCTCTCCCTCACGGCGCGCACCGCCGGGGAGATCGAGGCCGTGCTGGCGCAGTTCCCGGAGCTGGAGAAGCGCATCGACTCCCCCACGGCACTGCTGTCGGGTGGGGAGCAGCAGATGGTGGTGCTGGCACGGGCGTTCGCAGCGAAGCCCCGGGTGCTGCTCATCGACGAGATGTCCCTGGGCCTCGCGCCGGTGGTGTTCCTGCGCCTGATGCCGATCGTGTCGTCGATCGCGAAGTCCGGGGTGGCGGTGCTGCTGGTGGAGCAGTTCACGCAGCTCGCCCTCGGTCTCGCGCAGGAGGCGGTCGTCGTCGCCGGCGGCCGTGTGTCGTTCCAGGGCGCGCCGCAGGCCCTCCAAGACGACCCCGCCCTCCTCCACCGCGCCTACCTCGGGGGCTGACTCCCCGTCGACCCACCCCGTTGCGTTCCTCCCGGCCCCGTGCGCGCGTTCGCAAGGGGCCGGGGCGCGCGAAAGGGGGTGGGTCGGCGGCGTGAGGGTTAGCCTGAGGGAGTGACCGAGATCCTCCACGCCCGCGCCGCCCTCCTCGACATGGACGGGACCCTCGTCGACTCGACCGCCGTCGTGGAGCGCCTCTGGCTCGCCTGGGCGGAGCCGCACGGGATCGACCCCGAGACCGTCCTGCGCACCGTCCACGGGCGCCAGGGTCACCAGAGCATGGCGATCCTGCTCCCCGAGCGCGACCACGCCATCAACCTCCGTGAGAACGAGGTCATGCTCGCGACCGAGGCCTCCGACGTGGACGGTGTGATCGGCATCCCGGGCGCCGAGGACCTGCTCGCCGCGCTGCAGCCGTTCCCGCACGCGGTGGTCACCTCGGCCAACGTCGCGCTCATGACCGCGCGGATGGGCCAGGCCGGGCTCACGGTCCCCGAGCTCGCCGTCACCGCGGAGAACGTCTCCGCCTCGAAGCCCGATCCGGAGGGCTTCCTCCTCGCCGCCCGCACGCTCGGCATCGACCCCGCGGACTGCGTCGTGTTCGAGGACTCCGGCGCCGGCATCCAGGCCGCCCACGCCGCGGGCATGCGCGTGATCGGCATCGGTCCGCACGCGGGAGCCCACGCCCCGACCGCACACGTCGACGACCTCACGCACGTCGCCGTGGTCCCGACCGACGACGGCTTCGAGCTCCGGATCAACTGATCTCGGGGCGACGGCCACCGCCCGCCCCTGACCCGGCGCTACATCCCGGCGTGGTCGAAGGCGATGGTCGGCACGTCGACCACGTGCGACCCGCCGTCCGCCACGATCACGGCGCCGGTGATGTAGGACGACTCCCCCGACCCGAGGAACCGCACGACGGAGGCGATCTCGGCGGGCCGCGCCGGGCGGCGCAGCGGCACGTCGGCGGTGACCGTCGCGTAGCCCTCCTCCCGGGAGCCGAGACCGGCGTGCGCCGCGAACTCGTCCATCTCCTCGTCGGCCATCGGCGTCTGCACCCACCCGGGGCAGATCGCGTTGACGCGCACGCCGTGGCGCCCGTAGTCGCGCGCGAGCGTCCGGGTGAGGCCGATGAGGGCGTGCTTGCCGACCGTGTATCCGGCCACCGACGGCCCCGCGAAGAGCCCGGCCAGCGAGGAGACGATCACCACCTGCCCCTTGGCCTCGATCAGCGCCGGCAGCGCTTCCCGCGCCATCACGAACGCGGTCGTGAGGTTGGCACGGATCGCGGCGTCCCAGCTCGCGTCGTCGGTCTCGGCGACCGGGGAGAACCCGTGTCCTCCGGCGTTCGCGACGAGGACGTCGATGCGGCCGAACCGCGCGAGGATCTCGGCGATCGCGGCCTGCGCCGACGTGGTGTCCGCCGCATCCGCGACGATCGGCAGCGCCCCGACGGCCCGCTCGACCTCGTGCAACGGCTCCGGCCGGCGACCCACCACGACGACGTGCGCCCCTTCGGACGCGAAACGTTCCGCGACCGCCGCGCCGATGCCCGTGCCGCCTCCGGTGATGACGACGACGCGTCCGGAGACGCTCGATCCGACCACGGTTGCCATGTGTGCTCCTGTGTGTTCTGCGCGCGTGCGCGGTGGGGCCGGACGCGGGCGCGTCAGGCGGGGAATCCCGACCGGGCGGTGTACCCGAAGTCGCTGAGGAGGGTGGTGCCGTTGACCGCCCGGCTCCGCGGGGAGAGGAGGTAGGCGACGTGCGCGGCGACCTCGTCGGCGCTCTGCACGGGGAAGGCGGGCTCGTCGAACGCCGCCGCGCCGAGGTCGCCCCGGCTCATCGGCGTGTCGACGATGGACGGTGACACCGCGTTCACCCGCACCCCGGTACCCGCGAGGTCGACCGACAGCGCCCGCCCGAACTGGACGAGCGCGGCCTTCGAGGCGGCGTAGGGGGCCATGCCCGGGGAGGCCACGACAGCCGAGTCGCTCGCGAGCAGCACGACGGATCCGGCGGCGGACTCCCGGAGCGCCGGGATCGCGTGCTTGAGCACGAGGAACGCGCCGGTGACGTTCACGGCGAGGACGCGGTTCCACGCCTCCAGGGGCGTCTCCTCGATCGGCGTCCCGACCGGGCCGGAGATCCCGGCGCAGCAGACCACCGCGTCGAGACCGCCCAGCGCGTGGACACCGGCGGCGACGGCGGCGGCCACCTGCTGTTCGTCCGTGACGTCGGCGGCGAGCAGCACCGGATCGATGCCGGCCTCCCCCGCCGCGTCCCGGAGCGCGGCGGCGTCCCGGTCGAGCAGCGCGACCCGCACCCCCTCGGCGGCGAGCGCCCGGGCGACGGCACGACCGATGCCGGAGGCAGCCCCCGTGACGAGGGCCGTCGTGCCGTCGAGCTGCAGGTCCATCGCATCCTCCGACCGCGGCCCGGCGCCGCGCGGCGCCGACGAGACCGCGGTGTCGTCCCGGTCATCCTGCTCCGCGGTGCGGAGGGCCCGCACGCCCGCCGGCGGGGTGTGCGCGGTGGCACCATCGTCCTTCGCTCACGGTCAAGCGTCGGAACGGGGCGGCGAGCAGACTCGCTCTATCGACGATTCCCCTCGTCGTCGATGCCGTGTCCACACGGCCGTCACCCGAGCAAAGGAGCCGACGTGGCAGAGCAGACCTCCGCACCCACGACGCCGCACCACACCTCCCTCCGCCCCGGCGCCCTCGGCGTCGCGGGCATCGTCTTCCTCGTCCTGGCCGCCGTGGCGCCGCTGACCGGGATCGTCGTCGTCGCCTCCCTCGCCATCGCGCTGGGCAACGGCGGCGGCACCCCGATGTCGTTCTTCCTCGTCGCGGCCATCCTGCTGCTGTTCGCGATCGGCTACGCCCAGATGTCGAAGCAGCTCGTGAACGCCGGAGGCTTCTACGCCTTCGTCGTGAAGGGCCTCGGCCGCACCGGCGGACTCGTCGCGGGCCTCATCGCGACGCTCGGCTACAACTTCTTCGTGGTCGGCACGATCGGCACCAGCGGCTTCTTCATGCAGACGATCATCCGCGACCTCACCGGGCTCGACGTGCACTGGCTCGTCTGGGGCCTGCTGTCGATCGTCGTCTGCTTCGTGCTCGCCCGGATCGGCGTCGACTTCAGCTCGAAGGTGCTCGGGGTGTGCCTCGTGCTCGAGGTGCTCATGCTCGTCGTGTTCGACATCTCGGTGCTCGTGCAGACCGGCTACGACGTGGCGGCGTTCAGCCCGGAGGCCGTGTTCTCCGGCTCGCTGCCCATCGGCCTGCTGCTGGCGGCGACCGGCTTCCTCGGGTTCGAGGCCACCGCGCTCTTCAGCGAGGAGGCCAAGCAGCCGCTGCGCACGATCCCGCGGGCGACCTACACCTCGATCATCGCGATCGGCGTGATCCTCGGCGTCACGACCTGGGCCGTGGTGAGCGCGACCGGCGTCGCGCAGGCGCAGGCCACGGCGCTGGAGCACCTGCCCACGGGCGACCTCATCTTCTCGCTCTCGCAGCAGTACCTGGGCGGACCGCTCACGACCGTGATGATGGTGCTGCTCCTGGTGAGCCTGTTCGCGGCGATGCTCGCCTTCCACAACTCCGCCACCCGCTACCTGTACTCGCTGGGACGCGCGAAGATCCTCCCGCAGGCCCTCGCCCGCACCCGCCCGAACGGCGCCCCGCAGCTCGCGGGCATCGTGCAGGCCGGCTTCGCGGCGATCGTGGCGATCCTGTTCGCCCTCGCCGGTGCCGATCCCATCGTCACGCTCGTGCCCGCGATGCTCGGCTTCGGCACCCTCAGCGTGCTGATCCTGCAGGGACTCGCGGCGATCTCGATCGTCGTGTACTTCCGGCGCCGGAACGACCCTCGGTGGTGGAGCACGTTCATCGCTCCGGGCATCGGCTTCCTCGGCATCGCGGCCATCTCGATCCTGGCGATCGTGAACTTCAACATCGTCGCCGGCTCCGAGGAGCTCGCGATCCGTCTGATGCCGCTCCTGCTCGTGCTCGCCCTGATCGGCGGCATCGTCTACGCCGCCTACCTCCGCCGTGCGAAGCCCGCCGTCTACGACGGTCTCGCGACCGACCTGGAGCGGTTCAGCGACCGCTGACGCCCGCGCCGACCCCGTTCTCCGAAGGAAGGAAATCCCATGACGACCCTCAACCCCGCTGACACCTCCACCTGGCTGCCGCTGGAAGGACTCGCCCCCGGCTTCGACGCCAACAAGGCCCCGCACAGCACCGCCCTGAGCGGTCGCGAGATCGCCGTCGTCGACGACCGCGGCACGCGCATCGTCCACCGCTTCGACGACTCGACGGTCGCCTGGGAGTACCAGCCCGGCGCCGAGGACCCCACGGAGGCCGCGTCCGACACCGACGACTACGAGGCGTTCAAGGTCGACGACGAGCTCTACTTCGTGCAGTTCCACCACCGCTACCTCCCGAACGAGGCCGTCTCGCTCGTCCTCGACCTGCGGCACGGACGCTCCCTCGCGGTGATCTCCGAGATCCTCCCCGCGCCCGAGCAGGGCCGCACCCGCGTGCAGCACCACTTCGCCCCCGGCACCATCGAGGGCGCCGACGTCACCGGCGCCGAGGCCGCCCCCACGACCACACTCATCGGCCGTCGGGTGGAGTGGGTCTACAGCGAGGAGCACGCCTACGAGCACGTGTACCTCTCCCCGCGCTGGTACTCGTGGCAGTGCCTGGCCGGTCCCGAGCGCGGGCTCGCCGACACCGACGAGAACAGCGTGTGGGAGGTGCGCCCCGGGATCTACGTCTTCGCGTGGCGCGAGAAGGTGATCCCGTGCGCCTCGGTCACGATCGCCGACCACCGCGACGTGAACGCGATCCGCTCCCACGGCGTGCTGTTCGGACTCGACGAGAGCGGTGAGGTGCCCACGCACTTCACGTTCGGCGCACACGGCCGCCTGCTGTCGACCACCCACCACACCCCGTCGCTCGAGCCCGCGACCTTCGGAGACGCCTGACATGACCGACGTCGCCGACCTCATCGTCACCGGTTCCGTGATCCGCACGTCGGACCGCGCCCGTCCGCGTGCCGAGGCCTTCGCCGTACGAGACGGACGGATCCTCGCCGTCGGCGACCGCGCCGACGTGGAGGCGTTCCGCGGCCGTCGCACGCGGCTGGTCGAGGTCGGCGACGCGGCGGTCTACCCCGGGTTCGTCGACGTGCACAACCACCACGCGCTCGCCGGACGGACCGAGCTGTTCGAACTGTCGCTCGCCCCCTCGCTCACGCTCGACGAGATCCTGGACCGGGTGCGGGAGAAGGCGCAGGCGCTGCCCGAGGACGCCTGGATCGTCGGCGGCGCCGTGGCCACGACCCTGCTTCCCACCCTCGCCAACACCGCCACGCGGTTGCGTCTCGACGAGGCAGCGGGCGGACGGCCGGTGGCGCTCATGGAGGACTCCCGCCACAACCGCTGGGCCAGCACCCGGGCCCTGGAGCTGGCCGGCATCACGGCGGACAGCATCCCGACCTCCGGGGTGACGCTGCTCGACCCCGACGACGGCACGCCCACCGGCGTGCTCCTGGAAGCCGCCGGCATCCCGGTGCAGGAGGCGTACGACCGCAGCGGCGGACTCACGCCGGAGCAGCACGCCGCCGCGTCTCGCCGCGGCATCGAGCTGCTGAACTCCTTTGGGATCACGGCGTTCCAGGACGCCGGGGTCTCCGTCGACATCCTCGCCGCGCTCGCCGGACTCGACCGCGCCGACGAGCTGCACGCCTGGGTGGTCTCCTCGCTCCTCATCAACGACGAGATCTTCGGGTTCGACCCCATCGGCGCTCCCCTGCTCGACCGCGGCGAGGAGTTCCGCACGCCGCACCACCGTCCCGACTTCGTGAAGATCTTCCTCGACGGCGTGCCGCCCGCCCGCACCGCCTCGTTCCTCGACCCGTATCCGGCGGATCCGGTGCACGGCGCGCACTTCCACGGCGAGACGACCATGACCCTCGACGAGCTCACCGACTGGCTCCGGGCCGTCGCGGCGCGCGGTCTCGGGGCCAAGGTGCACTGCACCGGCGACGGGTCGGCACGCCTCGTGCTGGACGCCGCCGAGCGCCTGCGCGCGGAGGGCTTCACGACGCCGGTGCAGATCGCGCACGGGCAGTTCCTCGCGGAGAGCGACATCCCCCGGCTCGCGGCGCTGGACGTCTCCGCCGACATCTCCCCGTTCATCTGGTACCCGGGCGTCATCCCCCAGGCGCTCGCGGACGTGCTGGGAGAGCGTGCCGAGCACTCGCAGCCCAACCGCGCACTCCTCGACGCCGGGGCCCTCGTGGCCGGCGGCTCGGACTGGCCGGTGAGCGAGTCGCCGAACACGCTCGAGGGCCTGCAGGGGCTCGTGACACGCGCCGATCCGCTCGGCCGCGCCCCCGGCACGCTGTGGCCGGAGCAGGCGATCTCGGCCGAGGAGGCGCTGGAGGTCTTCACGATCAACGCCGCGACGGCGATGGGGCTCGGCGCCGAGACCGGGTCCCTGACCCCCGGCAAGTCGGCCGACTTCGTGATCCTGGAACGGGATGCGATCGGCGGACCGGCGGAGGAGATCGTGCACACCGAGGTCATCTCGACATGGTTCGCCGGGCGCGCGGTGCACGAGCGCTGAGCGCGCCGCGCCGTACGATGGGCGCATGCGCCGCTTCCCCGCCTCCGTCTACCGGGTCGGGGACGAGCCCGATCCCCGGTTCTCCCTCGCCAACGAGCGCACGTTCCTGGCGTGGACCCGAACCGGCCTGGCGCTGATCGCGGGTGGCGTCGCGCTCGAGGTCCTCGGCCTCGACCTGCACCCCGGGTTCCGGCTGGCCGCCTCGCTGCTGCTGATGATCGCCGGTACGGCCGTGGCGCCGCTCGCCTGGTTCGAGTGGATGCGGGCCGAACGCGCTCTCCGGCAGGGACGACCGCTGCCTGGCGCGCTGTCGGCGGTGGTGCTCGCGGTGGTCGTGGTGACGACGGGGCTGCTCGTCCTCGCCGGGGTGCTGTGGCGCTGACGGAGCCCTGCCGATGACCGCCCCCGATACTCCGGTGCCCGACACCTCGGCGCCCGATCTGTACGACCCCGGGTTGCAGCCGGAGCGCACGGAGCTGGCCTGGCGGCGCACGGCCCTCGCGATCGCGGTCGGCTCGCTGCTGTCGCTGCGGGTCTTTCCTCTCGTACTGCCGAGCGGCGCCGAAGGGTGGGGCCTCGTGCCGGGCGTGCTGGGCGTCGGCACGGCGGCGCTGCTCTGGATCGCCGCTCGCCGTCGGCAGCGTCGGACGACCGCGGTACTCACCGCGCGGGCGCGCGGGCCGCTGCCGGGCGGCGCACTCCCGCTCGCGCTGACGGTGTTCGCGACCGGGTTCGGTCTCGTCGCCCTCGCGCTCGTGGCGGTGACGCTGCTCACGCGCTGACACCCAGGAGCGCGGGGCGATCACGACAGATGCCGTGACCGCCCCGCCTCCCCTCGCCGCCCTCCCTCAGTCCGCGAGGAGGAACCGCGCGCCGCGTTCGCCGATCATGGCCGCGGGCGCGTTGGTGTTGCCGGTGGGCACGGTCGGCATGACCGAGGCGTCGATCACCCGGAGCCGCTCGATCCCGCGCACCCGGAGCTGCGGATCGACCACCGACTCCGGGTCGGAGCCCATGCGACAGGTGCCGACCTGGTGGTGATAGGTGATGGCGGTGCGGCGCACCCACTCCTCCACGTCGTCGTCCGCCACGTCCGGCCCGGGGTAGACCTCGACCGCTCCCCACTCCTCGGCGAGCGCGGGCTGCGTGCCGATCCGGCGGCACTGGCGCACGGAGGCGGCCAGGGCATCGACGTCTCGTTGATCCTCCAGCGCCGCCAGGTCGATGTGCGGCAGGTCGTCGAGGCCGGGACCGGTGAGGCGCAGCTCGCCGCGGCTGTACGGCGTCACCAGGCCCGCCATGAGCGTGAACCCGTCGGTGCCCTTCGGCTCGAGCTCTCCCCACATCGGGACGGAGAAGTGGATGGGCTGCGTGTCCGGCTGCGCGAGGCCGTCGCGGCTGCGCCAGAACAGGTGGCTCTGCGTGACGGAGACCCCCGGCTGCGGCGGGCCGACGGGCTTCTTCTCGGTCGCGAAGACGACCGGCGACAGGAGGTGGTCGTGCAGGTTCTTGCCCACAGCGGGGGCGTCGAGCACGACGGGGATGCCGAGCGCACTCAGCTCGTCGGCGGGACCGATGCCCGAGCGGAGCAGGATGACAGGAGTGCCGAGTGCACCCGCCGAGAGGATGACCTCGTCCGCGAACACCTCCTCGGTCTCGTCGCCCTCCCCCAGCCGGATGCCGACCGCACGACCGTCGCGCACGATCACCGAGTGGACGGCGCGACCGGTGAGGATCGTCATCCGGTCGGCGACGGGCTGCGCGTACACGGTCCAGGTGTTGACGCGCCGTCCGTCCTTGATCGTGACCTGCTCCTGGGAGACCCCGTCGAGCGTGCCCCCGTTGTAGTTCGGGTTGCGCGGCAGCCCCTCCTCCACGGCGGCGTCGATGATCGAGGCCTGGATGGGCGCGAGCGCGTAGTCATCGGTCACGGGCAGCAGGTCGTTCTCGATCGCGTCGTAGCTCGGCTCGACCTCGGCCCAGCCCCATCCGGTCGCGCCGGCCGCCTCCCACGCGTCGTAGTCGGAGGCCGCGCCGCGCACCCAGATCATGGCGTTCAGCGCGTGCGACCCACCGGTGACCTTGCCGCGAGGAAGATGCAGCCGACGACCGGCCGCGTGCGGCTGCGGCACGGTGAAGAAGTCCCAGTCCTCGGCGGAGTGCCACAGCTCGCCCGCCCGCGAGGGGTCGTGGATGGCCGGGTTCGTGTCGTAGCCGCCCGCCTCGACGAGCGTCACCGCGACACCGGCGTCGGTGAGACGCCGCGCGACGATGGCGCCCGACGTACCGGCCCCGACGACGATCGCGGAGCGCACCGCACCGTTGTTCGCCGCGGTCACGCTCACGCCTTCCGGCCGGGTCCGGAGACGACCTGGGTCACGGCGACGGACTTGAGCCCCTCGACGCCGAACTCCAGCCCGTAGCCCGAGCTCTTCACGCCGCCGAACGGCACCATCGGGTGCAGCCCGCCGTGCGAGTTGATCCACACCGTGCCGGACTGCATGCGCGCTGCGACGGCGCGGGCCTCCTCCGGGTCGCTCGCCCACACCGAGGCGCCGAGACCCACGTCGAGGGCGTTCGCGAGCGCGAAGGCCTCGTCGACGTCGCTGTACCGGATGACGGGGAGCGCGGGACCGAACTGCTCCTCCTGCACGAGCGCCGCGTCGTTGTCGATGTCGGCGACGATGGTGGGCCGGTAGAACAGCTCGCCGAGGTCGGCGGCCGGCTCTCCACCGGTGACGATCCGGGCGCCGCGGCTCCGCGCATCGTCGACGAGGCGACTGACGATGTCGAACTGCGGGCGGTTCTGCAGCGGCCCGAGCACGTTGCCCTCGTCGAGCCCGTTCCCCATCGGCACCTGCGCGGCGATGGCGGCGAGCGCGTCCACGACCTCGTCGTACACGGAGTCGTGCACATAGAGGCGCTTCATGGCGGCGCAGGTCTGTCCGGTGTTGATGAACGCCCCCCAGAAGAGGTCTTCCGCGATCGCGGAAGGGTCCGTGCCGGGGAGCACGATGCCCGCGTCGTTGCCGCCCAGTTCGAGCGTGAGGCGGGCGAGGTTGCCCGCGGAGCTCTCGATGATGCGGCGCCCGGTCGCGGTGGAGCCGGTGAACATGATCTTGGCGATGTCGGGGTGCGAGGAGAGGCGCGCACCCACCTCGCGGTCGCCGGAGACGCCGATGAGGACGTCGGCGGGCAGCACGTCGTTCATCACCGCGAGCATCGCCATGACGCTCAGCGGGGTGTACTCGCTGGGCTTCGCGACGACCGTGTTGCCCATGCGCAGCGACGGCCCGATCTGCCAGATGGTGATCATGAGCGGCCAGTTCCACGGCCCGATGGCGCCGACCACGCCGGCCGCCTTGTACACGAGCTCGGCGTGCAGCGTCTCGTCGTCGACGAGGACCTGCGGCTCCAGGACGGTGGTGGCGTTGGTGCGCAGCCAGGCCGAGCAGGCGCCGAGCTCGAACCGCGCGTTGGGGCCGTTCAGCGGCTTCCCCTGCTCCCGCGACAGGAGGTAGGCGAGCCCTTCGGCGTTCGCGTCGATGGCGTCGGCCGCGGCGAGGAGGAGCGCGCTCCGCTTCTCGTGTCCGAGCGCTTCCCACGCGGGCTGCGCGGCCTTCGCGCGGGCGATGGCGTCGTCGAGGTCGGAGACCGTGGCCACGGGCGCGCGTCCGATGACCTCCCGCGTCGCGGCGTCGGGGATCTCGCGCCCCTCGCCCTGCGGGGCCTGGATGCGGTCGAGCAGCGCCGCAGCGGCGGAGGCCGCGGAATCGGCTGGTCCGTGGTCGACGGCTACGGGAACGGCGGAATCGGACATCGGTGTCTCTCCTTCGAGCGGGTCACGGCGCGGACGCCGGTCTTCTTCTCATTCTCGGTCGGCCCTTCCCGCCGCACTTGTCGCGGAGCGCGCCGGAGATGTCCCCGCGCGAAGGATGCGCTCCCGCGCCGGTCCCGCGTGAGCGAATCGGGCCCCTGTGAGCGAATCGGCCCCCGTCCGGTCCGTGAAGCCGGGAAACACCGGGCGCGGCATGCGCCATCGTCGCCTCGGATCCCACCACGCCGGCCCTCGCACCTGCGGCACTCCCCCGCGCATGCGGATCTGCCACCCCGAGGTGTCCAGGGTGCGGTGGTGATGCCAGCACAGCGCGACCCCGTTGTCGGTGTGCGTCGGGCCCCCGTGCGCGTGCTCCGTGACGTGGTGGATCTCGCACCAGGCGGCGGGGACGTGACACCCGGGGATGAGGCACTCGCCGTCCCGCACGCCGATCGCCCGGCGCTGCGCCGGGGTGAAGATCCGGTCGCTCGACCCGAGCCCGACGATCCTCCCGCCTGCCCCCAGCACGACCCGCTGGACCGTCCCTCCGCACGCCGTGTGTGCGGCCACCCGCGTCGACACCGGCGTCTCGACGCCCTCGACCCGCGCCCAGCCGCGCCCCGTGGCATAGTCCTCGGCGCCGACCGTGACCACGAGTGTCGGGGCCCCACCGCCCAGCCGTGGCATGTCGTCGTGCCGGGCCGCGATCCCCAGGGCCGCCGCGAGCGCGTCGTGCTGCTTCTGTGCCCGCGTGCGCCCGTCGGCCATCCCGCCGGGGTCGCCAGACGGGAGCACATCGTCGTCCGGAGACACCGCGGTGTGCCGCCACTCAGCATCCGCGAGTTCCGCGGACGGCACGAAGTGCACGCCGGGAAGCGGCGGCCCGTCGACCTTCGGGTTCAGGTACGCGTCCCAGATCCGCTGCAGCTGCCCCGCGACCTCGGGCAGCAGTGCGCCCCGGACCGGGATCACACCGTCCTTGGCGCGCCCCAGCACCAGACCGCGAGCGCGCAACGCGATGTCTTCCGCGGGCTCCGCGCCGTCGGGGTCGAGGTACTGCACGATGAGCTGCGCCCGCACCCGCAGCTCCTCGGGCGTCGGCGCCGGACCGGGCTCGTTCTCGTCATCCTCACTGTTCTCGTCGTCGCTCTCCTCACCCCGAGCGACCTCCGCGAGATACGCGTCGGCCTCCCAGCGGTCGGCGAGGCGCACGCGAGGGCCGGCCTGCTCGATCGGCCCGGTCGCGGCCAGCAGCCCGGTCACGCCGATCGCCGCGTCGAGGAGCGCTTCACGCAGCGCCGGCCACCGCGCCGGCAGCCACTCCCCGGAGGAGAGATCGACCTCGCGTCGCACCAACCGCGCAGCCTTCACCAGGCGCGCGGCGGACGCGCCGTCGGTGCGGAGCACACGCTGCAGCAGCTCGTTCATCGAGCGGCAGCCGAACCGTCCGCAGAACGCCGGTTCCCCGGACCCCGCCGGACGCGGATCGACGCTCGCCACCGCGTCGACGATCACGGCCTCCACGCGTCGCTGGATCTCACCCGCGACCCGCAGCAGGTCCATCATCGCCCCGGCATCGAGAGCGCCTACGGTGCCGGACTGCAGCACGGCGTCGAGAGCGACGACCGTGTCGTCGAGAACCGCTGCCGGGGTGCTTTCCATACGACGATTCAACAGAGGGCCACCGACATTGCGAGGCCGGATTACCCCTGCTCAGAGCGATATTCCAGTACGCGCGAAGGACTCCTCCTGCACGCGAAGAGACGCGCAATCACCTCTCCACACCACCGCCGCACCCCAACGACCCCGTCACGGGATACGACCGTCACGCCCGGTCGAAGTCCTCGAAGATCAGGATCGTCCGTGTCGAGCGGATCGACGGGATCGCCTGGATGTCCTCCAGCACGATGCGGCGCAGGTCGCGGGCGTCATTGGCGCGCACCAGCAGCAGCACGTCGAAGTCGCCGCCGACGAGCGCCATGTGCTCGATCTCCGGGATCGCCCGGAGCCGCGCGCTCACCTCCTGCCACGTGGCCTGTTCGATCGCGAGGGTCACGTACGCGCTCGCGTGATGCCCCAGCAGCACGGGGTCGGTGCGCACGGTGTAGCCGGTGATCACTCCGGCATCGGTGAGGCGCTTGATGCGGGCATGCGCCCCCGCGCGGGAGATGTGCACCGCCTCGGCGATCGCGGTCATGGACGCCCGCGCATCCCGCCGCAGCTCCGCGAGGATCGCGCGATCCGTCTCGTCCAGCGCCGCCATGGCACCCCCCTCCCGTCCGGGAAATCCTGACATTTCGGAAGCCATTGTGGCATGTCTCGAGCAATCGTCCACGATCCCTCGACGGATCTTGGATGACTGTCGCACGCGCGGCATGCTGTCCTCATCGAGTTCGGCAAGGAAGGCGGACGGATGCACCCCCACGACATGCTCCCGCGAGACACCGCGGTACGACTGATCGCCGAGGACGGGACCACCCTCCCCGACGAGGCCTACGCGCTCCCCGCCGCCGACGTCCTGCTGGCGGCCTACCGCGGCCTCGTCGAAGGCCGTCGCATCAACGATCAGGCCGGCGCGCTCGTGCGCCAGGGCCGCCTCGCGGTCTACCCGTCGTCGCACGGCCAGGAGGCCTGCCAGGTGGCCGCGGCGATGGCACTCGGCGACACCGACTGGCTCTTCCCCACCTACCGCGACTCGGTCGCCGTGATCGCCCGCGGCGTCGCGCCTGCGGAGGCGATGGTGCTCCTCAAGGGTGACTGGCACTCGGGCTACGACGTGCGCGCGCACCGCGTCGCCCCGCAGGCCACCCCGCTGGCGACTCAACTCCTGCATGCGGTCGGCTTCGCGCAGGCGGCGAAGCACCGCGGCGAGGACACCGTGGTGCTCGCGCTCTGCGGCGACGGCGCGACGAGCGAGGGCGACTTCCACGAGGCGATGAACTTCGCGGCGGTGTTCCACGTGCCCGTCGTGTTCTTCGTCCAGAACAACGAGTTCGCGATCTCGGTCCCCCTCTCCCGGCAGACCGCCGCCCCCTCCCTCGCCCACAAGGCGGTCGGCTACGGCATGCCGGGGCAGCGCGTCGACGGCAACGACGTGGCCGCGGTCCTCGCGGTGCTCACGGAGGCCGTGGACCGCGCCCGCGCCGGTGGCGGCCCCTCCCTCGTCGAGGCGCACACCTACCGCATGCAGGCGCACACCAACGCCGACGACGACACCCGCTACCGCCAACGCGAGGAGGTGCAGGCCTGGCTCGCCCGCGATCCGCTGCTCCGCCTGCGCGCGCACCTCACCGCGACCGGCGCTCTGGACGACGAGGCAGAGTCGCGCTTCGCCGCGGGCGCGGAGGAGATCGCCGCCGCCATGCGCACCGCCCTGAACACCGATGCGGAGCTCGACCCGGAAGACCTCTTCCGCTTCGTGACCGCGACCCGCTCGCCGCAGCGTGAGGAGCAATGGCGGCTCCTCCGCGACGAGATCGCCCGCTCCCACCCCGCCGAGACGATGACGACCGGAGGCCCCCGATGACCATCGCCGAGCACGAGACGCCGGTCGCGACGGACGCCGCCACCACGACGACCATGACCATGGCCGCCGCCCTCAACCGCGCCCTCGCCGACGCCCTCGCCGCGGACTCTGACGTGGTCGTGTTCGGAGAGGACGTCGGAGCCCTGGGCGGCGTCTTCCGCATCACCGACGGACTCACCGCCCGCTTCGGCGAGGACCGCTGCTTCGACACCCCGCTCGCGGAGTCCGGCATCATCGGCACCGCCGTCGGCATGGCGATGAACGGGATGCGCCCCGTCGTCGAGATGCAGTTCGACGCCTTCGCCCTCCCCGCGTTCGAGCAGATCGTGAGCCATGTCGCGAAGCTCGGCAACCGCACCCGCGGCGGGATGCGCATGCCGCTCGTGATCCGCATCCCGTTCGGCGGCGGCATCGGGGGCGTCGAGCACCACTGCGACTCGTCCGAGGCGTACTACGCGCACACGCCCGGCCTCACCGTCGTGAGCCCGTCCACCCCGCAGGACGCCTACTCGCTGCTCCGGGCAGCCATCGCCTCGCCGGACCCGGTGGTCTTCCTCGAGCCCAAGAAGCTCTACTGGTCGAAGGGCGAGGTCGACACCGCGGTGACGGCGGAGATCGGCGCGGCGCGCATCGCCAGGGAGGGCTCCGACGTGACCCTCCTCGCGTACGGAGCCTCCGTGCCGCTCGCGCTGGAGGCGGCGGAGGTCGCCGCGGGCGAAGGGCGCAGCGTGCAGGTGGTCGACGTGCGCTCCCTCTCCCCCTTCGACGACGAGACGGTCACCGCGGCGGTGCGGTCCACGGGACGCGCGGTCGTCATCGCCGAGGCCCCGGGATTCGTCAGCGTCGCCTCCGAGATCCAGGCCCGGGTGTTCGAGCGCTGCTTCGAGTACCTGGAAGCCCCCGTGCGGCGGGTGACCGGGTTCGATACCCCGTACGCGCCGCCGAAGTTCGAGCACTGGTACCTGCCGGACGTCGATCGGGTGCTCGACGCGATCGACACGTTGCACTGGGAGGACGACGTATGAGCACCCCGGTGAAGACCGCAACCCGCGTGTTCCGCCTCCCCGACCTCGGCGAAGGACTCACCGAGGCCGGCCTCGTGCAGTGGCTGGTGGCCGTCGGCGACACGATCGCGACCGATCAGGCCATCGCCGAGGTCGAGACCGCGAAGAGCGTCGTCGAACTGCCCTCGCCGTTCGCGGGTGTCGTGACGGCGCTGCACGGCACGCCCGGCGACACCATCGACGTCGGCGCCCCGGTGCTGGAGGTCGCCGACCCCAGCAGCGAGGAGACCGCGTCCGCGCGGCAGGCCCCCGCCGCGCAGCCCGAGCACGAGGCGTACCGGCAGGAGGAGCGTGCGGGGTCGGGCAACGTCCTCATCGGATACGGCACCTCCGCGTCCGCCTCGACGGGTCGGCGACGTCGCCCCGCGGCACCACGCCCCACACCGGCACCCGCCTCGACAGCGCCCGCACCGGCGGCCCCCGCCCCTACCGCTCCGGAGTCGCCCGCACCGGCCTCCCGCGAGCCCGCGCGACCCGCGCCGGTCGCCGTCCGGTCGCCGCTCGTGCGGCGCCTCGCCCGCGACCTGGGCCTCGACGTGCACGCGATCTCCCCCACCGGAGCGGACGGGGCGATCACGCGCGCCGACGTGCTGCGCGCCGCCGTGGACCACGCGGTGGACGGCGTCGCCGCGGCCCCGACGCCGACCTCCGCGACCGCTCCCACCGGCGAGATCGACGGCCTCCCGGTTCGCAGTCGCGAGCGCCTGTCCCCGCTGCGCCGCACCGTGAGCGCCCGGCTCGCCCGCAGCCGCTCGGAGATCCCCGAGGCCACCGTGTGGGTCGACGTCGACGCCACCGAGCTCTGGAATCTCCGCGGGCAGATGGCTCCCGAGGGCGCGAAGGCCCCGTCGATCACGGCGCTGCTCGCGCGCTTCGTGCTGCTGGCACTGGAGGACTACCCGGTGCTCGCCTCCCGGCTCAGCGACGACGGCTCCGAGCTGATCTCGTTCGAGGGCGTGAACCTCGGCGTCGCGGCCGACACCGAACGCGGTCTCCTCGTCCCGGTCGTCCCGCACGCGCACCGGCTCACGGTCACCGACCTCGATGTCGCCCTGCGCGAGCTCGCGGCCACCGCGCGCACCGGCACGCTGCCGCCCGAGCGCCTCCGCGGATCGACCTTCACCCTCAACAACTACGGCGGGCTCGGCGTCGACGGCTCCGCGGCGATCATCAACCACCCCGACGTCGCGATCCTCGGCATCGGCCGGATCATCGAGCGCCCCTGGGTCGTGGACGGGGTGATCGTGCCGCGTCGCATCGTCCAGCTCTCGCTCGTGTTCGACCACCGGGTCTGCGACGGCGGGTATGCGGCCGGATTCCTCCGCCGCGTGGTGGAGCTCATCGAGCATCCGCTCCGCGCCTTCGGGCGGGTCTGAGGTCGACCCGGCCGGCGAACCCTCGTGGGCGGAGCGCCGATACGCTACGCTCGGCGATTACTGACCGATCATTCGGTAAGTCATCGCCGACGTACCCGCGTCGGCGCTCCCCCCTCGCAGAACAACGGAGTTCGCATGACCTCAGCCACCGCAGCCGCCTCGTCGACCGGAAGGATGCCCGCCGAGGAGCGGCGCGTCCTCGCCGGCACCCTCGTGGGGACGTCGATCGAATGGTACGACTTCTTCATCTACGCCCAGGCGGCGGGCCTCGTGCTCGCCCCGCTCTTCCTCGCCCCCATCGCGGAGTCGAGTCCCGGGCTCGCCCAGGTGCTCTCCTTCGCGACCATCGGCATCTCGTTCCTGTTCCGCCCGCTCGGCGCGATCGTCGCCGGACACCTCGGCGACAAGCTCGGCCGGAAGAAGATGCTCGTCTTCACCCTCGTGATGATGGGGCTGTCCACCTCCCTCATCGGCCTGCTGCCGACGTACGCCGCCATCGGCGTCGCCGCCCCGATCCTCCTGATCCTCCTGCGCATCCTGCAGGGCTTCTCGGCCGGCGGCGAATGGGGCGGCGCGGCGCTCATGGCCGTCGAGCACGCCCCGACGGCGCGACGCGGCCTCTTCGGCGCGTTCCCGCAGATCGGCGTGCCGGTCGGCATGATCCTCGCCACCTTCACCCTCTGGGCGCTCACGAGCTCGATGTCCCCCGAGGCCTTCCTCGAGTGGGGCTGGCGCATCCCGTTCCTGCTCTCGATCGTGCTCATCGCGGTCGGCTACGTCATCCGTCGCGCGGTCGACGAGAGCCCCGTGTTCGAAGACCTCCGTCGCCGTCGCAAGGAGGCGTCGGCGCCCCTCGGGCAGCTCTTCCGGGCGCACACGAAGCAGGTCGTCCTCACGGCCGTCATCTTCATCGCCAACAACGCCGCGGGCTACCTGCTGATCGCCTTCTTCGCGACGTACGCGGTGACGGGTCTCGGCATGGAGCGCCCGCCGGTGCTGCTGGCGACCACGCTTGCCTCGTTCGGCTGGCTGATCTTCACACTGTGGGGCGGTGCGCTGTCCGACCGCCTCGGCCGCATCCGCACGTTCCAGATCGGGTACGTCGCCCTCGCCGTGTGGGCCATCCCGATGTGGTTCCTCATCGACACCGCGAACATCGTCTGGTACTTCGTGGCCCTGTTCGTCATGACGTTCGCGCTCGGACTCTCGTACGGCCCGCAGGCGGCGCTGTACGCCGAGATGTTCCCCGCGAACGTGCGCTACTCGGGCGTCTCGATCGGCTACGCCCTCGGGGCCATCCTCGGCGGCGCGTTCGCACCGATGATCGCGGAGGCGCTGCTGAACCAGTTCCACGCCGCGTGGACGATCGGCGTGTACATCGCCGTCGCGTCGATCATCTCGCTCATCGGCGTCTCGCTGGTGAAGGAGACGAAGGGCGTGGATCTCAGCGTCTGACTCCTGGTCCGGGATCGCGGCCGGCCGTATGCCTGTGCCATAATTACCTTACGATCGGTCAGTAATTCACGACCGGCCGCTCCCGGACCACACCAGGACGACGAAGTCAGGAGATCCGCATGCCAGAGGCCTACCTCGTCGGAGGCGTCCGCACCCCCGTCGGCCGCTACGGCGGCACCCTCTCCGCCGTCCGTCCCGACGACCTCGCGGCGCTCGTCGTCGGCGAGGCCGTGCGTCGCGCCGGGCTCGACCCGGCGCGTACGGAGCTGGACGAGGTCATCCTCGGCGCCGCCAACCAGGCCGGAGAGGACAACCGGAACGTCGCCCGGATGGCCGTGCTCCTCGCCGGTCTCCCCGACACCGTGCCGGGCATCACGGTCAACCGCCTGTGCGCCTCCGGGATGTCCGCCGTCACCATGGCCGCGCAGGCGATCCGCGCGGGCGACGCCGATCTCCTCGTCGCCGGGGGCGTCGAGTCGATGACACGCGCCCCCTGGGTGCAGGCCAAGCCGGAGAAGGCGTGGGCGAAGCCCGGAGCCGCGTTCGACACCTCGATCGGCTGGCGCTTCCCGAACCCGCACCTCATCGCGCGGGACAAGGCCACCTTCACGATGCCGGAGACGGCGGAGGAGGTGGCCCGCGTCGACGGCGTCACGCGCGCCGAGGCCGACGCCTTCGCCGTCCGCTCGCAGCAGCGCGCCGCCGCCGCGATCGCCGCCGGCCGCTTCGCCCCGGAGATCGTCGGCGTCCCGGTCCGCGACGGCGAGGTGCTCGTCGACGAGGGCCCGCGCCCGGATACCACCCTCGAGGTGCTCGCGCGCCTCCGTCCCGTCGTGGCCGGCGGAGAGGTCGTCACGGCCGGCAACTCCAGCGCCCTCAACGACGGCGCCTCGGCCGTGCTCGTGGCGAGCGCCGAAGCCGTCGAGCGCCACGGCCTGACGCCCCGCGCGCGGATCGTCGTCGGCACCTCGGCCGCCCTGGCTCCGGAGATCATGGGACTCGGACCGGTCCCCGCGACGGAGAAGGCGCTGCGCCGCTCGGGGCTCTCCCTCGACGCCATCGGCGCCGTGGAGCTCAACGAGGCGTTCGCCTCGCAGTCGCTCGCCTGCATCCGGCGGCTCGGCCTCGACGAGGACCGCGTGAACGCCGACGGCGGCGCCATCGCTCTCGGCCACCCGCTCGGCTCGTCCGGCTCGCGCCTGCTCGTGACACTGATGGGACGCATGGAACGCGAGGACTCCCGTTACGGCCTCGCCACGATGTGCGTCGGCGTCGGCCAGGGCGCGGCCGTGATCCTGGAGAAGGTGTGAGGGGCGCGGACGAGCCGCTGCTCGTCACCCGCACCGCGGACCGCGTCGTCGCGACCCTGAACCGTCCGCACAAGCGCAACGCGATCGACCAGGCCACGATCGACGCCCTGCACGCGCTGTGCGCCGAGCTGGAGGAGACGCCGCGCACGCTCATCCTCACCGGCGCCGACGGGGTGTTCGCGGCGGGCGCCGACATCGCCGAGCTTCGGGACCGTCGTGCCGACGACGCCCGTCGCGGCATCAACGCCCACGCGTTCGTCCGCGTCGCGGAGCTGCCGATGCCCGTGATCGCCGCGATCGACGGCTACGCGCTCGGCGGTGGCGCGGAACTCGCGTATGCCGCCGACATCCGCCTCGCGACCCCGACCCTGAAGATCGGCAACCCGGAGACCGGCCTGGGCATCCTCGCCGCCGCCGGAGCGAGCTGGCGGCTCAAGGAGATCGTGGGCGACGCCCGTGCCATCGAACTGCTGCTCACGGGGCGCACCGTGCACGCCGAGGAGGCCCTCCGCATCGGGCTCGTCTCCTCGCTGCACGAACCCGCCGATCTCCTCGGCGCCGCCCACGCGGTCGCCGACCGCATCGCCCGCAACGACCCCGCGGCGACCATCGCGACCAAGCGGGTCTTCCGGGCGCCGCGCGACCAGCACCCCGCAGCCGACCTCGAGGAGCAGGCCGCGCTGTTCGAGAGCCCGGAGAAGCACCGTCGCATGACCGCCTTCCTGGAACGGAGAGACCGATGAGCACGCCCTCCTCCCCCGAGGCCGCAGTCCCGACCCGCGTCGGCGTGCTGGGTGGCGGACGCATGGGCGCCGGTATCGCCCACGCCTTCCTCCTCGCCGGATCCCCCGTGACCGTCGTCGAGCGGGACGACGCCGCGGCCGCGGCCGCTGCCGCCCGCGTGTACGGGTCGATCGAGGCCTCGCTCGCCCGCGGCACGGCGATCGAGACGGCCGAGGCCTACCGGGCGCGGTTCGCGACCGGGACCGACGCCGCCCTGTTCGCGGACTGCACCCTCGTCATCGAGGCCGTCCCGGAGGAGCTGTCGCTGAAGATCGACGCCCTCACCCGTGTCGAGCAGCACCTCGCGGACGATGCGGCGCTGGCGTCCAACACCTCGTCTATCTCGATCGACGAGCTCGCCGCGGTGCTCGACCGCCCGGCGCGCTTCCTCGGGATGCACTTCTTCAACCCGGTGCCCGCCTCGACCCTCGTGGAGGTGGTCCGTGGCGGCGCGACCGCGGAGACTCTCGTCGCGGACGCGGCCTCCTGGGTCCGCGCGCTGGGCAAGACGCCCATCGTCGTCGCCGACGCCCCGGGTTTCGCGTCCTCTCGCCTCGGCGTCGCCCTCGGCCTCGAGGCGATCCGGATGCTCGAGGACGGCGTCGCCTCCGCGGCCGACATCGACGCGGCCATGACCCTGGGCTACAAGCACCCGGTGGGACCGCTCCGGCTCACCGACATCGTCGGGCTGGACGTCCGGCTCGGCATCGCCGAGTACCTCGCGGCACAGCTCGGCCCGCGCTTCGAACCCCCGGCCCTGCTGCGTCGCCTCGTCGCGGAGGGGCACCTCGGCCGCAAGAGCGGACGCGGCTTCTACGAATGGGACGACTGATGAAGGGAACCCCCATGACCGAGATCCTCCCCAGCTACGTGCAGGGCTCCTGGTGGACGCCCGCCTCCGACGCGGACGCCACCGCGGTGCGCGACGCCTCGACCGGGGAGACGGTGGCCCGCGTCTCCACCGCCGGTCTCGACCTCGGTGCGGCGCTCGACTTCGCCCGCACCACCGGCCAGGCCGCGCTCGGGGAGCTCACGTTCCACCAGCGCGCCGTGCTGCTCAAGCAGCTCGCGCTCGCGCTGACCGCCCGCAAGGAGGAGCTGTACGCGCTCTCCAGCCGCACCGGCGCCACCGCGCAGGACTCCTGGGTCGACATCGACGGCGGCATCGGCGTGCTCTTCGCGTACTCCAGCAAGGGCCGCCGCGAGCTGCCGAATGCGAAGGTCTACGTCGACGGCGCCGTGGAGAACCTGTCCCGGGACGGCTCCTTCCTCGGTCGGCACATCTACACCCGGCTGCCCGGGGTGGCGGTGCAGATCAACGCCTTCAACTTCCCCGTGTGGGGCTCGCTGGAGAAGTTCGCGCCGGCCTTCCTCGCCGGTGTCCCCACGGTCGTGAAGCCCGCCACCCCCACCGGCTACCTCACCGAGGCCATGGTGCGGGTGATGGTCGAGTCCGGACTGCTGCCCGAGGGGTCGCTGCAGCTCGTGTCCGGCAGCGTGCCCGACCTCTTCGACCACCTCCGCCTCGGCGACCTCGTCGCGTTCACCGGCTCGGCGTCGACGGCGGAGCGGCTGCGGGCTCACGACGCGGTGCAGACCGGCGGGGTCCGCTTCACCAGCGAGACCGACTCGATCAACGCCTCGGTCCTCGGCACGGATGCGGCCTCCGGCACCCCGGAGTTCGACGCCTACGTGAAGCAGCTCGTCGCGGAGATGACGTCGAAGGCCGGGCAGAAGTGCACCGCGATCCGGCGGGCGATCGTGCCGGAGGACGCGGTGGACGACGTGATCGCCGCCGTGCGCGACCGGCTCGCCGCGCGGATCGTCGTGGGCGACCCGCGCGCGGAGGGCGTGACGATGGGACCGCTCGCCTCGACGGCCCAGCGCGACGAGGTGCTCCGGCAGGTGGCACGGCTCCGCGAGGGTGGAGGCGAGCTCGTGATCGGCTCCCCTGAGACGCCGACGGTCCGCCGCGCGGACGGCAGCGAGGGCCCCGCGGAGGACGGCGCGTTCGTGGCGCCGATGCTCCTGCGCTTCACCGATGCGACCAGCCCCGCCGTGAACGAGATCGAGGCGTTCGGCCCCGTCTCCAGCATCCTCGGCTACCGCACGCTGGACGAGGCGGCGGCGCTCGTGGCCCGCGGCGGCGGCTCGCTCGTGACGAGCGTCGCGACGCACGACCCGGAGGTCGCGACCACGCTCGCCGCGGGGATCGCCGCGTACAACGGCCGCGTGCTCTTCCTCGACCGCGACGACGCCCGCAGCTCGACCGGCCACGGCTCCCCGCTCCCGAACCTCGTGCACGGCGGCCCCGGTCGCGCCGGCGGCGGCGAGGAGCTCGGCGGCATCCGGGCGGTGCTGCACCACATGCAGCGCACCGCGGTGCAGGGCTCCCCGGAGATGATGACCGCGCTCACCGGCGTCTGGCACCAGGGGGCCTCGGCCCGCCCGTTCGACACCGACGACGGCGTGCACCCCTTCCGGAAGTCGCTGGCGGAGCTGCGCATCGGCGATCAGGTCGTCAGCCCCTCGCGCACCGTCACCCTCGACGACATCGAGACGTTCGCGGCGTTCACGGGCGACACGTTCTACGCGCACATGGACGAGGCGTCGGCGGCGGCGAACCCGTTCTTCCCCGGACGCGTGGCCCACGGCTACCTGCTGGTGTCGTGGGCGGCCGGGCTCTTCGTCGATCCGGCTCCCGGTCCCGTGCTCGCGAACTCCGGGCTGGAGAACCTGCGCTTCGTGACCCCGGTGTCCCCCGGCGACGAGATCCGCGTCGAGCTCACCGCCAAGCAGATCACGCCGCGGGAGACCGACGAGTACGGCGAGGTGCGCTGGGACGCGGTCCTGAAGAACCAGGACGACGAGCTCGTCGCGACCTACGACGTCCTGACTCTCGTCGCGAAGGAGCTCACCCCCGCCTGATCCCGAGACCCCGGGTTCTCGTCGAGGCCCCGCCCTTCCCACGCGGATACGGCGGGGCCTCGGCGCGAAGACGGGGTTTCGGGGTCAGGGGTGGCGGAGGCCGTCGAGGGCGATCGCGACGACGTCGTCGGCGAGACGGTCGGCGCCCTCGCGACCGCCGGGGCGGTACCACTCGACGATCGAGTTGATCATGCCGAACGTCAGGCGGGCGACGACGGCCGCGTCGATGTCGGAGCGCAGGGCGCCCTCGGCCTGCGCCTCCGCGACGAGGGCCGTGATGCGACGGTCGAACGCCCGGCGCCGGGTGAGGGCGCGGCGCTCGACGTCGGTGTTCCCGCGCACGCGCAGCAGCAGCGTCACGGCGGGGAGCTGGTCCACGAGCACATGCACGGCCCCGCGGAGCACGTGCTCCAGGCGGGCGACCGCATCGACGGCTCCCCCGCTGTCCGGGAGGGGCGCGTCGACCACGGCTTCGAGCCCGCCGAGAGCGCTGTCGAGGGCACGGTCGAGCATCTCGTCCTTCGACCCGAAGTGATGGTAGATCGCCGACTTCGACAGCCCGAGGCGCTCGGCGAGCATCCCGATCGAGGTCGCGTCGTAGCCGTGCTCGTTGAAGGCGGCCACCGCGACGGCGAGGATCCCCTGCTGGTCGTACCCGGGGCGGCCGCGCCGCGTGGTCTGCATCTCGGACATCCCCCTCAGTCTCGCACCGCCCGCCGCGCGCATCGCGGAGGTCGACGCCGAGACCCCCGCGTGTCAGCGCAGGTCGTAGACGCGCTTGTACTTGCCCTCGCTGCGCGGCAGCGCCCCCGGCTCCTCCAGCCGCACGGCGACCGACGAGCCGATGAACACCTTGATGCGCTGCACCAGCACCTGCGCCGCCGCCTCGCACGTCTCCACGGACAGGTCGGGGTGCCGCTCGATACGGACGGTGAGGGCGTCCATCCGCCCTTCCTTCGTCAGCTCCAGGATGAAGTGCGGCGTGAGCTGCTCGATCCCGAGCACCAGCTCCTCGATCTGCGTCGGGAAGAGGTTGACGCCGCGCAGGATGATCATGTCGTCGTTGCGTCCGGTGACCTTCTCCATCCGCCGCATACCCGGACGCGCCGTGCCGGGGAGCAGGCGGGTGATGTCGCGCGTGCGGTAGCGGATGACGGGGAACGCCTCCTTGGTGAGCGAGGTGAAGACGAGCTCGCCCCGTTCGCCGTCCGGCAGCGCCTGCAGGGAGTCGCCGTCGATCACCTCGGGCAGGAAGTGGTCCTCCCACAGATGCGGGCCGTCCTTGGTCTCGAGGCACTCGTTGCCGACGCCCGGCCCCATCACCTCGCTGAGCCCGAAGATGTCGAGGGCATCGATGCCGAGCCGCTGCTCCAGCTCGTGCCGCATCTCGTTGGTCCAGGGCTCCGCGCCGAGCACCGCGACCTGGAGCGAGGTGGACCGCGGGTCGATGCCCTGCGCGGCCATCGCGTCGGCGATCGTGAGGAGGTAGCTCGGGGTGCACAGGATCGCGTCCGGCTCGAAGTCGCGGATGAGCTGCACCTGCCGGGCGGTCTGTCCGCCCGACATCGGGATCACGGTGGCGCCCAGGGCTTCGATGCCAGCATGCGCCCCCAGCCCGCCCGTGAACAGGCCGTACCCGTAGGCGTTGTGCACCTTCATGCCGCGCCGGATGCCGCTGGCGCGGAGCGACCGGGCCACCAGCGTCCCCCAGCGGTCGAGGTCGCCGCGCGTGTAGCCGACGACGGTCGGGCGGCCCGTGGTGCCGCTGGACGCGTGGATGCGGGCGACGTCGGCCATCGGCACCGCGAACATCCCGAACGGGTACGTCTCGCGCAGATCGTCCTTGGTGGTGAAGGGCAGCCGGTGCACGTCGTCGAGCGTGCGGATGTCGTCGGGATGCACGCCCGCCTCGTCGAACTTCCGCGTGTAGAGCGGTACGTTGCGATAGGCGTGCTGCACGGTCCACTGAAGGCGCTCGAGCTGCAGGCGCTCGATCTCGGCGCGGCTCATCCGCTCCTCGGGGTCGAGCTCGTCGGTCGTCGGCGGGCGGAGGGCGGAGGCGGGGGCGGTCATCGTCGACACGGGGACTCCTCGGAACGGCGGATCAGAAGGTCTGGGAGGTGGTGCGGGAGCGGCCGCGGAACTCGGCGACCGCGTCGCCCTGCTCGTCCACGACCGTCACGTCGTAGAGGCCGGAGCGACCGGTGCGGGTGCGGCGGACGGCCGTCGCGGTGAGCGTCTGGCCCGCGACGGTGGGCTTGAGGAACGAGATGTCGGCACCGGCGGCCACCGTCACCCGGTCGTCTTCGTTGCAGGCGATCGCGAAGGCGGTGTCGGCGAGCGCGAACACGAGCCCGCCGTGGGTGATCTGGAAGCCGTTGGTCATGTCCTCACGGACGTGCATCGACACGACCGCGTGCCCCGGGTCGTCGCGTTCGACCACGAGCCCGAGCATCGCCGAGGCCCGGTCGCGTTCCATCATGGCCCGGTTCGGCCGCACGGCCTCCGCCGTATCCGTCGCCTCCGTCATCGCCGACCTCCTCGTCGCGCTGGGACGGGACGACCGCGTCCCGTCCGCCCATACTAACTGAACGATCGGTCAGTAACGCAAGGGCGTCGGGGACGCGGGTGGGGTCACTCGATCCGGAACGGCGTCCGCAGCGTCGCGTCCTCCACGGTGACGCCGGTGATCACCGCCGCCGGGTCGGAGAAGTCGCGATCCGCGCGGAAGCGGATCGTGCCTCCCTCGCGCGTGGACCACTCGTAGAAGTACTCGCCGGACGAGACCACGCGGAGGAACGTGCCCTCAGGGAAGGCCGCGACCGCCTCCGTCAGCGGAGCGCCGATCCGGACTCCCCCGGCGGCGGGCAGCGCGGCGCCGTCCGGCTCGACGTCGCCCTGGATGTTCGCGATGCCGGCGGTGACCGCCGCCAGCGCATCCCCCTGCTCGGCGAAGTGCAGCACGAGGCGGGACGTCCCGTCGGCGCTCACGACGCGCACCTGCCGGTCGGACCAATCGAACTCCTCCACGGTGGCCCCCGGGATCGCCGCCACCGCCTTCTCGCGCGAGGTGCCCAGCACGAGGGGGCCCACACCCGTCGTCGTCATCTCCCAGTCGCTCCACGGAGCGGCAGGGTCGGCGGGCACCGGGGTCTCGGCGACCAGCGGGTCGTCCGTGAGCTCCTCGATGAGCGCGGCTTCCGCCTCGACCGCCCGATCCCGCAGGAGCAGAGCAGCGCGCTCGGCGTCGAACGCGGAGCCGTCGAGCGCCGGCTGCCGCAGGTGCACGACGACGTTGCCGACGGCGGCGAAGGCGTGGTGCGCGCGCCAGGGATTTCCGCCCGCGTTCATGGTCATCGTGCCGGCGAAAGCCCGCACGCCCTCCTCATCGGGCACGGCGACCGCGTCGAAGGTGCCTTCACCCCGAGCGTCGAACTGCGCGCAGCGGTCGACGGTCGAGGCGAGCAGGTCCATGCGCTCGGCCGCCACGTCCTCCGACGCGAATTGGAGGATCTCCTGCTTGCCGCTGTTCTGCGTGTCCTCGGCGTCCGCCCAGGGCACCGTGCGCGCCCCGATGCTGAACATCGAGGTCTCCATGATCAGCATCCCGCACACGGACGGGGTGAAGTCCGGGCCGCCCCCGTCCGCGTACTGCAGCAGAGTGTCGTCGACCTCACCCGCCGGCGGCGCGGACGGAAGCAGGTCGGCGACCTCGGCCGGCGTGAGCGCGAAGGCGTCGAGGTCGTCCCCCACGAACAGGAGCGGGCCGTCGTACGGCTCCGGCGTCGGCGTCTCCGTCACCGGAGAGGCGGTCGCCGTGGGCGTCGCCTCCGGGGTCGCCGCGCATCCGGGCACGGCGATCAGCACCGCTGCCGTCGCCGCCGCGAGGAACGCCGCGCCGCGCCTCTTCCGCCTCCCGGGCACCGCAGCCGTCATGAACCCCTCCGAGTGGTCTCGTGCGCACCGATGCGCGCCCCTGAGGGAAGGATAGCGGTCAGGATCCGGGACTCAGGACGGCGGCGGCCGCCCGCTGTGCGTCCGCCGCGGTTCTCGCGCCGCTCGCGCCCTCGGCCGCTCGCCGGCAGGCATCGGCGTCCACGGCGTCGAGCGCGGCCGCCACCCGCCCGAGGGCGCGCGGCGTCATCGACAGCGAGGTCGCTCCGAGCCCGACCAGCACGGGGGCGAGTGCCGGGTCACCGGCCGCCTCCCCGCAGATCCCGACCGGCTTGCCCGCCGCCCGTCCCGCTGCCCCGACCGTCCCGATCAGCCGCAGCACCGCCGGCTGCCAGGGATCGTTGAGATCGGCGAGCGCACTGGACAGCCGGTCCGCAGCCAGGGTGTACTGCGCGAGGTCGTTGGTCCCGAGACTCACGAAGTCCACGACCTCGAACAGCTCGGCGGCCAGCAGCGCCGCCGCCGGGGTCTCGATCATGATCCCCGCTCTGTCCAGGCCCGCGGCACGGCACCGTGCGGCGAAGTCCGCCGCCTCGTCGACCGTGGCGACCATCGGGGCCATGACCTCCACCTCGGCGGACTCCGCATCGGCGGCCCTGGCCAGCGCGCGCAGCTGGTCGTCGAGCAGGGCGGGCCGGCGCCGGGAGAGGCGCAGACCCCGGACGCCGAGCGCCGGGTTGTCCTCGTCGTCGTCGTTCGCGAACGGCAAGGGCTTGTCGCTCCCCGCATCCAGCGTGCGCACGACGACCTTCCGCCCGGGGAATGCGCGCAGCACCCCGCGGTACGCCTCGACCTGCTCCTCGATGCTCGGCGCCTCCGTCCGGTCGAGGAAGCAGAACTCGGTGCGGAAGAGTCCGACCCCCTCGGCGTGCGCAGCGGCCGCGCTCCCGGCGTCCGCGGCCCCTCCGACGTTGGCCAGGAGCGGTACGCGGGTCCCGTCCGCGAGACGGCCCCGTCCGTCGAAGGTCACCACGACCGCCGCGGCCCGCGCCTCGGCGATCTCCGCCTCGTCCGGGTCGACGTGGATCGTGCCGCGATCCCCGTCGACGAGGAGCATGGCCCCCTCCGGGATGCCGGTCGCCCCTGGCACTCCGACCACGGCCGGGAGCCCCAGCGCCCGCGCGATGATCGCCGTGTGCGACGTGGGTCCGCCGTCCGCGGTCACGAGAGCGACGCAGCTCCCGCCGTCCAGCGCTGCCGTGTCGGCGGGAGCGAGGTCGGTCGCGACGAGCACGAACGGCTCGTCTCGTTCGGGGACGCCTGGCATGTCCACCCGGAGGATCTCGGCGATCATGCGATCGCGGACGTCACGGATGTCGGCGGCGCGTTCCGCCATCCTCCCGCCGAGCGCCGCGAGCGCCGCCTCATGCGCCGCGGACGTCTCCCAGACCGCCCGCGCCGCCGTCCGCCCCTGTGCGCGCACGAGGGCGGTGGCTTCGGCGACGAGCTCCGGGTCCGAGGCGAGGAGCCGGGACGCGTCCAGGATCGCCCGCGCCTCTCCGCGGGCCCGTTCGGCGCGCGAGCGCAGCTGATCGGCGACGGCGACCGCCGCCCACTCGATCGTGGAGACCTCCGCCTCCCGACCCTCCGGCGGGACGACGGTCTCGGCATCCGGTTCCGGGAGTGCCGGCGCGAGGGACACCGCCCTCGCGGCCACACGTCCCGGGCTGACGCCGCGGCCCTGCAGCTCGGATCCGGAGACGATCTCCGGCGTCGGCGCCGACTCGTGGTCGGCCCGGGCTCCCGCCTGGTCGTCGCCGGCGGTGGCGCGCGCGGGCGCGGTTCCGGGGCTGCCGGCGGCGCCCTCGTCCGTCTCGACGCCCTCGCCGAACCCGCCCTGGAAGAGCGACACCAGGCGGTCGATCGCCGCCTCCGCGTCGGCTCCCCGACCCGTGAGCTCGATCTCGGTCCCCTGACGTGCTCCGAGTGCGAGCAGCCGGGTCAGGCTCCCGGCCGCGGCTTCCGGGCCGTCCGGCAGCCGCCGCAGGCGCACGTCCGCGCCCGCCGCCGATTCCGCGATCAGGGCGGCGGGCCGGGCGTGGATGCCGAGAGGGTTGCGCACCCGCACACGACGGGACACCGTCTCCCCGGCCGGCTCCGACCCGTCAGGAGCGGGCTCCGCGGGCGACGTCTCGGTGTCTTCTACCGTCGCATCGTCCGTCGGGCCGAGCTGACCTGTCTTCGCGGCGAGGGCCGACGCGGCTTCAGCGGCGACCGCATCGAGGTCGCCCCCGGCCGCCGCGGCCACGACCGCGGCGAGGAGCCCCTCGACGAACGGCGCGGGCGCGAGCCGCACCGGCACGTCGCTGCTGCGCAGTTCCAGCGCGAGCTCGGCGCTCAGCACGGCCGAACCGAGGTCCATGAGCACGAGCACGCCGTCGACCTCGGCGGCGAGCTCGTCGATCGCCGCCGAGACCGCGACGGCGTCCGTCCCCAGGATCGGCGCGCCGTCCGCGTCCACGCCAGCGCCGGCCGCCACGCGGACCTGCACGCCGCCGCCCGGCACCATCTGCAGGGCGAGTTCGAGTGCCGCCTCCCCGAGCCGGGCACTGTGGGAGACGGCGACGATCCCGATCATCCGGCGTCCGCGAGGGCCGCCGCGAGCGCCTCGAACAGGAGCGCGGTCGAGGCGGCACCGGGGTCGAGGTGACCGGCGCTGCGCTCACCGAGGTAGCTCGCCCTGCCCTTCCGGGCGACGAGCGGCACCGTGGCGTCGCGACCGGCGACCGCGGCATCCGCCGCCGCCCTGGCAGCGGCCGCCGTATCCGCACCTCCGGCGAGGGCCGTGTCGAAGGCGTCCACCGCGGGGGCCATCGCATCGAACATCGTCTTGTCGCCCGCCTCGGGCTTGCCCCGCGCGACGATGCCCTCGAGGCCCGCCCGGAGCGCGGCGGCCAGCGCCGGTCCGTCGAGCGACGTCACCGCACCGGCGGACATCCCCATGCGCAGGAAGAACGTGCCGTAGAGGGGGCCGCTCGCGCCGCCCACCGAGCTCACCAGCGTCATGCCGACGGTCTTGAGCAACTCGTCGATCGTCGCGGGCGTCGTCGCCGCGAGCTTCTCCCCGACCGCCGTGAAGCCCCGCGCCATGTTCGCGCCGTGGTCGGCGTCCCCGATCGCGGAGTCCAGTTCCGTGAGCCAGTCGCGCTGCGCGGTGACGGCCTCGCGGTACCGGGAGATCCAGTCGACGAGGACGTCGGTGCCGACGGCCGCCATCACGCGCCCCACCGCAGGCCGGGGGTGTTCACCGGGGCGTCCCACAGCCGCAGCAGCTCGTCGTCGGCCTTCAGCACCGTGACGGAGCACCCGGCCATGTCGAGGGAGGTGATGTAGTTGCCCACCAGGTTCCGCGCGATCTGCACGCCGGACTTCTCCAGGATCGCGGCGACCTCGCCGTACATGAGGTAGAGCTCGATCAGGGGCGTGGCGCCCATGCCGTTGAGCATCACGATCGCGGGTCCTGCCGCATCGAGGTCGCCGAGGATCGGCTCGACGAGCTGCCGGGCGATCTCCGACGCGGGGGCGAGCGGCTCACGGTGTCGGCCCGGCTCTCCGTGGATGCCGATGCCGATCTCCATCTGGTCGTCGGGGAGGTCGAAGGTGGGCTTGCCCGCGGCGGGGACCGTACAGCTGGTGAGGGCCATGCCCATGGAGCGCCCCTGACCGTTGATGCGCTTCGCGAGGTCGACCACGGCCGCGAGGTCGCGGCCCTCCTCCGCAGCGGCCCCCACGAGCTTCTCCAGCAGGACCGTGAGGCCGACGCCTCGGCGTCCCGCGGTGTAGAGCGAGTCCTGCACGGCCACGTCGTCGTCCACGACGACCGTGCCCACCTCGATCCCTTCCATGGCGGCGAGTTCGGCGGCCATCTCGAAGTTCAGCACGTCGCCCGTGTAGTTCTTGACGATGTGCAGCACGCCGGCGCCGCGGTCGACCGCCTGGGTGGCGACCTGAACGCGGTCGGGGGTGGGCGAGGTGAAGACCTCGCCGGCGACGGCCGCGTCGAGCATGCCGGTGCCGACGTAGCCGCCGTGCAGGGGCTCATGGCCGGATCCGCCGCCGGAGACGACGGCCACCTTGCCCTGCGCCTTCGGTGTCGCCCGGGTGATGACGTGGTTCTCCAGGTCGACCGAGAGTTCGGGGTGCGCGGCGGCGACGCCCTTCAGGGACTCGACGAGGACGTCCTCCGGGGCGTTGATGAGCTTCTTCATCCTGCGATCTCCTTCGATGCGGCGTGAGTCTCGAGCGAAAATCCGAAAAGGATTCGTCAATGTCGAATATGCTCGGAGCCTGCCGGGTTGTCAAGATCGATCCGGCGACCGGAAACCCGGCTCGACGACGACCGGAAGGAGGACGCGCATGATCCAGGCGATCGACCGCGCGGCGAAGATCCTCGACCTGCTCCAGGGCGCCCGCCACCTCGGCATCACGGACCTCTCCGCGGCCCTGAGCCTGCCGCCGTCGACCGTGCACGGCCTCGTGAAGTCGCTGCGCGCGCACGGCCTCGTCGCGAAGGAGCGCGGCGGACAGCGGTACATGCTCGGCCCCACCCTGTTGCGGCTGAGCAACGTGTACCTCGACACCCTGGACGTGCGGGCGCGGGCGATGCGCTGGACGCAGGAACTGGCGCGACGCACCGGGATGTCCGTGCGCCTCGGCGCCCCGCACCTCACGGACGTCCTCGTCATCCATCACAACCTCCGCCCCGACGACAGCCCTCAGATGCTGGAGACGGGGATGGCGGTCCCCGCCCACGCCTCCGCGATGGGGAAGGTGCTCCTCGCGTACGACCAGGGCTTCCAGGAGAGCGTGTTCGCCGAGCCCCTGCGCAGCCTCACCGGCGACACGGTCACCGACGTCGCCCGGCTGACCCTCGAGCTGCCGGGGATCGCGGAGCGCGGGACGGCGGCGGAGAGCGATGAGGCCGTCCTCGGCGAATCGTCCCTCGCGGCGCCGATCGCCGACGCCTCGAACACGATCGTCGCCGCGGTGGCCGTCGTGCTGCCGACCGCGGAGGCACCGGCATCCGACACCGTCGTGCACGCGCTCCGCGAGACGGCACGGAACATCTCCCGCGAACTCGGCGCGACGACCTGGCCACCGCCCGTGGCCCCCGCCCAGGACTGACGGCGGCGGTCAGCCGCGCAGGCCGAGCGCGAACGGCAGCACGGCCGTGGCCCCGGCCTGCCGCACCGCGCGCGCCGCGACCGTCAGGGTCCAGCGACTGTCGATGAGGTCGTCGACGAGCAGCACCGGGCCGGCGGGGACCTCGAGATGCGCCGCGTCGAAGCGGTCCCACACCCCCGCGAGCCGGAACACGCTGTTCCCGCCCGCCTGCCCCGAAGGCCCTCCGCCGCGCCACTCCAGCGCGCCGAGGTACGGCAGCCGCCCGATCTCGGACAGCCCGCGGGCGAGGGAGTCGACGAGCTGCGGATGCGACCGCGACGGCATCGCGATCACGGCCACCGGCCGCTCCGCCCAGTCCCACCCGGCGAGCACGCGCACGCACGCCTGCAGCAGCGCCGGGCTGATCGGCGCGTCCGGGGCGCCTGCCGCGAAGATCTCGCGCAGCGTGCCGCCCAAGCCCAGGTCGGTGAGCCGGGCGAGGGCACGCCCCTCATCGGCCTGCTCTCCCGCGGGGATGCGGCCGCGCACCGGCACATCGAGGCGGTCGGCCCCTGTCGGCCACGCGCGACGCGGCTCGACCGGCACGCCGACCCGGTCGAGGGAGGCCGCCGCCTGCACGCTCGCCGTCTGCGCGACCTCCGCCGGGAACCACACGCCCGCGCAGTTGTCGCACCGGCCGCAGGGGGCCGCCGTGTCGTCGTCGAGAGCCCGCTGCAGGAAGGCCATGCGACAGCCGTCCGTGCGCTCGTACTCCAGCATGTGCTCCTGCTCCGCGACCCGCTCGGCGGCGATGCGCTCGTAGCGTTCGGCGTCGTACGTCCACGGCTGTCCCGTCGCGACCCACCCACCCTGCACGCGACGCACGGCACCATCCACGTCGAGCACCTTCAGCAGCAGCTCGAGGGGCGTGCGGCGGATGTCGACGAGGGCCTCCAGCGCCGGCGTCGAGATCGGGCTGTCGCCGAGCGCCGCGATCACCCGTTCGGCACGCTCCCGATCCGGCATCGACGCGGTCGCGAAGTAGTGCCAGATCTCACGGTCTTCGACACCGGGGAGCAGGAGCACGTCGGCGCTCTCGCTGGCACGCCCCGCTCGTCCCACCTGCTGGTAGTACGCGACGGGCGAGGACGGGGCTCCGAGGTGCACGACGAATCCGAGGTCCGGCTTGTCGAACCCCATGCCGAGGGCGCTGGTCGCGACGAGGGCCTTCACCTCGTTGCGCTTGAGCATGCCCTCCGACTCCGCACGCTCCTCGGCGTCGGTCTGCCCCGTGTAGGCGCGCACGTCATGGCCGTGATCGCGCAGGAACCGCGCGGTGTCGACCGCCGCCGCCACCGTCAGCGTGTAGATGATCCCGCTGCCGGGGAGGTCGTCGAGGTGGCTGAGCAGCCAGGCCAGGCGGCTCGCCGAGTCCTTGAGGCGGAGCACCCCGAGCCGCAGCGAGGTGCGGGCGAGGGGCCCGCGGATCGTGAGCACGGGCACCGTCTCCGCTTCGCCCGCACCGCCAGGCAGCGCCCCGAGCTGCTCGGCCACGTCTGCCACCACGCGGGAGTTCGCCGTCGCGGTCGTCGCCAGCACCGGCACATCGGCGGGCATCTGCGCGATGAGGTCGCGCAGTCGGCGGTAGTCCGGGCGGAAGTCGTGCCCCCAGTCGCTGATGCAGTGCGCCTCGTCGACGACGAGCATGCCGAGCCGCGCCACCAGCGCGGGCAGCTGCTCCTCTCGGAAGGCCGGGTTGTTCAGCCGCTCCGGCGAGACGAGCAGCACGTCGACGTCGTCTCCGGCGAGCCGCTCCTGCACCTCTGCCCACTCGTGGGCGTTCGTCGAGTTGATCGCCACGGCGCGCACGCCCGCACGCTCGGCCGCGGCGATCTGGTCGCGCATGAGCGCCAGGAGCGGGGAGACGAGCACGGTGGGGCCGGCTCCCTGCCGGCGGCGGAGCAGGGTCGCGACGAAGTACACCGCCGACTTCCCCCACCCGGTGCGCTGCACCACGAGCGCGCGGCGACGCCCCTCCACCAGCGCCTCGATCGCCTCGAACTGGCCGTCGTGGAAGTCGACGTCGGGACGACCGACGAGTTCGCCGAGGGCGGCGCGGGCGGCCTCGCGGAGGGGGACGGCGGTCGGAGAGGTCATGCCCTCCACTCTGCCGCAGACCTCGGACAGGACTCCGACCGCCGCCCGCTCTCGGTGGATGACCGGTGGGAAGGCCGTAGCGTGGAGGAATGATCACCCGCGAACTCGCCGTCGCGCTCCGCGATGCCGGTCTGACCTGGAAGCCCGCGGAGGGTGACCGGTTCCAGCTCGATCTGCCCGACGAGGTGGAGCTGGAGGCGGAGGCCGACGTCTTCACGGTGAGCGCGATGACCATCGAGGCGAGGCAGACGCCGGCCGGCACGGACCTCGCCTTCAACGGCACGACGGAGTGGGCGCTCGACGCTGTGACCCTCGCCGATGCGGTGTGGCTGCCGCGCGAGGACCAGCTGCGCGACCTCCTCCGCGGGACGTTCCGCACCCTCACCCGCCTCCCTGACACGTTCCGCGTCGAGATCGAGCTCGCCGGTGCTCCCCTGCGGTTCGAGCACCCGGATCCGGCGGAGGCCTACGGCCGCGCGCTGCTGGCGCTGATCTCGCGCTCCCGTTGACACGCCCTGTTGAATCGGGCCGTCGCGTGTGTCAGAATTACCTAACGATCGGTCAGTAAAGAAGGACCGGAGCCCGAGGAGTCGACGATGACCAGTCCCGCAGACCTGTCCCTCGTGGACGGCGAGACCTCCGACGAGGAACGCCTGTTCGACGAGCTGATCGCGAACGAGCAGCGCATCGAGCCGCGCGACTGGATGCCCGAGGCCTATCGCAAGACGCTCATCCGGCAGATCTCCCAGCACGCGCACTCCGAGATCATCGGCATGCAGCCCGAGGGCAACTGGATCACCCGCGCACCGAGCCTCAAGCGCAAGGCGATCCTCATGGCGAAGGTGCAGGACGAGGCCGGGCACGGCCTCTACCTCTACTCCGCCGCGCAGACCCTCGGCATCACCCGTGACGAGATGATGGACCAGCTCATCTCCGGCAAGGCGAAGTACTCGTCGATCTTCAACTACCCCACCCCGACCTGGGCCGACATGGGCGCGATCGGCTGGCTCGTCGACGGCGCCGCGATCTGCAACCAGGTGCCGCTGTGCCGCGCCTCCTACGGCCCCTACGGCCGCGCGATGGTGCGCATCTGCAAGGAGGAGTCGTTCCACCAGCGCCAGGGGTTCGAGATCCTGCTCTCGCTCATGCGCGGCACCGACGAGCAGCGGCAGATGGCGCAGGACGCGGTGGACCGCTGGTACTGGCCGAGCCTGGCGATGTTCGGGCCGCCCGACGACCAGTCCCCCAACTCCGCCCAGTCGATGGCGTGGAAGATCAAGCGCTTCTCCAACGACGAGCTGCGTCAGCGGTTCGTCGGCATGCTCGTGCCCCAGGCCGAGATCCTCGGCGTCACCCTCCCCGACCCGGACCTGCGGTTCGACGAGGAGACCGGTCGCTACGAGATGGGCGAGATCGACTGGGACGAGTTCTTCCAGGTGCTGCGCGGCAACGGCCCCTGCAACGCCGAGCGTCTGGAGCGCCGCCGCACGGCGCACGACGAGGGCGCGTGGGTGCGGGAGGCCGCCGCGGAGTACGCCCGCAAGCAGCGTTCCCGCCTGACCCCTGAAGGGGCGGTGGCGTGATGGCGACCCCCGGGGCCGACCCTTCGACGAGCTCAGGGACCCAGGGCCGCGAGGTCTGGCCCCTGTGGGAGATCTTCGTGCGGGCGAACCGCGGGCTGAGCCACGTGCACGTCGGCTCGCTGCACGCCCCCGACGCCGACATGGCCATCCGCAACGCGCGCGACCTCTACACCCGCCGGGGCGAGGGCGTGTCGATCTGGGCGGTCCCCGCCGAGGCGATCACCACGAGCGACCCCGATGCCAAGGGGGCGTACTTCGAGAGTCCCGCCGGCAAGAACTACCGGCACGCGGTGTACTACACCGCCTCCGAGGGGGTGCCGCACCTGTGACCCTTCGACAGGCTCAGGGCCCCAGCTCCGCTCAGGGCCCCAGCTCCGCTCAGGCCCCCGGCTCCGCTCAGGGAGCCGGCGCCGTCCACGGGGAGGCGCATGGCGACGTCTCCGTCGACGAGCTGCGGCTCAGCGAAGAGCTCGCCGGCGCGGGCACGACCGCGGCGAGCGCCGACATCGCCGAGTACGCCCTGTGGCTCGGCGACGACGCGCTCATCCTGTCGCAGCAGCTCGGCGCCTGGATCTCCCGGGCCCCCGAGCTCGAGGAGGACGTGGCACTCGGCAACATCGCCCTCGACCTGCTCGGCCACGCGCGCTCCTTCCTGCACTTCGCAGGCACGTGGGACGGCCGGTCCGAGGACGACCTCGCGTACTTCCGCGACGAGCCGGAGTTCCGCAGCGCCTGGATCATGGAGCAGCCGAACGGCGACTTCGCGCAGACCATCGCGCGCCAGCTCGTCGCCTCGGTCTACCTCGTGGAGCTGTACACCGCCCTCCGCGCGAGCTCCGAGCCCACGTTCGCCGCGATCGCGGAGAAGGCGCTCAAGGAGGTCGACTACCACCGGGACCACGCCGTGCAGTGGGTGCTGCGCCTGGCGGGCGGCACGGAGGAGTCGCGGCGGCGGATGATCCGCGCCCTCGCGGATGTGTGGCCGTACGTCGATGAACTGTTCCGCGACGAGCCGCTGATCGACCGGCTCGGCGACGTCGCCGTGCGCCCGTCGACCCTCCGCGCTCCGTTCGACGCGGTCATCGCCACCGTGTTCGCCGAGGCCGAGCTCACGGTGCCGGAGGTTCCGGCGTCGTCGGCGGGTGGCCGGAACGGCGCGCACGCGACCCCCTTCGGCCACCTCCTCGCCGAGATGCAGGTCCTGGCCCGACGACACCCGGGGGCGTCATGGTGACCCGGACCACTGCCGACACGACGGCCGAGGCGTGGCGGATCGCCGCCGCCGTGCCGGACCCGGAGGTGCCGGTGCTCACGATCGAGGACCTCGGCGTGCTGCGGGCGGTCGAGCTCCGCGGCGAGCGCGTGATCGTCGACATCACGCCGACCTACAGCGGGTGCCCGGCCATGGACACGATCCGCGACGACGTGGTCCTCGCGCTCACAGCCGCCGGCTTCGCGGACGTCGAGGTGCGGCTCGTGCTCTCCCCCGCGTGGACCACCGACTGGATGAGTGACGCCGGGAAGCAGAAACTCCGCGAGTACGGGATCGCGCCGCCCAGCGGCCGCGCGGCCGTACCCGCCGGTCCGATCCGGCTCGCCCTGAGCGTGCGCTGCCCCCGATGCGGCTCGCTCGACACCAGGGAGGTCTCCCGCTTCGGGTCGACCTCGTGCAAGGCGCTGTACGAGTGCCGGGCATGCCTGGAACCCTTCGATCACTTCAAGGTGCACTGATGTCGCTGTTCTCCCCGGCCCCGACGACGACGCCGGCGTCCTCTCCCGCCTCCGCCTCCCGGGCGCGGAGCCGTGCCCGGTTCCACACGCTCGAGGTCGAGGACGTCCGTCCGCTCACCGAGGACGCCGTCGAGGTGACCTTCACGGTGCCCGCGGAGCTCGCCGACGACTACGACCACCTCCCCGGGCAGTACGTGGCGCTGCGGACGACGCTGGACGGCGTGGAGGTGCGGCGTTCCTACTCGCTGTGCCGGGCGCCCGAGCATCGCACCGACGGGGCGCCCACCCGCCTGAGCGTCGCCGTGAAGCGCGACGAGGGCGGGACGTTCTCCACCTGGGCCCAGACCGGCCTGCACCCGGGCTTCCGCATCGACGTCATGAGCCCCCAGGGCACGTTCACCTCCGGTCTCGACGATCTGGACGAGAAGCACGTCGTCGGCATCGCTGCCGGCTCCGGGATCACGCCGCTGATGGCTCTCGCGCACACCGTGCTCTCCCGCTCGCAGACCTCGCGGTTCACGCTCCTCTACACGAACCGGTCGACGCTGGACGTGATGTTCCTGGAGGACCTCGCCGACCTCAAGGACCGCTACCCGACGAGGCTCACGCTGCACCACGTGCTGTCCCGCGAGCAGCGGACCGCGCCGGTGCTCTCCGGCCGCATCGACGAGCCCAAGCTGCGGACGATCCTCGACGCGCTGATCGACCCGGCCGACGTGGACGAGTGGTTCCTGTGCGGACCGCTCGCGCTCGTCGACCTCTGCCGGGAGGTGCTGGCCGACGTGGGCGTGCCCCGCGAACACGTGCGCTTCGAGCTGTTCACGACCGGCGACGAGCCGGTGCGGGCCGCTCGGCCGGTCACAGTGCGCTCGGGCGAGAAGACGGTGCGGATCGAGGTGAACCTCGACGGCGTCTCGTCTACGGTGGAGAGCCCGGTCGCGGCGCGCGAGTCGGTGCTCAACGCCGCACTGCGGGTGCGGCCGGACGCCCCGTTCGCGTGCGCGGGCGGCGTCTGCGGCACCTGCCGCGCGCGCGTGCTCGAGGGCAGCGTCACGATGACCGAGAACTACGCCCTGGAGCCCGACGAGCTGGAGCGCGGCTACGTGCTCACCTGCCAGTCCCATCCCACCAGCGACCGCGTGGTCGTGGACTACGACGTCTGAGGAGTCCTGATGATCGATCTCGCCATCGCCGACGACGTCGCCACCGTGGTGCTCGACGCCCCCGCGAAGCTCAACGCCCTGGACGAGGCCGCCCTCGCCGAGCTCGACGCCGCGTACCGGGAGGCGGAGGCCGCCGGGGTGCGGGCGCTGCTGCTCCGCGGTGAGGGGCGGGCGTTCTGCGCCGGGCGGGACATCTCCGCCGTCGATCCGCGCGACGACGACGTGCTCGGCTACCTCGGCGGACGCGTGACGCCCCTGCTGCAGCGGATGTCCCGCTTCCCGGCGCCGACGTTCGCCGTCGCGCACGGCGCCTGTCTCGGCGTGGGACTCGGCCTGCTCATCGCGACCGACGTCGTGTACGTCGCCGAGTCCGCGAAGATCGGCTCCCCGTTCGCCGCCCTCGGGGCGACCCTCGACTCCGGCGGGCACGCGCTGTTCCTCGACCGGCTCGGCGCGCACAAGACGCTCGACCTCATCTACACGGGGCGGCTCATGAGCGGCACGGAGGCCGTGCGCTCGGGGCTCTTCTCTCAGGTGTTCCCGGACGACGAGGTGCGGGCCGCCGCGGCGGCTGCCACCGCGGCCGCTGCCCACGGCGCCACGGCCGCCTTCCGGGCGAGCAAGGAGCTCGTCGCCCGCATCCGCGACGAACGCCTCACCCTGTGGGAGTCCATCGACGTCGAGAACGCGGCGCAGGCCGCCCTGTGCGACACCGAGGACTACCGCGAGGGCTTCGCCGCGTTCCAGGAGAAGCGGAAGCCGGAGTTCCGCGGGCGCTGACGTCACGGCCCTGTCGTCGCTGTCAACCGTCTCGTGCGGTGTCCGACCCCGGTGGGAGGATGCCCGCATGCTGCTCTCGGAGCTCGTCACCACCACCGACCAGGTCGCCGCGACCTCGTCTCGCCTGGCCAAGATCGAGGCGATCGCGGCGCTGCTCCGCCGGGCCGACGCCGACGACATCGCACCTCTCGTGGGACTGCTCCTCGCCGCGCCGCGCCAGGGTCGCCTCGGCGTGGGCTGGCGGGGGCTGACGAATCTCGCGATCGAGCACAGCGCGACCTCGACCCTGACCATCGCGGAGGTCGACCACGTCTTCGACACCCTGGCGCACACCTCGGGCTCCGGTTCGGCCGGCGTGCGCAGCGAGCTGCTGCACGACCTCGCCGCCCGGGCCACCGCTCCCGAATGGGACTTCCTGACCAGGGCGATGCTCGGGGAGCTCCGCACCGGCGCGTTGAGCGGCGTGCTCCTCGACGCGATCGCCCGCGCCGCCGAGGCCCCGCCTGCCACGGTGCGACGGGCCGCCATGCTCTCCGGCGACCTCGGTGAGACGGCGCTGCTCGCGCTCACCGGTGCCGAAGGAGCGCTCGACGAGGTCGGGCTCCGGGTGGGACGCCCCGTGCTCCCCATGCTCGCGGCCACGGCGCCGACGCCCACGGCCGCCCTGGAGATCACCGGACGCGCCTCGGTCGAGTACAAGCTCGACGGCGCGCGGATCCAGGTGCACCGCCGCGGCGATGAGGTCGGCATCTACACACGGAGCCTCGCAGACGTCACCCACCGGCTGCCCGAGATCGTCGAGGTCGTCCGCGGTCTTCCCGCGCAGGAGGTCATCCTCGACGGCGAGACCCTGGCGCTCGACGAGGACGGCGGTCCCCGGCCGTTCCAGGAGACGATGTCCCGGTTCGGCGCGGATGCCGCGCGCGAGCTCGCCCTGCGACCCTGGTTCTTCGACGTCCTGCACGTGGACGGCCGCGACCTACTGGACGAGCCACTGTCGGTGCGTCAGGAGGTCCTGGCCGAGGTCGCCGGCGAGTGGCGCATGCCCGGCATCGTGACCGACAGCGCGGAGGAGGCCGAGCGCCTGTCCCGCGAAGCCCTGGCGGCCGGTCATGAAGGCGTGCTCGTGAAGGCCGTGGATGCGCCGTACGCCGCCGGCCGTCGCGGCAAGTCCTGGGTGAAGGTGAAGCCGGTCCTCACGTTCGACCTCGTCGTGCTCGGCGCCGAGTGGGGGTCGGGGCGACGGCGCGGCTGGCTGTCGAACCTGCACCTCGGCGCGCGGGACCCGGATGGCGACTTCGGCGAGCCCGGCGGCTTCGTGATGGTGGGCAAGACCTTCAAGGGCCTCACCGATGCACTGCTGCAGTGGCAGACCGACGAGTTCCCGGCGCACGAGACCCATCGCTCCGCGTCCACGGTGTTCCTCCGGCCGGAACTCGTGGTCGAGATCGCGATCGACGGCGTGCAGCGGTCCCCGCGTTACCCCGGCGGCCTCGCCCTCCGCTTCGCCCGGGTCAAGGGCTACCGTCCGGACAAGACCGCTGCGGAGGCCGACACGATCCAGACCCTCCTGGCCCTGCGGCGCGGTGCGGCGGACGACGCCTGATCAGGCCGTGGGCGGGAGTCCCTCGTCCTCCTGACGCACCGTGCCGCGGAACGACCAGGGGAAGTCGATCCAGAGGTCGGTGTCCTTCCACGCGAAGTCCGGCTGGATGATCGTCGAGGGCTTCGTGTAGATCGTGACCGAGCGGACGTCGGCGCCCTTCTCCTGCAGCAGCTGCACCGCGAGCGCCAGCGTGCGACCGGAGTCGGCGACATCGTCCACGAGCAGGACGCGGCGACCGTCGAGGTAGGCCATGTCGAGCTCGGGCGGCAGCACCTCCGGGGCGTCCAGCACGGTGCCGATGCCGGTGTAGAACTCGACGTTGATGGCGCCGCAGTTCTTCACGCCGAGCCCGTACGCGATGGCGCCGGCCGGGAGCAGGCCGCCGCGCGCGATCGCCACCACGACCTCCGGCTCGAAGCCCGTCGCGATGATGTTCCGCGCCAGATCGCGCGTCGCCGCGCCGAAGCCGTCCCACGTGAGCGTCTCGCGCTCGATCGATGCATCCGTCATCGGTCCATTCTCGCGCATCCGCTCCGTCCGAGCCGCCGCTAGACTGAGCAGGTCCGGCCCCGCCGGTGCCTGAAAAAGAGGCACGAAGCACCTCGCATCGCCGCGAGGGCGAGACACATACGGATCCCCCTTCTCCGTCCCTGTCTCGAAAGGCTTCCCCATGCCCTCCGTCTCCGCGCACGTCGCCCTCACCCTCGCCCAGCACGTCGATGCCGTCTTCGGCGTCATGGGCAACGGCAACGCCTACTTCCTCGACGCCCTCGAGACGCAGACGGACGCCACCTTCACCGCCGTCCGTCACGAGCAGGGCGCGGTCGTCGCGGCCGACGCGCACTTCCGCGCCTCCGGCCGCATCGCCGCGGGCACCTCCACCTACGGCGCCGGCTTCACGAACACGATCACGGCGCTGGCCGAGGCCGTGCAGGCGAACGTGCCGCTCGTCCTCGTCGTCGGTGACGAGCCCACATCGGGGCCGCGGCCGTGGGACGTGGACCAGATCGCTCTGGCCTCGGCGGTGGGCGCGCGCACCTACACCGTCGGGTGGACCGATGCCGCCGCGACCACCGTCATCGCCGTCGAGCACGCCCTCACCTATCGCGTGCCCGTCGTGCTCGCCATCCCCTACGACGTGGCCGCCCTCGAGGCCGGCGCGGTGCCGGCGGCCCCGGCTCCCCGCCTCCCCGCGCCGCTCGCCCCGCGCGGGGACTTCGCCGAGGGCATGCTGGATGAGATCGCCGCCGCCCTGCGCGACGCCGAGCGCCCGTTCCTCCTCGCCGGGCGCGGGGCCTGGCTGGCCGACGCGGGCGAGGCTCTCGGCACCCTCGCCGCGCAGACCGGGGCCCTCACCGCCTCCTCCGCCCTCGGCCGCGGCATCTTCCCGGACGCCCGGTACGACCTCGGCGTGACGGGCGGCTTCGGCGCCGAGGGGGCGATGGAGCTCGTGCGGACCGCCGACGTCGCCGTGGTCTTCGGCGCGAGCCTCAACCAGTTCACGATGCGCTTCGGCGAGCTGTTCGCCCCGGGCACCCGGGTGTACCAGATCGACACCGCTCCGGCCGCGACCCATGCCCACGTCGGCGGCTTCGTGCGCGCCGACGCCCGCCTCGGCGCCGAGGCCCTCGTCACCCGCCTCTCCTCCGGGCACGACTTCGGAGATGCCGCCGGACTCGCCGGGGCCACCCCCGACTCCGGCGGCGTGTCGGGCGCGGGCTCCGACGTTGTGCCCGCCCGACCCTGGAGGGAGACGGTCGACGTCGCCGCGGCCCGCGCGTACGAGCCCGGAGACGAGCTCGCGCCGGACGGCCGCCTCGACCCGCGTTCCGCCGCGCGCCGGATCGCCGAGCTCCTCCCCGAAGACCGCGTCGTGGTCTCGGACGGCGGGCACTTCATCGGCTGGGCGAACATGTACTGGCCGGTCGCCGCGCCCGACCGGATGATGATGATCGGCACCGCGTTCCAGTCGATCGGACAGGGCTGGCCCAGCGTGGTCGGCGCCGCCCTCGCCCGTCGTGACGCGACCATCGTGCTCACCTCCGGCGACGGCGGTGGGCTCATGGCGATCGCCGACCTCGAATCGGCCGTGCGGGCAGCGGGCGGACGCGGCATGGCCGTGGTCTGGAACGATGCCGCGTACGGCGCCGAGGTCAACCTCTACGGGCTGAAGGGCCTGGCCGAGGGACCGATGCGCATCCCCGAGGTCGACTTCGCCGCGTTCGGGGCCGCGGTCGGTGCGGAGGGCGTCGTCGTGCGGACGCTCGACGACCTGGAGCGTCTTTCCACCTGGGCCGAGGAGGACCCGGCGACCCGGCGCTTCCTCGTCCTCGACCTCCGGATCTCCGGCGACGTGATCGCGCCGTACCAGCAGGAGATCATCCGCGTGAACTCCTGACCGCGCGGGCCGATAGGCTCCCGGAATGACGGATGCTCCCGAGGTCCTGCGCTACAGCGCCTTCGCCGCGACGCCGGACGGCGGCAACCCCGCGGGGGTCGTCTTCGACGCCGACGGGCTCGATGAGGCGGACATGCAGCGGATCGCGGCCGAGGTCGGCTACTCCGAGACCGCGTTCGTACAGGAGGCCGCGGCGGACGGCTCCCGCTTCCGCGTGCGGTACTGGTCGCCGGCTGCGGAGGTGCCGTTCTGCGGGCATGCGACGGTCGCGACCGCGGTGGCCCTCGCCGAGCGGCAGGGTCCGGGGGCGGTCGTGTTCGAGACCGCGGCCGGAGACGTGTCCATGGAGTCCTTCGCGGACGCCGACGGCCGGGTCACGGTGTCGTTCACGAGCGTCGAGCCGGAGGTGCGCGACCTCGACCCCGTCGTGCGTGACCGCCTCCTCGCTCTGCTGGGGATGGAGCCGGGCGATGTCGACCCGCGCTTCCCGGTCCGCGAGGCGTTCGCGGGCAACTGGCATCCGATCGTCTTCGTCGCCGACCGGGAGCTCTTCCACCAGTTCCGCTTCTCCCCCGCCGACGTGGCGGCCCTCATGCGCGCACAGGGGTGGCACGGCACGGTGACGGTGCTGCACGCCGACGATCCGGCCGAGATCCAGGCCCGCAACCTCTTCCCCGTGGGGCGCATCACGGAGGATCCGGCGACAGGGTCCGCGGCCGCTTCCGTCGGCGCCTATCTCCGCGCCCAGGGCTATCCCGGCGACACCGTCCGCATCCATCAGGGCGCCCACGTCGGTCGCCCGAGCGAACTCCGCGTCGCGATCCCGTCCTCCGGCGGCCTCGTCGTCTCCGGCGGAGCCACCCGCCTCCCCTGACCTCCCGGGCTCCCTGATCCCGGACACCTACCACGCACGTCCGGACTGCTCCGCCCGCACGACCCCGCCCGAACCCGGACCAGACCCCGGAACCGCCCCGAACCCGGACCCGGACCCGTCAGCCCTGGGCGCTGTAGTCCGGGAGCTCCTGCAGGGTCCAGGTGTTGCCGTCCGGGTCGTCGAAACGCACGAAACGGCCCCAGTCCTGCTCGTCCACGCCCTCCGCCTCCACGCCGAGACCCCGCAGGTGTGCGAGAGCCTCGTCGGCGTCGGGGACGACCACCTGGATGGTGTTCTGCTGCCCCGGCTCCAAGCCGCTGGTCAGCCCCGTGCCGAAGGCGATCGAGCAGGCCGATCCCGGCGGGGTCATCTGCACGAACCGCAGCCCCTCGTACGGCACCTGATCATGGTCGGCGTGGAAACCGATCTTCACGTAGAAGTCCTTCGCCCGGTCGACATCGCTGACCGGCACGAAGATGAGTTCGATCTTCCAGTCCATCACGCACTCCTCCTGTCGGGCTCCGTCACCCGACGGCCCTCACAGTACGCGCGGCCTCCGACACCCGCCAGAGGAGTCAGAGCCAGCCCTTGTCGGACGCGATCCGCACCGCCTGCGCCCGGTTCTCGGCACCGGTCTTGCCGATCGCGGCGGAGAGGTGGTTGCGCACGGTGCCCGCCGATAGGAACACCTCCGCCGCGATGGCCGCTGCGGATCGTCCATCGGCGGCCAGCCGCAGCACCTGCCGCTCCCGGTCGCTCAGCGGGTTGGCTCCCTCGAACAGGCTCTCCTCGGCGAGTTTCGGATCGAGCACCCGGAGTCCGGCGTGCACGCGGCGTACGGCCGCGGCGAGTTCCTCGGCCGGGGTGTCCTTCACCACGAACCCGCTCGCCCCGGCGTCGAGTGCCGCGCGCAGGTATCCGGGTCGCGCGAACGTGGTCACCACGAGCACGCGCGTCTGCGGACTGGCCGCGCGGATCTGTTTCGTCGCCTCGACGCCGTCCACGCCCGGCATCTGGATGTCCATCAGACACACGTCCGGCTGCAGGTCCTCCGCCAGGCGCAGCGCCTCCGCGCCGTCCGCCGCCAGGCCCTGCACCTCGAGATCCGGCTCCAGGTCGAGCAGGGCCCCGAGCGCCCCGCGCACGAGAGCCTGGTCGTCGGCGATGAGCAGCCGGATCGGAACCATCGGGGCCGCCGTCACCACGTCACCTCCACCCGCGTGCCCGCCACCTCGCCGGGCCGCATGGTGAACCCGGCGCCGGCCGCCGCCGCGCGCTCCCGCATCCCCCGGATGCCGTTGCCCTCGCGATGCCCGGTCGCGGACGCGGGCCCGACACCGTCGTCCTCCACGGAGAGCACGCCCGGAGCGATGCGCACACGGACGGCCGCGGCCCCGGAGTGCCGCAACGTGTTGGTCGTCGCCTCGCGGAGGATCCAGCTCGCCGTGATCGCCTGGACCGGCGAAAGGGCGTCCGGGGTCCCGTCCACGACGAGCGCGATGTCCGCGGCGCGCAGCGAATCCTCGGTCGACGCGAGCTGCTCGACGAGGGTCGTCGCCCGCGCACCCGCGACGGTCTGCCGCACTCCCGCGATGGCCTCCGCGGTCAGACGTTCGATGTCGGCGAGCTCGGCCTTGGCGCGCTCCGGGTCGGAGTCCATCAGCCGCCGCACGAGCTGTGCCTTGAGTCCGACGACCGTCAGCGAGTGGCCGATGAGGTCGTGCACGTCGCGCGCCACGGCTTCCCGCCCCTCGCTGGTCGCCAGCTCCCTGCCCAGCTGCTCCGCCTCCGCCGAGCGCACGATGAGCCAGGTCGAGACCGTGTTCACGACGCCGAGGAGGGTGACGATCGCGAGGACGGACAGGTAGGAGAGGTTGTCGGGGATGAGGAAGACGCAGCCGGCCGCCACCACGAGCGCGGCGATGGTCGTGATCCAGTGCCAGGCACGGGTCAGTCCGTACGAGGCGAACGACATGATGAACGGCAGGAAGCTCAGCGCCGACCCGCCCACGGCCGGGATCGTGACGAGCGCGCAGGCGATGAGCGCGGCGAACGTGATCCACTGCCGCCGCGAGGGGGTGCGACCGAGGCCACCTCCGCCGCGCATGCCGTGCAGGAACCCCGTCACATAGAGGACGATGAACGCGATCAGCGCCACCCATCCCGTGACGACCCACGCCGGCGGAGCGGCGGAGGCGAGCAGCGCGAGGACCGGGTAGATCAGGAACACGAGCCAGACGACGGCCATCAGCCAGCCGAACCGTGCCCAGGGGTCCTTGCCCGTCCCGGATCGGACGTCCGCCTCCCGGCCCTCCTGCATCGTCATCCGTCCAACCTACTGTCGTGCCGGGGCGCTCACCGCCGTGACCGCGAGCGCCGCACGCCCATCGTCACCAGCACCGCGAAGACGACGAGCCAGACCGCGACGTTGAGGAGCAGCATCCACAGCTCATCCGTCTGCCCCGTCGTCAGCACGCCCTCCGTGAGCGGCCACCGGCTCAGGGCGACGAAGCCGTACAACGGGGTGAACCGGGCGATGTCGAGCATGACGCCGTCGAGCGGCATGAACACGTTGCCGAAGAAGGCGAAGAAGGTCATCGAGATGGACGCGAGCGCGGCGGCGGAGTCGGAGCCGAAGAACAGTCCGACCCCGAGCCCGTAGAGGCCGAACATGAGGCCGATGCCGAGGATGAGGGCGGCGGTCACGACCCAGCGCCAGGCGCCGTCCGCCTCCGCGCCGGTGAGCAGCCCGGCGACGAACACCGCGACGAGGGCGAGCGCCGCGAACGACACGGCGGTGAGCAGCTTCGTCAGGGCGTAGCCGGTGGTCGTCAGCGGCGTCATCGCGAGCTGCCTTCCCCACCCCTGCTTGGCCTCGGTGGCCGCGAGCGAGGTGAGCGAGCTCATCGCCACCGCGGTGCCGTAGGCCGCCATCGAGACCATCACGTAGAAGGAGACGTTGCCGTTGCCGGCGGAGAGCGTGCCGTACCCCATGCCCGCACCGAAGAGCAGGTACATGGCCACGGGCATGGCGAGGGTGAAGGCGAGCGTGTAGGGGTTGCGCAGTTGGCGCAGCCCCTCGATGCGCAGCATGGTGGGCGAGACGGTCGTGGTCATGTCAGTCCTCCGTGAGGGCGGTGAAGGCGGTCTCGAGCGTGGGGGCGGCGATCTCCAGGTCATGCGCTCCCCCGTCCAGCAGCAGGCGGGCGGCGGCGTCGGAGTCGGTGGCGCGGAGGCTGAGGCGGTCCCCGTCGATGCGCACGCCCGTCACGCCCTCCGCGGCGGTCAAGGCCGCGACCAGCGCGTCCGACACGGCGGGCACGGTGGCGGAGACCGTGCGCTCACCGAGGCTCGCACGGAGCAGGGCGGTGGGCGCGTCCGCGACGACGGTGCCCCGATGCATGACCACCGTGCGGCGGGCGAACTGCTCCGCCTCCTCCAGATAGTGCGTGGCGAACACGATCGTGCGCCCGGCGTCCGCGTCGGCGCGCATCACGTCCCAGAAGTGGCGCCGCGCGGTGACGTCCATGCCGGCGGTCGGCTCGTCGAGCACGAGGATGTCGGGATCGGAGATCATCGCGAGCGCGAACTTCACGCGCTGCTGCTCGCCGCCCGAGCACTTGGACACCCGGCGGCGCGCGAGACCGGCGAGGTCGGCACGGCGCATCACCTCCGGCACGCGTGCGAGGGCTTCCCGCCCGTACAGCGAGGCGATCAGCCGCACGGTCTCGCCGACGGTGAGGTCGCCGAGCAGGCCCCCGGTCTGCAGCACGGCCCCGATGGCCCCGTTCGCGGTGGCCCGTTCCGGAGCCGCCCCGAGCACGCGCACGGTCCCGCTGCTGGGGGCGGTGAGCCCGAGGAGCATGTCGAGCGTGGTGGTCTTGCCCGCGCCGTTGGGGCCGAGCAGGGCGACCACCTCGCCGCGCCGGACGGAGAGGTCGACACCGTCGACGGCCGGCACGCGGCGCTCGCCGCTGCCGAAGTGCTTGCGCACGTCGATCAGCTCCAGCGCCACGGGTCTGTCATCGACGGCGGGGGACGCGGAGGACGACGCGACGCGCGGTGCCGCCTCCTGCACGGATGTCTCGTTCATGCCTCCAGCCTCGCGCCGGAGCGGGCGGCCGTCCGGAGGGCGGTGTCATCTCCTCGGCATGACACGTGTCATGCCGAGGTTCAGCGCGCGGGAAGCAGCGCCCCGTCCAGGAAGCCCGCCAGCTCGTCCACGCCGTCGAGCGGGAGGATCGCGGCGACGTACTGGTCCGGGCGCACGACGATCACGACGCCGTCGCGGGACAGCTCCCGCGCCTCGAAGATGTCCGTTCCGCACCACTTGCTCGGGCCCGCAGCGTAGACCTTCTCCCAGTCGGTGAGTCCGAGCGGGCCGGTCTTCGGCTGGAAGAGCTCGGGCGTCGTCGTGACCTCGACCTCCTCGAAGGGCTGCTGGTACACGGCCTTCACGTCGAACACGGCGTCGGCGTCGGCATCAGCCGGGGTGAACCGTGCGAACACGGGCGCCGCCTCCTCCGCCCACGCGGCGAGCGCCTCGCCGGTCCGGTCGCCGAACGCATAGACCCGCCACCGGCCGTCGGCCTTCGCGTGGTGTCCGAGGTGGACGACGTTGCCGTCCCCGACCCGGACGACCTCCGCCGACTTGAAGCGCTTGCCCAGCGGGTACCCGACCGCGAGCGCCTGGTGGGCGTCGGTGCCGGTGATCATGGAGGACGTGTACTGGGTCATGAACCCGGACGGGAACTCGGCCGTCGCCAGGTAGTACGTGGCCAGCTCGTTCGGGTCGGAGATCTCCTCGGGCTTGCGCGCCATGAGGCTGGACCACTCGCGGTCGAAGTCGATGAGCTGCTGCGCGACGGGACGACGCTCGGCGCCGTACGTGGCGAGCAGCGACTCGGGCGCCCGGCCGCTCAGCACGGAACCGAGCTTCCAGCCGAGGTTGAACCCGTCCTGCATCGACACGTTCATGCCCTGGCCGGCCTTGGCGCTGTGGGTGTGGCAGGCGTCGCCGGTGAGGAAGACGCGCGGGCTGCGGTCGGCGCCGGGGTCCACGTCGTCGAAGCCGTCGGTCACGCGGTGGCCGACCTCGTAGACGCTGTGCCAGGCCACCTGCTTCACATCGAGCGTGTAGGGGTGGAGGATCGCGTTGGCGCGCCGGATGATCTCCTCGATGGGCGTCTGCCGCACGCGGTGGTCGTCGTCCGCCGCGACCTCGCCGAGGTCGATGTACATGCGGCTGAGGTAACCGCCCTCCCGCGGGATGTGCAGGATGTTGCCGGCCTTCGAGTTGATCGCGCACTTGGTGCGCCAGTCCGGGAAGTCGGTGTTGACGAGCACGTCCATGACGCCCCAGGCGTGCGCGGCGCTCGCGCCGACGTGCGTGCGGCCGATCGCCTGCCGCACGCCGCTCCTGGCGCCGTCGCAGCCCACCACGTACTTCGCCCGGACGACGCGTTCGTCGGCCTCGCCGACATGGCGGACGCGCACCTCGACCGGGTACTCGCCCTCCTCGTGCACGGTGAGCCCGAGGAATTCGACGCCGTAGTCCGGCACGATCCGTCCGGGGCCGTCGGCCGCCGCCTCGGCGAAGTAGTCGAGCACGCGGGCCTGGTTGACGATGAGGTGCGGGAACTCGCAGATGTCGTAGGCGTAGTCGGCGGTGCGGGTGGTCCGCACGATCCGATCGGGGTGCTCGGGGTCGGGGCCCCAGAAGTTCATCCAGCCGATGTTGTAGGCCTCGGCGATGATGCGCTCGGCGAAGCCGAAGGCCTGGAAGGTCTCCACGCTGCGGGGCTGGATGCCGTCGGCCTGTCCGAGGACGAGGCGGCCCTCGCGCTTCTCGATGATGCGGGTCGTGATGTCGGGGTACTGCGACATCTGTGCCGCGAGCAGCATCCCCGCGGGCCCGGAGCCGACGATGAGGACGTCGACCTCGTCGGGCAGGGCGGCGGGGCGGTCGATCCCGGTGCCGGCGGCGTCCTGCACGCGCGGGTCTCCGGACACATAGCCGTGGTGGTGGAACTGCATCGTCGTCGATTCCTTCCGGACGTCTTCGTCGGGTGTTGCGTCCAGGAACACCGTGTTCTATATTCGAACACAGTGTTCTACTATTGAACACAGCCTAGACCGGTGCCTCGCGCATCGCAAGGAGAGCCATGCCCGAGCGCCCCGTCACCCCCGCCTCTCAGACATTGAGCCGCGGCATCCGCATCCTCGAGGTGCTCGCCGACGCCCGCGGCGCGCTGACCATCGACGACATCGCCGGACGCCTCGATGTGCACCGGTCCATCGCCTACCGCCTCCTCCGCACCCTCGAGGATCACGGTCTCGTCACCCGCGACGCGAGCGGCGCCGTGAGCCTCGGCGCCCGCATGGCCGCCCTCGCCGCCGGCGTCGCCCACGACCTCCAGGCCGAGGCCCTGCCGGAGCTCACCGCCATCGCGAACGAGCTCGGCATGACCTGCTTCCTCGCCGTCCTCGACGGGGCCGAGTGCATCACCCTCGCCAGCGTCGAGCCGCGGCACGCCGTCGCCAGCGTCGCGCAGCGGCCCGGCGCCCGGCACTCCGTCACGGTCGGCGCCCCCGGGAAGGCGATCCTCGCGCAGCTCGACGGCGCGGAGGTGCCCGTCGGCATCTCCCCCGCCCTGCGCGCCGACGTCGACACCGCCGCCGCACGCGGGTACGCGACCAGCCACGACGAGGTCATCCCCACGGTGCAGTCCGTCGCCGTCCCGCTGCGTCTGCGCGGCCAGCGTCCCGCCGCGATCGCGGTCGTGCACGTGGCCACCGACCTGGACGACGGGGAGATCGCCGCGCGACTCCAGCGTTCCGCCGCCCTCATCCGCGAAGCCCTCGACGGCTGAGCCGGAACGCCCGAGAGCGCACGCCCCGGGACGGGACGTGCGCTCTCGTGGCAGGGGGGTCAGACCTTCGCGAGCCCGCGGATCGGGCTGACCGACTGCTTCTCCTCATGGTCCGGACCGAGCGGGATGCCCGAGCGGTCGCGCAGCAGGAGCGTGGCGACGAGGCCGAGGAGGGTCATGCCCGCGAGGTACCAGGTGACCGCCTCGGTGGAGCCTGTCTGATCGACGATGAACGTCGCGATCGTGGGCGCGAAGGCGCCACCGGCGATCGCGCCGATCGCGTACGAGATGGAGACACCGGAGAACCGGATGCTCGCGGGGAACAGCTCGGTGTACAGCGCCGCCTGCGGCCCGTAGGTGAAACCCAGGCCGATCGTGAGGATCGCGAGACCCGCGAACAGCAGCCCCACGTCACCCGTGTTGACGAGCGGGAACAGCGTGAACACGCCGACGAGCTGGAGCACCCAGCCGATGAGGTAGGTCGTGCGACGGCCGATGCGGTCGGACACCCAGCCGGCCAGCAGCGTGGTGAGCAGCCAGGTCACGGCCGATCCGGTGACCGCCCACAGCACGGGCCCGCGCTCGAGGCCGATGGGCCCCTCGGGGTTCGTGGCGTAGCCCTGGATGTAGCCGCCGGTGGTCATGTAGCCCACGGCGTTGTTCCCGGCGAAGACGAGGGCCGCGATGATGACGAGCAGCAGGTGCTTACGGAAGAGCTGCACGATCGGCATCTTCGCCTTCTCCTTGCGCTCGGCGAGCTCAGCGAACACCGGGCTCTCCTCCACCCGACGGCGGACGTAGTAGCCCACGAGGATCAGCACGACGCTCAGCAGGAACGGCACGCGCCAGCCCCACGCGAGGAACTGGTCGCCCGGAGCGATCGCGGTCATCAGCGCCATGACGCCCGACGCGAGCAGCAGGCCGAGCGGCACGCCGATCTGCGGGGAGGCGCCGAAGATGCCGCGCTTCTTGCGCGGGGCGTGCTCGACGGCCATCAGCACCGCGCCGCCCCACTCGCCGCCAGCCGAGATGCCCTGCACGATGCGCAGCAGCACGAGGAGGATCGGCGCCATCACGCCGATGGTCTCGTAGGTGGGGAGCAGACCGATCAGGGCGGTCGCAGCCCCCATGAGGATCAGCGTCCACATCAGCACGGCCTTGCGGCCGAGCTTGTCGCCGTAGTGGCCGGCGAGGAACGCGCCGAGGGGCCGGAAGAGGAAGCTCACACCGACCGTGGCGAAGCCGACGAGAGCGCTGTTGGCACCGAGCGGCGCGAAGAAGAGCTGTCCGAAGACCAGCCCGACCGCCGTGGCGTAGATGAAGAAGTCGTACCACTCGACGGTGGTCCCGACGACGGTGGCGAAGACGACACGACGCCGGTCGGCCGCCGTCGCGATGGTTCCGGTGGGCGTGAACCCACCCTGTGACTGCCCGCTCATGGGGTGTCTCCTTTGTGCTTGTGACCGCGTTGTCACGGCGCGCCCGGACGTGAATCCGATCTGCTTGCCGAGGGGTGAGACGATGATATATGATTTCGGATACGACGCACAACGCGTCCTGACGAGCGCGAGGAGGCGCATCCGTGACGGACACCATCGCCCGCCCGGGGAAGATCATCGCGATCCACCTGAGCTACGCCTCGCGGGCCGACCAGCGTGGTCGACGCCCCGCCCACCCCTCCTATTTCTTCAAACCGGCCAGCTCGGTCGGGGTCTCCGGCGGCACCGTCGAGCGCCCCGCCGGTACCGAGCTGCTCGCGTTCGAGGGGGAGATCGCGCTGATCATCGGCGCCCCGGCCCGCCGGGTCGCCCTCGCCGACGCCTGGGACCACGTGCAGTGGGTGACCGCCTCGAACGACCTCGGTCTCTACGATCTGCGCGCCAACGACAAGGGCTCCAACGTCCGCTCCAAGGGCGGCGACGGGTACACCCCGCTCGGCCCCGAGCTGATCGACGCCCGCACGGTCGACCCTGCGGCCCTCCGCATGCGCGCCTGGGTGAACGGCGAGCTCCGCCAGGACGACACCACCGCCGGGCTCATCTTCCCGCTGGCCCAGCTCGTCGCCGACCTCTCCCAGCACTTCACACTGGAGACCGGCGACGTGATCCTCACCGGCACCCCCGCGGGCTCGTCGGTCATCGTCCCCGGCGACGTGGTCGAGATCGAGGTCGACGCCCCGGACACCCCCGGCGCCCCCACGTCCGGCCGTCTGGTCACGACCGTCACGCAGGGGGATGTCCCCTTCGACGGCGACCTCGGCTCGCTCCCCGCGGTCGACGACCTCCAGCGCTCCGAGGCCTGGGGCTCCCGCGAGCTCGCCGGCCTGCCCGTCGAGAACACGGCGCCCACGCTCACCCCGGAGCTCCGCGCGCAGCTCCTCGAAGCCCCCACCGCGGGCCTCTCGGCGCAGCTGCGCAAGCGCGGACACCACTCCTGCTTCATCGACGGGGTCTCCGCCAACCTCCCGGGCACGAAGATCGTCGGCACCGCGAAGACCCTCCGCTTCGTGCCGTTCCGCGAAGACCTCTTCCGCACCCACGGCGGTGGGTACAACGCCCAGAAGCGCGCGTTCGACGCGGTCGCCGAAGGCGAGGTCATCGTCATCGAGGCCCGCGGCGACGCGACCACCGGCACGCTCGGCGACATCCTCGCCCTGCGCGCGCAGACCCGCGGCGCGGCGGGCGTGGTCACCGACGGCGGTGTGCGCGACTTCCAGGCCGTCGCTGAGATCGGGCTCCCGGTCTTCTCGCAGGGCGCGCACCCCTCCGTGCTCGGCCGCAAGCACGTGCCGTGGGACGTCGACGTGACGATCTCGTGCGGCGGTGCCACCGTGCAGCCCGGCGACATCATCGTCGGCGACAGCGACGGCGTGATCGTGATCCCCCCGGCTCTCGCCTCCGAGGTCGCCGCCGACGCCGTGGCCCAGGAGATCGAGGACGCCTGGATCGCCGAGCAGGTCGCCGCCGGGCACCCGGTCGACGGCCTCTTCCCGATGAACGCCGAGTGGCGCGCCCGCTACGAGCAGGCGACAGGCACCGGAGCGGAGCGGAAGTGAGCACGGTCGAGAGCGCCAGCAAGTCGGAGCAGGCGTACGCCTGGATCCGCGCGCGCATCTCGGCGCACACCTACGGTCCCGGCTACCGCCTGGTCCTCGGTCCGATCGCCGAGGAGCTGGGGATGAGCGTGGTCCCGGTGCGCGAGGCGATCCGCCGCCTGGAGGCCGAGGGGCTCGTGACCTTCGAGCGCAACGTCGGCGCCCGCGTGACCCTCGTGGACGAGGGCGAGTACGCCCACACGATGCAGACGCTCGGACTCGTCGAAGGGGCGGCCACCGCGCTGTCCGCTCCCCTGCTCGACGCGGACGCGCTCGCGCAGGCCGCCGAGGTCAACGAGCGCATGAGCCGCCTGCTCGACCACTTCGACCCGCACACGTTCACCGAGCTCAACCGGCAGTTCCACTCCGTGCTGTTCGAGCCGTGCCCCAACCCGCACCTGCTCGACCTCGTGCACCGCGGCTGGGCCCGGCTGTCCGGCATCCGCGACTCGACCTTCGCCTACGTGCCCGGCCGCGCCCACCACTCGGTCGACGAGCACACCCAGATCCTCGAGCTGATCCGCGACGGCGCCGAGCCGCTGGAGATCGAGCTCGCCGCCCGCAACCACCGGTGGCGCACGAGGGACGCGTTCCTCGACGCCCTGCACACCCGTTCCGTCCCCGCCGAAGGAGAAGCAACATGACCGACTCCCGCATCCCCGCCGACCTGCCCGACCACATCCAGCACTACATCGACGGCGCCTTCGTCGACTCGATCGACGGCGACACGTTCGACGTGCTCGACCCGGTGACGAACCAGACCTACACGACGGCCGCCGCCGGCAAGAAGGCCGACATCGAGCGGGCCGTCGCCGCCGCCAAGCGCGCCTTCGACGAGGGGCCCTGGCCGCGCATGCTCCCCCGCGAGCGCTCGCGCGTGCTGCACAGGATCGCCGACATCGTCGAGTCGCGCGACGCCCGCCTCGCAGAGCTGGAGTCCTACGACTCCGGCCTGCCGATCACGCAGGCCCTCGGTCAGGCCCGCCGCGCCGCCGAGAACTTCCGCTTCTTCGCCGACCTGATCGTCGCCCAGGCCGACGACGCCTTCAAGGTGCCGGGCAAGCAGATGAACTACGTCAACCGCAAGCCGATCGGCGTCGCCGGGCTCATCACCCCGTGGAACACGCCGTTCATGCTCGAGTCCTGGAAGCTCGGCCCCGCGCTCGCGACCGGCAACACGGTCGTCCTCAAGCCGGCCGAGTTCACGCCCCTCTCCGCCTCGCTGTGGGCGGGCATCTTCGAGGAGGCGGGCCTGCCGCAGGGCGTCTTCAACCTCGTCAACGGCCTCGGCGAAGACGCCGGCGACGCGCTGGTGAAGCACCCCGACGTGCCGCTCATCTCCTTCACCGGCGAGAGCCGCACGGGGCAGATCATCTTCGGCAACGCCGCGCCGTTCCTCAAGGGCCTGTCGATGGAGCTCGGCGGCAAGTCGCCCGCCGTGGTCTTCGCAGACGCCGACCTGGAGGCCGCCGTCGACGCCACCATCTTCGGCGTCTTCTCCCTCAACGGCGAGCGCTGCACCGCCGGGTCCCGCATCATCGTGGAGCGCTCGATCTACGACGAGTTCGTGGAGCGCTATGCCGCGCAGGCGCAGCGCGTCAAGGTCGGCTACCCGCACGACCCCGAGACCGAGGTCGGCGCGCTCGTGCACCCCGAGCACTACGACAAGGTGATGTCCTACGTCGAGATCGGCAAGACCGAGGGCCGCCTGGTCGCCGGCGGCGGTCGTCCCGAGGGCTTCGAGGAGGGGAACTTCGTCGCCCCGACGGTGTTCGCCGACGTCGCCCCCGACGCCCGCATCTTCCAGGAGGAGATCTTCGGCCCGGTCGTCGCCATCACCCCGTTCGACTCCGACGAGGAGGCGCTGGCGCTCGCGAACAACACGAAGTACGGCCTCGCGGCCTACATCTGGACGAACGACCTCAAGCGCGCCCACACGTTCGCGCAGTCCGTCGAGGCCGGCATGGTGTGGCTGAACAGCAACAACGTCCGTGACCTCCGCACGCCGTTCGGCGGCGTGAAGGCGTCGGGCCTGGGCCACGAGGGCGGCTACCGCTCCATCGACTTCTACACCGACCAGCAGAGCGTGCACATCACGCTCGCCTCGACCCCGCACAACCCGACGTTCGGCAAGAACTGACGCCCGCCGGACACAAGCAAGGACGCTGACATGACCGACAAGACCGCCAAGACCCTCACCTCCTCCGGCTACTACGTGAGCCAGGAGGCCCCGATCCAGAGCGACAACCCCGTCGCGACGCCCCGGAGCACGCCGCCGGACATCCTGCGCTGCGCGTACATGGAGCTCGTCGTGACCGATCTGGCCGCCTCGCGGCAGTTCTACGTCGACATCCTGGGCCTGTACGTGACCGAGGAGGACGACGAGGCGATCTACCTGCGCTCGACCGAGGAGTTCATCCACCACAACCTCGTGCTGCGTCAGGGGCCGATCGCCGCGGTCGCCGCGTTCTCGTACCGGGTGCGCGCCGCGGAGGACCTCGACCGCGCCGTGGAGTTCTACACGGAACTCGGCTGCGACGTCCGTCGTCAGGAGAACGGCTTCGTGAAGGGCATCGGCGACTCCGTGCGCGTCGTCGACCCGCTCGGCTTCCCGTACGAGTTCTTCTACGCCACCGAGCACGTGGAGCGCTTGTCGTGGCGGTACGACCTGCACACCCCCGGCGAGCTCGTGCGCCTCGACCACTTCAACCAGGTCACCCCCGACGTGCCGCGCGCGGTGCGCCACTACCAGGACCTCGGCTTCCGCGTGACGGAGGACATCCAGGACGACGAGGGCACCGTGTACGCCGCGTGGATGCGCCGCAAGCCGACCGTGCACGACACCGCGGCGACGGGCGGCGACGGTCCGCGCATGCACCACGTCGCCTTCGCGACGCACGAGAAGCACAACATCCTCGCGATCTGCGACAAGCTCGGGGCGCTGCGCCGCTCCGACGCCATCGAGCGCGGCCCCGGCCGGCACGGCGTCTCCAACGCGTTCTACCTCTACCTGCGCGACCCGGACGGCCACCGCGTCGAGATCTACACGCAGGACTACTACACGGGCGACCCGGACAACCCGGTCGTCACCTGGGACGTGCACGACAACCAGCGCCGCGACTGGTGGGGCACCCCGGTGGTGCCCTCCTGGTACACCGATGCCTCGCTCGTGCTCGACCTCGACGGCAACCCGCAGCCCGTCGTCGCCCGCACGGACTCCAGCGAGATGGCCGTGACGATCGGCGCCGACGGTTTCTCCTACACCCGCGCGGATGAGGGCGAAAAGTCGATGCCGGAGTACAAGCAGGGCGAGTACAAGCTCGGCCACCAGCTCTAGGAGACGCTCATGCTGTCTGAGGAGACCATCGCGCAGATCGCCGCGGAGCTCGCGGAGGCCGACCGCACGCACGGGGTGATCCCGCGCATCACGGCGCGGTACCCCGAGGCGACCGTGGAGGACTCCTACGCCATCCAGGGCGTGTGGCGGGATTCGCAGGTCGCGGCCGGCCGCCGGCTGGTCGGGCGCAAGATCGGCCTGACCTCGAAGGCCATGCAGCAGGCGACGGGGATCACCGAGCCCGACTACGGCGTCATGTTCGACGACACCGTGTACGAGTCCGGCGCGGAGATCCCCACGGATCACTTCTCCAATGTCCGCATCGAGGTCGAGCTCGCGTTCGTGCTCAAGGAACCACTGGAGGGCCCCGACTGCACGCTGGAGGACGCCCTCGCCGCGATCGACTACGCCGTGCCGGCCCTCGAGGTGCTGAACTCGCACATCGAGCTCGAGGGCCGCACGATCGTCGACACCATCAGCGACAACGCCGCCTACGGGGCGATGGTGCTGGGGACGGTGCGCAAGCGCCCGGACGAGATCGACCTGCGCTGGGTGCCCGGCGTGCTGTCCCGCAACGGGGAGATCGAGGAGACCGGCGTCGCCGCCGGGGTGCTCGGGCATCCGGCCACCGGAGTGGCGTGGCTCGCGAACAAGTTCCATCAGCACGGCGCGCGTCTGGAGGCGGGCGAGATCATCCTGGCAGGATCGTTCACACGCCCGATGTGGGTGTCGCGCGGCGACGAGGTGCTGTGCGACTACGGACCGATGGGGACCATCACATGCCGCTTCGTCTAGATCCGTCCTTCCGCGCGCAGCTCGCCGCGTCCGATCGTCCCTTCGTGGGGATGTGGGTGTGCTCCGGCAGCCCGCTGCTCGCCGAGGTCGCCGCGGGCTCCGGACTGGATTGGCTGCTCATCGACATGGAGCACTCGGCGAACACGCTTGATTCCGTGCTGACCCAGCTCCAGGCGGTCGCGGCCTATCCTGTCGCCCCGCTCGTCCGGGTGCCCTTCAACGATGCGGTCGCGATCAAGCAGGTCCTCGACCTCGGCGCGCAGAACCTCATCGTGCCGATGGTGTCGTCCGCCGACGAGGCCAGGGCCGCCGTGGCCGCGACCCGCTATCCCCCCGAGGGCGTCCGCGGGGTCGGCAGCGCCCTCGCCCGCAGCGCCCGCTGGAACCGCGTCGACCGCTACCTGCAGGAATCCGCGCAGCACGTGTCGCTGACGGTGCAGATCGAGACGGCCGCGGGGGTCGAGGCCGCCGCCGACATCGCCGCGGTCGACGGGGTGGACGCGGTGTTCGTCGGGCCCTCCGACCTGTCCGCGTCGATGGGCCTGCTCGGACAGCAGACGCATCCGGACGTGGTCGCCGCCGTCGAGTCGGTGTTCGCCGCGGTCCACGCCGCAGGGAAGCCCGTGGGCGTGAACGCCTTCGACCCCTCCGCCGCCGACGCGTATCTCGCGGCGGGTGCGGACTTCGTGGCCGTCGGCGCCGACGTCGCCCTCCTCGCCCGCGCCTCCGAGGCCCTCGCCGCCCGCTTCGTCGCCCGCTCCGACGCCTCCGGCCGCCCCAGCTACTGACTTCGAGTCGCGCACCTGGCTCCATCCGCGGCCGGAATGGGGCCATTTGCGCGATTCGAAGCGGCCGGGAAGGATGAGCCGGTGCACAGACTGGCGGCGATGCAGGACCGCAACTTCCGGTGGTTCTTCCTCGCGCGCGCCCTGACGCTCGTCACGGGCTCGATGTCGGCCATCGCCCTGGCCTTCGCGGTGCTCGAGATCGACAACGACGCCCGGTCGCTCTCGGTCGTACTGGCCGCCTTCACGATCAGCAACATCGTGTTCGTCCTGTTCGGGGGCGTCGTCGCCGACCGCCTCCCCCGCGCCCTCATCATCCAGTCGTGCTACGTCGTGGACATCCTGTCGGTCGGAGCCATGGCCGCTCTCCTGTTCACCGGCACGGCCACGGTCCCGCTCCTCGCCGTGCTCTCCGCGATCAACGGCGCCTCGTCCGCGTTCGTGCTCCCCGCGATGCAGGGCATCATCCCGCAGCTGACCACCCCCGCGCACCTCCAGCAGGCGAACGCGATGCTGTCGTTCGTCCGCTCGGCCGTCACGATCGGCGGCCCGGTCATCGCCGGGGTCCTGGTGGCCACCGCGGGACCCGCGTGGGCCATGGTCGTGCAGGCGGCGGGCTGGCTGCTCGCGATCCCGGTCCTCGCGCTCGTGAAGCTCCCGCCCCCCGCGGCCTCCGGCGGCACCACGATGTTCCACGACCTCCGGGTGGGATGGCACGAGTTCTGGAGCCGCTCCTGGCTGTGGACCATCGTGCTCGCCTTCATGATCATGAACGCGATCCACGTCGGCGCCTGGGGCGTCGTCGGCCCGTACATCGCGAAGAACGACGATCGCCTCGGCATCTCCGGCTGGGGGTGGGTCGTGAGCGCAGAGGGTGCAGGGGTCCTCGTGATGACCCTGCTGCTGATGTGGTTCCCGCTCCGCCGGCCTCTGCGCTACGGGATGATCGGGATGGCGGCGTTCGCCCTGCCGCTCACCCTCCTCGGCGTGCACCCGGCCGTGGTCCTGCTCGCGATGGCCGCGTTCGTCGCCGGGGCCGGGGCCGAGGTCTTCGCGACCGGCTGGAACCTCGCGATGATGGAGAACATCCCCGGGGAGAAGCTCTCGCGGGTCGCGAGCTACGACATGCTCGGCAGCTTCGTCGTGATGCCCATCGGCACGCTCGTGTACGGCTGGCTCGTCACGCACGCGGAGCCGGCCACCGTGCTCACCACCTCCGCGGTCCTCTATGCGGCGATCGCCCTGATCACCCTGCTCGTCCCCTCGGTGTGGCGGATGGGGCGGCCCGCGGCGGCCGTCCCGGAGCGCGCGGGAGTGGCGGATTCATAGCAATCCCGGCGAGACTGTGGGCATGACCTTCCCCCCGCTGCAGCCCCTCGCCGACCGTGCCGCCCTCTTCACCGCGCTCCGCCAGGACGCCCTCTCCGCGGCCGCCGATGCTCTCGGCGAGCACCGGTGGGACGCCGACCTCGCGGCGGGGACCCTGACCTTCACCGCGAACGACGACCCGACCCGGCAGCTCGTGACGCGCGCGCACCTCATCGCCACGATCGCCCCGGGCCCGCGCTCGCTGCTGTGGGCGTGGGCGCACCCCCAGGGCGACCCCCAGGGCGTCGCGGCGCAGCTCCGCGCGTACGGCGAGCAGCACGGGATCGCCGAGCTCACCGCCCCGGAGGTCCCGTTCCCGGCCGATGCCCCGGGCGACGCGGAGTGGATCGCCCGCGCGGCGCACACGATCGGCGGCGTGGCGGTGGAGCTCACCGGACGCTCCCCGTACTACTCGGCCCCCGTCGACGGCGGCACCCGCGCGGTGTTCCTGCTCGACGCCCCGCTCGCCCCGCTCACGGTCGCCGACACGGTGGTGGCCCTCCCCCGCACCCTCGCGCAGACGCCCCTTCCCGACGCCCGCACGGCGGTCTGGGACCTCGCTCGTCTCGCCGGGTGGACCCTCGCCTGGACGGACGAGTCCTTCTCCGGCGCCACGGTGACCGACGCCTCGGGCACCGCGACGATCCGCTTCGACGAGCAGGCCCGGATCAGCGGCGTGGAGAGCTCGCTGCACGGCCAGGGCTGAGTCCGCAGAATCGCACGAACGCCGCAGGGATCCCGGGGATCCCTGCGGCGTTCGTGTGAATCTGCGACGTGGTGCGGAGGTCACACCGTCCGCTCGGCCGCCTCGACGACGTTGGTCATGAGCAGGGCGACCGTCATCGGCCCCACCCCTCCCGGATTCGGCGACAGGTACCCGGCGACCTCGGCGACCTCGGGAGCGACGTCACCGAACACGAGGTTCTTGCCGGTCTCCGGATCAGTCTCGCGGGTGACGCCCACATCCAGCACCGCGGCTCCGGGCTTGACGTCCTCGGCGCGGATGAGGTGCTTGACCCCCGCGGCCGCGACGATCACATCGGCCTCTCGCAGGTAGCGCGGCATGTCGACCGTGCCGGTGTGCGTCAGCGTGACCGTGGCGTTGAGGTCGCGACGGGTCAGCAGCAGCCCGATCGAGCGCCCGATCGTGACACCGCGACCGACGACCACGACGTGCTTGCCCTTGAGGTCGTAGTCGTTGCGCAGCAGCAGCTCGATGACACCGCGCGGGGTGCACGGCAGCGGCGTGTGGATCGGCGCGTTGACGTTGAGGACGAGACGCCCGAGGTTGGTCGGGTGCAGCCCGTCCGCGTCCTTCGCCGGATCGATCCGCTCCAGGATCGCGTCGGTGTCGAGGTGCTTCGGCAGCGGCAGCTGCACGATGTACCCGTGGCAGGCGGGATCGGCGTTGAGCTCGTCGATCAGCGCCTCGACGTCGGCCTGGGTGGCATCAGCCGGCAGCTCGCGCTGGATCGAGTTCATCCCGATCGCCTCCGACTGCCGGTGCTTCATGCCCACGTAGAGCTGCGAGGCGGGGTCGGCTCCCACCAGCACCGTGGCGATGCCGGGGGTGACGCCCTTCTCCTTCAGCGCGGCGACCCGCTCCGTCAGCTCGGCACGGATCTCGGCCGCCGCCGCCTTGCCGTCGAGGACGACCGCGGTCACTGCTGCAGGTCCGGGTAGAGCGGGAAGGCCGCGGCGAGCGCGTCCACGCGAGCGCGGAGCGCCTCGATGTCGGCACCCGGGAGCAGCGCGAGGGCGATGATGTCGGCCACCTCGGTGAACTCGGCGTCGCCGAAGCCGCGGGTCGCGAGCGCCGGCGTGCCGATGCGGAGACCCGAGGTCACCATCGGCGGACGCGGGTCGTTCGGCACGGCGTTGCGGTTCACGGTGATGTGGATGTCGTGCAGGAGGTCCTCCGCCTGCTTGCCGTCGATCTCGGCGTCGCGGAGGTCGACGAGCACGAGGTGCACGTCCGTCCCGCCCGAGCGCACGGCGATGCCGGCGTCCTTCACGTCCTGCTGCGACAGGCGCTCGGCGATGAGCTTCGCCCCGCGCAGCACGCGCTCCTGGCGCTCCTTGAACTCCGGCGTGCCGGCGAGCTTGAACGCGGTCGCCTTCGCCGCGATCACGTGCATGAGCGGACCGCCCTGCTGACCGGGGAAGACCGCGGTGTTGATCTTCTTGGCGAGGTCGGCGTCGTTGGTGAGGATGAAGCCCGAGCGGGGGCCGCCGATGGTCTTGTGCACCGTGGAGGACACGACGTGCGCGTGCGGCACCGGGTTGGGGTGCAGGCCGGCGGCGACGAGGCCGGCGAAGTGCGCCATGTCGACCCAGAGGATCGCGCCCACCTCGTCGGCGATGGCGCGGAAGGCGGCGAAGTCCATCGTGCGCGGGTAGGCGGACCACCCGGCGATGATGACCTTGGGCTTGTGCTCGATCGCGAGGCGGCGGACCTCGTCCATGTCGATCGTCGAGGTCTCGGCGTCGACCCCGTAGGCCACGATGTCGTACAGGCGCCCGGAGAAGTTGATCTTCATGCCGTGCGTGAGGTGGCCGCCCTGGTCGAGCGAGAGGCCGAGCAGGGTGTCGCCGGGGCGGGCGATCGCGTGCAGCACAGCGGCGTTCGCGGACGCACCGGAGTGCGGCTGGACGTTCGCGAACTCCGCGCCGAACAGGCTCTTGGCGCGGGAGATCGCGAGCTCCTCCGCGACGTCGACCTCCTCGCAGCCGCCGTAGTAGCGGCGGCCGGGGTAGCCCTCGGCGTACTTGTTGGTGAGCACCGAGCCCTGCGACTGCAGGACCGAGACGGGGACGAAGTTCTCCGAGGCGATCATCTCGAGGAAGGTCTGCTGACGCTTCAGCTCGCGATCGAGGACCTCGGCGATCTCCGGGTCGACCTCGGAAAGCGGGGCGTTGAAGTAACGGTCGGTCATGACGTGCTCCTTTTGACGACGGATTCGAAAAGGGTGTTCCTATCGGCCCAGGCGCGCGGTCGAATTCCGTGGTCAGTCGCTCCCCGGTGGTTGTCCACCCAGACGCCAGTCGCGACGGTTACGAGCATAGCCGATGCGCGACCCCGCGCACGCGGCCGTTTCGGGCACCGTGCCCGCCGTCCGCAGAATCGTTTCGATCCCCCTGTTCCCTTGCGGCGATCCGACGGCTAGGTTTTGTTCATGGTCCTACCTCTTGATCTGCCCCTCGTTCCCGCTCCGGTGTCCGCGAAGGCCAGGGAGGGACGTCTGCCGCTCGCCGCGACGACGCGCGTGCTCGGCTCCTCCCCCGCCGCCGGACAGCTGATCGACGCCGTCGAACGCCGCACCGGCCTCCGCCTCACCGAGGTGGACTCCGGCCCCGCCGAGATCGAGCTCTTCGTCGACGCGGCGTCGTCCGCGCCGGAGGGCTACACGCTCGAGGTCGGCGACCGCGCCATCCTCATCGGCGCCGACGAGGCGGGGCTCTTCTACGGGGTCCAGACGCTGCTGCAGCTGCTTCGGGAAGACGACGCGGGCTGGGCGCTGCTCCGCGCCGACATCGCGGACGCCCCGCGCTTCGCCCGCCGCGGCGTGATGCTCGACGTGGCGCGGCACTTCTTCGGCGTCGAGGACGTGAAGCGGTTCATCGACAGCACGAGCGCGCTGAAGTTCAACCACCTGCACCTGCACCTCACCGACGACCAGGGCTGGCGCGTGCACATCGACTCGTGGCCGCTGCTCACCGAGCGGGCCGCCGCCACCGCGGCCGACGGCGCCCCCGGCGGCTTCTACACCAAGGACGACTACCGCGAGATCGTGGCGTACGCGGCCGCACGCCACATGATCGTGATCCCTGAGGTCGACCTTCCCGGCCACACCCACGCGATCGGCGTGGCTTACCCGGAGTTGGTCGAGGCCCCGGTCCTGAACGACGCGCTGGTCACCCAGTCCGAGCAGCTCGGCCAGCCGCTCCCCGTGGCCGGAGAGCCCTACCTGGGCTGGGGCGTCGGGCACTCCAGCGTGCGCATCCACGAGGAGGAGACGTACCGGTTCGTCCGCGACGTCGTCCGCGAGCTCGCCGAGATGACCCCGGGGCCCTACATCCACATCGGGGGCGACGAGTCCCTCGGCACGCCCCAGGCCGACTTCGACCTCTTCGCGGAGCGCGCGACGGCGATCGTCGTCGAGGAGGGCAAGACCCCGGTCGCGTGGCACGAGATGGGGTCGGCAGCCGGCATCGCCCGCGGCACGATCGGCCAGTACTGGGGCATGACGACGCCGACGGGCACGCATGCCGAGGAGGCCGCGCACTTCGTCGAGCGCGGCGGAGCCCTGATCATGTCGGCGGCGGATGCGACATACCTCGACATGAAGTACACCGCCGAATTCCCGCTCGGCCTCACCTGGGCCGCGATCATCGACGTCCGTCGCGCGTACGAGTGGGAGCCGACCGCCGTGCTCGCCGTGCCGGACGAGGCGATCCTGGGGATCGAGGCGCCGCTGTGGTCCGAGACCACCCGCACACTCGACGAGGTGGAGCAGCTCGTGTTCCCCCGTGCCGCCGCGCAGGCCGAGATCGCCTGGTCGCCGCGCGAGGGCGTGGGCCGCACGTGGGAGTCGTTCCGCGCCCGGGTCGGCGCCCTCGCGCCGCTGTGGAAGGCTGAGGGGGTCGATTTCCACCCCGCCCCCGATATCCCCTGGAGCGCCCGTTGAAGACCCTCTCCTCCGCGACCGGTTCCCTGGTCATCCACTCCGTCCGCCTCGTCGACCGCGGGGAGATCGTCGAGGACGGCTGGGTGCGCATCGAGGACGGCGTCGTGGCGTCCCGCGGCACCGGAACGGACTGGGAGCCCGCGACCGAGGTCGTGGACGGCGCGGCGGTGGCGGGCGCGGGCGCGCTGCTCACGCCGGGCTTCGTCGACATCCACGGTCATGGCGGAGCGGGCGCGGCGTACGACGACGGTGTGGACGCGATCCGGACCGGACGGGATCTGCACCGCGAGCACGGCACCACCAGGGCCGTCATCTCGCTCGTCACCGGCACGATCGACGACCTCGCCCGCAGTGTCGCCCTGATCGCCGCCCTGACCAGGACCGATGCGGACGTGCTCGGCTCGCACCTGGAGGGGCCGTTCCTCGACCCCGGTCACCACGGCGCCCATGAGCCCTCGCTGCTGCGGCACCCCGTCGCGGCCGACGTGGCCCGTCTGCTGGAGGCCGGAGAAGGCACCGTCCGTCAGGTCACCATCGCGCCGGAGCTCCCCGGCGGGATCGACGCCGTCCGTCAGATCGTCGCGGCGGGGGCCGCGGCAGCGGTGGGGCACACCGACGCCGACGCCGCCATGGCCGTCGCCGCCTTCGAAGCCGGCGCCTCGCTGCTGACCCACGCGTTCAACGCGATGCCCGGCATCCACCACCGCGCCCCCGGTCCGGTGCTTGCCGCGGCCACCGATCATCGAGTGATCCTGGAGGCCATCGCCGACGACGTGCATCTCGATCCGCACGTCGTCAAGCTCGTGTTCGACGCGGCGCCGCGTCGGGTGGCGCTCATCACCGACGCCATGGCCGCGGCCGGGAGCGCCGACGGCAAGTACGACCTCGGTGCGGTGAAGGTCACCGTCGAGAACGGCGTGGCCCGCGCGGACGACACCGGCTCGATCGCCGGCTCCACGCTGACTCAGGATGTCGCCCTGCAGCGGGCGGTGGCGGCCGGCGTCCCCCTTCCGGAGGTCGTGCGGGCGCTCACGGAGACCCCGGCCCGCGCGATCGGACGCGAGGCGCACCTCGGCGCGCTGCGGCCCGGCCTGCTCGGCGATGCCGTGCTTCTGGACGCGGAGCTGCGCGTCGCGCGGGTCTGGTCGGGACCGGCGCTGCCCGCCTAGGAGGACAGCGCTGCGCGCGACGCGCAGCGCTGCGGTCTCCGGTCGATCGGACGAGATGCGGCGCCGGATTCCCCAGATCGGCGTCGCGCGTCTCGCAAGGTGGGAGTGGAGGGCCGCCGTTCTCCCCAGATCGGCGGCCCTTTCCCTCCCGCTCGAGCGGGCGGGGCCGGGAGCTCCTCCCCCGAGGATCCCGACCCGCCCACTGGTGCAGTACCCCCCGCACCAGCGCCGGAACTCCGCCCCCCGGTGGAGTCCATTTCGGCTGTCTCTACGGGATGAGACGAAGGGGCGCCCGGTTCATTACGCGGTTCTCTGAAAAAAGTTCAGAAAACTTTCCGGGCGGTCTGCGCCGGGCACCGCGGAGCCCTCCCGAGCATCTCCTCCGAGTCCGCACCGGGGCTGGCCACCATGCCGATTTCGCGAGAGAATGGTCTGACCGCGTAATGAAAGACGCCTTCTCGCGTCTCTCCTCCTGGGGACGGCTGTGTGCCCCGGGACCAGATGGATGACAGTGCACCGAGAGAACACCACACCAGACGAGACCATCGGCGATGCCGATCTGATCCTCCGCGTCCGCTCCGGCGACAAGGGGGCGTTCGGGGAACTCTGGAGACGGCACTACCCGTCCGGCATGGCCGTCGCCCGATCGGTGACATCCTCGATCGATCCGGACGACCTGGTGCAGGAGTCCTATACCCGCATCTACCAGGCGATCCTCAAGGGCGGCGGCCCCAACGGCTCGTTCCGCGCCTACCTCTTCACCAGCATCCGCAACACCGCCGCTGCGTGGGGACGCGCACGCCGCGAGACCGCGATCGACGAGCTCGACACGGTGGCCGACCCGGACAGCACCGAGCACGCCACGAACGAGGCCCTCGACCGCAGTCTCACCGCGCAGGCCTTCCGCAGCCTCCCGTCGCGATGGCAGGAAGTGCTCTGGTACACCGAGATCGAGCAGATGAAGCCCCAGGAGGTGGCCCCGCTCCTCGGCATGAAGGCGGGCGCGGTCTCGCAACTCGCCTTCCGCGCCCGTGAAGGGTTGCGTGAGGCCTGGATCCAGGCGCACCTGCGCAGCGCGAGCCCCGGCTCTGAATGCCAGTGGACCATCGAGCACCTCGGTGCCTACTCGCGCGGCAACCTCGCGACCCGCGACCACCGTCGCCTGGAGCTGCACCTCGACGAGTGCGCCCGCTGCATGATCGTCGCGGCCGAGGCCAAGGACGTCTCCAAGCGCCTCGCACTCGTCCTGCTCCCGCTCGTCCTCGGTGCCACCGGCGCCTCCGGGTACCTCGCAGCTCTTCAGGGCGGTGCGCCGGTCCTGGCAGTGGCGGGGATGTCGTCGACCATTCCGGGTGCGGTCTTCGTCGGCGACGGCGGCATCGGTCAGGCCGCGGCAGCCGGCTCCGGCGCCGCCGGGTCGGGAGCCGGCTCCGCCGGCGGCACGGGCGCGAGCACGGGTGGCGTCTTCACGGGCATGGGCGCCGTCGTCGGTGCCGGGTCCGCCGCCCTCGTGGTGGCCGGAGTGGTCGCCGCTGCGGCGATCGTCCCCGGCCTCACCGGTTCGAACCCGGCGACCTCGCTGCCCAGCGCCTCCGACACCGATCCGTCGTCGATCACGACCGACATCGCGCCGGACTCGTCGCTCGACCTCGACGAGCCCGTGGTGATCGAGACGCCGGACGTCGAGCAGCCGCCGGCTCCGCCCGCAGAGGACGAGGCGGCTCCGCCGGTCTTTTCGGAGACCGGACCCGACGCGGCTCCCGCCGCCCCCGTGGTCGTCCCCGCGCTCCCCGAGGCCACGCTGCCGCCCGTCGCTCCCGTGGACCCGGTCGATCCCGTGGATCCGGTAGACCCCGTGGACCCGGTAGACCCCGTCGACCCGGTAGACCCCGTCGACCCGGTAGACCCCGTCGACCCGGTAGACCCCGTCGACCCGGTGGACCCCGTCGACCCGGTGGACCCCGTCGACCCGGTAGGCCCCGCGATCCCCACGGACCCGCCCACCTGGAGCACCGCCGACGTCTGGTTCGGCGACGATCTGCACTGGTACTACTTCGTGCCGATCGAAGGCGCCCCGGGTGCGATCGTGCAGGCCCTTCTCGCTGGCGAACTCGCCGACAGCGTCGTCCTGGGCGAGGCTGGCACCGGCACCCTCGAACTCCGCACTTCGTGGGACCAGTTCTTGAACGCCGACCTCGTGCCGGTGACGTTCCGGTACTACCTGCCGTCCGGCGAGGCGGGCCCCTCGTCCGACACGACGCTCTACGCACTGGAGCCCCAGGGCGCGGGCGCGGATGAGCGCACGGCGGCTTCTGCTCCCGTCGAGCAGACGGCGGTCGTCATCGACGAGGCCGAACCGGTGGCCCCTCCGGTCGATGAGGTCACGGCGCCCACCACCCCCGAGGAGAACGCGCCACCGGTCGACGAGGCCGCGGACACCGTTGAGCCGGAGCCTGCTGCAACGGCGCCGACGGAGCCCGCACCGGCCCCCGAAGCTGCACCGGCCGCCGAAGCTGCACCGGCCGTACCGGCCGAGGAGGCCCCGGCCGCGGAGGCCCCGGCTCCGGCGGAGGACGCTCCGGTCGCGGAATAGACTGGACGCATGACCCCGGATTCCTCCCCTGTCGCCGGCGTCGATCGTCCGGCCCTCACGGCCCTCGACATCGTGCGCGTGGTCGTCCTCATCGCAGCGATCGCCTCGCTCGCCCTGTGGGGGTTCGCCAGCTGGGAGCTGCCGTGGAACATCGTGATCGGCGTGGGGGCGCCCGTCGTCGCCCTCCTGCTGTGGGCGCTCTTCCTCTCCCCCCGTCCCGTGCTCCGGGTGCACCCCTTCCTCCGCGCCGTCGTGGAGCTCTTCATCTACGTCGGCGTGACCATCGCCTGGTGGTCCATGGGCCAGGCCCTCATCGGCACGGCCTTCGCGCTGGTGGCCGTCGTCGCCGGGGTCCTCAGCGGACGCCGCGCCCTGGCATGAGCGCACGGTCGTGAGCGCCGTCTCGCTGCTCCGCGACGCCCTCGGGGCGCGCGTGGACGTCAGCGAGCAGGCGAGGCATGACGCCACGGCCGACCGCTCCGGCCATGCCGCGGTGGGTCTCCCCCTGGCCGTCGTCCACGCGGAGAGCGTGGACGACGTGCAGCAGACCATGCGCATCGCCTCGGCTACGCGCACCCCCGTCGTCGTGCGCGGCGCCGGGACCGGGCTCGCCGGGGCCGCCAACGCCGGCGATGGAGAGATCGTCCTCTCCCTCCGCCGTATGGACGCCGTCCTCGAGGTGCGGCCGGACGACCTCCTCGCCGTGGTCGAACCCGGGATCCTCAACGCCGACCTCAACGCGCATCTGGCGGCCCAGGGACTCTGGTGGCCGCCCGACCCCGCCAGTCGTGACATCTCCACCGTCGGCGGCAACATCGCGACCGGAGCCGGCGGACTGCTCTGCGCGAAGTACGGCGTCGTCCGCGATGCGGTCCTCGGCGTCGACCTCGTCCTCGCCGACGGGCGCCTGTTGCACCTCGGGCACCGCAGCGTGAAGGGCGTCACCGGGCTCGACCTCACCGCCCTCGTCGTGGGGTCGGAGGGAACGCTCGGCGTCGTCGTCGGGGCCACGCTCAAGCTGCGCCGCCTGGTGCCGGGCGAGACCTGCACCGTGACGGCGACCTTCCCCGGCGTGCGCGCGGCGGCCGCAGGATCTGCGGCGGTGACCGCCGCGGGGATCCAGCCCGCCATCATGGAGCTCATGGATGCCGCGAGCCTCGCCGCCGTCCACGCCCTGCTCGCCCTCCCCGCGCCGACCCCGGGCGCCGCACAGCTGACGATCCAGACCGACGGTCCGGCCGCGCGCGCAGAGGCGGACGCCATCGCCGCGATCCTGAGCGCCCACGAGGGCGTTCCCGTGGTCTCGCACGACCCCGTCGAGGGCGATCGTCTGCTCGCGATCCGACGGTCGATGCACGCCGCGATGGCGTCCCTCGGGACCACGCTCATCGAGGACGTCTCGGTACCGCGGAGCGCGATGCCGGCCATGTTCGACGAGATCGCCCGGATCGAGCGGCAGTTCGACATGGTGATCCCGACGGTGGCCCATGCCGGCGACGGCAACCTGCACCCGAACTTCATCTTCGAGGGCCCGGAGACCCCGCCGCAGGTGTGGGCGGCGGCCGACGAGCTCTTCCGCGCCGCGATCCGGCTGGGCGGAACCCTCACCGGCGAGCACGGCATCGGCGTCCTCAAACGGCGCTGGCTGGCCGACGAGCTCGGCGAGGATCAGTGGCGCCTCCAGCGCGACATCGCCGCGGTCTTCGACCCGCTCGGCATCCTCAACCCCGGAAAGGTCTTCTCCCCCGATGCCTGACATCCATGTGAGCGCCGCCGTGATCGTCGATACGCAAGGGCGGGTCCTCGTCGTCCGCAAGCACGGCACGACCCGCTTCATGCAGCCCGGAGGCAAGCCGGAGCCGGGCGAGTCGCCCGTCGAGACCCTCATCCGCGAGCTGCACGAGGAGCTCGGCCTCGAACTCGCGGAGTCCGACCTGCGCCCTTTGGGCCGCTTCGTGTCGGCGGCCGCCAATGAACCGGGTCACCGCGTCGTGGCCGATGCCTTCGCGACCTCGGTGGATCCGGCGACGGTGCAGGTGCAGGCCGAGCTCGCCGAGCTGCGCTGGATCACCCCGGACGACGCCGCAGCGCTCCCGCTGGCCCCGCTGAGCGTCGAGCATCTGCTGCCGCTCGCGTGGCCGGCCGGAGCGCGCTAGCGCCCCGGATCAGATGCCCTGCCAGGCCGGCTTGTTCGCGAACGTGTAGCGGTAGTAGTCGGCGAGCTGCAACTTCGAGGCGGCGGCCTCGTCGACGACGACGGTCGCGTGCGGGTGCAGCTGGATGGCCGACCCGGGCAGCAGCGCGGTGACCGGCCCCTCGACCGCACCGGCCACGGCCTCGGCCTTGCCTTCGCCGAACGCCAGCAGCACGAGGTGGCGCGCTTCCAGGATGGTCCCCAGCCCCTGCGTGATGCAGTGCATCGGGACATCGTCGATCGAGTCGAAGAAGCGGGCGTTGTCCTCGCGGGTCTGCTCCGTCAGGGTCTTCACCCGGGTGCGGGAGGCGAAGGAGGATCCGGGCTCGTTGAACCCGATGTGCCCGTCGGTGCCGATGCCGAGGATCTGCAGGTCGACCCCGCCCGCCGCGGCGATGGCCGCGTCGTAGTCCTCACCGGCGTGCTGGATGGTGGCCTCCGCGCCGTTCGGCACGTGGATGCGCTCCGGGTCGAGGCCGAGCGGCTCGACCACCTCGCGCGTGATCACCGATCGGTAGCTCTCCGGGTGGGACGGGTCGATCCCGACGTACTCGTCGAGCGCGAAGCCGCGCACCTGCGAGACGTCGCGCCCCGCCAGGCGGCTGCGGAGTGCCTGGTAGACGGGCAACGGCGTCGATCCGGTCGCGAGCCCCAGGACGGCGTCCTGGCGACGGTCGATGAGCTCGACGATCTCGGTGGCGACCAGGGCGCCGGCGGCCTCGGCATTCTCGACGATGACGACCTCAGCCATGCGGAACGATCTCCTTCTCAGAAATGGATGCGCCCACCAGAGCGGCGCCGAAGGCGGCGGCGGGGGAACCCGCGGGGAGCAGTTCGATTCTCTCATCCAGCCGCAGGGATTTCAGGAACGGTGACGCCTGGGCGCCCGCGTGCAGGGCGGCGCGGATCCCGTCCGCTAGACGACCGCCGAGCGCGGTGAGACCGCCGCCGATGACCACGGTCTCGACGTCGGCCGACAGCACGAGCACGCGCACGGCCGCTGCCGCACCGAAGAAGAGGTCCGCCTGCAGCGCCAGAGCGTGCGGATCGCCCGCGTCCGCCGCCTCGACGATGTCCTTGACGCGCAGTGCGCCGGGACGCCCCCAGGCCTTGGCCAGCGCCCCGCCGCCGCAGAAGGTCTCCACGCAGCCGCGCTGTCCGCAGCCGCACAATCGGCCGCGCGGGTCGACCGAGAGGTGCCCGACCTCCCCCGCGGTCCCCCGCGCGCCGCGCCAGATGCGGCCGTCGACGACGATGCCGGCTGCGACGCCGGTGCCGAGGTTCAGGTAGGCCATCGAGCCGGCGACGTCGCTCAGGACGGCGGCGCCGAGCGCAGCCGCTTTCACGTCGTTCTCCACCCGGAAGGGGACGCCCAGCGCCTGCTCGGCGCGCGCCGCGAGGTCGAGCGACTCCACGCCGAGGTTCACGGCGTGGAGCACACGGCCGGTCTCCGCGTCCACGACGCCGGGGATGCCGATGCCGGCGGAAGCGACGGCGGACAGCGGCAGCCCGCTCTCCTCGGCGAGGGCGGCGACGGTGGAGACGATGCTGTCGACGACGGCGTCCTCTCCCCACCCGGTCGGGCGACGCAGGCGGGCGAGGATCGTCCCGGCCGGGTCCACGGCGACGGCGTCGATCTTGGTGCCGCCGACGTCCAGACCCACGCGAAGGGGCCGACCGGCGCGGTCGGCCGAGGCGGGGACGATCATCGGATGCCGTTCCCGGTCATGGTCGCGGAGGTCACGACACCCCCAGCTGCCCCGAGAGCACCATCACCGCGGCGCCTCGGAGCACGATGTCGTCCTGACGGGTGAGCCGCACCATGACGTCCTCGAAGACGCCTTCGAGCGTCCGCGCGTGGAGCGTCTCGACGGCCGCGTCGATGAGCGTGCCGTCCAGCAGCTCAGCGGGCCCGGAGAGCACGACCTCGGACAGGTCCAGGGCGGCGACGATCGGGGCGATCGCGATCGCCATGCGGGTCCCGGAGTCGCGGAGGATCTCCTCGCGCGCGGCCGGGTCGGCGTCGAGCGCCTCCTGCATGCGACTCACGCTCAGCCAGGCCTCGAGGCAGCCGATCTTGCCGCACGCGCAGCGAGGCCCGCCGTCCGTGCCGACGACGACGTGACCGATCTCCCCTGCGGCGAAACGGCTGCCGAGGAGCGGCTGGCTGCCGGTGATCAGCCCTGCGCCCACGCCTCGGCCGATCTTGATCAGCATGAAGTCGGCTTCCGCCTCGCCGAACGTGTACTCGGCGAGGACCGCGGCATTGGCGTCGTTCCGCGCCAGCACGGGCAGGTCGAGGTCGGCGCTGAGCTTCGCCTCCAGCGGGAAGTCGGTCCAGCCGAGGTTGGGCGAGCTGAGGACGAGGCCGTCCGGACGCACGACACCCGGGGTGCCGATGCCCACGCCGAGCACCGGCTGCGTGGCGATCTCGACGAGGGTCTGCGCGAGGCCGCGAAGCGCGTCGTACGCCGCGTCGCCGTCCGGCGTCTCCGGACGCGGCACCTGCCGCCGCTCCAGGACGTCGCCGTCGAGGCTGAGCACGGCCCCCTCGAACGCGGTCGGTCCGGACAGGTCGAGCCCGATGATCTGATGCCCCACCCGGTCGATGTCGATGAGGATCGGCGGCTTTCCGGGCCCGACCGCCTCGCGGACGCCGATCTCGACGACGATGCCGTCGGCGATGAACTCCGCGACGAGGTCGGAGATCGTGACCCGCGTGAGGCCCGTCTCGCGGGAGAGGTCAGCGCGGCTCATCGCCCCCGAGTGGTAGAGCGTCTGCAGCACGAGCGCGCGGTTATGGCCGCGGGCGTGCTCGGGGAGCACCTTGGTGCGCGAACGGAGATGCCGCGCAGGGCCGAAGGCGTGCGCGTTCGCGGCGACGAAGTCTGTCGTCGCCGCGGGGCGCTGATCATCCGAAACGGACATGTTTGTTAGTAGACCTTACGAACAGGAATTGTGCAACTGTCCCGCGCGATTCCGCGGGCAGGGTTACCGAAACGTGACATCAAGCCGACCGCGGATCCTCGACAGCCGCCCGGCGGAGCAGGCGCTCGACGAGGCCGGCGACGATCCCCTCCCTGGTCTCCACCGTCATCGGCTTGCCGGGAACCCCTGGTCGCCGCTGCTCGGGCGACGGACCGTCCAGCGGACGATACCGCACCCCCGCGGCGGCGAGGCGTCGCAGATGCGTGGGCAGCCGCCGTGCGAAATCGGCGAACGGTGCGGGCTCTCCCCCATCCCAGAGACGCTCCGCGATCGCGGCGAGGCGCGGGAACATCGCGAAGTCGACCCGGTCCCTGCTCGGCAGGTGCTCCGTCCAGACGTTCGCCTGCCCGCCGACCGCGCCCTCGACGACCTCGAAGGAGTACGCGCGCTCGATGGTCAGCGGGGGCCCGACGCGGATGGGCTCCTCGGGCGATTCGGACTGCGGGTAGTCGAGGTAGACCTCGAGATCCGGACATCCCACGACCGGGATCCCCCGCCGCAGCGCCTCGCGCATGGCGACCGGCCCGCGCCAGGCGAGGATGCGGACGCCCTCGGGGACGTCGCCCTCCAGCACCTCGTCCCAGGCCAGCGCGGTGCGCCCGCGGCGGCGGACGTGGTCCACGAAGTGCGCCGTGAACCACGGCTGCACGTCGTGCGCCGTGGCGAGCCCCAGCTCTCGCATGCGTGCCGCGGCGGCTGCACTCTCCGCCCACTCGGTCACCGGCACCTCGTCGCCGCCGATCCCGATCCATGCGGACGGGAACACGTCGCACAGCGCGTCGATGGCGGCACGACCGAAGGCCAGCGCCTCCGCGGTCGGCGCGAGGGTGCGGGCGTTCACGCCGAATCGCTCCCACGGCCCGGTGGGGGGCGTCCCGACGTCGAGGTTGCCCAGCTCCGGGTAGGCGGCGAGCGCGGCCTGGATGTGCCCTGGCAGCTCGACCTCGGGCACGAGCGTCACGAAGCGCTCCTCCGCGTACCGCACGAGGTCGCGGAGCTCGGCGGAGGTGTAGAAGCCCTCGTGCGCGCCGGGCTCGACCGTGGCCTCCGGTCCGTGACCGCGTTGCGTGGCCTCGCGCCGTGCGCCGACCTCGGTCAGACGCGGGTAGCCGGGTACCTCGAAGCGCCATCCCTGATCGTCCGTCAGGTGCAGGTGCAGGATGCTGAGGTGGTGATCGGCGAGCAGGTCGACGAGGCGACGCACGTCCTCCACGGGGCGGAAGTGGCGCGCCACGTCGAGCATCACTCCGCGCCAGGCGGAGGCAGGAGAGCCCTCCCAGCGCCCTGCCGGGATCGTCGCGGGGAGAGCGGGGTCGTGGTCCGGGTCGCGGAGCTGGCGGAGCGTGGTCGCGCCGCGGAAGACCCCCTCCGGCGTCGCCCCCGCGATCTCGATCCCGGAGGCCGTCACCGACACCCGGAAAGCCTCGGGCCCCTGCCGCCCCGCCGCGGAGGCCGCGGCACCCAGCTTCTCGTCGATCAGAAGGCGGATGGCGGGCAGGGTGTCGTCCGCTCCCGCGCCGCCGAGCCGTGCGACCGCGGCCGCCAGCTCCGGCGCGCCGAGGATCGGGGTCGAGGGCGTCCACCGGAAGCCCGGAGCCAGGGAGTCGATCTCCGCGGCGATGTGCGGCACCGTCGCCCGCGGCGCCGACGGAGGCATCCGCAGCGCACGGCCGGCGACGGCACCCGTGGGGTCGCCGTCGATGACGACCGGCACGCCGCCGACGAGCACCTCACGCACGCCCTGCGGCGCACCGTGCGGGTCGTCGAAGGTGGCGCCGGCCGCGATCGTCTCCGGGTCGAACAGCACCAGGTCGGCGGTGGCGCCCTCGCGGATCACGCCGCGCGGTGCGTCGCCGCGGTCGAGGCCGAGGCGGGCAGCCGGGTTGCCGGAGAGATGACGGACGGCCTCCTCGAGGCTCAGCACCCCCAGCTCCCTGACGTAGTGCCCGAGGTAGCGCGGGAACGTGCCGCGGCCGCGCGGGTGCGGGCGCGCGCCGATGAGGATGCCGTCGCTGCCGCCGGAGTGCCGCGGGTGCCGCATGATGGCCCGGACGTTGTCCTCGTCGCCGATGTGCATGAGCACACCCGTGGCGCCCGCATCGGCGAGGATCGTGTCGATCACGACATCGACGGCGCGCTGCCCGGTCTCCGCCGCGATGTCGGCGATCGTCCGGCCGACGAGCCCGGCGAGACCCGGGTGGGCCGTCCCGGAGATCTGGATCGCCGACCAGTCCGCCGCCTCGCCGTGGAATCCGTCGCAGCCGATCTCCTCCAGCTCGACGCGGACCGCCTCGCGTCCCTCGGCGTCGAGGGCCCCCAGGACGCCGAGCAGGTCGCCGGTCGCCGCCAGCCTGCTCGGCAGCAGGGCGGAGAGGGTCGTGGCCCCCGGAAGGTAGGGGTAGGTGTCCAGGGTCACGTCGACACCGTCGGCCGTCGCCGCGTCGACGAGGGCCAGCAGCTCGGCGGCGCGCCCGCGGTTCGGGGCGAAGTTCATGGTCGCGTGGGTGAGATGGACGGGGCACCCGGTGCGGCGGCCGATCTCGATGGCCTCGCGATACGCGTCCAGCGCCGCCCGCCCGTAGCTGCGGGTGTGCGGCGCCCAGTAGCCGCCGCGCTCCGCCACCACCCGGCAGAGGGCTTCGAGCTCCGCGGTGTCGGCGTACATCCCCGGGGTGTAGGTCAGGCCGCTCGACATGCCGAAGGCTCCGGCATCCAGGGCCTGGCCGAGGATGTCGGTCATCGCCGCGATCTCGGCAGGGGTCGCCCGGCGGTCGTCGTGCCCGACCACCATCATCCGGAGGTTGCCCTGCGGCACCAGCACCGCGGCGTTCGCCACCGCGGCGACGTCTATCGCCTCCAGGAAGTCGTCCATCGACCGCCACGGGACCTCCGCCGGCCGCCCGTTCCAGCCCGCGATCTGGGCGGGGATGACGGCGGCGGTCGCCTCGTCCAGCGGCGCGTAGCCCAGGCCGTCCTGCCCGAGCACCTCTGTCGTGACCCCCTGCCGAATCTTGGCGTCGTGCGCGGCGCCCTGGAGCACCGCGAGGTCACTGTGCGCGTGCATGTCGATGAAACCGGGCGCCAGGACGAGGCCGGACGCGTCGACCTCGACCGCGCCGTCCGGCAGCTCGAGCGTCGTCCCGTCGCCGTCGCGGACGACGGCGACGACCCTTGCCCCCTCCACCGCGACGTCCGCGACGAAGCGCGGCGCGCCGGTGCCGTCGACGACGGTCGCCCGCCGATAGACGCGCACCAGGCCGGCGGCGGCCTTCTCGGCGCTCAGAAGCATGTCGCCACCGCGTCGATCACCCGGGGGTCCTCGTCGTCGGGGTCGTCGATCACGGCGACGACGCGCCACTTGTCGAACGCGGTGCACGGATGCGAGAGACCCAGCCGCACGACCTCGCCCACCGCGACGGTCGCCCCCTCGGCGGGTCGGAGGAAGGCGTGCTGGTCGTTCAGGGCGGTCACGGCGCCGGCGACCGACTGCGGCACCGGGAGGTCGATGTCGAACGGCACGTCCCGCCGCCCGGCGTCGAGCAGGGCGAGGCCGGGTTCGGGCTGGGAGACCACCCGCGACCACGCGTGCATCGCGGAACGCAGCGGAGCGGTGTCCGTGAGCGGGCCGAACGGCGACATGCGGGAGTAGAAGCCGTCGTCGTGGATCTGGAAGGCACCGGAGCGCAGCACGACCTCGGCGTCCGCTCCCGCGGCGCCGAGGACCGCGGCGGCGCGATCGGGGAAGGAGCTGCCCCCCGCGCTGAGCACGGGGCGGACGCCGTCGGGGTACTCCAGTCGGCGGTGCAGCTCGACGAGCGTGGCCAGGAAGCCGTCGACCGCGGCGACCGAGGCCGCGGAGCGATCGGGACCGAAGGGCCCCTCGTAGCCCGTCACCCCGGCCAGGCGGAGACCAGGGGCGGCCGCGATCGCCGCGGCGATGCGCTCGCCCTCGGCCACGGTCCGCGCCCCCGTCCGTCCCTGCGCGCCGCCCAGCTCCACGAGCACGTCCAGCGGCCGCGGGGCATCGGCGAGCGCGTCGGCGAGGATCGCGACACCGGCGAGGGAATCCGCGCCGCAGAGGATCCGCAGGTCCTCATCGGCGGCGAGCATCGCTCCGAGCTCGCGGGCCGCGGCGCCATCCGTCACCCCGTTGGCGATGAGCACCGTCGGCACGCCGGCGTCGACGGCGACGCGGGCCTGCCACGGCGTCGCGACCGAGATCCCCCAGGCTCCGGCGTCGAGCAGCCGCTGCCAGAGCGCGGGCGCCATCGTGGTCTTGCCGTGCGGGGCGAGGCGGACGCCCTCGCGCATGGCCCAGCCGAACACCGTGTCCTCGTTGTGCGCGATCGCGTCCGCGTGCACCGTGAGCACCGGAGTACCGAGGTCCGAGAGACGCAGACCGGCCGCGCCGACCTCCGACAGACGCAGCCCCGCGGCGTGCGCCGGGAACCCCTTCGCCCAGGCGCCGAGGACGGGATCCGGAATTTGTAGAGGCATCTAACAAGGCTACTAGGCTGGCGGCATGACCGCGAAGACACGAGTTTCCACCGACGCCGCCCCCGCCCCCGCGCACACCTTCTCGCAGGGCGTCCGCAAGGGCCCGATCGTCCAGGTCTCCGGCCAGGGCCCCGTCGACCCGCAGACGAACGAGTACCTGTACCCGGGCGACGTCGCGGCGCAGACCACCCGCACGCTGGAGAACGTCAAGGCCATCGTGGAGGCTTCCGGGGCCACGTTCGACGATGTCGTGATGCTGCGCGTCTACCTCACCAAGCGCGAGGACTTCCCGATCATGAACGAGGCCTACGGCGCCTTCGTCGAGGCCCACACGACCAGCGGCGTCCTGCCCTCGCGCACCACGGTGTTCACCGGCCTCCCCCGCGAGGAGATGCTCGTCGAGATCGACGGGCTCGCCGTCGTCGACTGACCCCACCCGCCCCGGGCGAACGGGGAGGCACCTTATCAGGACCGTTGCCTCCCCGTTACCAGCCATCCCGTACCATGGACGACAGGACACGTCGAGACTGCGGGGGGTGTAGTTCGTGACCGATCTGATTTCCACGCCGGGCGCTGCAACGGGGGCACAGCCCGACGATGCGACACCGACGAGCGTCCTGACGCCGGAGGCGGCGACCGACACGGCCCCGCCGCAGACCGGCGAGCAGCCCCTGGCCTGGGCTCCCGTCGAGCCCGCCCCGAAGAAGCGCCGCCTCGGCCTGTGGATCGGTCTCGGCCTCGGCGTGGTCGCGCTCGGCGCCGGCGCCGCCTCGATGATCCTCATCGCCCCCGGCACCACCGTCGCGGGCATCCCGGTCGGCTGGATGACTCCGGGCGCGGCTGCCGAGGCGATCAGCTCGCACCTCGCCCAGACCGAGGTCACCCTCACGGGCGATGGTGATGACGCCGTGCTCACCGGCGCCGACCTGGGCGCGACCGCCGACGCCACGGCCCTCGCCGATGCGGCGTTCGCCGCCCACCCGATGTGGAACCTCGGGTCCTGGATGGGTGACCCCGTGTCGGCCGACATCGTGCTCGACCAGGAGACCGCCACCGCAGCTCTCCGCGGCGCCGTCCCCGGCAGCTTCGTCGACCCGGTCGACGCCGGAGTCGTCTTCGACGCCGCGAAGGGCACCTACACCGTGACGCCCTCCGTTCCCGGCACCGGTATCGACGTGGCCGATCTCAACGCCGCGTTCGTCGAGGCCGTCGGCGACGGCCGCACGACGTTCGACTACCCCGGCGGCCCGGCGGAGGCCCTGCCCGCGGTGTCCGACGAGGACGCGACGGCGACCGCCACCACGCTCAACACCATGCTCTCCTCCATCGGCTTCTACGTCGGGAAGGAACGGACCGTCCCGGTCTCCCCCGCGGTCGCCGCGTCCTGGCTGACGGTGGTCGACGACGAGGGTCAGCTGCGGATCGAGGCGGACCCGGCGGCGATCCAGACCACCGTCGACACGCTCGCCGCCGCGGTGGACCGCGCCCCTGTCAACGCGACCAACATCGTCGACTCCGCGGGGAACGTGCTGCGCGCCGAGAAGGAGGGCGCCACCGGACGCGCCCTCGGCGACACCGCCGGCATCGCCGACGACTTCGCGACGCAGCTCGCCGCGGGAGACGGCGTCTTCGCCCTCTCCGTGACGGAGACCCCCTTCGAGACCACGAACCTGTTCCGCCGCGCCGAGATCAACCTCAGCACGCAGCGCGCCTACCTGTTCGAGAACGACAAGGTGGTGCAGTCCTGGGCCGTGTCGACCGGTCTTCCCGGAACGCCCACGCCGACAGGCAACTTCAAGGTGTTCGCACACACCGCGATGCAGGACATGGGCTGCTACGAGGGGGCGCCGTACTGCACCGAGGACGTGCCCTGGATCACGTGGTTCGCCCCGAACATCGGCTTCCACGGCACCTACTGGCACAACAACTTCGGCAACCGGATGAGCCACGGCTGCGTGAACCTGCCGATCGACCTCGCCAAGTACGTCTACGACTGGTCCCCCGTGGGCCTCGAGGTCTCCGTCTACAACTGATCCGGAACCCTGCACCGGGCGAAGCCGGCAGGGGAAGACAGCAGAAGGGGGCGGATGCCGCAGCATCCGCCCCCTTCTCGTCGTCTCAGCGCAGGGCGTCGACGATCTCGTTGAGCGTCGTGGACGGGCGCATGACCGCCTCGACGAGCTTCTCGTCCGGACGGTAGTAGCCGCCGATCTCCACCGGGGAGCCCTGCACCGCGTTGAGCTCGGAGACGATCGTCTCCTCGTTCGCGGCGAGCTTCTCGGCGATGGGCGCGAAGGCGGCGGCGAGCTCCGGGTCCTTCGTCTGCTTCGCCAGCTCCTGCGCCCAGTACAGGCCGAGGTAGAAGTGGCTGCCGCGGTTGTCGATCGTGCCGAGCGCACGGCCGGGCGAGCGGTCCTCCTCGAGGAACGTGCCGGTCGCGGCGTCGAGCGTCTCCGCGAGCACGCGGGCCTTCTCGTTACCCGTGCGGTCGGCGAAGTGCTCGAGGGAGGCCGCCAGCGCGAAGAACTCGCCCAGCGAGTCCCAGCGCAGGTAGTTCTCCTCGACCAGCTGCTGCACGTGCTTCGGCGCGGAGCCGCCGGCCCCCGTCTCGAACAGTCCGCCGCCGGCGAGCAGCGGCACGATGGAGAGCATCTTGGCGCTCGTGCCGACCTCGAGGATCGGGAACAGGTCGGTGAGGTAGTCACGCAGCACGTTGCCGGTCACCGAGATGGTGTCCAGGCCGTGACGCATGCGGGCGAGCGTGTACCGCGTGGCCTCCTCCGGCGCGAGGATCGTGATCGTCAGACCCTTGGTGTCGAGCGTGGCGAGACCCTGGTGCACCTTCGCGATGATCTGCGCATCGTGCGAGCGGTTCGCGTCGAGCCAGAACACCGCGGGGGCACCCGTCGCGCGGGCACGGCCGACCGCGAGCTTGACCCAGTCCATGACCGGGATGTGCTTGGTCTGCGTCGCGCGCCAGATGTCGCCCTCGCCGACCTCGTGCTCGATGAGGACGGTGCCCTCGCTGTCGAGCACCTGGACGATGCCGTCGGCGGCGATCTCGAACGTCTTGTCGTGGCTGCCGTACTCCTCGGCGGCCTGCGCCATGAGGCCCACGTTCGGCACGGTGCCGATCGTGGCGGGGTCGAGCGGGCCGTTCGCGATCACATCGTCGATCACGGCCTGGTAGACGCTCGCGTAGGACGAGTCGGGGATGACCGCGATGGTGTCGGCCTCCTCGCCGTCCTTGCCCCAGAGCTTCCCGCCGTTGCGGACGAGAGCGGGCATGGACGCGTCGACGATGACATCGCTCGGCACGTGCAGGTTGGTGATCCCCTTGTCGGAGTTCACGTACGACAGGCGCGGCCCCTCGGCGATGGCCTTGTCGAACGCCGCGGCGATCTCCTCGCCACCGGCGACGTCCGCCAGCCCCGCGAGGATCGAGCCGAGACCGTCGTTCGCGCTGAGTCCGGCCTCGGCGAGCTGCGTGCCGTACTGGTCGAAGACGTCCTTGAAGAATGCCTTCACGACGTGACCGAAGATGATCGGATCGCTGACCTTCATCATCGTGGCCTTGAGGTGCACCGAGTAGAGCACGTCGTCGGCCTTGGCCTCCGCGAGCGTGTCAGCGAGGAACGCGTCCAGCTCCTTGGCGGACAGGAACGTGGCGTCGATGATCTCGCGCGGGAGGACCTTGAGCCCCTCCTTGAGGACCGTGACGGTGCCGTCCTTCGCGGTGTGGCGGAAGGAGAGGACGTCGTCGTGCGCGGCGACCCAGGAGCGCTCGTTGTGCTTGAAGTCGTCGTGGCCCAGGGTCGCGACGCGGGTCTTCGAGCCCTCCGCGAACGGCTTGTTGCGGTGCGGGTGCTTCTTGGCGTAGTTCTTCACCGCCAGCGGCGCGCGGCGGTCGCTGTTGCCCTCGCGCAGGACGGGGTTCACGGCGGAGCCCTTGATGCGGTCGTAGCGGGCGCGGATGTCCTTCTCCTCCAGCGACGAGGGCTCGTCCGGGAAGTCGGGGACGTCGTAACCCTGCTGCTGCAGCTCCGCGATGGCGGCCTTGAGCTGCGGGATCGACGCGGAGATGTTCGGCAGCTTGATGATGTTCGCCTCGGGGAGCGTGGCGAGGCCGCCCAGCTCCGCCAGCGCGTCGCCGACCTGCTGCTCGGGGGTGAGCTTCTGCGGGAACGCGGCGAGGATGCGGCCGGCCAGAGAGATGTCCCGCGTCTCGAATTCGATACCCGCCTGGCCCGTGTAGGCCTGGATGATCGGCAGGAAGGAGGCGGTGGCCAGTGCCGGTGCCTCGTCGGTGTAGGTGTAGATGATGGCGTCGTCGGTCACCGGGACGTTCTCCGTTCACGAGGGCTATTTGTCTCGATACCAAGATACCTGAGCGTCCCGGACCCCGAAGCGGCGGTCCCACCGAAGAGACTCCCTCGGACGAACGGTCCGTGAAAAGTCCGCCCGAGTGATGAATGCGGTGAGCGGAGGGGCTAGCCTGGGGGCATGTCCGAACTGCGCATGGTCGAACTCTCCGCCGCGACGATCGTCGCCGTGAACAACCTGTCGCTCAAGCCCGGACAGGAGCAGTTCCTCGCCCCCGTCTCGTACGGCATCGCGGCCACCGTCATCAACCCGCAGACCTCCTGGCAGCGGGTGATCCTGGACCGCAACGAGGTCGTGGGATTCGTGAGCGCCAACTTCGATGACGAGGCGCCGGAGGAGCACTTCCGCTCCGTGCTGTGGCGCATCAACGTCGACGCGGACGACCAGGGTCGCGGCATCGGCCGCTTCGCCGTCGAGAACCTCATCGACGAAGCGCGCAACCGCGGCGTCGACCACGTCAACGTCATCTACGAAGCCGGCGAGGACGGCCCGGAGGCGTTCTTCCGCCGCGTCGGGTTCACCCCCGTCGGGGAGACGGCCTACGGCGAGGTCATCGCCGAGATCCGCGTCCCCTCCTGAGACCGGCGGCGGGGTCTCGAATCCCCTCCCCCATCGAGACTCCGTCGCCCTCGGACCTGCAGGGCGGCGTGCTCTCGATCCTCCTCAGCGCTGACCGCTGCCGTCCGGGGGCGTGCCCTTGCCCCGACGGCTGTTCCACGCGGCCAGCGCGGACGCGGCGGCACCCGCCGCCCGATCGATGGCCTCGGCGGAGCGGTGCAGCATGTCCTGCGCGGCGTCCTGCCAGGCCGGTGTGGGCGGCGCCTCCCCCGTCTGGACCTTCGCCGCGTGCTCGGCGGCCTCGAACGCCCGCTCCAGCTCCGCGACGGCGTCGCGGTAGGCCGCGTACTCGGCGGCGGTCACGCGGCCCGTCGTCTGCCGACGCGCCTCGACCGCCGCACCGGCGGCCCGCAGGTAGGCGGCCGTCTCCGGGCGCTTCACGTCCGTCATCTCGGGATAGGTGATCTGCAGCGCGGTGTCGGTCTCGTACCGCATCCATCGCGCCGTCACCGCGTCGTGCTCCGCGTACAGGCGCTCCAGCGGCCGCGGGGCGGAGCCGGCGGGGATCGCGGCGCGGGCGGCGTTCACCCTGACGCGTCGGGCGCGGACGTCGGCGGCCGCCGCTCTGGCGTCGCGTTCGCGCTCCTTGAGCATGCGCCGGGCGCCGGCCACCTGCTCGGCGCTCGCGCGTTGCGCGGCCCGCTCGGCGGAGACCCGCGCGAGGTCGGCTCGTGCCACCTTCAGCGCCGTCCGTCGCACCACCGCGCGCTGCTGGGCCTCGCGGAGGTCGTGCCGGGCGGCGTCGTACTCCAGTCGGCGGCCGCTGCGGGTGTTGCGACGACGCACCCCGATCGCGCCCGCGGTCACCCCGGCGGCGGCGGTCGGCGCGAGCCACCACCACTCCGCGACGAGGAGGAAGGGGTCCATCCTTCGATGCTACCGATCGCGGAGCACGCGCGCCCGGACGAGGAAGCCCCGGCATCCGGACGGATGCCGGGGCCGCTGTCGCGTCAGCGCGTCAGCGCGTCAGCGCGTCAGACGAGCGTCTCCTGCCAGGCCGCGTGCAGCTGGGCGAACTTCCCGGTGCCGCCGATCAGGGCGGCCGGGGTGTCGTCCTCGATGATCCGGCCGTGCTCCATCACGAGCACACGATCCGCGATCGCCACCGTCGACAGCCGGTGCGCGATGATGATCGCCGTCCGGTCGGCCAGCAGCGTCTGCAACGCGTCCTGGATCAGCCGCTCGGACGGGATGTCCAGCGAGGCCGTCGCCTCGTCGAGGATCAGCACCGCCGGGTCGGCGAGGAAGGCGCGGGCGAACGAGATGAGCTGTCGCTGCCCGGCCGAGACACGACCACCGCGCTTGTTCACGTCGGTGTCGTACCCGTCCGGCAGGGCCGAGATGAACGCGTCGGCGCCCACCGCCCGCGCCGCCTCGCGGATCTCGTCGAGCGTCGCGTCCGGGCGCCCGAGCGCGATGTTGTCGGCGACGGTCCCGCTGAACAGGTACGCCTCCTGCGTGACCATGACGATCGCGCGGCGGAGGTCCTTCGGGTGCAGCGACCGCAGATCGACGCCGTCGAGGGTCACCGTCCCCGCGGACGGGTCGTAGAACCGCGAGATGAGCTTGGCCAGCGTGGACTTGCCCGCCCCCGTCGTCCCGACCAGCGCGATCGTCTGCCCGGCGGGGATGTCGAGCGAGAAGTTCGGCAGGATCGTCTTGTCCTCGTTGTACGCGAAGGTGACCTCGTCGAAGCGGATGTGCCCCCGGGACTCCCAGAGGTCCACCGGCTTCTCGGGGTCCGGCACCGTCGGCACCTCCTCCAGGACGCCCGACACCTTCTCCAGCGCCGCGGTGGCGGACTGGTAGGAGTTGAGGAACATCGCGATCTCCTGCATCGGAGCGAAGAAGTTGCGCACGTAGAGCACGGCGGACAGCAGCACGCCGACCGTCAGCGCTCCTTCCGAGACCCGGATGCCGCCCCACAGCACGACCACGCCGAGCACGAGCGCCGCGACGCCCATGAGCCCGGGCTCGAACGTGCCGAACAGCAGCATCGAGCGGCGGTTCACGTCGCGGTACTCGCCGGCCACGCCCTGGAAGGCCTCGTCGTTGCGCGGCTCCTTCCGGAATGCCTTGACCGCGCGGATACCCGTCATGGTCTCCACGAACTGCACGATCACCTTCGCGCTGATCACCCGGGACTCTCGGTACACGAGCTGCGAGCGCGAGTAGAACCAGCGCATGAGGAAGAACAGCGGCACGCCGCCGATCGCGAGGATCAGACCGGACTGCCAGTCCCACACGCACAGGGCGATGAAGGTGAAGACACCGAAGAGCACGCCGGAGACGAGCTCGTTCAGGCCGCCGTCGAGGAGCTCCTTGATGGAGTCCAGGTCGCTCGTCTGGCGCGAGATGATCCGCCCCGAGGTGTACGACTCGTGGAACTCCAGGCTCAGGCGCTGGGTGTGCAGGAAGATGCGCTTGCGCAGGTCGAGCAGGACGGCCTGGGTCAGCTTGGCCGCGATGATGACGTACCAGGCGATGAGCACGGCGGCGAGAGCACCCGCGAGCAGGTAGATCCCGCCGACGACGAACGTCGGCATCCAGTCGGCGTCGTCGAGCACCGCGGGGAGCGCCCGGTCGAGGCCGATGCTGATGAGGATCGGTCCGGCCACCTGCAGCGCCGTCGAGATCACGAGCACCGTGGCGGCGAGCACGATCTGCGGCTTGAGCGGGCGCACGAGCGAGCCGAGCAGCCGCAGCGAGCGGCGGCGGATCGCCCTGCTCTCCTCCGTGGTGAGGCGGGAGCGGTCCTCGTCCTGGGTTCCGGTGAGGGAGCTCATCGCTGCACCTCCTCTCCTGCGAATCGGGGGGCGCCTCCGGGCGCCTCGTCATCGGCCTCCTCGCGGATGCCTTCCTGCACGGTCTCGTGGATCTCGGCCTGCTCGTCGCGGATGATCGGGATGGCCCCGGTGCGGGCGGCCTCCTCGGCCTCCAGGCTGGAGATGACGTGCCGGTAGTGCCGACTCGTCTTCAACAGCTCGGTGTGCGTGCCGACGGCGGTGATCCGGCCGTCCTCCAGCAGCGCCACGCGGTCGGCGAGGGCCACGGTGGACGGACGGTGCGCGACGATCATCGCGGTGGTGTCGGCGAGCACGTGCCGCAGCGCCTCCTCCACGAGCGCCTCGGTGTCGACGTCCAGCGCCGACAGCGGATCGTCGAGGACGAGCACCCGGGGGTTGGCGGCCACGGCGCGGGCGAGGGCGAGCCGCTGGCGCTGTCCGCCGGACAGGCTCAGTCCCTCCTCGCCGATCACCGTCTCGACGCCCTCGGGGAGGGTGTCGACGAAGGCGGCCTGGGCGACGTCGAGCGCCTCGCGCAGGACGCGCTCGGCTTCGGGGCTGTGCACGTCGAGGTCGGCGCGGCCGAGCAGGACGTTCTCGCGGACCGAGGCCGAGAAGAGCGTCGCGTCCTCGAACGCCATCGCGATGTGCTCCCGCAGCTCGGCGAGCGTGAGGTCGCGCACGTCGACGCCGTCGAGCGTGACCCGCCCTCCCGTCACGTCGTACAGCCGCGTCGGCAGCGTCGTCAGCGTGGTCTTGCCACTGCCGGTGAGGCCCACGAGCGCCATGGTCTCGCCCGGCCGCAGCACGAGGTCGATCCCGTCGAGCAGGTCCCGCTCGTCGGCCGCCGCATCCTGGTAGCGGAAGTGCGCGTTCTCGAACGCGAGCTCGCCACGCGGGTTCTCGATGTGCACCGGGTTCTCCGGATCGGTGATGGTGTTCGTCTCCGAGAAGATGTCGAAGACGCGGTCCGTCGCCGTGCGCGCGTCGAGCATGAACGAGAAGAGGAAGCCGATCGACTCGATGGGCCAGCGCAGCACGACGGCCATCGCGAAGAAGGCGAACAGCTCCGCCGACGTGATCGCGTCCTGCGAGATGAGCCAGATGCCCGACATGAGGCTGAGGCCGAAGGCGATCTGCGGCATGAGGTCGAGCCAGAACCAGATCGAGGCGATGGCCCCGGCCTTGCTCATCTCGGTCTCGCGCAGCGTCTCGGCCTGACGGCTGAAGCGGCGGAGGGCGTGCGTGCCGCGGCCGAACGCCTTGAGCACGCGGATGCCGTGCACGCTCTCCTCGACGCTCGTGGCGAGGTCACCCGCCTGGTCCTGGCTGCGGCGGGTGAGGGCGCCGTAGCGCTTCTCGAACAGGTAGCCGCGGATCCACAGCGGGACCGCCGTCACGAGAAAGATCGTGCCCAGCAGCCAGTGCCAGCGGAACAGCAGCACCGAGCCGATGAGGATCGTCAGCACGTTCACGACCAGCAGCACGAGACCGAAGGCGAGCCACCGGCGGATCAGGCCGATGTCCTGCATCATGCGGCTGAGCAGCTGCCCGGACTGCCACCGGTCGTGGAACGCGACGGGAAGCGTCTGCAGGCGTGAGTAGAGCTCGGTGCGCATGCGGTACTCCACCTGCGTGGCGGGGAAGAGCACGAACTGCCGACGGAGCCACACCATGAGCGCCTCGCCGAGGCCGAGGGCGAACACGGCGAGCGCTCCCCAGACGATCGCGTCGAGCGCCCCAGACTGCACCGGCCCGCCGATGATCTGCTCGAGCACGATGGGGATCATCAGCGCGATGAGGGCCGCCGCGAGCGCGCTGGCGGCACCGCCGGCGAGACGCCAGATGACCGGCTTCACGAACGGCTTGAGCCGCCACAGCGCGGCGGGCGTGGAGAGGGAGGAGGAGGGGGACGGGTTCTGCGCGGAAGACGAGGAAGACATGTCTCTCAGAGGAGTCGAAGGGGAGAAGAGCGGGGGAACGGATGCGAGAGCGAGCTCACGGAGCCCGGCATCCGGTGCAGAAGGGGGGCGGAGGCTCTAGGAGAGCGGGCGCGCCGGGGTCGAGCCGAGGGTGGCGATCCGCGCGGTGGCGATCGTGGTCATGGTGTCCTCCTCAAGGGCTCGGCGAGGTCGTCCGGTTGGCGCGACAGCCCATCAGCCTATTCCTGTGAACGAGCTGAGCGCAAGGGGAATTCCCGGGACGGCGAAGAGCCCGCTCCGTCCGGAGCGGGCTCCTCGGCTCGGGAGGTCAGCGGGCGGCGTGTTCGCGCGCCAGAAGGCTCTCCTTCACGGGCAGCCCCCAGGCGAAGCCGCCGAGGGAGCCGTCCGTGCGGAGCACGCGATGGCAGGGCACGAACAGGGCCGGGGCGTTGCGGGCGCAGATCGACGCCGCCGCGCGCACGGCCTGGGGGTTGCCGAGTCGGGTCGCGAAGCCCGTGTAGGTCAGGGGCTCCCCCGGTGCGATGGTGCGCAGCGCCGCCCAGCCGGCGAGCTGGAGGGCGGTGCCGGTCTGCGCGACCGCGACCCCGTCGATCGCCGCGACGTCGCCCGCGTAGTACGCGCGGACGGCGCCCGCCGCGTCCGTCTCGGCCTCGCGCACGGCATCGGGGCGTACCCGGGCGGGAAGACGGCCGAGGATCGCCTCGACGTCGTCCGTCCAGCCGGACACGAGGACCCGCTGGCGGTCGTCGGCGAGGATCGTGAAGGGACCGTCAGCGGTGTCGAGGGTCTGGATGAGAGCGGTCATGAGGTCTCCTCGGTGTCGGATGCGATGTCGCGGGCGGGCCGGACGGTGGATCTGCGCCGCGGTCCGACGGGACGGATCGGGGCGGCACGCCACAGGTGCCCGCTGAGGTAGCTCCGCCACGGTGCGGCGCGCTCCGCCCAGGCGGTGAGGGTCTTCGGTTCGGCGGGCAGCCCGGACGCGGCAGCACCGGCACGGAGAGCGACGTCGCCGGGGAGCAGCACGTCCGGATCGCCGAGCACCCGCATCCGCACGTAGTCGGCGGTCCATGGTCCGATCCCCGGCATCGCGAGGAGGGCGGCGCGCTGCGTCGGGCCGTCATCGCCCACGGTGAGGGTCAGGCTCCCGTCCGCCAGGGCCGCGGCGGCTCCCGTGATGGCGCGGATCCGGGCGGCGGGCCCGCGCAGCACCTCCGCGCCGTGGGCCGCGATGGCCGACATCGTCGGGAACAGCAGGCCCTCGGGGGTCCGCTCCCCCAGCGCGTCGGTGAGCGCGGTGAGCGCGGTGCGGGCGGCGACGACCGTGATCTGCTGCCCGATCATCGCGCGGATGAGCATCTCGTGCGGATCGGCAGCCCCGGGCACGCGGATGCCGGGGGTCCGCGCGACCAGGGGCGCGAGGGGCGGGTGCGCGGCCAGGGCCTCGTCGACCGCGAGAGGGTCGGCGTCGAGGTCGAAGATGCGGCGTGCGGTGGCCACCAGCGGCGCGAGGTCGCCGAGTTGCGCGACCCGGGCCCGGAGGTGCAGGCGCTCCGTCTCCTCCTGACGCACCTCGAACCACGCGGGGCCGCCCGGCATCCGGAGATGACGGGAGAACGACGTCGCCGTGGCCTCCTCGACGCCCGTCACGGCTCGCGCGGCCATCCACGCGAAGACCCCGGCCGCATCCAGGGGGCCCCGGTACGGCAGGACGAGATCGATCGTTCCGGGGGCGGCCGCGGAGGGCGTGCGGCGGCGGGCACGCAGCTCCCCCGGCGTGAGCCCGAACACCTCCCGGATCGTGTCGTTGCCCTGGCGGATGCTGTGGAAGCCGGCGGCGAAGGCGACATCGGCGATGGGCATGTCGGTTCCCACGAGGAGCATGCGGGCGGTGTGGGCGCGGTGCGCTCTCGCCAGCGCGAGCGGTCCGGCGCCGAGCTCGGTCGTCAGCAGCCGCGTGAGATGACGGCTCGAGTAGCCGAGTCGCGACGCGAGTCCTGGCACCCCCTCGCGCTCGACCACGCCGGACGCGATCAGGCGCATGGCCCGCGCGGCCGTGTCTCCGCGGACGTCCCACGCGGGCGACCCTGGGGCGGCCTCCGGCAGGCACCGCTTGCACGCGCGGTAGCCGGCCTCGTGCGCCGCGGCACTCGTCGGATAGAACGTGACGTTCTGTGGCTTCGGCGTGCGCGCGGGGCAGCTGGGCCGGCAGTAGATCCCTGTCGAGCGCACGGCGGTGACGAACTGCCCGTCGAAGCGGGTGTCCCGAGCGCTGATCGCCCGGTAGCGCTCGTCGAAGGAGGGGCTCATGTCCTCCACTCTCTCACCCCCGCGCGGCTACGGCTGGCGGAAATCGGACATCGCGGTTCTCTCCCCGAGACCCCGCCTACGCGCCGAGACCCCGGCGTGCAGACGTGCGCACGCCGGGGTCTCGGCAGAAGACCGGGGTCTCGGTCAGTGGAAGAAGTGACGCTCCCCCGTGAAGAACATCGTGACGCCGGCCTTGCGCGCGGCATCCACGACCTCCTCGTCCCGCACGGAGCCGCCGGGCTGCACGATCGCCGTGACACCCGCGTCGATGAGCACCTGGGCACCGTCCGCGAACGGGAAGAACGCGTCGGACGAAGCGACGGATCCGGCGGCACGGTCGCCCGCCCGCTCCACCGCGAGGCGGCACGAGTCGACGCGGTTGACCTGGCCCATGCCGACGCCGACCGTCGCGTTGTCCTTCGCCAGCACGATCGCGTTCGACTTCACGGCCCGGCACGCCTTCCACGCGAAGATCAGGTTCTCCATCTCCTCGTCGCTCGGACGCTCCCCCGACACGAGCTCCCAGTTCTTGGCGACGGAGACGATGTCGTCCGGGAAGCGGTCCGCGTCCTGGAGCAGAAGCCCGCCGGACACGAGGCGCACGTCCATGCGCTCCTGCTGCCAGTCCTCGGGGAGTTGCAGCAGGCGCAGGTTCTTCTTCGCCTTGAACACCTCGAGGGCCGCGGGCTCGAACGACGGCGCGACGATGACCTCGGTGAAGATGTCCTTCAGGTTCTCGGCCATCTTCAGCGTCACGGTGCCGTTCGCGGCGATCACGCCGCCGTACGCCGACACGGGGTCGCACTCGTGGGCGCGGAGGTGCGCGCTGGCGATCGGGTCGAGGGCGTTCGGCGCGGTCGTGGCGATCCCGCACGGGTTCGCGTGCTTGATGATCGCGACCGCCGGCTTGACCATGTCGTAGGCGGCGCGCAGGGCGGCGTCCGCGTCGACGTAGTTGTTGTACGACATCTCCTTGCCCTGCAGCTGCGTGGCCTGAGCGATGCCGTGGCCGCCGGCGCGGGTGTAGATGGCGCCGCGCTGGTGGGAGTTCTCGCCGTAGCGCAACGTCGCGAGCCGCTCGGCCTGGATCGTCAGGTGCGCCGGAAGGTCGCCCGGGTCGTTGAGCGTGCCCTCGGCGAACCACTGCGCGACGGCCGTGTCGTAGGCCGCGGTGTGCGCGAACGCCCGCGCCGCGAGCTCCCGCCGCTGGGCGAGAGACGTGCCGCCCTGTGCCACGGCCGCCACGATCGCCGGGTAGGACTGCGGCGACACGACGATCGCGACGTTGGCGTGGTTCTTCGCCGCCGCACGCACCATGGCGGGGCCGCCGATGTCGATCTGCTCCACCACGTCGTCACCCTCGGCGCCCGAGGCCACGGTCTCCACGAACGGGTAGAGGTTGACGACGACGAGTTCGAACGGCGCGATGTCGAGGTCGGCGAGCTGCCGCTCGTGATCTTCCAGGCGCAGGTCGGCGAGCAGCCCGCCGTGCACCTTCGGATGCAGGGTCTTGACGCGACCGTCGAGCATCTCGGCGACTCCCGTGACCGCGGCCACATCCGTCACCTCGAAGCCGGCGTCGCGGATGGTGGACGCCGTCGACCCGGTCGAGACGATCTCGACGCCCGCCTCCGCGAGCGCAGCGGCGAGCACGAGCAGGTCGGTCTTGTCGCTGACCGAGACGAGAGCGCGCCGGATCGGCACGGTGTCGCGATCGCGGTAGAGCGTGGGGTCGTGGCGGGGGCCGGCCATGATGGGCTCCTTCGTGCGGGGGCGTCGGGGGTCAGGGGGCGGAGGTCAGGGAGAGGTCGCCGGTAGCGATGCGCCGAACGACGTCGATGAGGAGCCGGCGCTCGACCGGCTTGATGCGCTCGTGCAGCGTGTGCTCGGTGTCGTCGGCCCGGATCGGCACGCGCTCCTGGGCGAGGATGGGGCCGGTGTCGACCCCGTCGTCCACGACGATCACGCTGGCGCCGGTCTCGCGGACGCCCGCGGCGAGGGCGTCGCGGACGCCGTGCGCTCCGGGGAACTCCGGGAGGTACGCGGGGTGGGTGTTGATGATCCGCGGCGCATAGGCGGCGACGAGGGAGGACGGCAGCAGGCGCATGAGGCCGCTGAGCACCACGAGGTCGGGCGACCAGACGGCGAGCTGACGGCCCAGCTCCTCGCCCCACGCCTCGCGGCTCTCGTGTTCGTGCCACGGCACGGTGAAGCTGGGGATGCCGAACTCCTCGGCATGGGCCAGCCCGTCGGCTTCGCGATCCGCCCCGACGACGACGACACGCGCCGGGAAATCGGGGTGACGAGCGGCCTCGAGGAGGGCGCGAAGGTTCGAGCCGGCGCCCGAGATGAGTACGGCGACCGTGAGCACGCGCCCAGTCTACCGGCGTGCCGATGACGCTCCGACCGGCGTCGCCGGAGGCCCGAGGCGGCTAGCGGCGGTCGTCGTCAGCGTGCTCCTCGGAGGCCCGTTCGGACATCTCCGCGATCCAGCGATCGGTGCGCTCCTCCGCGAGCTCGTCGCGGTTGCGGGGGGACAGCAACAGGATCGCCGCCCCGACGAGCACCTCCGCCCCCAGAGACAAGGCGAACGGCAGTATCGCCGGACCGACGACCTCGAGTCGGCCCGGGCCCATCGAACCGTTCGCGAAGGCGGCGGCGAGCGCGGCAACGCCGCCTGAGACCGCGGCGATTCCGACCGCGATCACGACGCGCTGCAGGAGCCCCAGCGGCGTCCCCTCCCATACGAGCCGCGAGCGCACGGCCCACCCGGCGAATGCCCCGGCGGCCACCGGGATGAGGATGACGATGAGCATCCAGAACGAGGAGTTCTCCGGCAACAGACCGAACGCCGGGATGCCGGGCACGACGCCGAGCTGGGTGCCGGCGGGCGACACCGCGGTCCCGGCCCCGACCGCGAACCCGGGGCCGGCCAGCCACGCGGCCGCCCACACCACGAAGGTCGGCAGATATGCGAGCTGCCCGAGGGTCAGCACGGTCGCCCCGAGGGCGTCGACCCGCGCCGCCTGGAACAGCGCGACGACCTCTCCGCCCCGCGTGAGGACCGACAGGGCGACGGCCAGGGCGGCGGCCCCGGTCACGCCCACGAGCGCGAACGCGGCGCCCCGCACGATCGCGGCGGGCACCGGCGCCCAGTCCTCCCGGGAATCCAGGATGTCGTGGATGCGGTCGAGCAGCCCGCCGTCGCCGTCCTCCCATGCCACCCGCACCGCGCCGCACACGGCGCCCACGAGGTACACGACGGGGGGCAGCAGGATGGCGAGAGCCAGCGGGACCCGCGCGGCGCCGAGCGCCGATGTGAGAGCGACGACCGTCGAGATCACGGCGAACACGACGGTCCCCGAGAGCGATCCCCACACCCAGGCCCCGGACCGAGCGGCCCGGCCCCCGGAGCGAGCGGCGAGGAGCAGAGTGAGCAGCAGGAACGCCATCGGCGTGACCGAGATGACGAACCGCGCGGCGTCTGCGGGAATCGCCAGGGTGACGAGCAAGGCGTCCGGGATCGTGATCTCCAGCGGCACGCCGTGGCCGAACTGCCACAGCGTTCCGGTGAGCGGCCACAGCGCTCCCCAGTCGGCGGTCACGCCGAAAGCGAGTGTCCAGAGGAGCGTCAGCGGCGCCAGCAGCACGGCCAGACCGACGGCAGCCGTGATGGCGGCGTCGAGGGCGGCGAGGAGCGCGACGAGGAGGCGTTGCATAGCGCCTTCGAGACTACGACGAGTTCCCCTTCGGCCCCCGTGGGCGCGCGCGAGGCGGACGACACGGTAGCGTTTCTCCGGAGGTTTCCCGATGACTACTGCCCCACCCGCCCCGGCGTCCACCGGACCCACCGGTACCCTGGACCGCTTCTTCGAGATCAGCAAGCGCGGATCGACGATCGGCACCGAGATCCGTGGAGGCCTCGTGACGTTCGTCACGATGGCCTACATCGTGATTTTGAACCCGATCATCCTGTCCGGAAAGCCGGACGTCGCCGGCGACATGCTCGACTTCAACGCCGTCGGCGCCGCGACGGCCCTGACCGCCGGCATCATGACGATCCTCTTCGGTGTCGTCACCCGCCTGCCGTTCGGCTTCGCCGCCGGTCTCGGCATCAACGCCTTCGTCGCGTTCTCCGTCGTCGGCCAGGTCACCTGGCCCGAGGCGATGGCGCTCGTGATGATCAACGGCGTCGTGATCGTGCTGCTCGCCGCCACCGGGCTGCGGAAGGCGATCTTCGATGCCGTGCCCTTCCAGCTCAAGATCGCGATCACGGTCGGCATCGGCCTCTTCATCGCCTTCATCGGCTTCGTGAACTCCGGCTTCGTCACCGCGACCGGTGCCTCGTCGCCGCCCGTCGGCCTCGGCGTCAACGGCTCCGTCGCGACCGTGCCGAGCCTGCTGTTCGTGATCACGCTGCTACTCACCGGCATCCTCGTCGCGCTCCGCATCAAGGGCGGCATGCTCATCGGCCTCATCGGCGGCACCGTGCTCGCGGTCGTCGTCGAGGCGATCTGGCACATCGGCGCCCGCGGCGTCGACGACGAGGGCAACGTCGTCAACCCCGGCGGCTGGGGTCTCACCGTCCCTGCGCTGAACGGCTCCCCCGTCAGCGTCCCCGACCTGAGCCTCATCGGCGCCGTCGACTTCTCGTTCGACCTCGGCAAGGTCAGCCTCGTCGCGCTCGTGATGATCGTCTTCACGCTCCTCTTCACGAACTTCTTCGACGCCATGGGCACCATGACGGGCCTGGCGAAGGAGGCGAACCTCGCCGATAACAACGGCGACTTCCCGCGCATCAAGTCGGCGCTGGTGGTCGAGGGCGTCGGAGCGATCGCCGGTGGTGCGACCTCGTCGTCCTCCAGCACCGTCTTCATCGAGTCCGGAGCCGGCATCGGGGAGGGTGCCAGGACGGGTCTCGCGAACGTCGTGACGGGCATCGTCTTCCTCATCGCGATGTTCCTCACGCCGCTGACCTCGATCGTCCCGACCGAGATCGCCGCCGCGGCACTGATCATCGTCGGTGCCATGATGATGGCGCAGATCCGGCACATCGACTTCGGCGACTTCCGGGTGCTGCTGCCGGTGTTCCTCACGGTCTCCGTCATGCCGCTGACGTACTCGATCGCCAACGGCATCGGGGCGGGCTTCGTGAGCTGGGTGCTCATCCACGCCTTCTCCGGCAAGGCCAGGACCATCAGCCCGCTGCTGTGGGTGGTCGGCGCCGGCTTCCTCATCTTCTTCGCCCGCGGTCCCATCGAGGCCCTCTTCGGCGTCGGGATCTAGCCCGTTTCGAATCGCGCAAATGGCCCCATTCCGACACGGAATGGGGCCATTTGCGCGATTCGAAAGTGTGGCGGCATGACGAAGGCCCCGGGGTGGAGCCCGGGGCCTTCAGGTCAAGCGTAGCTCAGATCAGAGCGACTCGATGATCTCGCGCATGAGAGCGGCGGTCTCGGACGGCGTCTTGCCGACCTTGACGCCGGCGGCCTCGAGGGCCTCCTTCTTCGCCTGCGCGGTACCGGCGGAACCGGAGACGATCGCGCCGGCGTGCCCCATGGTCTTGCCCTCGGGAGCCGTGAAGCCCGCGACGTAGCCGACGACGGGCTTGGTGACGTTCGCCTTGATGTACTCGGCGGCACGCTCCTCGGCGTCGCCGCCGATCTCGCCGATCATGACGATGGCCTTGGTCTCGGGGTCGGCCTCGAACGCGGCGAGCGCGTCGATGTGCGTGGTGCCGATGACCGGGTCGCCGCCGATGCCGATGGCGGTCGAGAAGCCCAGGTCGCGCAGCTCGAACATCATCTGGTACGTCAGGGTGCCGGACTTCGACACGAGGCCGATCGGGCCCTTGCCGGTGATGTTCGCGGGCGTGATGCCGACGAGCGCCTCACCGGGCGTGATGATGCCGGGGCAGTTCGGCCCGATGATGCGGGTCTTGTTGCCCTTGCTCTGCGCGTAGGCCCAGGCCTCGGCCGAGTCGCCCACGGGGACGCCCTCGGTGATGACGACGAGCAGCGGGATCTCGGCGTCGATGGCCTCGATCATCGCGTCCTTCGTGAAGGCGCCGGGGACGAAGGCGATCGACACGTCGGCGCCGGTCTCCTTCATGGCCTCGGCGACCGAGCCGAAGACGGGGAGCTCGACGGCGTTGCCGTCCTTGTCCGTGTGCGCGACCGTGGTGCCGGCCTTGCGGGCGTTGACGCCGCCGACGACCTGGGTGCCGGCCTTGAGCATCAGCGCGGTGTGCTTGGTGCCCTCGCCGCCGGTGATGCCCTGGACGATGACCTTGGAGTCCTTGTTGAGGTAGATCGACATTCTTCTCGTCCTTCAGTCTCAGGCGTTGGCGAGCTCGGCGGCCTTGTCGGCGCCCTCGTCCATGGTTGCGGCCAGGGTGACAAGCGGGTGCGCGTAGTCGGCGAGGATCGCGCGACCCTCGTCGACGCGGTTGCCGTCGAGGCGGACGACGAGCGGCTTGGAAGCCGTGTCACCCAGTGTCTCCAGGGCGCCCTTGATGCCGTTGGCGACGGCGTCGCACGCCGTGATGCCACCGAACACGTTGACGAACACGCTCTTGACCTGCGGGTCGCCGAGGATGACGTCGAGGCCGGCGGCCATGACCTCGGCCGAGGCGCCGCCGCCGATGTCGAGGAAGTTGGCGGGCTTGACGCCGTTGTGGTTCTCACCGGCGTAGGCGACGACGTCGAGCGTCGACATGACCAGGCCCGCGCCGTTGCCGATGATGCCGACCTCGCCGTCGAGCTTGACGTAGTTGAGGCCGGACGCCTTGGCCTTGGCCTCGAGTGGGTCGGCGGCGTCCTTGTCCTCGAGCGCCTCGTGCTCGGGGTGGCGGATCTCGGAGGCGTTGTCGTCGAGCGTGACCTTGCCGTCGAGCGCGATGATGTCGCCGTCTTCGGTGCGGACGAGCGGGTTGACCTCGACGAGCGTCGCGTCCTCACCCTTGTACACGTCGTAGAGCTTCACGAACACGTCGGAGACCTTCTCGACGAGGTCCTCCGGGAAGTTCGCGGCGCGGGCGATCTCGACCGCCTTCTCCTTGTCGATGCCGGTCAGCGGGTTGACCTCGACGCGGGCGAGCGCCTCGGGCTTCTCGACGGCGAGCTGCTCGATCTCCATGCCGCCCTCGACGGAGCAGAGGGAGAGGTAGGAGCGGTTGGCGCGGTCGAGCAGCACGGAGAAGTAGAACTCCTCGGCGATGCGCGCACCCTGCGCGACCATGACGCGCTTGACGACGTGGCCCTTGATGTCGAGGCCGAGGATGGCCTTCGCTGCCTCGTACGCCTCGTCGGGCGTCTTGGCGACCTTGACGCCGCCCGCCTTGCCGCGGCCTCCGGTCTTGACCTGGGCCTTGACGACCACGACACCGCCGATCTTCTCGGCAGCCGCCTTCACCTCCTCGGGGGTGTCCGCGACGATGCCGGCGAGGACCGGCACTCCGTACTTCTCGAAAACGTCTCGTGCCTGGTACTCGTACAGATCCACTGTGCTTCCTTCACTGGGCTGCGGTCTGGTCTGGTGATTCTCTCGATGTCGAGACATCGACCAGTCCCCCAGCCTACTACCGCAGGCTGAGCGCTCCGACGCCCGCGGACGTGGGCGACGCCCCGACTCCTCCGGTACGATCCTCAGTCTCGGAGCAGGACGGAGGAGACCACGTGAGCGACCTCACCGCCACCCAGGCGCAGCGCATCATCCGCGAGGAGAAGCTCACCGCGACCGCCAACTGGTTCGGCCCTACAGGCCGGCCTCAGTCGTCCGCCTGGATCGAGCGGGAAGGCGAGGAGTGGATCGTCTGGGAGGCCGATGAGCGCGGTGAGCGCTTCCATGCGCCGCTCCGCTTCCGCTCGGAAGCCGAGGCCCTGGACCTCTTCATACGGATCGCTCGGCGGTATCGGGCATCGGACTCGCGCGCGAGTCGGCGACCCTCGGACGCCTCGTGACCACAACCAGGATCAGCATGGACGGTCGCGCGCCCTCACGGAAACGCGGGTCCTGGAACTGCCGTAGCGGTGCGCTCCCGCGGGGACGCTCGGGCGCGAGCCCCACGGCGGTCTAGGATTTCGCCATGCACGAATCCGCAGAGCTGCGCACCGGGGGCGTCGTCGCCGCCGCGCTCGAACTCTTCAGCGCCCAGGGGTTCGACCAGACGTCCGTGGAGCAGATCGCCAAGGCCGCCGGCGTCTCCCGGTCGACCTTCTTCCGGCAGTTCGGCGGCAAGGAGGACGTGGTCTTCGCCGATCACGAGGTCCTGCTCGAGCAGCTTCGGGAGTTCCTCGACGAGGGCCACGACGATCCGTGGGGTGCGGTCTGCGCGGCATCGGAGTCCGTGTTCACGCACTTCGCGAACGACCCTCAGCTCGCGCGACGGCGCTATCAGATCGTGCGGGAGGTGCCGGTGCTCCGCGAACGCGAGATCATCACCGTGTTCCGCTACGAGCGGCTGTTCGACGAGTACCTGCGCAGCGCCCTGCCGGGAGTGGATCCTCTGGACGCGGTGGGCTTCGCGGCCCTCGTGACGGCGGTGCACAACCACGTGCTGCGGCAGCTCCTTCGCGGACGGAAGAAGGTGCCGCTGTCCACCCTCCAGTCCGCGCTCGCGGATGCGCGTCGGCGGTACGGCGTGGGCGAGGCCGCCGACGCGGGCGCTCCGGACGACGTGGTCGTGGCGGTCTTCCCCCGGTCGATGCCGATCGCCGAGGTGACCAGGAGGCTCCGCTCCGAGCTCGACTGAGCCGACCGGGGCGGTCGTGGTACCGAGTATCGAGGAGTACGATACCTGGTGTCACGAAGGAGCACCCATGAGCATTGAAGCCTCCCCCTTCCCCGGCGAGCGCGTCTCGTCCTACGACGTCACCGGACGTCAGGACAGCGACTACTACGCGGTCTTCGCCGACATCCCCGCCGCCGACCGGGAGGCCTGGGACCGCGCGAAGGCGTACGTCGACGAGGTCGCCCCGCAGATGGCCGAGGCGTGGGACCGCGCCGAGTACCCGCTCGACGCCGCACGCCGCATGGGCGAGATGGACCTCGTCGTCGACGGCGTCGACCACCCCGCTCTGACCCGGCTCTCCCCGCTCGCCGCGGGCCTGGTCAACATGGAGATCTCGCGCGGGGACGGCTCCCTCGGCACGATCCTCGCCGTGCAGGGGGGCCTCGCGCTGCGGACGCTCGCCCTCTTCGGTTCGCCCGCCCAGCAGGACCGCTGGCTCACGGCACTCGCCGACGGCTCCGTGCTCGGGTCCTTCGCCTTGACCGAGCCCGACCACGGCTCCGACTCCGTCTCGCTGGAGACCGTGGCCCGCCGCGACGGGGACTCCTGGGTGCTCCGCGGCGCCAAGAAGTGGATCGGCAATGGCGCCTCGGGCGGGATCACCTTCGTCTGGGCGCGGGTCGAGGACGAGTCCGCCGCCGAGCACGGGGCGGTGCGGTGCTTCCTCGTCGAGCAGGACACCCCCGGATACACCGGCACCGTGATCCGCGGGAAGGCCTCCCTCCGCGCGATCCATCAGGCCCACATCCGCCTGGACGACGTGCGGGTGCCGCTGGACGCGGTGCTGCCGGGGACGAAGAGCTTCAAGGACGCCTCGACCGTGCTGTACGCCACCCGGTCCGGGGTCGCGTGGTCGGCGCTGGGCCACGCGACGGCCTGCTACGAGGCGGCGCTGGCCTACGCGAAGCAGCGCGTGCAGTTCGGCAAGCCGCTCGCGAAGTTCCAGATGGTGCAGGAGCGGCTCACGCACATGCTCGAGGATCTGACGGCGATGCAGCTCTACTGCCGCCGGATGGCCGATCTGGAGCAGGCGGGGTCGCTGCGGCCGACGCAGGCCTCGCTCGCGAAGTTCCACAACACCCGGGCGGCCCGACGGATCGCCGCGACGGCGCGGGATCTCCTCGGCGGCAACGGCATCCTCCTCGAGAACGGCGTCATGCAGCACCTGGCCGACATCGAGGCCATCCACACCTACGAGGGCACCGAATCCGTGCAGGCTCTGCTGCTCGGCCGCGACATCACCGGGATGAGCGCTTTCGCCTAGCCCTTCGAATCGCTCACTTTGCTGGATTCGGCGGCGGGATGCTGCAAAGTGCGCGACTCGAAGCAGAGGAGGCGGTCGCGGTCGTCCCAGGGGTCGACGGGACGGAAGCCGCGGGACGTGTAGAGCCGGATCGCGGCGTCGCGCCAGTCCCAGACCGACAGCCGCACCGTCCCCTCAGCCGCCGCCAGGACGGCGTCGAGCAGCGCGGAGCCGACGCCGCGGCCGCGGACCGCCGGATCCGCCCACAGTCGCTTGATCTCGGTGTACCCGGCATGCGGAAGAGCGATCACCACGCCGACCGGAGCCTCGTCGAGCTCCGCCACGAGCACCCGTCCTCCGGCGTACGCGGTCGCCGGATCACGGACCTCCGGCCGGTACCGCTCGGGGAGTTCGCCGTCGGGTTCCGCCGGATCGCCCAGGACGTCGTGCTTCTCCTGCTCGGTCTGCCGGAGGTACGTCGACACCGCGGCACCGACGAAGGCCGCGTCACCCGGCCACTCCGCCTCGCGGACGGTGACGCCACCGCGCGACGCGGAGGCGGCGGGCATCAGTCGCAGCCGCAGCCGCCGGCGGGCGTCTTCACCATGAAGCACACGTCGCACACGCCGTAGTCGCGCTCGACGGGCTTCGGAGCCGCGGGCGTGCGGGGAGCGGCGGGGGTGCGCGGCGTCGAGGAGCGCTTGACCTTGACCGGGGCCTGGGGGGCGAACTCGCTCGGGTGCGTGACGTAGAAGTAGGGCGCGCGTCCCTCGCTGGGCTGCAGGCGGAGGCGGGTGGACCCGACGGTCACGACCTCGTCCTCGGTGAAGCCGTTGGTGTACGTGCGGCCGATGTGCAGCGCCGCCCCCTCGCGGCGGATCGCCTCGATGTAGCGACCGCGATCGATCAGCGATGTCACCCCCGCGGAATCGACGATCTCGGTGATGAACGCGTGGTTCACCGGATCGATGCGGTGCGCGCGGAGCGCCTCGGAAAGCGAGCGGTACGGACGGGAGGTGCCGGCGGGGGTCGGGCCCTGGACTTCATTCATCCCTTCCAGGATCGCACGGCGCAACCCCCTCCGCCGACCGGGGGTTCGCGTGCGAGACTGACCGCATGGCACTCGCGACGATCATCGGATCCGGACCGAACGGCCTCGCCGCCGCCGTCTCCCTGGCCCGCGCCGGCTACCGGGTGCGGGTGCTCGAGGCCGCGGACACGGTCGGAGGCGGCCTGCGCACCCAGGAGGCCACCCTCCCGGGCTTCCGTCATGACGTCTGCTCGGCCGTCCACCCTGCGGCGGTGGCCTCGCCGTTCTTCCAGGCGTTCGGACTCGACGAGCGGATCGAGTGGATCCGCCCCGAGATCTCGTTCGCCCATCCGCTGGACGGGGGCCGTGCCGCCATCGCCTGGCGCGACATCGAGCGCACCGCGGCCGAGCTCGGCATCGACGGGGACGCGTGGCGGCGCCGGCTCCGCCCCCTCAGCACCCACATCGACGGCGTCACGGACTTCACCGGGAACCAGCTCCTCCGCCTCCCGCACGACCCGATCACCGCCGTGCGCTACGCCATCCGCATGCTCGATCAGGGCACTCCCCTGGCGCGCGCCGCCTTCCGCACCGACGAGGCGGCCGCGCTCATGGCGGGAGTCGTCGCGCACGCGAACTCTCCGCAGCCCACGCTCGCGGGGGCCGCGGCCGGGCTGCTGCTGGCCGGGCTCGCCCACGCCGGCGGCTGGCCGTACCCCCGCGGCGGCTCGCAGGTGATCGCCGACGCCCTCATCGCCGACCTCGAAGCCCACGGGGGCTCGATCGAGACCGGGGTCCGCATCGCCGATCTCGCCGCGCTGGACTGGGGCGACCCCGGCCGCGGCGACGTGCTCCTGCTCAACACCTCCCCCCGGCTCGCCCTCACCCACCCGGACATCCCGGCGTCGTATGCCCGTGCGCTCCGTGGGTATCGTTACGGCGCCGCGGCGGCCAAAGTCGACTTCGCGCTCGACGGCCCGATCCCGTGGACGAACGAGCACGTGCGGAGCGCGCCCACCGTGCACGTGGCCGGGACGAGGGACGAGGTGTGGAACAGCGAGAACGCGGTCGCCGTCGGTCGCGTGTCCGAGCGCCCCTACGTCCTGGCCGTCCAGCCGTCGCTCTTCGACCCGACCAGGGCACCCGACGGCAAGGCCGTGCTCTGGGCGTACATCCACGTGCCGAACGGCTCCGACCTCGACCCGACCGAGCTCATCACCGCGCAGGTCGAGCGGTTCGCGCCGGGGTTCCGCGACCGGATCCTCGCCCACCACGCGGTGCCGGCGTCCTCCCGCGAGGCGATCAACCCGGCCGAGATCGGCGGCGACATCTCCGGCGGCGTCTTCGACATGCGTCAGGCCCTGCGCCGCCCCGTCCTCTCCCCCGCGCCGTGGCGCACGCCGATGCCGGGCGTCTACCTCGCATCGGCCTCGACTCCGCCCGGGCCCGCGGTCAACGGCATGGCCGGGTGGCACGCGGCACACACCGTGCTCCGCGACGCCGGCACTTCCGCGGAACTCGACGACCTGTTCGGCTGACCCGGCTCTTTCCCCCGCTCGCTGCCCGGTCCAGGATGGGTGCATGCGCTACGAGATCCCGGCCCCCATGCTCGCCAAGGCCGTCGCGACAGTGCCCGACCCCGACAAGACACCGGGCGGGCTCCTCTACGAGCCGAAGTGGGACGGATTCCGCGGGCTCATCGCCTGGGACGGCGAGACGGTCGAGATCGGGTCTCGCGGAGCGAAGCCCCTCACGCGCTACTTCCCGGAGCTCGTCGACGCGATCCCGCAGCTGCTGCCGGTGCCCTGCCTCCTCGACGGCGAGATCGTCGTGGCCACGGGTCCGCACGGCGCGCAGCGTCTGGACTGGGAGGCCCTCAGCCAGCGCATCCACCCGGCCGCCTCCCGGGTCGCGAAGCTCGCCGTCGAGACCCCGGCCCTGTTCATCGCGTTTGACCTGCTCGCGTCCGGCGAGGACGACCTGCGCGACCAGTCGTTCGAGACGCGGCGGGCCCGGTTGGAGACGCTCATGGAGTCCGTGGAGCACCCGCTGCACCTGACGAGGACCACTCGCGATCGGGATGCCGCCGTCCGCTGGCTCCAGGAGTTCGAGGGCGCGGGGCTGGACGGCGTCGTGGCCAAGCCGCTGGCCCAGCCGTATGCACCGGGGAAGCGCACCCTCTTCAAGATCAAGCATGCGCGGACCGCCGACGTCGTCGCCCTCGGTTACCGCATCCACAAGTCCGGCACCGGGGTCGGCTCGCTGCTCGTCGGGCTCTACGACGCCGAGGGGACTCTGCGCCAGGTCGGCGGCGTCGCGGCGTGGAGCGACGCGAAGCGGAAGCAGCTCGTGGAGGAGCTCGCTCCGCTGGTCGAGCGCGACGAGGACGGCGCCGCCGTGACGGGTGAGGGTGAGCGGTCGCGGTTCAGCGGGTCGAAGGACGTGTCGTTCGTGCGGCTGCGTCCCGAGCGGGTGCTGGAGGTGCGGTACGACCAGCTCGAGGGCGCCCGCTTCCGTCACACCGTGCAGTTCGAGCGGTGGCGGCCGGACCGCGACGCCCGCTCCTGCACGTACGACCAGCTCGACACCGTCGAGGGCTACGACCTCGCCGACGTCCTGAGCTGAGCCCGGCTCAGTCGTCGACGGGGTTGCCGTCGGCGTCCCAGTTCGCGGCGTTCTTCTTGCTCGGCTGCACGCGCGGCGGCTCGCCCGGCATCTTCGGGAACTCCGGCGGGAAGGGCAGCTCCCCGAGGCCGTTCGCCGTGTCGCGCTCCCACCACTCCAGGAGCGTGTCGATGCGCCCGGGCCTCGCCTGCATGTCGGCCCACGGGTCGCCGACGTCCGCCAGCCGCTGCGGGATGCTGCGCACGGTGAAGGCGCGCGGGTCGAGATCGTCGAGCTCCTCCCAGTGCACGGGCGTCGCGACGGTCGCACCGGGGAGGGCACGCGGACTGTACGCGCCGGCCATCGTGCGGTCGCGGTTGGCCTGATTGAAGTCGACGAAGAGGCGCTCGCCGCGCTCCTCCTTCCACCAGTTCGTCGTGACCCGGTCCGGCATCCGGCGCTCGAGCTCGCGGCCGGCGGCGATCACGGCATGCCGCACGTCGAGGAACTCGTGGGTGGGCTCGATCGGGGCGAAGACGTGCAGTCCCCGGTTGCCGCTCGTCTTCGCGAACGCCTCCAGGCCGGCCTCCCGCAACACCTCCCGCAGGGCGTGGGCCGCGGGGACCGCCTCGGCGAAGCCGGTGCCCGGCTGCGGGTCGAGGTCGATCCGCAGCTCGACGGGGTTGTCGGAATCGGTCGCCAACGACGCCCAGGGATGGAAGACGATGGTGTTCATCTGCACAGCCCACACGATCGCGCTGGTGCGGTTCAGGACGATCTGAGGATGACGGCGGCCGCTGTTGTACGTGACCGTGACGGCGTCGACGAAGTCCGGAGTGCCCTTGGGCGGGTTCTTCGAGAAGAATCCCTCCGGCCGCGGTCCTCCGGCGGTCCCCACGCCGTCCCGGAAGCGCTCCAGCGACACCGGCCGGTTGCCGTTCGCCGCGAGGAACGGCACCGACACGAGCTGCACGTACTCGGCGAGCTCGGCTTTGGTGATGCCGAGGTCGGGCCAGACGACCCGGTTCGGACTGGAGAGCGCGACCTCACGCTCTCCGTCGGTGTCGGCGACGGTCAGGGTCACGCGTTCAGAGGCCATGCTCCGACCCTAGGGGGCGGTCACGACCCGCGGAACCCCCGGCAGATCCCGGTGCGCGCGCCGTCAGTCCTCGATCCGCACCGCGCGCACGAGCACCGGCGCGAGGGCGTCGCGCTCCACCACCATGGAGGGCCCTGCGGAGTCGATGATGACGCCGGCCATCTCGGAGTGGCTCGACAGCACCTTCGCGAGCTGGTCCGGCTCGAACGGCAGCGGGCGGTCGCCCCGGCCGAGCGCGATGACCTCCAGCGGGTGCGAGAAGAGCTGGAGGAAGCGGCGGCCGTCGGCGGTCTGCGCCTCGGCGATGCCGACCTGCCCGGTGCCGGATCCGTCGTTCACGGCCACCCACATGCGCGTCGTGGCGAGAGCCTCGCCCACCTTGGCGGGCGAATCCTGCTCCCGCGGCGCCGCGAGCAGGGACTTCACGGTCATGTCGACGTCGGCCTGCTCGAGCGTCTTCTGCAGGAGCTCGGTGGGGAACACCACACGGTGCGGCGCGGACGCGTTGTCGATGATGAGACCCGCGAAGTCGCCGGAGACGACCTGCTGCATGACCGAGGTCGTCGGCTGGGCGACAGCGGAGGTCGCGGACGGATCGGCTTCGAGCTGCACGGAATCCCGGACGGCGGCCGCCGAGCTGAACGCCAGCATGAACTGGCGCTCCCCGTCGCGGACCACGGCGACGGCCAGCGGCTTGCCCTCGCTGATCTGCGCGCGGGCATCGCCGTTCACGCGGATGTAGAGGTGCCCCTGGAGAGCCTGGCGGAGCACCCCGAGGAGCTGCTCGTTCGAGGCCCCTGCCTCGATCTGCGCCAGGGACTCGCGCAGGAGGACGTTGTCCTTCATGCCGGCCACGGTCTCGGTCTGCTCGGGCGGGAGCGCGGGAGCGAGCGGGAGCTTCCGCTCGGCCGCCGGTGCCGCGGGCTCCGCGGTGGGGCTCGGCGGCGTCGGCGCGGCAGCGGGCGCTGCGGCTGCCGCCGCGGCCTCCGGATCGGGAAGCGCGACCTCGGGCCCGGCTTCGGCGCCGACACCGCGGAACGCCTGTACCGAGATGCCGACGGTGGGCGATGCCTCGGCCGTCGACGCCTCCGACTCCTCGGTCGCCGTGCTCGCGTCCTCCTCGCTCTCGGTGGCCGGAGCGGCGGTGGGGGCGGGAGCGACGGCGTCGTCGCCGGACTTCTTGCGGCGGGAGAAGAGGGCCATGGGAGCCAGCCTAACCGTGTCTCCCCGCCCTCTCCGCCGCGACGTCAGAGCTTCTGGATCGGGGCGACCTTGATGAGCAGCTTCTTCTGCCCTGCCGTGTCGAACCGGACATGGGCGATGCGCTTGGCGCCTTCGCCGGTGACGGCGTCGACCCGCCCCTCGCCGAAGTCGTCGTGGCGGATGCGGTCTCCGGCGGCGAGTTCGAGGTCGCCGTTGTCGCGCATCTTGGCGGTGACGCGGTTGGGGATCTTGTCCATCGCCGTCGAGAGCGGCTTGAGGGAGTCGCGGGGCAGGGCCTTCACGCCGAAGCGGTCGCCGGACCCGCCGGAGCGACGGGCGTTCAACGCACGCGACTGCATGCCCCCGCGGGAGTTCACGTCGCCCGGGGACTGCCGCCAGTCGATGAGGGAGGCCGGGATCTCCTGCAGGAACCGGCTGGGCATGGCGACCGTCACCTCGCCGAACTGCGCGCGGGTCATCGCCAGGGACAGGTGCAGGCGCTTGCGGGCGCGGGTGATGCCCACGTAGAACAGGCGCCGCTCCTCCTGCGGGCCCCCGGGCTCTCCCGCCGAGATGCGGTGCGGGATGAGGTCTTCCTCGACGCCGGTGACGAAGACGGCGTCGTACTCCAGTCCCTTGGCGGTGTGCATCGTCATGAGTGAGACCGACCCGGACTCGTCGTCGAGGTCGTCCGCATCGGAGACCAGCGCGACCTCGGTGAGGAAGTCGGTGATGGTGCCCTCGGGGTTGTTGCGCGCGAAGTCGCGGGTCACGGCCACGAACTCGTCGAGGTTCTCCACGCGGGCCTCGTCCTGCGGGTCGCGGCTGGCACGCAGCGCGTCGAGATAGCCGCTCTTGGAGAGCAGCAGGCTGAGCCCGTCCGCCACGGAGGTGGGCGGCGGCACCTCCCCCGTCGGCGGGAGCATGATCGCCGTCGCCTCGGCGAGCACGGCGTCGAGCTGGGCGATGGCGGCCTGGATCTTCGGGCCGACGCCGAGCTGACCGGGCAGCGACAGGGCATCGCGGAAGGAGATCCCGTGCTCCTCGGCGAAACGGGCGATGGCGGTCTCGGTGACGTCGCCGATGCCGCGCCGCGGCTTGTTGAGGATACGGCGCACCGCCATCTCGTCGGCGGGGTTCGCGACCGCCACGAGGTAAGCCAAGGCGTCCTTGATCTCGGCGCGCTCGTAGAACTTCGTGCCGCCCATGATCTTGTACGGCACGGCCGAGCGGATGAAGATCTCCTCCAGCGCGCGGGACTGCGAGTTCGTGCGGTAGAAGACGGCCATCTCCGAGTACGGCATGCCCTTGCGGTGCAGGGCCTCGATCTCGTCGGCGACGAACTGGGCCTCGTCGTGCTGCGAGTAGCCGGTGAAGCCGATGATCCTGTCGCCCTCGCCGCGGTCGCTCCAGAGCTTCTTGTCCTTGCGGTCGAAGTTGTTGCCGATGACGGCGTTCGCCGCGGAGAGGATGTTCTGCGTCGAGCGGTAGTTCTGCTCCAGGAGCACGACCTTCGCCCCCGGGAAATCGCGCTCGAACTCGCTGATGTTGCGGATGTCCGCGCCGCGGAAGGCGTAGATCGACTGATCCGAGTCGCCGACCACCGTCAGCGACGCTCCGGCCTCGCCGGCTCCCGGCGCGGGCTCGGGGTCGGGCTCGAAGATCATCATGCCGTTGGCGGTATACGGCTCCGGTGTCGAGCCGACGCCGGACACCGGACGGGTGAGCTCGTGGATGAGCGCGTACTGCGCGTGGTTGGTGTCCTGGTACTCGTCGACGAGGATGTGGCGGAAGCGACGGCGGTAGGTGTCGGCGACCTGCGGGAACGCCCGGAACAGGTAGACCGTCTGGCCGATGAGGTCGTCGAAGTCGAAGGCGTTGGCCTTCTGGAGCTGCCGCTGGTAGTCGGCGAAGACCTCGACGAAGACGCGCTCGGCCGGGTCGCTCATGTTGGCCTGTCGCGCGTAGGACTCGGCATCGGAGAGCTCGTTCTTGAGCTTGGAGATGCGCCCCTGGACCGCCGCCGGGGTGAGCCCGTAGGCGTCGGCCTCGTGCTCCTTGACCAGCCGCTTGAGGAGGGCGCGGGAGTCTCCGGAGTCGTAGATGGTGAAGTTCTTGGTGAACCCGAACTGCTGGGCCTCGCGGCGGAGGATGCGCACGCACGCGGAGTGGAACGTGGAGATCCACATGCCGCGCGCGGCGTCCCCGATGAGCCCTTCGACGCGCTCGCGCATCTCGCCGGCGGCCTTGTTGGTGAAGGTGATGGCGAGGATCTGGCTCGGCCACGCCTCGCGGCTGCGCAGGAGCGAGGCGATGCGACGCGTGAGCACGCTCGTCTTGCCCGAGCCGGCGCCGGCGACGATGAGCAGGGCGGGGCCGCGATACGTGACGGCCTCGAGCTGCTGGGGGTTGAGGCCGGCGAGGAGGTCGTCCTGCGCGGGGGCGCCGGAGGACTGCGGGCCGACGGAACCGGGGACGATGAGAGGGGCTTCGGTCATGACCTCTCGAGTCTAGGTGCGCGGGTCAGAATCGGGTGGCGTGGCGCGCGGCGTTGACTCTGGCATCGCGCGCTGACGGTCGCGAACGG
>NZ_JAGXJJ010000070.1:0-288 GCF_019091465.1 Microbacterium sp. GbtcB4
CAGCAGCGCGCGGTGGATGGCGTCCGGATCGGCCGCGCCGCCCGGCTCCGCCCCGCGGTCGGGGTCCTTCACGAGCGTGCGGAGCTGGCGGTGCACGTCGAACCACTCGCGGACGCGCACGTAGTTGAGGTGCCCGCTGCGGCACAGCCGGCGGAACGCGCTGGAGCCGAGCCCGCGCTGCTGTTCGCGCAGGTGGTTCCAGAGGTTCAGGAGAGTGAGGAAGTCGCTCGCCGGGTCCACGAAGCGCGCGTGCAGCCGGTCCGCCTCCTCGCGGCGCTCCTCGGGTCG
>NZ_JAGXJJ010000692.1:0-232 GCF_019091465.1 Microbacterium sp. GbtcB4
TTCTCCACCCCGGCGATCAGCAGCGCCGGGTCGAACCCGTTCGGCGCGGTGACCTTCGCCTTCTCCGTCTCATAGTACACGGTGGCGGTGACACCGTCCAGCTTGTTGAGCTTCTTCGCGATGCGCATCGCGCACGACGCGCAGGTCATCCCGACGACCTCCTGCTCCAGCCTCTACCTGTCTGTTGGCTGGGAATCCGTCATGATGTCTCCTCGATCTTTCTTGCAACTCT
>NZ_JAGXJJ010000693.1:0-232 GCF_019091465.1 Microbacterium sp. GbtcB4
CCTTCTTGCCCGTTCCAGCTCCCAGGAGGTACGGGATGCACGGTACTCCGGGGGCGTGCCGACCCCGGGCTGCCACCATCGCGACGACGAGCACTCCCTCGAACGGCGTCTCCATGCCGATGTCGCCCACCACGGTCTCGATCCGGATGTCGTCGCCCACGATGCCCTGGAGCTCGGTGTGCACGTGGTCCTCGGTGCTGGGGACCACCCGGACGTCGTTCTGCGCCTCGGC
>NZ_JAGXJJ010000694.1:0-232 GCF_019091465.1 Microbacterium sp. GbtcB4
AAGGGCAACATCGTCGTCAAGTGGATCACCTCCACGGACCACAAGTCGATGGGGTACATGAACCTCATCGCCTCGGTGTTGCTCTTCCTCCTGGGTGGCGTGATGGCGCTGGTGATCCGCGCCGAGTTGTTCGCTCCGGGGATGCAGATCGTCCCGACCAAGGAGCAGTACAACCCGCTGTTCACGGTGCACGGCACCATCATGCTGCTGATGTTCGCGGCGCCGCTGTTCC
>NZ_JAGXJJ010000695.1:0-232 GCF_019091465.1 Microbacterium sp. GbtcB4
GCCCGGACAAGGACGTCGAGATCGCCCAGGAGCTCGGGCTGCGCGTCTACCGGACGGTGGAGGAGTTCCCGGCCGCCGTGACTCCGTAGGCTGGAGGCATGACCAAGAACATCTGGTCCGTCCTCGGCGTCATCCTCGCCGTCGGGATCGCGTGGTGGATCGTCAGCGCGCTGTGCTCGGTGCTCCGGGTCATCGCGGAGCTCGCCATCGTCGCGGACGGCGCCGTGGTGGG
>NZ_JAGXJJ010000696.1:0-232 GCF_019091465.1 Microbacterium sp. GbtcB4
GCACGGCCCGCACGCCCGTCCTGGGCATCCACCCCCCGCCCACACTCGGGGGGAACCCCATCGCGTTCACCAACGAAGACCTGCAGAAGGCCTCCGGGTACTTCTTCGCCAAGCCGAGCGACACGTTCGGCGCGGCCTGGAACGCGGTCTACATCGGCTACGAGGCGCTGTGCCGCGGAGCGATCTTCAACGCACGCGGCGCCGACTTCGCCGCGCAGATCCGTCCGCTGAC
>NZ_JAGXJJ010000697.1:0-232 GCF_019091465.1 Microbacterium sp. GbtcB4
GGGTGTACGGACTCTTCGGCGAGACGCCGGGCGACTACGTCAAGAAGCCGATGCCGGAGTGCACGGGCGGGGAGATCGCGCAGGAGTGGCTCTACCACCTCGGTGTGCCGGGGGAGGACATCGCCGAACTCGCCGCGTCGGCGGCCAGGACGGTCCCGGTGATGAGGCCGGACGGGACCTCCTTCTTCATGCCGCGCGGGGCCGGCGCCCGTCCGCAGGGGGTCCCGGGGGG
>NZ_JAGXJJ010000698.1:0-232 GCF_019091465.1 Microbacterium sp. GbtcB4
GCTGGCGTTCGAGGAGGGGCCGGTCGATCTCGTCGGCCAGCCGCGCCGCGAGAGACCCGCCGCCGCACAGCCAGATCGCGCCGCCTTCCTCGCACTTGAGGCGCCGCACGACGTCCACCGGGACCTCCGCCGTCACCTCGAGATTCTCGGCCCCGGCGGGGCGGGGGCGGCGGAAGACGATCTGCCGCAGGTGCCGGTACGGGCGCGCGGGCCCGCCCACCCCGTAGGTGTC
>NZ_JAGXJJ010000699.1:0-232 GCF_019091465.1 Microbacterium sp. GbtcB4
CTCAATCGCAGGGCCCACGGGATGGGACAAGTCGACGCTCCTGAAAGCCGTGGCAGGCCACACCGCCCCGAGCCGCGGCAGCATCCGCCTGCACGGCGACGAGGTCCGCGGTCCGCGGCAGGATATCGGCTACGTGATCCAGCGGGCGGCGCCCCTGGAAGGGCCCAGCGTCCGCGGCAACATCCTCCTGCGGGCCGGGATGCGCGGGTTGGACAGGCGCAAGGCCCGGGCC
>NZ_JAGXJJ010000700.1:0-232 GCF_019091465.1 Microbacterium sp. GbtcB4
GCATCGGGCGGCAGTCGTGGCGCGAGGCGATCATGTTCCCGGGACTCGGGGCGCAGATCCTCATGGCCCTGGCGCTGTCCCCCTGGGCCCTGGGCGGCCTGATCGGCGCGGCCGGGCAGGAGTCGTCGGAGCAGACGCGTGTGCTGTGGCTGCTGGTGGTCGCCCTCTGGGTGCCGGTGTCGATGCTCGGCATCTGGCTCGCTCGAGCGGTCGAGCCGCTTCCCGCCGGGCG
>NZ_JAGXJJ010000701.1:0-232 GCF_019091465.1 Microbacterium sp. GbtcB4
CGATGCTGCTGGCGGAGTTGGCAGGGAGCGCAGCGCGCTGGGCAGAGCGTCGGGCTGGTACCGCTGTCTCACGTGAAACGATGGCCGGCAGGCGCCGCGCGAGCACCGCCGGCAGGGCGACAGCCGTCTCCTTATCTAGTAGAGGGCCTGAGGCTGCGCGGCAGCGCTGAACCAGGATCGCAGCGCCCAGCGCCGTGAGTTCGGCGTCTTTCCGTGGCTTCACGTGGAAAGG
>NZ_JAGXJJ010000071.1:0-288 GCF_019091465.1 Microbacterium sp. GbtcB4
AGTCCGACGACGCTGCGCGTGCGCTTGTCGCCGAGGGCGGTGAGGTGAGGGCGCGCGATGTCCCCGCTGGGCATGCGGACGAATATGTCGTGCGTTGTGGCATCCATCTGGCATTCGTCTCCTGGGCCGAAGACGTGACGCGGTCGGTGCATGTGCTGGGGTGGCAGCGACCTTGTCTCCCGCTTCTTGGCCGGGAGGGCGGGGTTATGGTCGCCGGACATCTGCTTGACGAGTCGTTCGACGGTTGAGGGCGACGGTGTCCTCGGGCGCGTGGATGGGTCCGGGAAT
>NZ_JAGXJJ010000702.1:0-232 GCF_019091465.1 Microbacterium sp. GbtcB4
GCGATACGAGCACGACGTCACGGACGCCGCGGTCGGCGGAGACGACCCGGCTCCCGGAGACCGGGCGGCCGAGCCGATCGTCCGTCGACCCCAGAGCCTCCGCGCCCCCGGTCTCCTCGATCAGGGTCAGCAGCTCGGCGTGCTGCGCGTTGGGGGGCGTCCACTGCCCGGAGACGGGGGGGATCGCCGCAACAACCCCGACGGCGGGGGGCTCCTCGGGCATGTTGAGGAG
>NZ_JAGXJJ010000703.1:0-232 GCF_019091465.1 Microbacterium sp. GbtcB4
GCCCCAACCCGTAGATCCACCCGACGATGGTGATCGAGCCCGGGTTTCCGGCGGAGCGCAACCGGGCCCCGGTCCCCTGCGTGACGAGGGAGGTGCCGACGAGGTTCCCGTCGACCCCCCCCCGGAACACGTCGAGGGGGAAGGCCCCGAAGGGACCGGAGACCACGGGCGGCGCGCCCGGCAGGGTGCCCAGACCGGCGATGCTGATCACGGCAGCGGGCGCCGCACCCCA
>NZ_JAGXJJ010000704.1:0-232 GCF_019091465.1 Microbacterium sp. GbtcB4
TCCTGTTTTCAAAATGGAAGGCAAAGGTAGGGATTTCTTTTAAATATGCTGCAAAAAGTTTCTTGAAAGTTTACTAAAAATTCGCTGAACGCTAAATGCTTAATGCTGAACGCTTAAAGCCCGGGGTGTATGCTCCGGGCTTTTTTTGTTATACGTGAAGTATCCGGAGTAGGGCTAAGCTGGCTTAGAATTGAAGTTTATGGGCATTGAAAAACATGGCCTGCCGGACTTT
>NZ_JAGXJJ010000705.1:0-231 GCF_019091465.1 Microbacterium sp. GbtcB4
GCCGAGCCCCATCCACCTCGCCGGCGCTGAGATCGAGCTCGTCGCGCAGGTGGCGCGAGAGCACCGCCTCCGTCGGGCACTGGAGGACTACCTCGCGGACCATCCGGTGGACTTCGTCATCATCGACTGCCCTCCTTCCCTCGGGCTGCACACGATCAACGCTTTCACCGCCGCGAACGAGGTCTTCATCCCGAACCAGTGCGAGTACTACGCGCTGGAGGGACTGAGCCA
>NZ_JAGXJJ010000706.1:0-231 GCF_019091465.1 Microbacterium sp. GbtcB4
ACGTGGCTGACCGCATCGCGGACCTCGTGGAGGGCCGGGCCCGCGTCGCCCGCTGACCGGCACGGCGACCCGCGATCGCGGGGGCGGCCGTCACAATGGGACGATGAATCGACGGATGCTGCTGTGGTGGGGCGTCGCCTGCCTCCTCCTGGCCACTGCCCCCGGCGCTCTCGTCGTCTTCGTGTATCCGCAGACGCCCGGCCTCGACCAGTGGTGGAACGACACGATCGC
>NZ_JAGXJJ010000707.1:0-231 GCF_019091465.1 Microbacterium sp. GbtcB4
CGAGCGAGATGGGCATCATCGAGGGTGCCTCCGGGTACGGGGCCGTCATGGAGGCGGGGTGGCCCGGCGACCCGTTCGACGGCCTCGTCTCGCGTCTGGCCGCCCTCGTCGACGCGGACCCGGACGACGTCGAGGTGGGCGTGCACCTCTGCTACGGCGACGCGGGGGAGAAGCACTTCTTCGAGCCGCCCGACGCCGGCTCCCTCGTCCGCTACGCCAACGCCGTCATCG
>NZ_JAGXJJ010000708.1:0-231 GCF_019091465.1 Microbacterium sp. GbtcB4
GGACGCATAGGAGCCGAGAAGACGACGCACCTGGGGGCAGCGGGCGCATGTCTCCGTGCTGAACTGCACGTGCGTCGCCGTGGCCCCCAGCGCCGCGCCCTCCGCATCAGCGGGATCGAACCGCAGGTCGCCGCCGTCGCGGCGGGGGCCCTCTCTCCCCCGGGGCACGAGCCCGCCCACGGTGGGGGGCACCAGCACCGCGGCCAGAGCGGCGGGAGCGGGCGGGGGGGA
>NZ_JAGXJJ010000709.1:0-231 GCF_019091465.1 Microbacterium sp. GbtcB4
ACCTCGCCCTCGGGATTCCGCGGCAGCGTGCCGAAGTCGCGCTCCAGCTCCTCCAGCGAGCCGTAGGCGTCGTCGCGTGGGTACTCCGGGTCGTCGCTCTTCCAGATCGGGATGGGCGAGCCCCAGTAGCGGTTGCGGCTGATCGTCCAGTCGCGGGCGCCCACGAGCCACTTGCCGAACTGCCCCTCCTTCACGTTCTCCGGCACCCAGGTGATCTGCTCGTTGTTCGCG
>NZ_JAGXJJ010000710.1:0-231 GCF_019091465.1 Microbacterium sp. GbtcB4
AGGAGGTCTCGGGGACGGTCGTGGCCCCGGTCGGGGGCACGAGCGTGGCCGTCGCTCCGACCGGCGCCGGGCCGGCGAGGCGGGACATCCGGCCTTCCGACCCCGTGCTCGTCCCGCCGACGGCGCCGGCGCGCGCACCCGCCGCTGCGTCGACGGACGAGGCGGGAGGGGACGGCACGACCGCTTCGATCGTCGGAGGCGCCGTCGTCGGGGCCGACGACGGGAGAGCGG
>NZ_JAGXJJ010000711.1:0-231 GCF_019091465.1 Microbacterium sp. GbtcB4
TGATCGTGTGCCAGTACGGCGCGATCTCCATGTGCCAGTCCCACGTCTGCACGCCGAGGCTGCGCGTGCGGCCGTCCGCATCGCGGATCGAGCGCACGATGGTCGAGCACTCTCCCGGCGGTACGGCGGCGCTGCGGGACAGGATCTCCGTTCGCCCGTTCAAGGATGCGACGCGCCAGATCTCGGCATCCCCCCCGGCGGCCAAGCCCCCCATCCGCGCCCGCCGCCCCG
>NZ_JAGXJJ010000072.1:0-285 GCF_019091465.1 Microbacterium sp. GbtcB4
GTATAAATTTTCTATGGAAAAGTTTCAAGGAGACCAGCTCACGGAAAAACTGATTGCAGAGCGGATCACCTGGGATTCGGTGGCGACCAAGTGGAAAATAGAAGATTATACCGTGCGGACTATCGATGGGCTGTCTGAAAAGATGGATAAAGGAACTAGCCGAGATACTACGCTCGACATGTTGCCTCGTGATTTTGAAGTGTATGATAATGTGTTCACCGCGATGGATACCGACGAATTGAACGATCGGATTAGTAAGGAGGAAACGCGTGGAACAGGAATGAT
>NZ_JAGXJJ010000712.1:0-231 GCF_019091465.1 Microbacterium sp. GbtcB4
AGGTAGCCGGCGTGCACGTCCTTCAGCTCGACGACCACGTCGTCGGCCGGGGCGGCGCATTCGGCGGGGGTTGCGGTGCTCATGCCTTGTCCTCCTCGGCGACGTCCTCGGCCTCGACCTCGGCCTCGGCCTCGGTCTCGATCTGCTCGCGGATGCGCTCCGCATCGGCGTCGGAGATCACCGGGGGACGGCCGGGGCGGGGTCCCTGGGCGCCGTCCTGGTGGGCACCCA
>NZ_JAGXJJ010000713.1:0-231 GCF_019091465.1 Microbacterium sp. GbtcB4
ATGAGGGGGAGCGCCTGCGCGAGACCGAAGGCGATGCCGTGCAGGTAGGTCAGGTCGTCGAGCGTGCGCCGCTTGGCACCGACGTGGACGGCGATGCCCAGGAGGATGCCGAACACGATGAGCATGATCGCCACGATCCAGAGCGACCGGAAGACGGACACGATCTGGTCCTGGAACAGGAGCCCGAGCAGCACGATCGGGATGCTGCCGATGATGATGAGCCAGCCCATG
>NZ_JAGXJJ010000714.1:0-231 GCF_019091465.1 Microbacterium sp. GbtcB4
GCCGCCGGAGGATGAGCCGCTGGCTGGAGCCCACCCGGTGCAGCGTGTCCCGCGTGAACGCCCCGGGTTCCTCCCCGAGGAGACGGCTGTACACCGGGTCAGCCCGGAAGAGGGAGGTGAACTGCAGCACATCGGCGACGAGCGCACCCCGGGATTCGCCCTTCGCCGGGAACTCCTGGGGGAGGTCGGCGCCCCGCCGCTGGCGCGCGGAAGGGCCGGCGTCGTCGGGGC
>NZ_JAGXJJ010000715.1:0-231 GCF_019091465.1 Microbacterium sp. GbtcB4
GCGGCGACCTGTCGACCCGCGAGCTGAAGTGGATGGTGAACGAGGAGATGGTCACCCGTCACGAGGGCGTCATCCTCCGCCGCACGAGCATCGCCTTCACGGGCGGCGCCCGAGCGGAGGTGCTCGACGTGATCGCCGACGCCCTGGCTCCGCTCCTCGGCTGGGTCCGCGAGCGTCACGACGCCGAGGTGGTGCAGACGCGCGGGCTGCTCAACGAGCGTCACGGACTCC
>NZ_JAGXJJ010000716.1:0-231 GCF_019091465.1 Microbacterium sp. GbtcB4
TGCCTTCCCTCCCCCCCGAGCGTGCAGGCCCTCGCGGGCGACGAGGGGTGCGACCGGGCGCTCCGAGCGCTTCCGCATGCGCAGCGGGCCCGACGCGGCGGATTCCGACTCGCTCTCGCCTCCGGTTCGGCCGGCGGGGCGGGGGCAGGTGCAGATGCCGTGTTCTGATCCGTTCCGCCTGTCGCCGAGGTCCCGGACGGCATCACGACCGTGATCGACATCGATATACCG
>NZ_JAGXJJ010000717.1:0-231 GCF_019091465.1 Microbacterium sp. GbtcB4
GGCCTCCCCCGCCCCGCAGGCCATGGCCATCCCCGCGAGCCCCCCCATCGATGCCGAGGAGGGCCCGTTCGCGGACTACGAGCAGATCGCGGTGCTGCTCTCCGACGACGGCGGGCCCCGCGAGACGATCGTCGACGCCATCGTCGCGCGGGGGTCGTCCATCATCGGCTCCGCGCTGGCCGCCCCCGCTCCGGCCGCCACCAAGGGCCCGAAGGGGCCCCCCCCCCCCTC
>NZ_JAGXJJ010000718.1:0-231 GCF_019091465.1 Microbacterium sp. GbtcB4
CGAGGGCAACGCGAAGAACAGGCGGCACCAGCTCGGCACGCTCGGATCGGGGAACCATTTCATCGAGGTGTCGGTGGACGACCACGACCGGGTCTGGCTGTTCCTGCATTCCGGGTCCCGAGGCGTGGGCTACAGGATCGCCGGGCACCACATCGCGGTCGCGCATGGGCTGGCGAAGCGATGGGGGTTCGTCCTGCCCGTCCCCGCTCTGGCCTACCTCGCCGAGGGAAC
>NZ_JAGXJJ010000719.1:0-231 GCF_019091465.1 Microbacterium sp. GbtcB4
CCGCCGACGACTTGGCCGCCCTCACCGCCGCGCTCTCGCTGGTCGCGGCGGCTGCCGACTCAAATACAGGGGTTATCACTCGATCTCGTGCGCTCGTATACTCCCGTCGGCTGCCGCTTCGTAGCGTGGAGACGAGACGGCACCCGCCGTCCAGGACGGTGAGGGGCCGCACCATGGCCGTGCTTGACAGGGAATTCACCGGACGCACCCCTGTCGTGATCGGGGGCACGA
>NZ_JAGXJJ010000720.1:0-231 GCF_019091465.1 Microbacterium sp. GbtcB4
AGCCGCGCGCAGACGATCGAGGCCGCCCGCCTCGTGACCGACTGGGCGGGTCAGGGCCCGATCGATCTGGCGGGGTGCGCCGCCGTGCGTCAGGGCGGCCGGATCGTGTTCACCGCCGCGACCGGCTGAATCGCGGGCCGCGGCGCCGTCGTGTTCTACCTCTTGCCGCCGAAGAGGCCGCCGAGGATGCCGCCCGGGTCCGTGCCGCCGCCGGAGCCGCTCTTACCGCCG
>NZ_JAGXJJ010000721.1:0-231 GCF_019091465.1 Microbacterium sp. GbtcB4
GGCCACGGCATCGGGCCGGAGGCCCCGGCCCGCCTCCGCCGAGTCCTCCGCGGGACGAAGGCCGTGTCCTGGGACGGCCCGATGGGGGTGTTCGAGTTCCCTGCCTTCGCTGCGGGAACCAAGGCGGGCGCGCAGGCACTGACCGAGGTCGACGGCCTCAGCGTGGTCGGCGGGGGCCACTCCGCCCCAGCCGGCCGCCAGCTCGGGTTCACCGGCGGACCGATCGGGCAC
>NZ_JAGXJJ010000073.1:0-285 GCF_019091465.1 Microbacterium sp. GbtcB4
GACGCCGAGCTTGTACGACGACATGAACACGGCGGCCTCGGTCTCGGCGGTACCGGTCATACCGGCGAGCTTGTCGTAGAGGCGGAAGTAGTTCTGCAGCGGGACGGTGGCGAGGGTCTGGTTCTCGGCCTTGACCGGCACCCCCTCCTTCGCCTCGAACGCCTGGTGGATGCCCTCGTTGTAGCGGCGCCCCACGAGGATGCGCCCGGTGTGCTCGTCGACGATCATGACCACGTCGTTCATCACGACGTAGTCGGTGTCCTTCTTGAACAGCGCGAGCGCCTT
>NZ_JAGXJJ010000722.1:0-231 GCF_019091465.1 Microbacterium sp. GbtcB4
CGATCCAGGCGAGGCTCAGACCGGCGCCGGGCCAGTTCGGCACCGGCGTGCCCCCCGCGGCGGCGCCGCTGATCCCGTCGGCGAGAAAGGCGGTTGCCAGTCCGCTGTGCGCGACGACCAGCAGGGTGATGCCCGCCCGCCATCGAGGGGAGGCGGCGGGCCCCAGCGCGAGCAGCGCGAGCGGAGCGCCGGGCAGCGCCGCCCAGGCTCCGGGGACGACGCTCGCCCAGC
>NZ_JAGXJJ010000723.1:0-231 GCF_019091465.1 Microbacterium sp. GbtcB4
CCAGTGTCGACGACGAGGGCGCTGGAGGGCTCATCGAGCGCGAGCACCCGCTCCGGCATTGCGTCGTGGCGGTACAGCGCCCTGGCCACCGCGACGCGCAGCGCCTGTCCTCCCGACAGCCCTGCGCCCTGCACGCCCAGGACACGGTCGGCCTCGACGCCCTCCGCGCACGCGGCGACGAGGGCCCGGCGCACACGGGCCGGGTCGGGAGACCCACCGGCGAGGGCGACG
>NZ_JAGXJJ010000724.1:0-231 GCF_019091465.1 Microbacterium sp. GbtcB4
GAATCCGCAATTCCAGTTTCTACCATGAGAGGGCCATTCTATTCTGAACTTCGAGGAACAAGCTTAGAAACAATAGCTTCGGGAGAAAGGTGCTGAGTATAGAAGCCGGTAAGAAGATATGGAGGAGGGTATTGTGTTGGCGACGAGAAAGTTTTCTAACGCTCGACGAGATTCGTCGGCTTAAGGAGCGGTTGTTGAACTCTAAGTTGAACCTCTATTCCACTAAGAAAA
>NZ_JAGXJJ010000725.1:0-231 GCF_019091465.1 Microbacterium sp. GbtcB4
GATCTCGAGACCGAAGGTGTGCCAGATGCGGGTATCGGGCATCATGCCGTGGAAGAGAGGGAGATCCGACCCGCACACGGCGGCTCCCGTGACCCGGACGATCGCGTCGTTGGGGTGTTGGATCGACGGATCAGGTTTCTCCTCGACGGGGATCTTGTACGGTCCGCGGTAGGTCACCGCCTCCATCGGATGCTCCTTCGCTACGTGGAGTGACCGACGCTAGGCGCCGCC
>NZ_JAGXJJ010000726.1:0-231 GCF_019091465.1 Microbacterium sp. GbtcB4
CGCCCGCCCAGCACGGGCCCGTCCGGTCGGGCCCTGAGGTACCCCACGTGCACGAGCGTGCGGCCGAGGTTGTAGGACGTTCCCGGGGTGAGCCCCGTGATCGACGAGAGCACCTTGGCCGGAAGCGGCCGCGGGGAGTTGGGGACGATGTCGACCAGGCGGGGCGCGCGTGGCATGGACCCGTTGAGGGTTGGCCCCGCCTCCGCGGCGGCCACCGCTAGCCCCCCCCCC
>NZ_JAGXJJ010000727.1:0-231 GCF_019091465.1 Microbacterium sp. GbtcB4
CCCTTCCTCGCGGAGTCGCCGGCCGGGCCCGCGGCGCAGAAGCTCGTGCTGGCGCAGACCACGCCGCTCCCGCTTCCGGCCGGCGTGCGCGCCACCCCGTATGCGTCCGGGGAGATCAGCGTGCAGTAGATCATCACCGGAGTCGGTGCGGGACTGCAGGACGCCATCACCATCGACCTCGCGTGCACTCCCGCCCCGGCTGAAGTCGTCGTCGTCTCCGCTACGCTCCCC
>NZ_JAGXJJ010000728.1:0-231 GCF_019091465.1 Microbacterium sp. GbtcB4
GCGCGACCGGGCTGAGCTCCCCCGCGACCGCGGTCACGTGCCCGAGGGTCGGATCCGGGTCGGACCAGCCGCGGGCCGACAGCCGCATGAAGTGCGTCTTGCCCGAGCCGTTGGAGCCGAGCACGCCGACGCGGACGCCGTGCCAGATCACGGTGTCGAGCGGACGCATGAGGCCGGTCAGCCACGGCCGGACCGCGACGACGGCCCGCTTGCCGGTCCTGGGCCCGCGGA
>NZ_JAGXJJ010000729.1:0-231 GCF_019091465.1 Microbacterium sp. GbtcB4
ATCGCCCTGTGGAACCAGGCGGACGGCGGGACGTTCGTCGCCCGCGGGCACGCCCGACCGAGCGGCGCGGCGACGCTCTTCTTCCGCGCCATCGTCGGGGAGCGCGTGCGTCCGCAGTGGGGCACGCAGGTGCAGGGTGCCTTCGAGTCAGCGGAGATCGTGGACTCCTCCTCACCCGAATGGTCAGACGAGACACCGACCAGGGTCCGCGAAGTCCCGATCGTCATCGAT
>NZ_JAGXJJ010000730.1:0-231 GCF_019091465.1 Microbacterium sp. GbtcB4
GACAGTGTAGCCGCAGCCCTCGGCGAGCTGCAGCAGCGAGTCGCGCGTGAAGCCCTCGAGGATGCTATACGACTCCGGCGACACGACACGACCGTCTTTGAACACGAACACGACGTTCATGCCGCCGAGCTCCACGACATCGCGGTTCTCGATGAGGAACACGACCTGGACACAGCCCTTCGCACTGGCCTCGGCCTGCGGCAGGGGGCTGGTGGCGTAGTTGCCGCCCGT
>NZ_JAGXJJ010000731.1:0-231 GCF_019091465.1 Microbacterium sp. GbtcB4
CGCGACACCGTGCCGGAGGTACGGGTGGGCTCGATGTCGGAGCTCCGCGTCCTGCTCGCGCGCACCCGCGGCAGCGCCGGCGTGCTCGACACCAACACGATCATCTACTCGACCGTGAACAAGGGCTTCTTCGTCTCGGAGTATCACGGCGGCGTGACCCACGACGGCATCGACGAAGCCCTCACCGAGCACCTGCAGTCCGCCGGGCGGATGAGCTTCCGTGCCCTCGGC
>NZ_JAGXJJ010000074.1:0-284 GCF_019091465.1 Microbacterium sp. GbtcB4
AGTGCGTGGGCTGCGGAGCGTGCGAGCCGGTGTGCCCCGTCGAGGCGATCTACTACGAGGACGACCTCCCAGACGAGTGGCAGGTCTACTACAAGGCCAACGTCGAGTTCTTCGACGAGGTCGGCTCGCCCCGAGGCGCCGCCCGCACCGGCCCCCCCCGGCACGACCACCCACTCATCGCCGCGCTCCCGCCGCAGGAGGTGCACGAGTGACTCCGCGCAACGCGATCGTCGGCGCGGGACCCGCAGGCATCTACGCCGCCGACCTCCTCCGGGCGCAGGTGC
>NZ_JAGXJJ010000732.1:0-231 GCF_019091465.1 Microbacterium sp. GbtcB4
GGCCAGGAGGCCACGACGCTCCCCTACCGCGGGCCCGTGACGCAGACCCCGTCGCCGTCGTGGCTGGCGGCACATCCGTCCCCCGACGTCGTGTACGCGGCGCAGGAGGGCGATGCCGCCGTGCAGGCGTTCGCGCGCATCGGGGAGCTGGCGCTGACGCCGCTCGGCGATCCGGTGGCGACGGGGGACGTCGTCTGTCATCTCGCAGTGTCGCCGAACGGCCAGACGCTC
>NZ_JAGXJJ010000733.1:0-231 GCF_019091465.1 Microbacterium sp. GbtcB4
CAGGGCGTCCCAGGTCTTGACGCCCGCCGCAGTCGCGGCAGGTCTCGTCATGAGGCCCGGATGGACCTCGCTGACCCTCTCCTACGCCGGCGCATTTCTCGGCGCAGCAGCTCTCGTCGCCATCGGTGACGCGGACGTAGGCGTGAATGTCGCCATCTATCTCGTCTTAGCCGCGGAGGGGGGCGCCGTAGGGTACGCCCTCAGTCTGGCGTTCGCCCGCGGCTGCAGACT
>NZ_JAGXJJ010000734.1:0-231 GCF_019091465.1 Microbacterium sp. GbtcB4
TCCTGCTCCAGGATCTCCTGGGCGATCCGCTCGGCGGAGACGGCCCCTCCCCCGGTGTTCCAGGTGGGCACCCGCAGGCTCGTGTCGGTCCGCCCGGGAATGGCGGCCACGCCGAACCCCCGCGTCGCTCCGATCGCCCCGGGCGCGGCGGCGCCGAGCACGGCGACCATCAGGACGGACGCCGCGAAGCCGCGCAGCGGCCCGGCGGGCAGGAGCAGCAGCGCCAGCCCC
>NZ_JAGXJJ010000735.1:0-231 GCF_019091465.1 Microbacterium sp. GbtcB4
CGGCTTCTACACGATGCTCGACGAGAATGGGCACGCGGTGGGGCCGGCTACGACTCGCACGGCCACCTCCACGGGACGCACCCCGCCTCCGGGTTCCGTATCGCCGACTTCCAGCTGCCCTATATGGACCAGGTGCGGGCGTTCATCGATCAGGTCGCCCGCGTCGTGCCGCTGGGGCAGTACGTCGGCTGGGACGGCGTCGTGCCCCCTGACGGCCCCGTGCTCGCCGAG
>NZ_JAGXJJ010000736.1:0-231 GCF_019091465.1 Microbacterium sp. GbtcB4
CGGCACCTCGCGCCCCGACGGGTTGGCGAACCGATCGTCGCAGTAACGGACGCTGTCGGCATGGGTGAAGGAGAACTCCCGGCCCTGTTCGCCGGGGGCCAGCGGCAGCCGGTCCAGCACCATGAGACAGCTGACGACCTTCGTGATGCTCGCGAGGCTCACCGGGGCGGTGGTCGGCGCCGCGGTGGTCATCCCGGCGATGCCGACCGCCCCGTCGCCGGCCGCTGGCCA
>NZ_JAGXJJ010000737.1:0-230 GCF_019091465.1 Microbacterium sp. GbtcB4
CGCAGCTTGTTGATGAGCCCGATGCCGCGCCCCTCGTGCCCCCGCATGTAGATGACGATCCCGCCCTCGCGGTCGTTCGCGTCCAGCGCGGCATCGAGCTGCGGCCCGCACTCGCACTTCTGGGAGCCGAACGCCTCGCCGGTGGGGCACTCGGAGTGCACGCGCACGAGGGCGGTCTCGGACGGCTCGCTTGTCACGACGGCGATGTGGTGGGGGGCGGTGACGGGGTC
>NZ_JAGXJJ010000738.1:0-230 GCF_019091465.1 Microbacterium sp. GbtcB4
GGGCGACGGGTGGAACCGCTACGCCGTTCCGGGCCAGACGTTCTACGTCGCGGAGACGGGCCAATGCGCATACGCAGAGGTGCTCGCACCGTACAAGCGGGCCAACGGCTCCGCTGACCCGCTGACCAAGGACGCCGAGTCGATGGCGATGACGCTGGAGGAGTTCGGCGAGGAAGTCGCTCGCGATTGGTCTGAACGGGACTTCATGGGGCTCGGCGCGATCCCCGCCG
>NZ_JAGXJJ010000739.1:0-230 GCF_019091465.1 Microbacterium sp. GbtcB4
CCGGCTGCGGTCGGCCGCCGCGCAGCGCGACGCCCTCGTCCGCTTCGGCGGCGAACCGATCGCCCGGGCGCTGGAGGACTACCAGGCCGCGTTCGGGCGCTGGCGGACCCTCGACGCCGAGATCATCGACATCACCGCGAATCGCGACCGGCGTGCCGAGGGGGCCGCTCGGCTGCGGGAGGACCTCGCCCTGATCGAGGCGACCGCCCCCCGGGAGGGCGAGGACGAGG
>NZ_JAGXJJ010000740.1:0-230 GCF_019091465.1 Microbacterium sp. GbtcB4
TGTCCCAGCCGATGAAGTTGAAGTTGAGGCTGTACCCGTTCCAGTCGGTGAAGCTGAGCACCGCCGCGAGGGTCATCGGGATGACGAACATCGCGAGGAAGACCGCGACGGCCGGGCCGCCCATGAGGATGCCGGGGGTCCGGTTCCGCCACTGCTGCAGCGCCGTGCGGCGGCGCGGGGCGGGGGGCGAGCTCATCGGCGTCGACCGTCCTGTCGGGGTGGGCGCGGCG
>NZ_JAGXJJ010000741.1:0-230 GCF_019091465.1 Microbacterium sp. GbtcB4
GCCCCCGCCACCGTCGTGGCCTTCCGGTCCGCGGTCAGCGCACCAAGACCTACGCCCGTACCCGCAAGGGCCCGAAGCGCACCGTCGCCGGCAAGAAGAAGGCCCGCTAAGCAGCGGCCAGGGTCTAGGAGAACACTTTCATGGCTGCACCCAAGGCCGCCGCGCGCAAGCCGCGCCGCTAGGAGATGAAGAACATCGCGCTGGGCCAGGCCCACACTAAGACGGCTTTC
>NZ_JAGXJJ010000075.1:0-283 GCF_019091465.1 Microbacterium sp. GbtcB4
CATCGTATCCTGAAGCGAACGGACCTACTACCGCCGCCGTCGACAGCGAGCCCGCGGCAAGTTGCGCACGTCGAATTCGAAGCCATCATGACCACACAGGCCGCATCCGCGGCCTAACACGAAGAGTCACCAAGACCCTCGGCAGTCCCACGGAGCTCCGATCAGACCGGGAGCTCGTCGTACAGCACAATCCACCCGCGGCTCAACGCTTCGGGACAACGGAGGCAGGCACTGGACGCTCCCCATTGACCTGAAGCTTCAGATCACGCCAGCGTTCCAAAGC
>NZ_JAGXJJ010000742.1:0-230 GCF_019091465.1 Microbacterium sp. GbtcB4
CTCGTCCAGCGTTCCGCCGTCCGCGAGGTCGGCGGGATCGCCGGGGTGATCGCCGGACCACACCTCGGCCTCCGGCGCGCCCGTCGGGGTGCGGCCTTCGAGCGCGGCGAGGAGGGAGGACGATCCCCAGGCGTAGTCGCGGGGCACGTTGGTGAGGCAGCGCAGCATGCCCCCAGCGTAGAGCCCGGCGCCACGGACAGGTCGGATCCGGGCCCGTCGAGGTAGCCTGA
>NZ_JAGXJJ010000743.1:0-230 GCF_019091465.1 Microbacterium sp. GbtcB4
CCCGCCGCGGTGCAGACCCTCGTGCTCAACCCGATCGCCGCGGCTCCGGGCAGCCTCTCGCTGGCCGAGGTCCGGGCCGCGATGTCGAACGCCGGGGAGAGCCTCATGGCGCCGTCCGTCCTCGGCATCCTTGCCGCGGGCGTGTGCCTGGCCATCGGGGCGGCGGTCGTCTGCCTCCTCACGCGGGCTCCGGCGGTGGTGGGCGGCATGACCTTCCTCGCGCTGCTCAT
>NZ_JAGXJJ010000744.1:0-230 GCF_019091465.1 Microbacterium sp. GbtcB4
CCGGCTCCTGTTCACAGGGATGGGGGCGTGGCGCTGACCGACCACCACGAGGTCGACCAGCTGCGCCGCCTCGGCCTGGAGCCCGCCGACCTCGTCGGGCACACGATCGAGGAGCTCGGTGACTACCTGGACGCGGGACGAACTCCGACGATCCCTGCGATCGAGGGGTCTCCGGGGTGCCAGCTCGCCCTCGACGCCCTGGAGAGACTGCGGGGTCTCGGCACCGCGCT
>NZ_JAGXJJ010000745.1:0-230 GCF_019091465.1 Microbacterium sp. GbtcB4
ACGGACGCTGTGAGGTGGGCCCCGGTGGTGGGGTGGCGGTAGCCCTCCGGACGTGGCTCCCTGCCCGGATGCGCAGTATCCCTCCCCCTCCTGAAGGTCCACGCGTGGGTGCGACCGACCCTGGTGACGCGTTCCGGAACCCCTCGGCTCCCGGAGCGTCCGGGAGTGCGCCTGCGTCGTCCCGCGGGCGGCGTTCGGAGCGGCCCGGGGCCCGGCGGCTGCCCCGCCCC
>NZ_JAGXJJ010000746.1:0-230 GCF_019091465.1 Microbacterium sp. GbtcB4
GGTGGGGCCCTACGAGGCGGTGGCCGCAGGAGGCGTGAACGGCGCCGAGGGCGGCACGCCCTGGTACGTGCCGGAGGATCTGGCGCACTTCAAGGAGACCACCCAGGGCGCGCCGGTCGACATGGGGCGCAAGACCTGGGACTCGCTGCCCGAGCGATTCCGTCCCCTGCCCGGCCGCGGCAACATCCTCGTGACCCGCCAGCAGGACTGGACGGCGGGGGGCGCCCGCC
>NZ_JAGXJJ010000747.1:0-230 GCF_019091465.1 Microbacterium sp. GbtcB4
GGTTCCGTGCTCCTGCAGGAGGCCAAGGCTCGACGGGTCGGCGAAGGAACCGGTACGCGGTTCGAGGGCGTAGCGGAGCGGGCGGTCGGCATCGATCTCCAGCCACGTCCGGTCCTGAAGGCGCTCGTCATGCCGCCGGGCGAGGGAGAGAGCCTCCGCCGCCGACTGCGGGAGGGTGGCGACGAACGCCTCCACGATCTCGGCGACGGAGTGCTGCCGCGCGGGGGGCT
>NZ_JAGXJJ010000748.1:0-230 GCF_019091465.1 Microbacterium sp. GbtcB4
ATCTCCGAGGAGCGCCTGGGAGGGCAGCGTCCGCCCGAGCGCACCCCTCCGCACGACCTCCTCGCCGTGCAGAGCGCCCTGGGTGGCATGCTCCTGTCGAAGGACGCGGTCGCCGACGTGATCGGGACGCTCAAGGGCGCCGACTTCTACATCCCCAAGCACGAACTCATCTGCGAGGCGATCCTCTCGCTGTACTCCCACGGTGGGCCCACCGACGTCGTCGCGGTCAC
>NZ_JAGXJJ010000749.1:0-230 GCF_019091465.1 Microbacterium sp. GbtcB4
CTCTCGCCGGAGACCACCGCGGTGACCGGCCAGGGGGGTCTCGCGCACGCAGACGCCGAGTCTGCGGGCTACGACCACTCGTAGACCGTGCAGCTGGTCTCGGACCTCGCCAGCATCGTCCATCTGGTGCTGCTGGTCTACATCCTCGTGCTCTTCGCGAGGCTCATCCTGGCCTACATCCCGATGTTCAATCGGGAATGTCGTCCCACGGGCTTCGGTCTCGTGGCCGC
>NZ_JAGXJJ010000750.1:0-230 GCF_019091465.1 Microbacterium sp. GbtcB4
TACCCGTCCACGCAGTAGGGCGGCGAAGCCTCCCGCCGGCCCTCGCCGGTGAACCCGTACTGCTTGCCGAGGAGGGCGAGGAAGATCTTCGCCTTCTGCTCGCCGAAGCCGGGTAGGGCCTTGAGTCGTCTGAGTACCTCGGCACCGCTCGGCTGGGTCCCTGAGTCTGTCGACGGGCGCGTCCAGCGGGCGGCGGGATCCCCCGCCCCGTCGTCGGCGGGCGCCTGGGC
>NZ_JAGXJJ010000751.1:0-230 GCF_019091465.1 Microbacterium sp. GbtcB4
GGCCAGGAGAGCCTGCTCCGCGGTGTCGTCGACCTCCCACGGGCCACCGCCGACCAGAGCGAGGGCGGCACCCGCGCCCGCGAGGGCCGCCTCGGGAGAGACCGTGCGGGCGAGGTCGACGACCGCCCGGGCGAGGGAGGTGCAGCGGATGCCGTCGCGCCCCCCGATGTCGCCGGGGGAGACAGTGCCCTCGTGCCGCAGGACCCCGGACGTGCTGTGGCGACGGTCAG
>NZ_JAGXJJ010000076.1:0-282 GCF_019091465.1 Microbacterium sp. GbtcB4
CCGCTCCTGGCGCTCATGCGCGACCAGATCGCCGCGGCCGAGCGTGCGGGCGTGCGCGCCGTGGCGCTCAACTCGACGAACGCCCACGAGTGGGCAGAGGTGCAGGAGCGGCTCGCCGGAGACGACGTCGGCGTGCTGCTCGTCTCGCCGGAGCGGCTGAACAACCCGGCCTTCCGAGAGGAGCAGCTGCCCGCGCTGGTGGCGGGGCTCGGCATGCTCGTCGGCGGCGGGGCGCACTGCATCAGCGACTGGGGGGACGACTTCCGCCCGGACTACCCCCCA
>NZ_JAGXJJ010000752.1:0-230 GCF_019091465.1 Microbacterium sp. GbtcB4
CCCGGCACAATCCTCGGGTTCGCGGCGGTCGGCTTCGGCATCGCCACCCTCATCCCCGCCGCGATGCACGCCGCCGACGAGCTCCCGGGGCTGCGGCCCGGGGACGGGCTCACCGTGGTGTCCTGGCTGCTGCGGCTCGGCTTCCTGCTGTCGCCGCCGTTCGACGGGTGGCTGGCGGAGACGCAGAGTCTCCGCGCGGGACTCGTGGTCGCGCCTGTCGCGGCGCTCGT
>NZ_JAGXJJ010000753.1:0-230 GCF_019091465.1 Microbacterium sp. GbtcB4
ACTCGGCACTGGGAGGCGCGGCGACCCCCGGGGCGGAGCGCCGCGGCAAGTTCGTGGTGCTCCCCTGCGGGTCCGAGCTGCACCCCGTCTTCCACCTGGCGAAGGCCGGATGGCTGCGCTGGTACGACACCCTGCCGACCACGCTCCTCAAGCCGGGCAAGACGCTCATCGCGCTGCGGATCGCCCTCGACGACGGCAGCGGCTTCGACCTGACCGAGGCCGGGACGAAG
>NZ_JAGXJJ010000754.1:0-230 GCF_019091465.1 Microbacterium sp. GbtcB4
CGGGTGCCGCGGGTGGCCGACGCGGCCGTCGCTGCCGGTACCAGCAGGGCGTCGTTTCGATCGGGCATCATGTCGTTTCGAGAGTTCACGATGGAGGACAGTTTACGCATACCTGCCTGAAGAGGCCATCAGACGCGCTCAGCGGACCGCCTGGGTTACGTCGATGGAGGCGTCCTGGAGCGCGACGACCTGCTCCTTGCTGTAGTCGCCTCTCTGCCTGCTGTATGTCG
>NZ_JAGXJJ010000755.1:0-230 GCF_019091465.1 Microbacterium sp. GbtcB4
CCGTCTTCGCCTGGCGCCTGAAGGACGGGCACACCGACAAGCGGACGCTGTACCACCTGCAGGATCGTCTCCGGATGCGCGGCTGGCTCGTCCCCGCGTACCCGATGCCCGCCGATCTGGTGGACCTCACGGTGCAGCGGATCGTCGTGCGCAACGGGCTCAGCATGGGTCTGGCCGCCGGGCTGCTCGCCCCCATCCCCGCCGAGGTGGCCCACCTCGGCGCGCTCACG
>NZ_JAGXJJ010000756.1:0-230 GCF_019091465.1 Microbacterium sp. GbtcB4
CTGTGTGGTGTTTAAGGATGGGATAGCCTCTAAAAAAGACTACCGGCATTTTAACGTAAAAACCGTAGAAGGTATTGATGATTTTGCCTCCATGAAAGAGGTGGTTTTCCGGCGTTATAAGCGCCTGTTAACCGAGCAGCAACCCTTGCCCCAGCTGGTGATCATAGACGGTGGTAAAGGGCAGCTGGGCTCTGCTATGGAAAGCATTCGTGAGCTGGACCTTATTGGCT
>NZ_JAGXJJ010000757.1:0-230 GCF_019091465.1 Microbacterium sp. GbtcB4
TGCGGGAGTTCCGGTTGAGGGAAACCACCCCGATCATCAGGGAGGAGCAGGCCAACACCGCCGCGGAAGCCGCGGCTCCCTCGCAGCCGTTGCCGCGTTCCGCCGAGCCCGTGGTCATCCCGCCCGCCCCGGTCGCCGGCACTCCTGGCGATCCTGAGGCCGCGCCGCTCACCCGGCGTCAGGCGCGTGAGCAGGAGGAGACCAAGACCGTCCCGGTTCCCCCCGCCGGC
>NZ_JAGXJJ010000758.1:0-230 GCF_019091465.1 Microbacterium sp. GbtcB4
GGACCCCACGGCCCCTGGGCCCCGGACGCGGCGTGGAAGGAACCCGGCATGGCGAGGTTCGCCGAGGCCTACGGGGGCCAGTTCCACAGGATTGAGGCAATCAGCCGGATAGACGGGAAGCACAGAGTGCTCGACTTGAAGCTCGCCGACGTGCGCGCGGAGGTGCTGAACGAATCCGACGCGCGGTTCGCCTACGACCGCGCTGCCGTGGACTATTGAGCGCAGGATCG
>NZ_JAGXJJ010000759.1:0-230 GCF_019091465.1 Microbacterium sp. GbtcB4
CCCGGCCGTCCCCGCGAGCGCAAGAGGGGCGTCGAGGCGTTCTGGGGCGGGCGCATCGACGAGCAGGGGCTGGAGCGGGCGGCCGCGGGGTTGCGCGCGACGACCCGCGAGCGCCTGGCGGGGCTCGGCCTCGGCCGCGCGGCCTCGTCCACCCCCGCGTCTTCCCCCTTCTGCGACCAGGTCTCCGCCCCCCCCGCCAGGCGCGGCGCGATCCCCCCCCGCCTCGACGC
>NZ_JAGXJJ010000760.1:0-230 GCF_019091465.1 Microbacterium sp. GbtcB4
CGTCTCCCCGTCCGCCCCCGCGTCGGAGGTGTCCGCTCGCGGGGTCGAGTCCCACCGCCTGGCGCTCGTCCGTCCGCGTCCGCGCTGGTGGAAGCCGCAGCTCACCGGACTCCTGGGCATCGCGTTCTACCTCGCGATCCTCGACCTGGTGATCGTGCCGCTCGTGATCGGGGCGGTCCACGTTCCGGTAGCGGGTGCGGTGCTGCAGGTGCTCTTCCGCACCCCCCCCT
>NZ_JAGXJJ010000761.1:0-230 GCF_019091465.1 Microbacterium sp. GbtcB4
ATGCCGTTCTTGCAGGGGAACCCCTCGTTGAGACCGATGACGTAGAGGCCGAGCTCTCCGCCGTCGCGGACCGTGGCGAGGTTGACGGCGTCGCCGGAGCCCTTGCTCTGCACCTTGTCGGTGGTCGTGGTGCGGGCCGTCGCGCCCGCCGGCGTCGCGGTACGGGTGTCCCCCGATCCGCGCCTGTCGCTGACGGCTGGCGCCCCCGGGGGGGGGGGGCCCCCGACGGC
>NZ_JAGXJJ010000077.1:0-281 GCF_019091465.1 Microbacterium sp. GbtcB4
CAGGCGACCGTCCCGACCGAGGCCAGGAAGGGCGGCTACAAGGAGCAGGGCCGAGTGCTGAAGCGCTTGGCCGACGCCCTGTGGCCGACCGACACCCTGTGGTCGGCCGGCGCGGATGTGCTGGAGCCCGCGTTCGCCGCCGACTCCGTCGCCGCCGAGAGCGACGCGGAGCGGGCGCGGGTCGTCGTGGATCAGATCGCGAGCCTGACAGAACAGAGTGCGATCGACTGGCACAACCGCCTGGTCGGGGAGATCGACCCGGCGGAGGTCGGCATCTGGAC
>NZ_JAGXJJ010000762.1:0-230 GCF_019091465.1 Microbacterium sp. GbtcB4
CCAAGCGCGGCACCCCCCCCTTGGGCGGGGTCGCTTGCACCCTCGGCTCGTGCGTGGGCTGCCTCGCCCGCGTCCTCGTCAGCGGGGAGACGCCGGCGCTGTCCGCGATCCTCGTCACCTGGCTCATGGTGGGCTTCGCGGTGGCCGGGTTCATCGACGCCAACAGGATGGGGCGCAGCCACCGCAGCCTGGGGCGGTGGGGTGGCGGAGAGGTGTCGGGTAGGCCCTTC
>NZ_JAGXJJ010000763.1:0-230 GCF_019091465.1 Microbacterium sp. GbtcB4
CCGGGTTGCGGCCTCCGGAGGGCGTCCGGCTCGTGCGCCGACTGCCGCACACCGACCTCCGCGATCTCTACGCGACAGCGAGTGTCGTGGTGACCGCGACCCGCCCGATCCTGCACGCATCCGGGATGACGGTCGCCCACGAGGCGCTCGCCACCGCGCGTCCCGTGGACGTCTCGGCCACCCCGGGCATGCGTGACTCCGTCAGCACCCGCACCGGCGGCCACGACCCG
>NZ_JAGXJJ010000764.1:0-230 GCF_019091465.1 Microbacterium sp. GbtcB4
TGACCCGGATGGCGGCGGGGGCCGCCTTCAGCTCGGCGCGCGCGGAGGCGACGGGATCGGCGATACCCGCGGGGACCGCGGTACGCGGCACCGACTCAGGGGTGCTCATCGCCGGCCTCCTTCACGATTCGGATGTCTTCCGCCACGGCCTGTGTCGGGTTCTGGCGTCGGAGCACCTTGCTGCACTTCAGGATGCCGAGCGGAGCGGTCAGCAGCACGGCGGTCGTGTG
>NZ_JAGXJJ010000765.1:0-230 GCF_019091465.1 Microbacterium sp. GbtcB4
GCGACACAGCCCCCCGAGGGGATCCGGCCCGGCCCGGGCCCGCCGGCCACGTTCGAGCTGGAGTTCGGGCCCACCGGGTCGAAGATCGTGAACCTCTTCCTCGGCGAGGGAGAACGGGTGACCGTCTCCTTCCTCGTCCATCTCCTGTCGCGCCTGCGGGGCGGCCTGGACTTCGGCCTCCTACTGGGCCATGCATACCTGTGCGCCGCGCTCATCTACGGCCCGACCCG
>NZ_JAGXJJ010000766.1:0-230 GCF_019091465.1 Microbacterium sp. GbtcB4
TCGCGTAGCGCGCCGCGCTTCGAACCCGTCGGGTCCCACCCATGCTTCGCGCCGCGTGGGGCCTGCTGGCCGCGCGCGGAGAACGTGATCTGCGAGCCGCGGTCCTCGAGGCTCTCGCCCCAGGGCTCGGCCTCCCAGAGCCCGGGGCGCGCCGCCTCCTCGCGCGGCGCGGTGAGGGCGGCGGTCTTCTACTCGTCGCTGCGGTCACGGGCGTACTCCGCGTCGAAATC
>NZ_JAGXJJ010000767.1:0-230 GCF_019091465.1 Microbacterium sp. GbtcB4
CGGCCCCCGGCCCGGGGCCCGCCGTACGCCGCGGCCGGCGCGCGCGCCCGCCCCCCGACGAGGTCGCCCCCCGCCCGAACCTCCACGTCCGGGAAGCGTGTGAGGTTCTGCAGATACTGGTCGCTGATGGTTCCTGCGTCGATGAGGCCGTGGCCGACGACACCACCCCCGCGCACCATCGGGGGGCCACCTCCGCGTTCCGGAAGCCCCGGCAGCGGTCCATAGAGTCG
>NZ_JAGXJJ010000768.1:0-230 GCF_019091465.1 Microbacterium sp. GbtcB4
GGCCCCCAGCCCCACCTCCGCGGCCGGCGCCGTCTCCCCGTCGCTCGCCGTCGTCGTGCTCGCCTCCTCGGTCGTCGCCCTCTTCGGTTCCCTCCGCCACTGAGCGTGGTCGGCTCCAGCCTGGGGTATCTTGTATCGATGCTTTCAGAGGGTTTGTCGGGGAGGGATTTGGGTCGTCTTTAGGGCTTTTCTCCTGATAATAATCATGATGATGATGCTTGATGGGTGTA
>NZ_JAGXJJ010000769.1:0-230 GCF_019091465.1 Microbacterium sp. GbtcB4
GGTTTGGTCATGGAAAGCTGAACAACTTTGCCATGATAAAGCTTGGACAAATATGTCCTTGGTCTAAAAAAATGAAGTACAGCAAACTTGGAACATTGTTCAGTGTACAATTCCATTTTTGCACTCTTTGTTACTCTGAGTGGTCCTACTTTTAGGGAAAGGAGCCACTTATTTCAATGAATGGACTTCATTAGTTGCACATCTTCATTTTCTTTTTGACTATATTTGAT
>NZ_JAGXJJ010000770.1:0-229 GCF_019091465.1 Microbacterium sp. GbtcB4
CCCCGCAGCCGAGGTCGAGGACGCGGCGCCCGCCGTGCACAACTCCGGAAGAACGGCTGCTCTCGCCGCCGTTCCGCTCGTTCTCGGCGCGTGTCACCTCTGTTCTCCTGTGTTGTGGACCGCCCAGGCCGAGCACCTCGAGCAGGACCCGGGTGCCGATATCGAGGCGGGTCCCGGCGAAGGCGCCGCCGTGGGCCACGAGGACGAGGTCGCCGTGCCGCGCGGAGAC
>NZ_JAGXJJ010000771.1:0-229 GCF_019091465.1 Microbacterium sp. GbtcB4
GCCTGGCTGCGGTCGCAGACCGACGACGACGAGGCCGTGCGCAACCTCGCCTTCGCGACCGGCTCGGCGATGCTGTCCAAGCCGACCCATGCCTTCTCGCTCCTGCAGTCGCTGCTGATGGCGGCGTCCGCCGGCTCGGACTCGAATCTCGTCGACGCCGATTTCATCCTCGACAAGCGCGTCGTGGGGGGGCTCCCGCAGGTGCCCCTGCGCCTCGCCGGGCGCCTGG
>NZ_JAGXJJ010000078.1:0-281 GCF_019091465.1 Microbacterium sp. GbtcB4
GTCATAACTAATTTAATTCATAATATTTTTTACTTTTCGGATCCTTCGACTAACCAACTTAATCATTAAAGAATATTATGTCAGACACGCTTTGATATAATTTTTATGAAACTTTTTATCAAATCCTCTAATCTCTCTCAATATTGGAGAGAACTTGAACACTTTTTGCTCCTTAAATCTATCATAAGTAATTTAATTCATGACACTTTCTACTTTTTAGTTCCTTCGACTAACCAACTTAATCAAGACTATGTCGGACACGACTTCCATATAATTTTTAT
>NZ_JAGXJJ010000772.1:0-229 GCF_019091465.1 Microbacterium sp. GbtcB4
TGGATGCGTCGGGCGACAAGGTGTACCGCATCCTCAAGGGAGCCATCAGCATCCTGCCGCGGGACTTCACGGAGTTCGTGCTCGACTTCGTCGTCACGGCCCCGGCCACGACCCCCGCCAACGCGGGACTCATCGTCTACGACCGCAACGGCAAGGGCGGCGGGTACATCCGCTTCCGCCAGGCCGCGGCGGGGCCGACCTGGACGATCTTCGACGTCGCCTGGGAGGT
>NZ_JAGXJJ010000773.1:0-229 GCF_019091465.1 Microbacterium sp. GbtcB4
GGCACGGCTGCCCCAGGGGGAACCCGCGAAGGCTCATCCGCTCATGCTGGGCGCAGGAAAATTCAGGCGCAGCGATAGCAAAGTGAGGAAGACACTGGGCGCTGATCGGCGCAGTGAGTAGTTGTGCCAACAACTCAAGCCCATGCGGACAATATAGTCAGCCGTCCAGGTCACTCAGGAAGGATGGCGTCAGCGCGCCCATGCCGGGCACAACGGGGCCGGGCTGAGG
>NZ_JAGXJJ010000774.1:0-229 GCF_019091465.1 Microbacterium sp. GbtcB4
TCGTCGGCGATCGCCACGAGGACGTGGACCATCGTGTGCGGGTCGAACCACACGTGCTCGATGAAGCCCTCGATGTGATCGTGGCCGGCGTGGTCCTCCCCCTCGGCCTCGTGATCGTGCGCCTCGTCCGTCGCGGGCTCGTCATCGGCGTGATCGTGGTCCTCGCCCTCGTCGTGCCCCTCGTTGCCCGGGTAGTCGTGCGTGAACTCCACCGCGGTGTCGCCGTGCG
>NZ_JAGXJJ010000775.1:0-229 GCF_019091465.1 Microbacterium sp. GbtcB4
GAGGGTAGGTGGGCACGCCGCTCGTCACGGCGACCGCGTCGCCCGCCCCCGGTCCCCTCTTCATCCGCCTCATCCCCATGGCAGTCGTGCGCCTGTGCCCCCGCGCCGGCTCATCGTACCGTGAACGGCGGGTGCGCCGAGCCGGCTCTGGCGTATAGTCGGTGTCCTGGGAGACGAGGCCGGTCGCGACTCTGGGGAATTCGACCCGCGACCCCGGCGGACCGTGGGG
>NZ_JAGXJJ010000776.1:0-229 GCF_019091465.1 Microbacterium sp. GbtcB4
CCCGTCCGACCTCTGCGGGACGCCGGAGGGCGCGCAGGAGCAGTGGGCAGGGGGGGCTCTGCTCCTCATCGTCTCCGCGCGTCGCGCGACCCACCGATAACCACTGATGGCGTCAGCCACGGGGGACCTCCCTCCGGGGGCTGATCGAGGTACCCAGAAATGCACTTCTCACAGACCACTTCGTCCGTTCCGCTGCCGACAGGCTCCGTCATGATCGTCTTCGGGGCCC
>NZ_JAGXJJ010000777.1:0-229 GCF_019091465.1 Microbacterium sp. GbtcB4
CGGTCGCGAAGCGTGCCGTGGTGCAGGGCGCCAACGCGCTGCCCCCGGCTTCGCTCACGCTCTCGGCCTCGGGGCTGACGGTGCCGGCCGACGCGTCTGCGTCGACGGACGCCGACGGCACCATCCGCAGCTACCGCTGGGACTGGGGTGATGGCACGGCCGGTGAAGGAGCATCGGCGACGCACACGTACGCGACGGCCGGGACGCGCACGGTCACCCTCACGGTGAC
>NZ_JAGXJJ010000778.1:0-229 GCF_019091465.1 Microbacterium sp. GbtcB4
GGATGATCTCGTCGATGGCCGAGTTGATGGCCGCGTACTCGCCGCCGATGCCCGCCCCGGCGTCGAAGCGCCAGATGTAGAAGAACCACGGGGCGAACGCGAGACCGGCGACGGCCGACCCGACGTGGTACACCCCGAGGGAGAGCAGGAAGAGGTTCTTGCGGCCGAGACGGTCGGCGAGACGGCCGAACACGAGGGGGCCGAAAACCTGTCCGAGCAGGTAGCAGGT
>NZ_JAGXJJ010000779.1:0-229 GCF_019091465.1 Microbacterium sp. GbtcB4
GAAGATCGCGGCCTTGATCCCGAAGGCGACCACGAGCATGAGGGGCAGGACGAGCTGCGTGTCCTGCGGGAGCTCCGACATCCGCTCGGCGATCTGGGCCATGTTGACCGTGCCGTGGGCGCCGTAGATCATCGCGATCGACGCGAGGAACAGGATCGACGACACGAGAGAGACGTCGATGTAGACGGCACCGGTGCGGATGCGGGACACGGTGCTGCACAGGGTGATG
>NZ_JAGXJJ010000780.1:0-229 GCF_019091465.1 Microbacterium sp. GbtcB4
CCGACGCCGTCGTCGTCCGATGTCGAGCTCTGCTCGGCAGAGGACGGTGTACGCTCCGCCGTCGATTTCGTCTTCGCGCTCCTCGCCGCCGGGGACGAGGAGAGCACAGCCGAGAACCTCTACCCGGCGGTGGCTTTCGAGCAGCCGCTCGCTCTACTGCTCACCAGGAGCGGCGACTACACGCAGATCGCGGACCGGCCGGAGATCCTCTCCGCCGACGGCGAGACGG
>NZ_JAGXJJ010000781.1:0-229 GCF_019091465.1 Microbacterium sp. GbtcB4
GGTTGGGAAGCTTGAGCAGGAAGGGCTGCTCGCTCGCCGCGAGGGCCCTGGTGTACGGGCGGAGGGATGCGTGCACGCTCTGCACGGCGTACTGGTGCTCGTCGAGGTCCTTGGTGCTGGTGGCGAGGTGCGCGGACGCGGCGGTGTCGGCGTCGGCGTGGGGCCCGCGTCCGATCGTCCCGGCGCGGACACGGGCGGGGACCGCCCGGTCCTGCCCCGCGTCGAGGGG
>NZ_JAGXJJ010000079.1:0-280 GCF_019091465.1 Microbacterium sp. GbtcB4
ACCCCGAGCCCCGCCGTCGCCCTCGCCGTCGCCGTGCACTCGGTTGCGCGCGTGATCATGATCGGCGGCGAGCTGGCCCGGCACTCCCTCGTCGCCGGCGGGGGACTCGCGATGGAGGCGTTCCAACACCTCGCCGCCGACGTGTTCTTCGTCGGCGTCACGGGCGTCGACCCGGGCCACGGCCTCACGACGGGCGGGCTCGACGATGCCGTCACCAAGCGGGCGATCTCCTCCCGATGCGCCGCGACCGTCGTGCTCGCGAGCGACGAGAAGGTCGGCG
>NZ_JAGXJJ010000782.1:0-229 GCF_019091465.1 Microbacterium sp. GbtcB4
GGACACCCCGCCGCAGGCAAGCCCGGCCCGGCACGGAGGCCTCCCCCCCGCGACGTGCCGCGACCGTGCCCCTGGATGACCCAGGGCGAGGAGTTCCCGGGGAAGAACCACGCGGGGCACGGTCCGGCCGGAGAGCCGATGAGCACGTTCTCCCACCGCAGGTGCAACTCGCTCGGCGACGTGTAGTAGCTGCCGCTGAACGGGGGTCCGCGGTCCACCCGGGCTCCGG
>NZ_JAGXJJ010000783.1:0-229 GCF_019091465.1 Microbacterium sp. GbtcB4
AGTCGCCGTCCTGGATGCAGGAGCGCACGGTCTTGCCGTTGTCCACGCCGACAGCGCCCGCGAGGTTGGGGAGCTCTTCGTCCGACATCCCGTCGCTGCCCACATCGGGCTGGTCATCGAGCAGGTCGGGGTTGAACGCGTAGAACTGGTCCGGCGAGTGCGTCGCCACACAGGCGGCCGCGGCGGGGGGAGGCAAGGAGGACTTGGTGCGGTTGGGGCTGGCGGGGTG
>NZ_JAGXJJ010000784.1:0-229 GCF_019091465.1 Microbacterium sp. GbtcB4
GGCGGCTTCCGTGCAGCGACCACCCCGGGAGCCGGCTGGTACGGGATGCGTCACGTCACTTCCGGTGCGGTCTTCACCGGGGACGGACGGCAGGACGTCATCGGAGTGTCCCCGGCCGGGCCTCTCGTGATCTTCCCCGGCAACGGGGCCGGCGGCTTCCGCACTCCGTACGTCACCGTGGGCAACGGCTGGGAGGGTTTCCACTTCCTCGCCGCCGGGGACCTCGACG
>NZ_JAGXJJ010000785.1:0-229 GCF_019091465.1 Microbacterium sp. GbtcB4
TGCCATCCCGAGGCCCTCCGCCGGCGGCCCGATGAACACGTTGCCGTCCGCCCCGGCCTTCTCCGCCAGCTCGGGGTTCCCCGAGAGGAAGCCGTAGCCGGGGTAGATGGCGTCGGCACCGGCCTCGGTGGCCACGCGGATGATCTCGCCGACATCCAGGTAGGCGCGGACCGGGGGCCCGCGCTCGGCGGTCTCGGACGCCTCGGCCGGCCTGAGCCCATGGACCGAG
>NZ_JAGXJJ010000786.1:0-229 GCF_019091465.1 Microbacterium sp. GbtcB4
GAGACACCCTAGCCACCTCCATAGAGATCACTCTGGAAGATCCACAGAATAGGGGCATGACCACCGCCCAGCCCGAACTGCCCCGCCCCGACGGCTCCCCTCTGCGCATCCTCGCCGTGGACGACGAGCAGATGCTCCCCGATCTGCTCGCCATGGCCCTGCGCATGGAGGGCTGGGAGGTGCGCCCCGCCTCCCCCGGCCTCGAGGCGATCCAGGTCGCGAAGGAGTT
>NZ_JAGXJJ010000787.1:0-229 GCF_019091465.1 Microbacterium sp. GbtcB4
ATCCGCACTGGCGGTCGATCGTCACGCCGGGCACGTGCTCCGGGAAGTCGGCGACGAGCAGCCCGGTGCGGGCGACGGTCCCGGCCTGCCCGCCGATCGCATCGATGGCTCCGAGGATCACGTCGTCCACGGCGCCGGGGGCGGTGCCGGTCCGGTCGACGAGGGCCCGCAGACTGTGCGCGCCGAGGTCGGCGGGGGGGATCTCCGCGAGGTCGCCGCCTCGGCGTCC
>NZ_JAGXJJ010000788.1:0-229 GCF_019091465.1 Microbacterium sp. GbtcB4
GATCGGGGACGGAATGGTGGGTCTCTCGACGGCGTACGCGCTGCGGGAGCAGGGCGTGCCGGTGCGCTTGTACGAGGCAGGTGTGCCCGGGACGGGTCAGTCCGCAGGCGAGTCGCGGATCTACCGGCATGCCCACGACGACCCGCGACTCGTCGCTTTCCCGGGCGAAAGCCGCGGCGTATGGGATGAGTGGTCCGAACACTTCGACGTCGAGCTGGTCTCATCAGAC
>NZ_JAGXJJ010000789.1:0-229 GCF_019091465.1 Microbacterium sp. GbtcB4
CGCCGCACCCCACGACGCTCGCGGGCCGCCCCCAACGCCGTGACGGCGCCCCCCTGGCCGATGGCTGGCGGCGCGGCCTCGGAAGGGTGGTGACCCTGCCCTGCCGGGGGACGTACGTCAGGCAGATCGGACCGCACGCGCTCCTGGACACCGATGAGGTGCGGAGTGACGCCGCCGCGTACCGCGCGGCGCTGGACTCGTTCGGTCGGGGTCCTTCGGAGCGCCCGTC
>NZ_JAGXJJ010000790.1:0-229 GCF_019091465.1 Microbacterium sp. GbtcB4
CTCGCCGCCGCGGGGCCGGGCCCCGGTGGCGAGCCCGAGGCGGTCGTGCGGGTGGGCGCTACGACGGCCGCTGTCGAGATCGACGACCTCGACCCTCTTGCGCTCGGTGACGATGCCGACGACGTCGTGACGGACGCGGACGGCGAGCCGGAAGCGGCGGTGCAGCGACTCCGGGGTCTGCAGCAGGAGGGCGTCGCGCTCCTCGGTCACGCCGCCCACGTAGGAGGGC
>NZ_JAGXJJ010000791.1:0-229 GCF_019091465.1 Microbacterium sp. GbtcB4
AACCTCGTCGGCGACCTGCTCTTCACGGCGCAGGTGGAGTCGGGGCGCTTCCCTTTGGAGCGGGACGAGGCGCACGTCGCGGCGCTCGTGCGTTCGGCCGTGGCCTCGGCGGGACCGCACGCGCAGCGCGAGGGGATCGGGCTGGACCTGCAGGTCGGCGACGAGCCGATCCCGCTGCTCGTCGGTCCCGGGCGCCCCGGGCAGGCCGTGGGCAACCTCCTCTCGTACC
>NZ_JAGXJJ010000008.1:0-214477 GCF_019091465.1 Microbacterium sp. GbtcB4
AAGCTAAGCCTCACAGCGCCGATGGTACTGCAGGGGGGACCCTGTGGGAGAGTAGGACACCGCCGGACTCCTTTTAGACAAGAAGGCCACCCAATGCTGGGTGGCCTTCTTGCGTTTACGCGTCTTTCGCGTCAGCGGGCCAGACGCGCCTCGAGCGTCGCCGCGGTGTCGCGCACCGTGTGCGCCAGCACGGCCTCTGCACCGTCGGCGTCGGCCCACGTGACGGCGACCGCGGCGACCGGCCAGCCGGCGACGTCGCGCACGACAGCGCCCACCGAACGCAGACCCTCCGCGACTTCCCCGTCCTCCGTCGCATACCCCCGAGAGCGCACGTCCCGGAGGAGTTCGCGCAGCTCACTGGGGCGTCGAGGCCCTCGTCCGGTGCGATCGGAGAACGCCGACGCGTCCGGGTACAGCGCCCGGACCTGTTCGCGGGGGAGGGCGGCGAGCATCGCGCGTCCGCTCGCGGTCAGGTGCGCGGGAAGGCGCACGCCCACGTCGGTCACCAGTGCCGGTCGTCGCGGCGCGCGCTCTTCGACGATGTAGAGCACATCGCCGCCGCTCATGACCGCCAGGTGCGCGCTCTCCGCGAGCTGGTCGGAGAGTGCGGCGATGAGCGGACGGCCGAGCCGTGCCAACGGCTGCTGCCGCGCATAGCCCCCCGCCAGTTCGAACGCCGACGTCCCGAGCCCCCACCGGCGCTCCTCGCGGAGGTGCAGCACGAAGCCGTGGGCGGCGAGCGTGTGCAGCAGGTGGTACACCGTCGATCGCGGGAGCATCAGCTCGCGGGCGATCGCGGAGGCCGCCACCGGTGCCGGCCGGCCCGCCAGGTAGCTCAGGATGCGCAGGGTCTGCGCCGCGGCGGGCACCTGGTTGTCGTCGGTCTCCGAGTTGTCTGGGATCACAGACACAGGTTGCCACGAAGCCGCGTGCGCGTCGACCCCGCGGGTGTGGAATCGAGACATGAGCGATCCAGCCCCTGTCCTCGTCGGCGCCGCCCCTTTGTCTGCCGCGGATGTCGTCCGCGTCGTCCGTCACGATGTGCCCGTCGTCGTCGACCCCGCCGCGCTGGACAGGGTCGCCGAGACCCGCCGTGTGGTCGACGGCCTCGCCGCTGACCCGAACCCGCATTACGGGGTGTCCACCGGCTTCGGCGCGCTGGCGACGACCTTCATCGCTCCGGAACGTCGCCTGCAGTTGCAGGCGAGCCTCATCCGATCGCACGCCGCCGGCACCGGCGCCGAGGTCGAGCGGGAGGTTGTGCGCGGGCTCCAGGTGCTGCGCCTCCAGTCGCTTGCCTCCGGGCGCACGGGGGTTCGTCCCGTCGTCGTCGAGACGTATGCCGCGCTGCTCAATGCGGGCATCGTGCCGGTGGTCCGCGAGTACGGGTCCCTGGGGTGCTCCGGGGATCTCGCGCCCCTCGCCCACATGGCCCTCGCCGCCATGGGGGAGGGCGAGGTCCGCGACGCCACGGGCCGACTCGTCCCGGCGGCCGATGCCCTTGCGGACGCCGGCATCGAGCCGCTCACGCTTGTGGAGAAGGAGGGCCTCGCCCTCATCAACGGCACGGACGGGATGCTCGGCACGCTGGTGCTCGCGCTCCATGACCTGGAGATGCTGCTGCTCACAGCCGATGTGGCGGCGGCGATGTCCGTCGAGTCGCAGCTCGGCACGGACGCGGTGTTCGCCGCCGATCTCATGGTGCTGCGTCCGCAGGCGGGACAGGCCACCTCAGCCGGCCACCTCCGTGCCCTGCTCGCCGGCTCGCCGATGGTCGCGAGCCACAAGGGCCCGGAAGACGGCCGTGTCCAGGACGCGTACTCCCTACGGTGTTCCCCGCAGGTGCATGGCGCCGCACGTGACACGCTCGGGCATGCTGCCATGATCGCGGAGCGCGAGCTCTCCAGCGTCATCGACAACCCCATCATCACCCTCGACGGCCGCATCGAGTCGAACGGCAACTTCCACGGGGCGCCCGTCGCCGCGGTCCTCGACTTCCTGGCGATCTCGATCGCCGACGTCGCCTCCGTGTCCGAGCGGCGCACCGACCGCGCGCTGGACCCGGCCCGCAGCCACGGGCTCCCGCCGTTCCTCGCGGCGGAGGTCGGAGTCGACTCCGGGCTGATGATCGCGCAGTACGCGGCGGCCGGCATCGTCTCCGAGCTCAAGCGTCTCGCGGTTCCCGCCTCGGTGGACTCCATCCCGTCCTCGGCGATGCAGGAGGACCACGTCTCGATGGGCTGGGCCGCAGCACGGAAGCTGCGTCGGGCGATCGACGGTCTCTCCCGCGTCCTCGCGATCGAGATCCTCACCGCCGCCCGCGCGCTGGATCTCCGCGCGCCGCTCGAGGCGGGGCCGGCGACCGGAGCCGTGCGCGACCTCGTCCGCACGGTCGCCGCGGGCCCCGGCCCTGACCGCCACCTCTCGCCCGAGATGGAAGCCGTGACCGACCTCGTCCAGTCGGGTGCCATCGCCCGTGTCGCAAAGGAGCACATGCATGACTGAGGAGAACGCAGCGCGCACGGTACGCGCGGCCCGCGGTGCCGAGCGCACCGCCAAGAGCTGGGGCGCGGAAGCGGCCAAGCGCATGCTCATGAACAACCTCGATCCCGAGGTCGCCGAGCACCCCGAAGACCTCGTGGTCTACGGCGGGACGGGCAAGGCGGCGCGCAATTGGGCGGCGTACGAGGCGATCGTCCGCACGCTCGACGAGCTGGAGCCCGATGAGACGCTGCTCGTCCAGTCCGGCAAGCCGGTGGGCGTGTTCCGCACCCACGAGTGGGCGCCGCGCGTGCTCATCGCCAACTCGAACCTCGTCGGCGATTGGGCGACCTGGCCGGAGTTCCGTCGTCTGGAGGAGCTGGGGCTGACCATGTACGGCCAGATGACCGCGGGCTCCTGGATCTACATCGGCACGCAGGGCATCCTGCAGGGAACGTACGAGACGTTCGCCGCGGTCGCCCGCTCGCTCGGGCGGGACTCCCTGCGGGGGACGCTGACGCTGACCGCCGGTGCGGGCGGGATGGGCGGGGCGCAACCTCTCGCCGTGACCCTCAACGAGGGTGCGGTCCTGATCGTGGACGTCGACGAGACGCGGCTGGCCCGCCGCGTCGAGCACCGGTACCTCGACGAGTACACCACCGACCTGGACGCGGCAGTGGCCCGGGTCGTCGCGGCGAAGGACGCCGGTCGCGCCCTCTCGGTCGGCGTCGTGGGCAATGCCGCGGAGATCTTCCCGGAGCTCCTGCGTCGGGGCGTGCCGATCGACGTCGTGACCGACCAGACCAGCGCTCACGACCCGCTCGCCTACCTGCCGATCGGCATCGAGGTGGACCGCTGGAAGGAGGAGGCGGCGCGCGACCCCGAGGAGTTCACCCGCCGGTCGAGGGAATCCATGGCCGCCCACGTCGCCGCGATGGTCGGCTTCCAGGACGCCGGGGCGGCGGTCTTCGACTACGGCAACTCGATCCGCGCGGAGGCGCAGCTCGGTGGATTCGACCGGGCGTTCGCGTTCCCCGGATTCGTCCCCGCCTACATCCGCCTGCAGTTCGAGGAGGGGCGCGGACCGTTCCGCTGGGTGGCGCTGTCCGGAGACCCGGAGGACATCTTCAAGACGGACCGCGCGATCGCCGAGCTCTTCCCTGAGGACACCGCGCTGCACCGCTGGCTCGACAAGGCGGGCTCGGCCGTCCACTTCGAGGGTCTCCCGGCGCGCATCTGCTGGCTGGGCTACCAGGAGCGGCACCTCGCCGGACTGAAGTTCAACGAGATGGTCGCCTCGGGAGAGCTGTCCGCGCCGATCGTCATCGGCCGCGACCACCTCGACTCCGGCTCCGTCGCGTCGCCGTACCGGGAGACTGAGGCGATGAAGGACGGCTCCGACGCGATCGCCGACTGGCCGCTGCTCAACGCCCTCCTCAACACCGCCTCCGGGGCGTCGTGGGTGTCGCTGCACCACGGCGGCGGGGTGGGGATCGGCCGCTCGATCCACGCCGGGCAGGTCACGGTGGCGGACGGTTCGGCTCTCGCGGCGGAGAAGCTCGCCCGGGTGCTGACGAACGACCCCGGGACCGGTGTCATGCGGCACGTCGACGCCGGGTACGACCACGCCGCGGAGGTCGCGCGCGACCGCGGACTGAAGGTGCCGATGCTGTGACGACGACGCTCATCTCCGGGATCGGGGAACTGACCACCAACGTCGCCGCCGGGGGCGACCCGACCGGCACGCTCCGCGATGCGGCCGTGCTGATCGACGGCGCCCGGATCGCGTGGGTGGGCTCGTCCGCTGCGGCTCCCGCGGCCGATGAGGTCGTCGACGCAGGAGGTCGGGCCGTGATCCCCGGATTCGTCGACAGCCACAGCCACCTCGTCTTCGGTGGCGATCGAGCGGCGGAGTTCGAGGCGCGCATGGCGGGGAAGCCATACGCGGCGGGCGGCATCCGCTCGACGGTGCAGGCGACGCGGGCGGCGACCGACGACGAGCTCCGCGCCCGACTGCGCGGGTTCATCGAGGAGCTGCGGGCGCAGGGCACCACCACGGTCGAGATCAAGAGCGGCTACGGTCTCGCCGTCGCCGAGGAGGAGCGCCTCGTGCGCCTCGCCGCCGAGGTGACGCCGGAGGTCACGTTCCTCGGCGCGCATGTGGTGCCGGTCGATTACGCCGACGATCCCGATGCCTATGTCGATCTCGTCGTGGGGCCGATGCTCGACGCGTGCGCCCCGCACTCCCGGTGGATCGACGTCTTCTGCGAGACCGGCGCCTTCACGGTGGCGCAGTCACGGCGGATCCTGGAGGCGGGCATCACCAGGGGTCTCGCTCCTCGGGTGCATGCGAGCCAGCTCGGTCCGGGCGACGGCGTGCGGATGGCGGTCGAGCTGGGGGCGGCATCCGTGGATCACGGCACCTACCTCACCGACGCGGATATCGCCGCGCTCGCCGCATCGGACACGGTGCTCACGCTGCTGCCCGGCGTGGAGTTCTCCACGCGCCAGCCCTATCCGGATGCGCGCCGGCTCCTCGACGCGGGTGTGACGGTCGCGCTGGCGTGCGACACGAACCCGGGGTCGAGCTTCACCTCGTCCATGGCCTTCTGCATCGCCATCGCCGTGCGGGACATGGGCATGACCACGGCGGAGGCGGTCTGGGCCGCGACCGCCGGCGGGGCGCGGGCACTCCGGCGGGACGACATCGGCCGGATCACTCCCGGGGCGCGCGCCGACCTCGTGGTGCTCGACGCCCCCTCCCGCGTGCATCTGGCGTATCGCCCGGGTGTGCCGTTGGTGCAGCGCGTCTGGAAGGACGGCCTCGCGGTCGTGTGAGGCCGCGCGGGCTAGCGTGCCGCGAGGCCGGCGAGCAGCTCGAGCACGCAGAGGGCAGCGAGTCGCACGGTGCGATCGTCCTCGGCGTCCGCGGTCGCGTCGACCTCGGCGATGTCGGCGCTCACGACCCGCGGATCAGCGGCGACCGCACGGGTGAGGGCGCGAAGCTCCCACGCCGCCAGGCCTCCCGGGACGCTGGCCGGGCAGCCCGGTGCGACCGCGCGGTCGCACACGTCCACGTCGATGTCGAGGTGCACCCGGGCGGCGTCGCCCGCGCCCGCGATCGCGACCGCCTCGGCCACGACGTCGGCGATGCCGCGACGGCGCACGTCGTCGAGGGTGATGACCCGGATGCCCCAGTCCGCCGCGCGGCGGGCGTAGGCGGCGGAGTTCGCGAAGTCGGCGAGGCCGATCTGCACGATGCGGGCGGGGTCGACGCCGGCCGTCGGAACGCCTGCCGCGGCGGGGACGTCCTCGACGAGCCGCCGCACCGGGGTGCCGTTGGACACGCCGTCGCGCAGGTCGAAGTGGGCGTCGAACGTGATCAGGCCCGTGGTCCGGGCACCGAGCGCGACCGGGTAGGTGAGGGAGTTGTCGCCGCCGAGGGCGATGACGAGGTCTGAGGCGTCCGCGAGCTCCCGGACCCGCTCGATCGTCCGCGCCTCTCCCGCATCGCCGTCCGGCTCCGGCACGTCCCCGGCGTCCGCGATGCGGAGCACCTCGTCCAGGTCGATCGTCGGCGGGCCGAGGACCGTCGTGCCGTAGCGGGGGAGTGCCTCGCGGATCGCGGCCGGTGTCGCGTGCGCCCCGGTCGGGGACAGCGAGGTGCGCCAGGTCGGGACGCCGAGGAGCACCGCATCGGCCGTGCCCTCGAACGCGGGCCAGGCGCCGGCACGCGGCCAGAGCGGATCGTGGGACAGCGCCATGTCAGACTCCCGGGATCAGGGCGTGGGCGACGGTGAAGATCGCGAGGCCGGCGAGGGCGCCGACGACGGTGCCGTTGAGGCGGATGTACTGCAGGTCGCGGCCGACCATGAGCTCGATCTTCTCCGTGGTCTCGGCGGGGTCCCAGCGCTCCACGGTGTCGGTGATGATCGAGGCGATGTCGTGCCGGTACCGGTCCACGAGGAAGACGGCCGCATCGGAGACCCACGTGTCGACGCGCCGCTGCAGGGCGGCGTCGGTCGTGAGCCGCTCGCCGACCTCCTGCAGCGCCTGCACGGCGCGGCGCCGCAGCCCGCTCTCCGGGTCGGCGAGGGAGGTGAGGAGTCCGTTCTTGGCGGTGTTCCACGCCTCTGCGGCGAGGGCGCCGACGCGCGGGCTGTCGAAGAGCGCGGCCTTGGCGTTCTCCAGCTTCTCGCGCGTCGCGGGATCGTTCTGCAGAGCGTCCGCGAGGCGGGACAGGTACCCGTCGACCGCGAGGCGAGCCGGATGCCGCGGGTCGGCCTGCACGGCGCGGACGAACTTGACCGCCTCGTTGTACACCGTGTCATCGATGAGGCGGTGGGCGATCTTCGGCATCCATCCGGGGAGGCGCCGGGAGACGAGTCCGGTGAAGGAGGCCGCGTTCGCGTCGAGCCACCGCCCGATGCTGTCCACCGCGAGGTCGACGGCACCGTGGTGCGCCTCGGCGTCCACGATCTTCTCCAGCCACGCCCCGGCGGGCGGCCCCCACTCCGGGGCGACGAGGTGCTCGCGGGCGAGGTCGGCGAGGAGGTCGCGCACGTCGTCGTCGCTGAGCGCGTTCAGCACGGCCGTCGCGATCGTCGCTCCCTCGGCCGCCACGCGCTCGGCATGCGGCGTCTCGCGGAGCCACTCCCCGGCGCGGAGGGCGATCGCGGTGCTGGTGAGCTTGGTGCGCACGACGTCGGCGGCGAGGAAGTTCGTCTCCACGAACTCGCCGAGCGTGCGGCCGATCTCGTCCTTGCGGTTCGGGATGATCGCGGTGTGCGGGATGGGCAGGCCCAGCGGACGGCGGAACAGCGCGGTCACGGCGAACCAGTCCGCGAGCGCGCCGACCATGCCGCCCTCCGCGGCGGCGCGGACGTACGCGAGTCCACCCACCCGTTCCTGGAACGCGAACGCGACGACGAAGGCGAGGGCCATGAAGATCAGCGCCCCGAGCGCGACGGCCTTCATCCGCCGCAGCGCGCGCCGACGCTCCTGGTCGGCGAGGGAGAGCAGCGTCGTGGGTGTTCGCGGCATGACGTCATCCTTTCACGGGGCGAGTAGCCTCGATACGTGATCGAAGACATCAAGAAGCGCGCCCTGCACCGCACCAGCATTCTCGAGGGTCAGATGCGCGGCGTCGCGCGGATGATCGAGAGCGAGGAGTACTGCATGGACATCATCACGCAGTCCCGCGCGATCCAGCGCTCCCTCGAGTCGCTCAACCGTCTGCTGCTGGAGAACCACCTGCGCACGCACGTCACCCACATGTTCGAGGACGGCGGCGAGGAGCGCGACAAGGCCGTCGGCGAGCTCCTCAAGGCGTTCGACTTCGACCGCAAGTAAGCGAGAGGCGCGGACGGCCTTTCAGCCGACCGCGTACCGGTCGGCGACCGCCAGCGCCTCCTCGATCGCCGCCAGCCCCCGCACCAGCTCCGCCTCCTCGATCACCAGCGGCGGGGCGATGTGCACGCGATGGAAGTGCGTGAAGGGCCAGACCCCTGCCCGCTTCGCGGCGGCGGCGAACGCCGTCATCGGTGCAGCGTCGGCACCGGTCGCGTTGAACGGCACCAGCGGCTCCCTGGTCCGCTGATCCCGCACGAGCTCCACCGCCCAGAACAGCCCGCGACCGCGCACCTCGCCCACGCTCGGATGCGACTGCGCCCACGAGCGCAGGGTCGGACCGACGACCCGCTCGCCGAGGTCGCGCACCCGTTCCAGGATGCCGTCCCGGCGGAACACCTCGAACGTGGCCACACCGGCCGCGCAGGCGAGAGGGTGCCCGGAGTACGTCAGTCCGCCCGCGAACGGGACGGTGTCGAAGGCCGCGGCGATGCGGTCGGAGATCACGACGCCGCCGAGCGGCACGTAGCCCGAGTTCACGCCCTTCGCGAAGGTGATCAGGTCGGGGCGGGCCTCGAACGCGTCGATCCCGAACCACTCGCCGAGCCGGCCGAATCCGACCATCACCTCGTCCGCGATGAAGACGATCCCGTAGCGATCGCAGAGCGCGCGCACCCCGGGCAGATAGCCGGGCGGCGGAAGCAGCACGCCGTTGGTGCCGACGACCGTCTCGACGATGATCGCGGCGATGGTCTGCGGCCCCTCGAGCTGGATGGTCTGCTCCAGGTGCGCGAGGGCGCGCTCCGTCTCCTGCTCGGGCGTCTCGCTGTGGAACGGGGAGCGGTAGAGGTACGGTCCGAAGAACCGCACGGCCCCGGTGTCCGTGACGTCGTTCGCCCAGCGGCGCGGGTCGCCGGTGAGGGAGATCGCGGTCGCGGTGGAGCCGTGGTAGCTGCGGTACATCGACAGCACCTTCCGGCGGCCCGTGGCCTGCCGGGCCATGCGCACCGCGTACTCGTTCGCCTCCGCGCCGCCGTTCGTGAAGAACACCTTCTCGAACCCGTCGGGAGCGACCTCGGCGATGAGGCGGGCGAGCTCCCCTCGGACATCGTTGGCCATCGACGGCTGGATGGTCGCGAGCCGCCCGGCCTGCTGCTGGATCGCGGCGACGAGGTCCGGGTGCTGGTGGCCGAGGTTGAGGTTCACGAGCTGGCTGGAGAAGTCGAGGTACGCGGTGCCCCCGTAGTCCCAGAAGGTCGAGCCTCGACCCGCGGCGACCGGCAGCGGGTCGATCAGCGCCTGGGCGCTCCAGGAGTGGAAGACATGGGCGCGGTCGTCGGCGCGCACCTGCGCCTCGGCGTCCGGGGCGGGGAGCGGGGAGGAGAGTCCGTGGCGGTCGGTGAAGGTCGTCATCGTGGGCGCTCCTCGTCAGTGGTTGCTCGGGAAGCCGAGGTCGATCTGCGACGGGGTGTGGTCAGGCCACCGCGTCGTCACGACCTTCGACCGCGTGTAGAAGTGCACGGACTCCGGGCCGTAGATGTGCGCGTCGCCGAAGAGCGAGTCCTTCCACCCGCCGAAGGAGTAGGCGCCGATGGGCACCGGGATCGGGACGTTGACGCCGACCATGCCGACCTCGATGTCGAACTCGTACTGCCGGGCCGTCCCGCCGTCGCGCGTGAAGATCGCGGTCCCGTTGCCGTAGGCGTTCGCGTTGACGAGCGCGACCGCCTCCGCGTAGGAGCCCACGCGCACGACGGACAGGACCGGGCCGAAGATCTCGTCGTCGTAGACGCGCATGCCGGGTGTGACGTCGTCGATCAGGCTCACCCCGAGGAAGAAGCCGTCGCCGTCGAACGGCGTCGTCGTGCCGTCGACGACGACCGTGGCACCCTCGCCGGGAGCTTCCGTGACGTAGGAGGCGACCCGATCACGGTGCTCCGCGGTGATGAGCGGGCCCATCTCGCTCGCCGGGTCCGTGCCGGGGCCGATCGAGAGGCCGTCGATGCGGCGGGCGATCGCGGCGACGAGGTCGTCGGCGATGTCGCCCACCGCCACGAGCACGGACACCGCCATGCAGCGCTCGCCCGCGGAGCCGTAGGCTGCGGAGACGGCGGCGTCGGCGGCCGCGTCGATGTCGGCGTCGGGCATCACGACCATGTGGTTCTTCGCACCGCCGAGCGCCTGGACCCGCTTCCCGGCGGCGGACGCCCGTTCGTAGATCGACCGGGCGATCGGGGTCGAGCCGACGAAGCTCACCGCCTGCACCCGCGGGGAGTCGAGGAGCGCGTCGACGGCCTCCCGGTCGCCGTGCACGACGTTGAGGACGCCGTCCGGGAGACCGGCCTCGCGGAACAGCCGTGCGAGCCAGACCGCGGCGGACGGATCCTTCTCGCTGGGCTTGAGGACGACGGTGTTGCCGCACGCGATGGCGGAGGCGACCATCCACAGCGGCACCATGACCGGGAAGTTGAACGGAGTGATGGCCGCGACCACGCCGACCGGCTGCTTCACGGAGTGCACGTCGACCCCGCGGGCGACCTGCTCGCTGCGCTCGCCCTTGAGCAGGTGCACGAGACCGGCCGCGAACTCGACGTTCTCGATGCCACGGGACACCTCGCCGGCGGCGTCGGACAGGACCTTGCCGTGCTCGGACGTGACGATGGCCGCCAGCTCGCCCGTGCGCTCTTTGAGGAGCTGACGGAGCCGGAAGAACACGTCGGCGCGCTTGATGAGGCTCGTCTCCCGCCACGCCGGGAGGGCCGCGGCCGCGGCGGCCACCGCGGCGTCGACCTCGGTGGCAGAGGCGAACGCGACCTCTTTCGTGACGACTCCTGTCGCAGGATCGAAGACGAGGCCTCGGCGGGCCGCGTCGCCGGTATCGGTGCCGTTGATGACGTGACGGACGATGTCCACGGATGCTCCTTCGCAGAGGGGATCGCGTCTCGCACACTCTGACCGAGGGTCGCTACGCTGGGGCTCGGCCCATGCTGACAGGAAACGGAGCAGGTGCGGAGTGGCAGAGCGTCAGGACTTCTCGGCGGATCGGACAGATCGTCCGGATCGATCGCCCTCGGTGCTGCGCGTCGGGGACGTGCTCGCGCTCCCCGCGGTGCAGGAGGGGGCGCCGACCGTCCTCGTCGGGGGCCCGGCACTGGAGGCCGGGGTGCGGTGGGTCCACGCCTCGGACAGCGCCACCGTCGCCCGCCTGCTCGACGGCGGCGAGCTGCTGCTCACGACCGGCGCGGCCTGGCCGACGAGCCCCGCAGCGTTGCGCGTGCTCGTGGCGGAGCTGGCGGCGGTCGGGGTGTCCGGCATCATCGTCGAACTCGGCTCGCGGATGCCCCGCGTCCCGGCCGCGGTCGTCGAGGCCTGTGCCGCCTCTGGCCTCGCTCTGATCGCGCTCGGGGTGGAGGTCAAGTTCGTCGCGGTGACCGAGGCTGTGCACCGGGCGCTGATCGAGGCCCAGACGGCAGCGCTCCGCGAGCGTCAGCGACTGCACGACCTCTTCACCGCCCTCAGCCTCCGTGGCGCACCGGCCGACCTCATCGTGTCCGAGGTCGCCCGCGCACTCGACGCCCCGGTCCGCCTCGAGAATCCGGCGGGAGAGGTCGTCGCGATCGAAGCGCTCCGCGTCCCGGTCGGCGAGGCCCTCCGACAGACGGAGCGGGGCGGCGACCGGGTGCCCGTGCAGGCGCGCGGAGTGCGCTGGGGCCGGCTCATCGCAGCGGAGGGTCCGCTGCATCCCGCCGGTCGGGCCACTGTCCTGGAGCTGGGGGCGACGGCCCTCGCCTTCGGCTGCCTCGCCGATGGGGAGGGGGCGTGGACCGTGCTCGCCCATCGCCGCCTCGTCGAGGATCTTCTCGGCGCGCGGTTCGCCCGCGAGGAAGACGTCGAGGTCAGGCTCCGGAGACTCGGTCTCGACCCGTCGGACGGTACCGTCTCCGGCCTCGTCTTCCGCACGGAGGAGGACGCGGAGAGGCTCGTCGCCCGCGCGCGTGCAGCGGGCCTGCCTGCGGTGGGGGCCCGGCGCGGAGCCGACGTGGTCCTGCTCGTGGCCGCCGGAGCCGATGCGCTGACCGATCCGGTCCTCGCGCACCTCTCCGGCGGCGCGCCCGTGACCGTCGGACCGAGCGCCGAAGGCGTCCTCGGGCTCCTGGCCTCGATCCGCGCCGCGCTCGACGTCGCCGCACGGCCGTCCGGGGGCGACGTGCCGGTGGTCCGGCGCGTCGCCGACCGGCCGCTCGAACGCCTCGTGTCCGCTCTGCGCGACGACCGGCGGCTCCAGGCGCACAGCGAGCAGATGCTGGAGCCGCTCGTCCGTCACGACCGGGATCGCCGGGGAGACCTGCTCGCGGTCCTCGCCGCCCTCGTCGCGCACCCCGGCAACCGCTCCGCGGCGGCGGCCGCGAGCCATCTCTCGCGCTCGGTGTTCTATCAGCGCCTCGCGCTCATCGGCGACCTGCTCGGCGCGGATCTGGACGACGGGGAGACCCTCGCCGCCCTGCACCTCGCCCTCCTCGCCCGCCGTCGCGAGGAGACGCGGCCGCGCTGAGGCCGACCGTCAGCGCGTGCCCCAGGCGAACTGCTGCTTCTGGAGCTTCGCGTAGATGAAGGTCTCCGTCGACACCACCCCCGGGATCGGGCGGATGCGGTCGTTGACGAGCGCCAGCAGGTGGTCGTCGTCCTCACACACCGCCTCGACGAGCACGTCGAACGATCCGACCGTGATCACGACGTAGTCGACCTCGTCGATGTCGGCGATCGCCTCGGCCACGCCTCGGGCGTCCCCGGCGACCTTGACGCCGACCATCGCCTGCCGGTGGAAGCCGAGCTGCATCGGGTCGGTCACCGCGACGATCTGCATCACCCCGGACTCGGTGAGCCGCTGCACCCGCTGCCGGACGGCGGCCTCGCTCAGGCCGACGATCCGGCCGATCTCGGAGTACGAGCGCCGCCCGTCCTCCTGCAGCATCTCGACGATGGTCTTGGAGATCGCGTCGAGGGTATGGTCCTTCTTCGACGGTGCCATGGTGTGATCTTGGCACCGCGGACGGTCGTGGACAACGGGGTGTGCGTGCGCCCGCTCAGGCCTCGATCGGGCCCAGCCAGGCGCTCGCCGCGGTGGCGTGCGCCGACTCCGGGTCGGAGGGGTGGAATGCGCCGGCGAGGACGTCGCGGTACAGCCGGGAGAGCTCATTGGCGCTGAAGTACGAGCCGCCGCCGGCCACCAGCATGGCCTCGTCGACGACGTGCTTGGCCATCGTCACCGCGCGATGCTTGACGCCCGAGAGCGCGGGGAACCAGCCCGCGCCGCGGTCCGCGCGCTCGTCGACGTCGCGGGCGAGTACGGCGATCTGCGGAGGGAGTGCGTCGTAGGCGAGGGCCATGTCGGCGATCCGCCAGCGGATGTCCGGGTCCTGGCTGTACGCGGCGCCGCTCTTCTTGGAGCGGCGCCGGTGGGCCGTCGCCACGGCCAGCTCGAGGGCCCGCCGGGCGATGCCGGTGTAGACGGAGGCGAGGAGGATCTCGAAGACCGCGAAGATGCCGAAGACGATCGGGTCGGGGCTCGGGCCGGGGTCGATGCGCCGCACGACGTGTGCCGCGTCCGCGACGGCCCCCTCGAGGCGCGTGGTCCGGCTCTGGGTGCCGCGCATGCCGAGGGTGTCCCAGTCGTCGGCGGTGGTGACCGCGGACGTGCGGTCGACGAAGGCGAACACGAGCTTCGGCGCGTCGGGGCTCGTGGTGTCGAGCCCGTGCAGGCCGAGCTTCGTCCAGACGGGGGCGAGCGAGGTGAAGATCTTGGTGCCGGTGAAGGCGTAGCCCCCGGCGCCGTCCGGGACCGCCGCGGTGTCGCTCCCGAACAGCACGAGGTCGTTGCCGCCCTCGCTGATGCCGAACGCGAAGACCTCGCCGGCCACGGCGCCGTCCTGCACGAACTCGAGACCGGGGACCCCGCGGTCCGAGAAGACCTTGGCGACGCCGGTCCAGACGAGGTGCATGTTGATCGCCAGGGCGGTCGCGGGCGCGGCGCCCGCGAGCCGCTGCTGGAGGAGGGCGGCCTGCTCGAGGCCGAGCCCCGCGCCGCCGTGCTCCCGCGGCACGAGGATCGACAGGTAGCCGGCCGCGCGGAGCTCATCGAGGTCGGCCTGGGGGAAGGTGTTCTCCCTGTCGTGGATGGGGGCGCGCTCGCGGATGCGGTCGAGCAGGTCGTCGGGGAGATACGCCGACGGGTCGAAGTCGGTCATGCCAGAACCTCCAGGAGCTGTCGGATCGATTCCTCCGGGCGGTCGCGATGCACCGAGTGGCCGGCGCCGGCCACGACCGACAGGGAGATGCGGGGGTTGCTCGCGAGCACCTCGTCGGCGAGGGCTCCGGTGAAGATGCTGGAGATCGCGGGATCGCCCCCGATCACGTGCGTGGGCACCGTCAGACGGGCTGCGTGCGCCCGGACGTCCCACGGCTGGTTCTGTGCGCTGGTCTGCTCGACCGCCCACGTGCTCGCCCGCCGGACAGCGTCGACCTTGAGCTCCTGATCCTGCGGGTGCCAGTGCGGGTGCTCCTGTCGCACCGCGTCGAGGCGGTTGTCGGCGAAGGCGCGTTCCTGGCTGCGGCGGACGTCGGCCGCGTCCTGCTGGACGACGTGGATCGCGGGATCGATGAGGACGAGGCGTCGTGTCCAGTCCGCGTCGTCCGCGGCGGCCACCGTACCGGCGGCGCCGCCGAGCGAGTGCCCGATGACGGCATCCCAGGCGCCCGCACCGGGAGGGCGCGTCGCCGCGAGGTCCGCGGCATACGCGGCGACGGAGTAATCGAGCGCCCGCGGGGCGTCGCCGTGGCCGCGCAGGTCCACCGCCGTCGCGTGCCAGCCGGCCGCCGCGAGGGCGTCGCCGAGCCGCCACATGAGCGCGCCGGACGATCCCAGACCGTGCACGAGGAGTGCGTGTCGCGGTGCAGCGGCATCGCCCCAGCTCAGGCGGGGGAGGGTGACGGGAGCGGGCATGGCACCAGCCTACGACCGCGCCGGGACACGGCGGGCGGCGTCAGCGCGCGGGCTCCAGGGGTGGCAGGTCGGCCGCGATGCGGAGCACCCGCGCGGCGGCCTCGTGTCCGGCGGCCAGGCGGGTCTCGAGGTCGGCGCCGTCGAGCGTCGCCGCGAGGAACCCGGAGGCGAAGGCGTCTCCGGCGCCGACGGGCTCGACGACGTCGACGGTCGGTGCGGGCACGAACACCGGGTCCGCGTCGCCGAGGAAGGCCGTGGCACCGACGTCGCCGTCCTTGACGACGAGCAGTCCGCAGTGCGGGAGGTGGGCGCGGATCTCCCGTGCTGTGGCAGTGCCCCAGATGCGCTCGGCCTCGTCGCGGCCGACGAAGGCGATGTCGGCGGCGTCGGCCAGGCGAGCCAGGGTGGCGGCCGCCTCCTCGGGACTCCACAGTGCCCGGCGGTCGTTGACATCGAACGAGACGACGGCTCCGGCGGTGCGCGCGTCGGCGAAGAGCCGGTCGACCATCGCCAGGCACGTCGGGGACAGTGCCGGGGTGATGCCCGTGGTGTGCACGATGCGCACGCCGGCCAGCTGCGCGGGGGACAGGAACCCCGGTGCCATGCGCGAGGCGGCGGAGCCGCGGCGGTAGTAGTAGACGGCCGACGACTCCACGCCGGGATCCTTGAACATCACACCGGTCGGCGCCTCGGCGTCGAGCTCGGTCCACAGCTCGACGCGGCGCCGCTCCAGTTCGCGGGAGAGGCGGCGGCCGAGGGGATCGTCGCCGAGGCGGGAGGCCCAGGCGGCGCGGTGGCCCGCGGCCGCCACTCCGACCGCCACGTTCGCCTCCGCACCCGCGTGCGTGATCGACGCCGTGTCGGCGGACGCGAGGTCGGCGCCGGTGGGCGTGATCAGTGCCATCGACTCGCCGACGCAGACGATCGCGGGGGAGGAAGACGGGACGGAGGGGCTCATGAGGGGGTGACCGCCAGGGGCTCGGTGTCGGGATGGGGGCTCGCGTCGCGGTGACGCAGATCGGGGAAGGAGCGCACGAAAACGATCGAGACGAGTAGTCCGACGCCCGCGAAGATGGTGGCGGCCAGGTAGGCGCCGCGCCAGTCGCCGACGTCGACGAGGAAGCCCGCGACCGCCGATCCGGCCGCGGCGCCGATGAGCTGGCCGGTGCCCGCCCAGCCGAAGGCCTCGGCGGTCTCGCTGAACTTCACGCTGGCCGTGGTGATGGCGAACAGCACCGCCAGGGCGGGGGCGATGCCGATGCCGGCGAGGATGAGCGTGCCGCCCAACCAGTAGACGTTGAGCATCACCATCGTGAGGGCCAGGCCCACGGTGACGATGAGCAGGCGGCGCGCCATGGCCCACGGTCCGATGGGGATGTGGCCGAAGGCGAGGCCGCCGGCCAGGCTGCCGGCGGAGAAGACGGCGAGGACGAGGCCCGCCGCGAGGCTGCCGTGTTCGAACGTCGCGACCACGCCGACCTCGACCGCCGAGCAGGCGCCGATGAGGAGGAAGCCGATGACCGTGGCGAGGAGCACGGGCGGCTTGAGGACGACCTTGCCCAGCGCATTGCGGCTGCGGGGGATGCGCACGCGGCCGACCTCGGGGGAGAGGATGAACCACGCGCCGCCGGCGACGAGGACGATCGCCACCAGGAGCAGACCCTCCATGGTGCCGACCTGGGTGGAGACGAGGGTGATGACCACCGGCGCCAGCACCCAGATGATCTCCTGCAGGGAGGCGTCGAGGGAGAACAGGGGGGTGAGCTGACCGGCGTTGACCAGCTTCGGGTAGATGGTCCGGACGGCCGCCTGCACGGGCGGCGTCGACAGGCCGGCGATCATGCCGAGAGCCATGTAGCCGGGGACGGAGAGCGGCAGCAGCCCGAGACCGAGCACGGCGATCACGCAGACGGACAGCGTGAGGGTCAGCACCCGCCGCATGCCCCACGCGCCCATCCACCGGCTGGTGATGGGGCCGGCGACCGCCTGGCCGACGCTGGTCGCGGCGAGCACGAGGCCCGCCGATCCGTACGATCCGGTCTGCTGCTCGACATGCAGCAGGATCGCCAAGGACATCATCCCGTTGGGGAAGCGCGCGGTGAGCTGGGCGGCGATCATGCGGCCCACTCCCGGCGTGCGAAGAAGATCCCGATAGCCCGCCACCAGACAACGGTACCGGGCCGCGGGGACGTCGGGGAGACGGGCCGGTGGCCGCGGCACCGCGACACGCCGTGGACACGCCGGCGGACGAATTCCACAGGCCTGGGGATGTCCGAAGCCCCTCGTAAGGTGCCACCTGTGGATGGATCCCTCACAGGCTCCTCCCAGCCGCGATTTCCCGCGGCTCGACGACCTCGGGAGAGGGGGTCCGCCTGTGGAAGAAACGGTGGAGAACCTGTGTTGTATCTGTAGAGAGCGGTGGAAAAACTACACGGATGTAACTACTACCCCTTGTGGTCGCACCGAATGTCCGTCCCTATATGTAGTATTGAGATCCCGGCGGAGGTCTGCCGGAGAAACCAGAGATTTGAGGGGTTCAGATGTCGATCACGGTGTACACCAAGCCTTCCTGCGTCCAGTGCAACGCGACCTACCGTGCCCTGGATGCCAAGGGCATCGAGTACGAGATCCACGACCTGTCGGAGGACCCGACGGCCCTGGAGCAGGTCAAGGCGCTCGGCTACATGCAGGCGCCGGTCGTCGTCACCGACGAGGACCACTGGTCGGGCTTCCGTCCCGACAAGATCGACGAGCTCGCGTCCCGCCTGGCGTAGTCCGACAGGCTCGCCACCCGGCCCTTCGACAGGCTCAGGAACCCAAGGAGAGAGCTATGAGCGCCGTCGCGACCGCAGCGCCGCTCCTGGTCTACTTCTCGAGCGTGTCGGGTAACACCGCGCGCTTCATCGAGAAGCTCGGGCTTCCCGCCCGACGCATCCCCCTCCACCGGAACGAAGAGGACCTCGTCGTCGACGAGCCCTTCGTGCTGGTCACCCCCACCTATGGCGGGGGTGCCGGGCGCGGGGTCGAGAAGGGGGCCGTGCCCAAGCAGGTGATCCGGTTCCTCAACGACGAGCGCAACCGGCGTCATATCCGCGGGGTCATCTCCGCGGGCAACACAAACTTCGGCGACGCGTTCTGCCTCGCCGGCGACATCATCAGCCGCAAGTGTCACGTGCCTCACTTGTATCGGCTCGAGATCTTCGGCACACAGGACGACGTGGATCGCGTGAGCGACGGATTGGAACGACGGTGGAATCTTCAGTGACCGAGACAGTGGCATTCAAGGTGAACCCCGCGTACGAGGGCCTGGACTACCACGCGCTCAACGCGATGCTGAACCTGTACGACGCGAACGGGAAGATCCAGTTCGACGCCGACAAGCGCGCCGCGCGGGAGTACTTCCTGCAGCATGTGAACCAGAACACCGTGTTCTTCCACTCGCTCAAGGAGCGCCTGGACTACCTCGTGGAGAAGGAGTACTACGAGGGCGCCGTCATCGAGAAGTACTCGTTCGACTTCGTGCAGAAGCTCAACGACCTCGCCTACTCGAAGAAGTTCCGCTTCGAGACGTTCCTCGGCGCGTTCAAGTACTACACGAGCTACACGCTGAAGACGTTCGACGGCAAGCGCTACCTCGAGCGCTTCGAGGACCGCGTCGTGATGACCGCGCTCGCCCTCGCGGACGGCGACGAGAAGCTCGCCGTGAACCTCGTCGAGGAGATCATCTCCGGTCGCTTCCAGCCGGCCACCCCGACCTTCCTCAACGCGGGCAAGGCCCAGCGCGGCGAGCTCGTCAGCTGCTTCCTGCTGCGCATCGAGGACAACATGGAGTCGATCGCCCGCGGCATCAACTCCGCGCTGCAGCTCTCCAAGCGCGGCGGCGGCGTGGCCCTGCTGCTGTCGAACATCCGCGAGTCGGGTGCCCCGATCAAGCAGATCGAGAACCAGTCCTCGGGCATCATCCCCGTCATGAAGCTCCTCGAAGACAGCTTCAGCTACGCCAACCAGCTCGGCGCGCGTCAGGGCGCGGGCGCGGTGTACCTCAACGCCCACCACCCCGACATCATGCGCTTCCTCGACACCAAGCGCGAGAACGCCGACGAGAAGATCCGCATCAAGACGCTGTCGCTCGGTGTCGTGGTGCCGGACATCACGTTCGAGCTCGCCAAGAACGACGAGGACATGTACCTGTTCTCGCCGTACGACGTGGAGAAGGTCTACGGCGTCCCGTTCGGCGACATCTCGGTCACCGAGAAGTACCGCGAGATGGTCGACGACCCGCGCATCAAGAAGACCAAGATCAACGCGCGCGAGTTCTTCCAGACCGTCGCCGAGATCCAGTTCGAGTCCGGCTACCCGTACGTCATGTTCGAGGACACGGTCAACAAGGCCAACCCCATCAAGGGGCGCATCAACATGTCCAACCTCTGCAGCGAGATCCTGCAGGTGAACACGCCGACCACCTACAACGACGACCTGTCGTACAAGGAGATCGGCAAGGACATCTCCTGCAACCTCGGCTCGATGAACATCGCGCTGTCGATGGACGCCGACGACCTCGGCCAGACGGTCGAGACCGCGATCCGCGCGCTCACCGCGGTCAGCGACCAGAGCCACATCGGCTCGGTCCGCTCGATCGAGGACGGCAACGACCGGTCGCACGCGATCGGCCTCGGCCAGATGAACCTGCACGGCTACCTCGCCCGCGAGCACGTGTTCTACGGCTCGGAGGAGGGCGTCGACTTCACGAACATCTACTTCTACACCGTGCTGTTCCACGCGCTGCGCGCTTCGAACCAGCTCGCGATCGAGCGCGGCACGACGTTCGACGGGTTCGCCGACTCCACCTACGCGTCCGGCGAGTTCTTCGACAAGTACATCGACCGCGCCTGGGTCCCGGAGACCGAGAAGGTCAAGGAGCTCTTCGCGGGCAAGCACATCCCGACGCAGGAGGACTGGGTCCAGCTCAAGGCGTCGATCCAGGAGCACGGCATCTACAACCAGAACCTGCAGGCCGTGCCGCCGACCGGCTCGATCTCCTACATCAACAACTCGACCTCCTCGATCCACCCGATCGCCTCGAAGATCGAGATCCGCAAGGAAGGCAAGCTCGGTCGCGTCTACTACCCGGCGGCGTTCATGACGAACGACAACCTGGAGTACTACCAGGACGCGTACGAGATCGGCTACGAGAAGGTCATCGACACGTACGCCGCGGCCACGCAGCACGTCGATCAGGGTCTGTCGCTGACGCTGTTCTTCAAGGACACCGCCACCACGCGTGACATCAACAAGGCCCAGATCTACGCATGGCGCAAGGGCATCAAGACGATCTACTACATCCGTCTGCGTCAGCTGGCGCTCGAGGGCACCGACATGACCGAGTGCGTCTCGTGCATGCTCTGACACTTCGACAGGCTCAGTGACCCAGGAACTAGGACAAGAATGACTCCTCACTCTCCGCTCAAGCTGGTCTCCAGCGTGCAGGCGATCAACTGGAACCGCATCCAGGACGACAAGGACCTCGAGGTCTGGAACCGTCTGGTGAACAACTTCTGGCTGCCGGAGAAGGTGCCGCTGTCGAACGACGTGCAGTCGTGGAACACGCTCACCCCCGACGAGCAGCTTCTCACCATGCGGGTGTTCACCGGGCTCACGCTCCTGGACACGATCCAGGGCACCGTCGGCGCGGTGTCGCTGATCCCCGACGCGATCACGCCTCACGAGGAGGCCGTTTACACGAACATCGCGTTCATGGAGTCGGTGCACGCGAAGAGCTACTCCTCGATCTTCTCGACGCTCGCGTCGACGAAGGAGATCGACGAGGCGTTCCGCTGGTCCACGGAGAATGCGAACCTTCAGAAGAAGGCGCAGATCATCATGGACTACTACCAGGGAGACGACCCCCTCAAGCGCAAGGTCGCCTCCACGCTGCTGGAGTCGTTCCTGTTCTACTCGGGCTTCTACCTGCCGATCTACTGGTCGTCGAAGGCGAAGCTGACGAACACGGCCGACCTCATCCGCCTCATCATCCGCGACGAGGCCGTGCACGGGTACTACATCGGCTACAAGTTCCAGCGCGGACTCGAGACGGCCGACCAGGCGCGCAAGGACGAGCTCAAGGACTACACGTTCTCGCTGCTCTACGAGCTCTACGACAACGAGGTGCAGTACACGCAGGACCTCTACGACGGCGTCGGGCTGACCGAGGACGTCAAGAAGTTCCTGCACTACAACGCCAACAAGGCCCTCATGAACCTGGGCTACGAGGCGATGTTCCCCTCCAGCGTCACGAACGTGAACCCGGCGATCCTGTCGGCGCTCTCCCCGAACGCGGACGAGAACCACGACTTCTTCAGTGGGTCGGGCTCGTCGTACGTCATCGGCAAGGCCGAGGCCACGGAAGACGACGACTGGGACTTCTGAGTCCTGTGCGGGGGGACGCAAGCAGAGCAATGCGTCCGACTCCGGCCGACCCGCTCCTCGGGCTGGCCGGAGTCGCCGTCGGGTGGCCCATCGTGAGTCTGACGATCGCGGTCCGGTCGTCCGCTGTCAGCGCTCAGGCTGAACGGTCGGCCTACGGCACGTACTCGCCCGATGTGTAGTCGGCGACGAGCTTCAAGGTGCCCGCTGACGGCCGCGCCGAGACCCACACGGTGCGTGGATCCCACAGGTTCCCAGGCACCGACAATTGCGGCGTCGCCCCTATCTCCGCGGCGAGCTGTTCCGGGGTCATACCGTCGGGCGGGCGAACCGTGAACGTCACCGCGCAGCCACCGCTTCCGCAGCCTTCGCTCTGGCCGACCACCTGAGCGCCGGCAGGGAGGGGCACGGCTGACAGGGGAGGAGTGTCGCCCTCGTCGGCCATCATGAACAGCCAGCCCAGCCGTGCGAGGTAGAACACGATGAGGAGAGCTGCGGCGACGATCAGGCCGACCCGGATCCTGCGGCGCCGGGTCGCACCCTTCTCCTGCGGACCGTGGTCGGCTATCGGGGCGGGTTCCATGGCGTGAGCATACCCATCGCCCCCGGAAGATCCATCCGCCGCAGACCGAGCAAGACATAGGCCGGCCTCCTTCGCAGGAGAGAGATGACGACCGTCATCGCGGTCGCGCTCGCCGCGATTCGCAAGACTATTCTGTGGCGCTGTGCTGCGCAGCAGCCTGGCGGATGTGAACACGGTTCTGGATGTCAGCGGGGAGATGTTCGACGTACGCGAATCAGGACCTTCAGATGGGGTGCACGCCTACCATTTCACGTGGACCAACGGGCCCGAATACGGTACGTGCGGTTTCTCGCTCGGGGGTAGCAACCTCACAGCCGAGCAGCTGGAACGAGCGGCCCGGAGTTTTGTTCAGTCGTTTTTTGCGCCGGACGGCCTCGGTGCTTCCGACTTCCCCTCCTTCATGGAAGGTCGAAGATCATCGCAATGACACGGGTCGCGGGCCTCTTCCCTCCGGCGGCTATCGGGTACACCTCAGCGTGCGCTCAGCACGAAGGCCAGAACCGCTCCCAGAACGGTGCCCGCGAGCATCGCGGCGGCGGTCCAGCCGACGATTCGACCTCGGGCGACCTCGCGTTTCGTCGCGTACACGCCCGCGCCGAGGCCACTCGCCGCCGCTGCCGCCATCGTCACGCCGGCGACGAGCGCCTGGACCCCGTAGTCCGGTGTCGGCGGGGCAGGATCGACGAGCGGTGTCGCGAAACGGTAGGTCATGACGAGGCCGAGGGCGATGAGCGAGACGGCGGTCATCGCTGCGATCAACCACCACGCTGTCGATGTACGCATCAGTCACCCGCGCCCGCGCGTCGATTCCGGTCGCGGCGTCGCTCGCATCAGCCGCCGTCCCCGAGCACGGGGACGCCCCAGATCCGTGCCGCATCGGAGATGAGGCGATCCATGCCGTCCGGTGACTCTCGGCGAAGCGGCGCGTCGTCCCTGGTCACCGGCACCGGGATCGCGACCTGTCCCGCTTCCTGCGAGACCACGATCACCAGGGTCGGATAGAGGAAGGCGCCCTCCTGGATGCCGCCCCTCGTCACGCCCTGGATCCGGTCCCGGGGAACGCTGTAGGCCGTGAGGAGACGCGCTCCGCCGCGGATCAACCGAAAGCCCGAGGGCTCGATGACCCCGGTGGGGCTCGCCGTGAGCAGGCCGCGCGGTGCGGCGCCGAGTCCGAGAAGGGGAATCGTGCGCGAGAGGTACGCGGCCACGCCGTTGAGGGCGTAGGAGCCGAAGATCCGTGCCTGCGGCTCACGCTCCCGCAGCGCTCGCCGCTGGGCGTGCTGCAGTCGTCGGATGCGTCCGAGCACGATCCAGATGATCAGACCGGCGAGTGCAACCCCCGCGCCGAACACGAGCGAGGTCGCGACGGGCGGCTCGCCGTCCAACAGGGGACGCACGAGCGCCCCCCAGACGAAGAACGCCGCCAGTGCAGCAGCTATCGCGAGCACCAGTCTGTTGGCGGGCGGGTTCCGGCGCACGAGATCAGCCGCCCCACAGGAACGCGGCGGCGGGAAGGAGCGCCAGGACGCCGAGCACGGCTCCGACGACCGGCCACGCATACCCTCCGCCGTCGGCGCGGGCGAAGACGAGCCCGATCACGCCGAGGAGGAGGGCGATGCCGCCGAAGAGGACCGCGAGCGGCAGCGTGAGGAACACCAGCCATCCGTAGTTCGGGTCCGCCGTCCCCGCCAGGACGAAGACGATCGCGGTCGGCAGGATCCCGACGATCGCCACGACGGCGGAGGCGACTCCGCATCCGAAGGCTCGGCGACGGGGCAACGGAGAGATCTGGGTCACGGGGCGATCCTAGCGATCACGCGATCTCAGCGACGGCGAGCTCCGAGCGGTCGCACAGGAAGCCCTTCCTTTCCGCATCGGTTTCGGCTGGACTGTGCGCATCGGTGTCGAACCAATCGGAGGGTGGGACAGATGTACCGCAGCAATGGGAATTACGAAGCATTCGCACGACCCCGGAAGCCGGAGGGGGCCGACGACAAGACGGTCTGGCTGGTCGGCGGCGGTCTCGCCGCGATGGCGGCCGCGATCTTCATGATCCGCGACGGGCAGGTCGCGGGGGAGCGGATCACGATCCTCGAGGAGCTGGGGCTGCCCGGCGGCGCGCTGGACGGGATCAAGTACCCCGAGAAGGGGTTCGTCATCCGCGGCGGCCGGGAGCTGGAAGACCACATGGAGTGCCTGTGGGACATGTTCCGCTCCATCCCGTCGTTGGAGATCGAGGGTGCCAGCGTGCTCGACGAGTTCTACTGGCTCAACAAGGACGACCCCAACGTCTCCCTGTGCCGGGTGACCGAGAAGCAGGGGCAGGACGCGCATACGGACAAGCTCTTCACCCTCTCGGAGAAGGCGCAGAAGGAGATCGTCGCCGTCATCCTCGCCACCCGCGAGGAGATGGAGGGCAAGCGGATCGACGAGGTGTTCGGCGACGACTTCCTCGGCAGCAACTTCTGGTTGTACTGGCGGACCATGTTCGCGTTCGAGGAGTGGCACTCGGCGCTGGAGATGAAGCTGTATCTGCACCGCTTCATGCACCACATCGGCGGGCTGCCCGACCTCTCCGCGTTGAAGTTCACGAAGTACAACCAGTATGAGTCGCTCGTGCTGCCGATGCGGAAATTCCTCGACGACCACGGCGTGCAGTTCCGGTTCCATCACACCGTGACCGACATCCAGTTCGACATCGAGGACGGTCGCATCCAGGCGACGCGCATCGACTGGGTCGCCGGCGGCGAGCCCGGCGGCGTCGACCTCGGACCGGACGACCTGTGTCTGGCGACGATCGGGTCGCTGACGGAGAACTCCGGCAACGGCGACCAGCACACCGCTCCGGAGCTGAAGACCGGCCCGGCGCCCGCCTGGGACCTCTGGAAGCGGATCGCCGCGAAGTCGCCGGCGTTCGGGCGACCGGAGGTGTTCTGCAGCGACATCGACAAGACGAAGTGGGAATCCGCCACGGTCACCACCGTCGACGAGCGCATCCCGAAGTACATCGAGAGGATCTGCAAGCGCGACCCGTTCAGCGGCAAGGTCGTCACCGGCGGGATCGTCACCGCCAAGGACTCGGCCTGGCTGATGAGCTGGACGGTGAACCGGCAGCCGCACTTCAAGGCGCAGAAGCCGAACGAGATCGTGGTCTGGGTGTACGGACTCTTCGTCGAGACGCCGGGCGACTACGTCAAGAAGCCGATGCAGGAGTGCACGGGCGAGGAGATCGCGCAGGAGTGGCTCTACCACCTCGGTGTGCCGGTGGAGGACATCGCCGAACTCGCCGCGTCGGCGGCCAAGACGGTCCCGGTGATGATGCCGTACGTGACCTCCTTCTTCATGCCGCGCCGGGCCGGCGACCGTCCGCAGGTGGTCCCGGAGGGAAGCGTCAACTTCGCCTTCCTCGGACAGTTCGCCGAGACGACGCGCGACACGATCTTCACCACCGAGTACTCCGTGCGCACCGCGATGGAGGCCACGTATCAGTTGCTCGACGTGGAACGCGGCGTGCCGGAGGTCTTCAACTCGACCTACGACATCCGCTACCTCCTCAAGGCCACCGCGCGGCTGCGCGACGGCGAGACCGTCCACCTCCCCGGCCCGAACTTCCTCCAGGGTCGCCTCCTCGACAAGCTCGACAACACGCAGATGGGAGAGCTGCTGACGGACTTCGGGCTCATCCCCGCGCACGGCGCGACGGTGCCGCGCCCGCGGGACGACGACGCGATCGCCTGAGCATGCGTTCGGCGCGACCGATGCCCGGGAACCCGTGGCCGCACGACATGACCCTCACCGTCGAGGACCGACCGCACACGCTGCTGGAGCTCCTCTGGATCCGCGAGGCGCACGGGCTGGATCCCACCGATGACGCGCTCCCGCCGCCGCTGGTCGATCGACCGGTGGCGGCCGCGCGGCGTGTGGACGAGGAGACCCGTGCGCGCTGGACGGAGGTGTGGCCCCGGATCTGGGCCGACGCCGTCGCGCACGCCGCGACCGACCCGGACCAGGCGCTGGTCGACCGCGCCTTCGCCACGACGCTGAGTCCTGATGAGCGGGAGGCGGTGCTCACTCGGATCGTCGGGCCCACAGCGCGGGACGCGTTCGGGGTGGAGGTGTCCGATGATGCGGCCTACCGCGCGTGGGAGCGGCGCGGTTCCGAGGCACATCTCGCGACGCACCTCACGACGCTCGCGGACAGCCCCGAACGCCGTGACGTCGCCACCCTGGCCGATGCCTGGCGGCGCGGCCTCGGAAGGGTGGTGACGCTGCCCTGCCGGGGGACGTACGTCAGGCAGATCGGACCGCACGCGCTCCTGGTCACCGATGAGGTGCGGAGTGACGCCGCCGCGTACCGCGCGGCGCTGGACTCGTTCGGTCGAGGTCCTTCGGAGCGCCCGTCGAGGGCGTGACGCCCCGCGTGTCGAGTCAGAGGACGAGCGGGAGGAACGACACGATCAGGCCGACGGCACCGACCGCGGCGAAGACGGCCCCGACAGCCCGCAGGACCCGGCGCAGATGAGGCGGCTCACCGATCCGGATGCGAGCCGGGTCGTTCGAGCTGTGGAACCCGTCGAGCCATCCATCGGTGGTGGCCGTGGGCTCGCCGCGGCGCAGCGGTCTCTCGTGGAAGTCGCCGCCCGCGAACCAGCGGGCGGTGAGCCGACCGTCCCGATCGATCACGGCGATCTCGACGGGGATCCACTGCCCCTCGACGAGCCGGATCAGCAGGGCCACGATGAGGAACGGGATTCCGACGCCGAGGCCGATCCAGGACAGCACCTCACCGACGAGGGCCAGGGTGTCGACGAGGTGCACGGCTCCATCGTAGAGAGAGGACGAGGCGCACGCTGCGCGCCGATAGTCTGACCGGCATGACGGATTCCGCAGACGTCCCGACATCACGGCCGATGGATGGCTGGCTCGATGCCCTGAGCCAGCCCACCGGATCGCCGGGCGGAGGAGCGGCGTCGGGAGTGATGCTCGGCCTGAGCGCCGCCCTGATGTCCATGGTGGCCGCATACACCCCCGATGAGCCCGCCGCCGTCGAGAGCGCCGACCGCCTCGTGCGCCTTCGTGCCGAGATCCTGCGGGCGGTCGAAGCGGACGGACCGGTGTCGGCGGATCTCGGCGCCGCGCTCGCTCTGTCGGCGGACGACGGGGCGCGGGAGGAGCGCGTCCGTGCAGCGGCCGTCGACGCGGCGCAGTCGGTCGCGCGGCTCGGGCGCCTCGGCCTCGCCCTGCTCCCGGAAGCGCGCACGCTCTCGGACGACGGCAACCCGTACCTGGCGGTGGATCTCGCCGTCGCGACAGAGGCTCTGCGCGGCGGGCTGTCGGGGGCCTCTCTGAACCTGCGCGCGAATCTGCAGCTCGCCCGCAGGCACGGGGCCACCACGCCGATGTTGACGTCCCTCACGGAGGACGTCGCGCGTCTGGCCGAGGCGCGCACTCAGGTCGGGGGGATCACTGCCGAGCTCTCGGAGCGTCTGGACTGACGCGGGCACCGAGCGCGCATGAGGGACTCACCCCTGCGTGAGGCGATACGAGGGTCGGCGCAGCGCGCGCACCGAGGGATACGTCTCCGCCCCGGGGAGTGGGCGCCGATCGATGTCGAAGCGCAGACTCGCGTCGTCCTCAGGGTGAGGTGACTCGAGCCGCACGTCGGCGAACGGGCGCCACCTAAAACCGGGATCCGGCTACCATGTCGACGCGAGGAGCTCGGCGGTCCGGACGGTCCCCTGCTTCGGTCGGCGGGCGGGTCTTGATAGCATCCCGCCCATGAGCACGCCGGACTCCGATGCCGCTCGGCCCGAGCACGACCGCGCCGCGATCAAGGAGCGGGTGTACGCGACGTTCACGGGCCTCGCCATCGTGCTCGTGCAGAACTCCAATGTCGAGCACACCAGCGCCCTGCAGGCCACCGTGACCCTGCTCATCGGCATCGTCGCGATCGCGCTGGCGGGCTTCGCCGCCGATCTGGTCGCGCACCTCGCGACGCATGGCAGCTTCCCCCGGGGAGCGGACCTGCGCGAGGTCCTGGGGCTCACCGGCACGGCGCTCGGCTCGGCGGCGGTGCCGCTGCTCGTCCTCCTCGCAGCCGTGCTGGGGTGGATCGAGCTGCGGACGGCTCTCACCGTCGCGTCGATCGTCTACGTCGCGATCCTCGGGCTCATCGGGTACGTCGCCGTCCGCCGGACCGGGCTGAGCTGGTGGCAGCAGCTCATCGCGCTGGGCATCCTCGTCGGGCTCGGCGGCGTCGTCGTGCTCGTGCAGCAGCTCGCGCACGGACACTGACGGACACACCCGTTGCGCGGACCGTGCGCATGGTTCATCCTGAACGTGCTGCACGGGCCGGCTTGGGGGGGCCTCGACGGTCACGCTGCGGCCGACGGAGCGCCTGCCACCCAACTCCCTCCCCCGGCGGGCGCTCCGCTGTGAGAGCGATCTGCCGCCGCACCGACGCGGATCGACTCACCCGGGTGATCATCAGCCCCGCCCCTGTGATCGTGCGGCCCGCAGGCTTATCGTCGGTGGGCAACGGCGGGCTGTCGCAGTCGGAGAACCCGTCACTCGGATCATCGGCGAGATCGAGGGACACCATGCACACGGAGACCACGCGCGCGCGCACGCGGACAGCAGGGGCACTTCTGGCGACGGCCATCGCGGCGGCGATGGTGCTCTTCGGCGCGACGCCGGCGTCCGCACTGTGGGATCCCGACCCCGTGCTGCCCCGGGCGGGCTTCTTCACGCAGGTCACGATCACCGGCTCGCAGTACCCGACGAATGTGACGGGGGAGCTCACGACCCTGGCGCCTACTCCCGGCGCGTACCCGGCGACCGGCGCCTCGGTGGAGGCCGTGAGCCCGCAGCTCATCACCATCGCCGACCCCGTCTCCGGAGCGACCGCCTCGGCCTACTGCATCGACTTCAGCACGGAGACCGGCATCGGCGCGGGCTACAACATCGGGGAGTGGGACGCATCGAATGTGCCCAACCTCGATTACATCAACTACATCCTCAACAACTACTTCCCCTTCAACACCGCGAACCCGCTCTCCGGCCTCCCGCTCTCGCAGCAGGTCGCCGCGGTGCAGAGCGCGATCTGGTACTTCAGCGACGGCTTCGTGCTGGCGACGGGGACCAACGCGACCATCCGGAATGCGACGGCCGCCGTCGTACAGGCCGCCCTCGACAGCGGCGGCCTCCCGGAGCCGGCTCTGCCGACGCTCGCGATCGACCCCGACACCACCACGGTGCCGGAGGACGGATCGATCGTGGGACCCTTCACGGTCTCCGGCACCACCAGCGGCACGCTCGACGCGGCCGTGGGCGTGGAGGTCTTCCTTGACCAGGCGGGTACCCAGCCTGTTCCCGTCGGTACCGCGGTCGCTTCCGGCACGCAGCTCTGGGCGCGGTGGACCGGCCCGGCTGCTCCGGTGAACGGATTCCGGATCACCGCCCAGGCCTCGCTCACCCAGGGCACGGTCTATCTCTACGACACGGAGTCGTCGGACAGGCCCGCGGCGCAGAAGCTCGTGCTGGCGCAGACCACGACGCTCCCGCTTCGGACCGGCGTGCGCGCCACCCCGTATGCGTCCGGGGAGATCAGCGTGCAGAAGATCATCACCGGAGACGGCGCGGGACTGCAGGACGCCATCACCATCGACCTCGCGTGCACACCCGCCCCGGCTGAAGGCGTCGTCGTCTCCGCCACGATCCCCGCGGGCGCCACGAGCGCGGATCCCGTCGTCTTCACCGGTCTGCCGGACGGGGCGACGTGTACGGTCAGCGAGTCCGCGGACGGCGCCAACGATGCGGTCACGCTGGCCGCGCAGACCATCGAACCGGAGACGGTGACGGTCGACGCGGCCGCGACGGAGCCCGTCGTCGTGACCGTGACCAACACGTACGACCCCGTCGAGACGCCGAGCAACGGCGGCGGCGGCGAGGGCGGTGACAACGGCGGTGAGGGCGAAGGGCTCGCGGCCTCCGGGCCGACGTCCATGACGGGTGCGCTGACGGTGGCCGGGCTGGGTCTCCTGCTCGCGGGTGCTCTGCTACGGGTGCGGCGACGGACGGCGCTCCGCTGAGGATGCGGCGTCCTCGTCGTCGTCCTCCCGTCGCGTGAGATGGTCGGCGAGCTCCGGGACCAGCACGAGGACGACATCGACGAGCTTCCAATCCAGGCCCTGGCACTGCTGCCGGACACGGTCGAGCTCGGCGAGGGAGGGCAGGGCATCGTCGACGGGGACGACGAACGCTTCGACGTGGAAGAACTGTCCCTGATCCCGCGTCCGCACGGCGACGTCGCGCACCCAGGGCAGGGAAAGCAGGTGGTCGAGCACGGCATGGGAGTCGGGGTGCGGCTTCTCGTCGTCGAAGGTCGTGGCCCTGGTGTCCATGAGGTCGGTGATCGCGGCGCGGGTGTTGCGCCACCCGTCCCAGAGGATGCTCCCCGCGATGAATGTCGCCGCGGCCGCGTCCGCCCACCACAGCCCGAGCCCGATCCCGCCGACCCCGACGATCGATCCCGCTGCCGTCATCCAGTCGGCCTTGTTCATGTCGGCGTCGGCGTAGAGGACCTTGTTGTGCAGATCCTTGGCCAGGCGCATCTTCACTCGGCCGAAGTAGATCGGCAGCGGGATGGTCAACGCCATCATGCCCATCATCAGCCAGCCCGACCAGATCACGTGGCCGAACACCTGGACCGAGCCGATCGGCGGCCGGTCGCCGCTCACCAGTCCGATGACGGAATCGACCAGGAGGAACGCGCCCATGGTGAACAGGGCGACGCCGGCCACGAGGTGGGCCACGCCGACCGAGCGGAAGAACCCGTACGGGTACTTCGCGGTCGCCGGCTTCGCGATGATGCGGACCGCCAGGAGGAAGGCGATCGGCGGCGCGAGGGAGAGCAGGTCTTCGATCCAGGCGGCCTTCATCGCCTGGGAGTTGCCCATCACGAGGTAGACGCCGGTGATCGCCACGGCGAGGAACGCGAGCGTGTACCACTCGAAGCGGATCGCCCGGCGAAGCGTGTCCCGCTGCGCGGGCGGAAGGGCGGGATGGCTCCTCATCGGGCGCCTCCTCGTTCGAGCAGGAAGGTCTCGAGGGTCGTGAGGAACCGGTTCTCCCCCAGAACGGTGAGCATGACGTGCTTCTTCGTCTCGCCCGCGGTCGTCGCATCGTCGAACGGGACGGTCATCGCCGCCTTGTCGACCCAGGGGGTGTCATCGGTGAACCCGCCGACGGCCAGGTCGAGGGCGTGGTCGTGCAGCCGTTCGGCGAGGTTCGCCTCACTGTCGACCGTCCAGACGACGGTCGCGTCCAGCGTCTCGGCGAAGTCCTCCACGAGGCGCACTTCGACCCCGGCCGGGTCCGAGGGATCGGTCGTGTCCGTCCACGGCGGGTTGTGGGTGATCCCGACCCGGATCTCGCCGTCGCGGGCCTCGTCGAGGGTGCCGTCGACGTCGGCGGGGATGGCCGTGCAGCCGGCGAGCATTGCGGCGATCCCGAGCCATCCTCCGACGACCCCGACCGCGCGGCGGTGTGGTCTTCCGGTGCTCATCCTGCGCATCGGCGCGCGACGACCAGGACTGAACATCGCTTCGTTCGCTCCTCTGGGGTAGGAAAAACGCGCCGCACAGGCGACGCGAAGGGCATGGCTCTCACCATAGCCCGACCGGGTCATCGTCCTCTCGTCGCCCGGTCTTCCGGCTCCGGCGCGTCATCGTCGTTCTCGATGCGGATGCGCCGTCCCTCCTCGATGTCCTTCCGCTCCTTCTCCGCACGCTTGTCGCTCTGGCGGGTGTCGCGCGCGGGAAGCTGGATGTCGCGTTCGGCGGCGATCCCGGCCTGGAGCTGACGGCCGCGCTCCAGCTCGGCGTCGAACTCGGCGCCGAACAGGAGGGCGAGGTTCGCGATCCACAGCCAGAGCAGGAACACGATGACGCCCGCCATCGATCCGTAGGTGCGCTCGTAGTTGGAGAAGGTGGTGACGTAGAGCACGAAGCCGAGAGTGGCGACGGCCAGCACCACGATCGCCACGAGGGCGCCCATGCTGATCCACCGGAACTTCGGCTGCTTGGCATTCGGGGTCGCGTAGTACAGCATCGCCACGAGGAAGACGACGACGAACAGCAGCAGGGGCCACTTGGCGATGTTCCACGCGAGCTGCACGCCCTCGCCTGCGCCGATCGCGTCGCCCAGCGCCGACACCACATCCCCGGAGAGCACGAGCACGATGGCGACGATCGTCAGCGAGACGACGGTGATGAGCGTGACGAGCAGCTGCATGGGACGCAGCTTCCAGAACGGCCGCCCCTCCTCGATCTCGTAGATGCGGTTCATCACCCGGCTGAACGCTCCGACATACCCCGACGCCGACCAGAGAGCGAGGAGGATTCCGAACACGAGCGCGATTCCGGCGCCTGGCGCCTGGGAGATCTGCTCGATGGGCCCGCGGAGGGCTTTCGCGGTCTCCGGCGGTGCCACGTCGCCGATGATGCCCAGCACCGCGTCGGCGGCGGCCCCGCCCTGGCCGAACACGCCGAGCAGCGAGAAGACGGCGATCATGGCGGGGAAGATCGAGAGCACCGCGTAGTACGTGAGGGCCGCCGCGCCGTCCATGCACTGGTCGGCGGAGAACTCCCGGACGCTCTTGACGAGGACGTACTTCCACGACCGTTTCTGCAGATCCGTCGGGCTGTCCGGCTTCTCGTCGTGCTCGGGCGGTGGAGCGGACGCGGATCCGCTTCGTGCTGTGGGTGCCTTCGACATGGTTCCTCCTCGCGTCGGCGCGAGCGCTGCTCCCGCGATCCAGTCCTATGGGGAGAGGGGGTGTTCCGGCACGGGGGTTGCGCGAACCCGAGACGAGGGGGATGCTGTGCCGGCGGAGGGTCATGCGGCCGGGTACGTGACCACCGCGTCCGCGCGGACGACGGCGCCGCCGCTGAGCTCCGCCCTATCGACGTGCCCCGGACCGAGGATATGGCGGACGACCTCGTCCCGCGCGAGGAGGTGGTCGGCGATGATCCGTCGATGGCATCGCCACCACACGCTCTCCGAGCACATGACCGTGACGCGCCGCGCGCGACCCTCGGCGCGGAGCTCATCGAGGGCGCGTCCGAAATCCGCGGACAGGGCGTGATCGGCGTAGTTGTGGAAGCTGCGGTTCTGCCACCACGCGTTGGTCTCGAAGGGCACGTCCCTGCTCACCGGGCGTCTACCCGTCAGCGCCTCTTCGCGACGGTAGGCGATCCCCGCCTCCTGCAAGGAAGAAGCCAGCGCGTCCTGGTCGAACTGCGGGTACCGCTTCGAGCCGGGGAGACGCCGCACGTCGACGACACTCTCCACGCGGCTCTCCTGCACGAGCCCGAGGAACTCGTCAATCGTGCGGGTGGAGTGCCCGATGGTGAAGAACGGCTCAGACATGAGGCGACCGTAGCCCACTCGTCCCCATCCACGGACGACCCTTGCCCTGCCACGGCCCGCGGACCTACGGTGAGGTGACGGGTGGGGTCCGCACCCGGGGCGGGGGCCGTTCGATGAGAAAAGTCCGATTCGGAGTTCTGGGCGTGCTGCTGGCCGCCGTGGTCGGCCTCGGTGGTGCTCTTCCCGCCGTCGCCGCCGAGCCCGCTGCTCGGCTCTCGCTCTTCAAGGCGATCGAGAACCTCGACACCGGCGCCAGTCTCGGAGACCGCACCCTGTGGACGATGCACGCGGTCAACGTGGCCACGGGGGAGACCTTCACCGGGGACGGCCTCAACGGCATGCAGTCGCGCCTCATCCCGCCCGGCACCTACCGCATCTTCGAGACCGGCGGCGTGGCCGGGTACGCCTTCTTCTCCTGGAACTGCGACGGCGACGTGACGACGCAGCCCGAGCGCACGATCACCATCACCGCGGACCAGTCGATGACGTGCACGGTGCAGAACAACGCGATCCGGAGCAGCCTCACGCTCGTCAAGAACGTGCAGGGCGGGGGCGCGGCCCCGTCGGAGTGGACCCTGCGGGCGCAGGGGCCCTCGACCATCGAGGGGGCGGGCGGCTCGGCCGCGGTGCAGAACCAGCCGGCGCGGATCGGCACCTACACGTTGAGCGAATCGGGCGGACCGGCGAGCTATGTGCCGGGGCCCTGGACCTGCGAGCGGCGGGATCTGACGACCGGCGCGGTCACCGCCGTTCCCGTGGCCGGTGATCAGTTCGAGATGACCCTCGGCGGGGCGGTGACCTGCCAGATCACGAACACCGGAGACCTGCCTCACCTGACGCTCGTCAAGGAGGTCGTCGACCCGGCGGCGACCGGATACCCGCTGGCCGCCCCGTCGGACTTCGTCCTGAGCGCGAGCGGACCCGAGCGGATCTCCGGTCCTTCCGGCTCGGACGCGGTCGACCACGCCTCCGTCGACCCCGGCGCCTACACGCTCGCCGAGAGCGGTCCTGCCGGGTACAGCGGCGGTGCGTGGACCTGCGTCGACGCCACGGGCGACGGCGGGATCGATGGGGCGCTTCTCTACGTGCGGGAGAGCTCCGACATCACCTGCCGCATCACCAACACCTTCGCGGGCGGTTGGCTCACCCTCGTCAAGAACGTGGTGGGCAGCGACCAGCCGCCGTCCGACTGGACCCTGACGGCCGCGGGACCGGAGACGGTGACCGGGGCCTCCGGATCCGCTGCGGTCACCCGCGTCCCGGTGCCGGTCGGCGACTACGCGCTCGCCGAGGCGGACGGACCCGCCGGGTACGCGGCCGGGCCGTGGTCGTGCACGGGCGGCGCCCTGGCGACCGACACCGTGACCGTCGTGGCGGGGGCGGATGTCACGTGCACGGTCACGAACACCCTCGAGGTCGGCCAGCTCACCCTCGTGAAGAACGTCGTGAACGCGGGCGGCGGTCCCCTCACCGCGCAGGACTGGGAGCTCACCGCGACATCGGCCGACACCGTCATCAGCGGCGTCTCCGGCTCTGGCAAGGTCAGTTTCGCGACGGTGGCTCCGGGGGTCTTCACCCTGTCGGAGGCGAGCACCGCCCCGGCGGCGGGCTCCTATGTGAGCGAGGGCTGGTCGTGCGTCGATGACGAGGGCACCCCCGTCGGCACCGGCGACACCGTCGAGGTCGTGCCGCTGGAGAGCGTGATCTGCACCGTCACGAACCGTTGGACCCAGTCGACCCTGACGCTGCGCAAGCAGGTCGCCTCCGCCTTCGGCACGCCGGCGCTGCCCTCGGCGTGGACCCTGACCGCGACCGACGGTGCCGCCACGGTGTCGGGGCCCGCCAATTCGCCGGCCGTCACGCAGGCGGCCGTCGTCCCCGGCGCATGGACGCTGAGCGAGCAGGACGGCCCCGCCGGCTACGATCCGCTCGGCTGGAACTGCTCGGGCGGGACGGTGACCGGCGACGTGGTCCAGGTGCCTCCGTCGGCCGATGTCGTCTGCATCCTCACCAACGCATCGATCACCCCGAGCCTGACTCTCGTCAAGCAGGTCGTGAACGGCGAGCGCGGACGCGCGGTGCCCGGTGACTTCGAGTTGAAGGCCCGCGGCCCGGGCAACGCGGCGCTCTCCGGCCCCAGCGGGTCGGAGTTCGTCACCGACATGCAGCTTCCGCCGGGGGAGTACATCTTCTCCGAGGACGGCCCGAGCGGCTATGAGGGCGAGTGGTCCTGCACCGGCACGACCTGGGACGGGACCACGGCGACGCTGGGATTCGGGGAGGACGCGATCTGCACCGCCACGAACACCTTCGTCGGCGGCACTCTGACGCTCCGGAAGACCGTCGTCGGAGACGGTCCGGGAGCCCCGACCGGGCCCGCCGACGCCACGGACTGGACCCTGCGTGCGATCGGCGGCGGGGAGTTCCCGCGCCCGCGCATCGAGGGAGCGTCCGGCGAGACGGCGGTGACCCTGGCTCCGCTCGGGGCCGGTGCGTTCCGACTCTCGGAGCGGGCGGTCGCGGGTGCGCCAACCGCGGACTACCGCAGCGACGGCTGGGAGTGCACCGGGGGAGCGCTGGAAGGCGACATCGTCCAGGTGACCGCAGGGGTCGACACCGTGTGCACGGTGACGAACGTCTACGATCCGGGCTCCGGTCCCGACCCCGAACCCGAGCCGGAACCCGAACCCGAGAACCCGGATCCGGGAACGGATGTCGAACCCGGGGCGGAGGGCGGGGCGGCCTCCGGCCTGGCCACGACAGGTCTCGCGCCGGGCGCGGCCGCGGCGGCAGGCGCCGGTGGTCTGCTCGTCCTCCTCGGTGCCGGACTCCTCGCGGCGCGGCGGCTTCGGCGCACGCGGCACGGGCATCCCGGATCGCGCTGATCTGACCTCTCCGCACACGCACGGCGGGTCCGCCCTGGAGAGGACGGACCCACCGTGCCGAGACTCAGCCGGCGGCCGGTGCGATCTCGTTCGGCGTGACCTCCAGTTCGGTGCTCGCGAGCACCTCGCCGGTGGTGAGGTCGACGGCGTGCACGCTGTCGGCGGCCGGCTCGGTCACGTACGCGATATCGCCGGCGACGACGATGGCGGGGTGCGGGTCCTGCCACTCGGCGGGCCCTTCCCACGCCTCGATGACCGGGTAGGAGTCGGTGATCTCGCCGGTCTCCGGGTCGAGCACGTGGATGGCGCCGTCGGCACCGAGGATGTAGGCCAGGTCGCCCGGGCCGCGCGCGACGTCGCGGAAGGTGTACTCCGCCCCCTCGGGCAGGGACACGACCTCGGACGTCATCGCCGCGGTGTCGATGAGCGTGACCGCGCCCAGCAGGTAGCCCTCGGCGTCGGGGTCGTTCTTGTAGTCCCCGACGATGATCGGGCTCGTCTCGCTCACGTACGCGTTGCCCATGCGGCCGTATGGCTGGTCGGGAGCGGCGAGCTTGGTGATCTCGCCGTCCTTGTAGACCAGCGCGCCGTCCTCGCAGCCGAAGACGACCACCTCGTCGGCCGCGGTGCCTTCGCCGTGGACGCCGGGGCACTGGTCGGACGAGGCGATCTCCGTACCGTCCGCATCGCGCACCACGATGCCGCTGCGACCGTCCGCATCGCCCACCGTGGTGAGGAAGGTGCCGTCCTCCAACAGCACCGAGACGCCGTGGTGTGCCTCGACGCCGTCGACGGTCTCCACCTCCGGGAGACCGCCGTCGCCGAGATCGGCGGTGTCGAAAATCGTGGTGTCGCTCGTGCCGTCGGCGTAGAGGATGGTCTTGCCACCGTGGCGGACGACGTGGCCGGGGGTGTCGGCCTCGAACACCGTGTCGGTCAGGACCGCCTCGTCGGCTGATCCGGCCCCGGTGTCGAGCACCTGGAAGCCGTCACTCATCGTCACCATGACGTGGCGACCGTCGCCGGCCGGATTCAGGCGGGTGAACGGCTCGGAGTCGAAATCGGCGACGGTGTCGAGGGTCTCGCCGTCGAGGACGAGGATGCCGCCCTCATACGAGACGGCCACCCTGGGGCCGGCGTCCGATTCCGGGGCGTCGCTCGCGGCGGAGCCGGCTCCGGCCGTGGTCGAGCAGGAGGCGAGCGTCACGGCGGCGCCGAGGGCGACCGCCCCGACCAGCGCCCGGCGCAGGGGGAGTGTCTTCATGCGGTGCTTCTTTCTTGTGAGGGATGGTCTCAGCGGGTGAGACCGGAGGCGATGCGCTCGGTGTTGACGCGCATCATGGTCAGGTAGTCCGGGGCGCCGCCGTCTTCCGCGGTGAGCGATTCGGTGAACAGCTCGATCACCTCGACGTGGACGTCGGCCTCGTCGGCGAGCGCCTGGACGAGGCGGTCGGGGGAGGAGGACTCCGCGAAGACGGCGGGTACACCCGTCTCCTCCACGGCACCCACGAGATCGGCGAGGTCGGAGGCCGAGGGGGCCGCGAGCGTGGTGCCGCCCGGGATGACGGCGCCGACGACCTCGAAGTCGAAGCGGTCGGCGAGGTAGCCGAAGACGTGGTGGTTCGTCACGAGCGCCCGGCGATCCTCCGGGATCGTGGCGAACGCGGTCGTCATCTCGGCGTCGAGCGCCGTCAGCTCCTCGCGATAATCGGCCACGTCGGCGGCGAGGATGTCGGCGTCGACTCCGTCGAGCGCGGCCAGGGCGGGCTCCAGGGCGTCGACGACCTCGATCATCCGCGCCGGATCGGTCCAGAAGTGGGAGTCCGGCATTCCCGCTGCGTCGCCGTCGCGGTAGTCCAGGACTTCGATCGCGTCGCCCGCGACGAAGGACGGCACCTCGGCCGCGACGGCCGCGTCGAGATGCTGCTGCAGGCCCTCCTCGAGCCCGAGTCCGTTGGAGACGAGCAAGTCGGCGTCCCGCAGCGTGGCGGCCTCCTGCGCCGAGATCTCGAACGAGTGCGGGTCGGCGTTCGGCTTCATGAGGGTGACGACGCGAGCCTGATCGCCGACGAGCTCGCCGACCACATCGCCCAGGATGTTCGTCGAGACGACGACCACCGGCCGCGCATCGGCGGGAGGGGCGCAGGCGGTCAGAGTGACGGCGGCGAGCGCGACGAGAACGGCGGCGAGAGGTCGCAGGAGGCGCATGTCAGCGTCCCGTCTCGGCGACGAACGTCGGGGCGTCGGCGGTATCGAAGGTCCGCGCGAGGCGGGCGTCGTCGGCGTAGTCGATCTCGAACAGCCGGTGCTCCGCCGGGCCACTCAGATAGGCGCGGTGCTGATCGGCGATGAGGGCCGGAGCCTCGCCTGCCGCCAGCGATGCCGCCACCAGCGGGGTGGTCTCCGCCCGCACCGTCCCGTCGAGCGCGCTGAGCACGAGCACGCGTCCGTCCTGCGCCAGCGCGAGGAGGGTGTCGTCCTCATCGCTGACCGCGGTGACCTGCGCGAGGGGAGTGGGGGCGGTGAGCACCGTCCAGGCCTGCGCGCGGGTGTCGAGGACCCGGATGTCGGTCGGTCCGGCGAGGCCGGCGACCGTGGGGCGCCCCTCGCGGTTGTGGAACGCGGACACGGCTCCGTCCGGCGATCCGTCCGGGTACGGGATGCGGTCCACGGTGAGCGCCCCGGCCTCGACACGGGCGAGCAGGGCACCGTCGGCGCAGCCGATGACCGCCCCGACCCTGGTCGTGATCGTGCCGGTCGGTGCGGCGCAGTCTTCCCGGAGGCCGGTGCGCTCGCCGTCCGCCGTGTAGCCGACGACGACTCCGCCCGTCTCCCCGTCGGCCTCGGTCACCAGCGCGAACGACCCGACCGGCACCACCAGCCCCTCGTGCGGGGAACGCTCGATGCGGAACAGCTCACGGATCTCCCCCTTCGACAGGGCCTCCGTGTCGAGGAGGACGGCGTCTCCGGACCCGGAGAAGGAGACGCCGGTGCCGCCGGTGGTCGAGCTGTTCGTCGTCGCGACCGTCGCCGCGCCGTCGCCCTCCACCGCGCCGAGCAGGGCGGGATCGGCGCGGTAGTAGTGGAAGTGGTCGACGTGGTCCCACGTCCAGACGCCGCTGTCGACGACCTCGACGCCGTCGCCGGTGTCTGCGAAGAGGTACCGGCCGTCGGTCGTCATGCCCTCCGGGGCGGCCACCGTGCCGATGTCGGTGACGCTCTCGTCCAGGAGGTCGAGGTGGGTGACCCGACCCTGCGCGTCGATGGTCGTGAGTCCGAGCTGCGGTTCGGCGACCTCTTCGGCTCCGGCGATCGCGCCGTGGCCGTCTCCGGCGGAGGAGGAGGTGGCGGGACTCTGCGCCTCGGACCCGGCGCAGGACGCGAGGGGGAGAGTCAGGGCGGCGACGGTGATGAGGGGAAGGAGGCGGGAATGCACGAAGAGCCTTTCGGGACGAGTCAGGAGGCGGGAGCGGGGACGGGAGGAGCGATCGGCCGCCGGGTTCGCACGGAGACCCGCACCGCCCAGGACAGACCGGCGAGGGCGATCGCGGCCGCGGCGACGGACGCTCCCGCGGCGGTGGCCGCATACCAGGACGCGAGGAGACCGGCGAGGACGGCAGCCGCGCCGAAGGCGCAAGCGAGCGCCATCCGCGTGGGCAGGCGCGACGTCCACTGTCCGGCGGCGACCGCGGGGGCGAGGAGCAGACCGACGACGAGCAGCGAGCCGACCGCCTGGTACGACGCCACCACCGCGAGGGTCACCAGTCCGACCAGGGCCGCCTGGGCCCACCGTGGGCGGAGCCCGAGCACCGTCGCGATGCGGGCGTCGAGGGCGAGCGCGACGAACGGCCGATGGCAGAGGGTGGCGACCGTCACTCCCACGACCGCGGCCGCCGCGAGCAGGAGGAGGTCGGGGCGGGTGATCGCGAGGATGTCGCCGAAGAGGATCGCCGTCGCATCCGTGGCGAAGCTCCCGGAGTGGGAGATGATGATCACCCCCAGGGCCAGCATCGCGACGAAGAGCAGTCCGATGCTCGTGTCGTAGGAGAGCCGGGCGCGTCGCTGCAGGGCGCCGATGCCGATGCTCATCGCGACGGCGCTGACCGCCCCGCCGACGAGCACGGGCGCCCCGAGCACCGTGGCCAGCGCGACGCCGGGCAGCATCCCGTGGGCCAGGGCCTCACCGAGGAAGGCCATCCCTCGGACGACGACCCAGGTGCCGACGACCCCGCAGAGGACCGCGACGAGAGCGCCGCCGAGGAGTCCGCGCTGGAAGAACTCGAGCGTGAACGGGGTGAGCAGGGCGGCGAGCGAGGGGGTCACGGAACGCGAGCCTATTCGTAGTTGAGAATGATTATCAAATTCATAAACTGGAGTCATGACGAGAACCCTCCGCACCGCCGACGGCGCCCTGCGTCTCGACGACGTCTCCGTCCGGCTCGGCGACCGCGAGGCCCTGCGCGGCGTCACCCTGGAGGTGGAGGCGGGCGAGTTCGTCGTGGTCACGGGTCCGAACGGCGCGGGGAAGTCGACGCTCCTGGAGGTGGCCGCCGGGGTGCGCTCACCGACCAGGGGGTGGCGGAGTGTGACCGGTCCGATCGCCTTCGTGCCGCAGCGCGCCGCGGTGCCTCCGGGCCTTCCGCTCACCGCGCGAGACGTCGTGACGGTCGGGACGTGGCGTCGGCTCGGGGCGTTCCGGCGGCGGGATCGGCGGGCGCGTGCGGCGGTGGCGGCGGCGATGGAGCGCACCGCCGTGTCGGCTCTGCAGCGCCTGCCGTTCGCGACGCTGTCCGGCGGCCAGCAGCAGCGTGTGCTCCTGGCTCAAGGGGTCGCGGGGGAAGCAGGCGTCCTGCTCGTGGACGAACCGACGACGGCCCTGGACGCCGCATCGGTCCGTCGCATCCGGGCAGTGCTGCGGGAGGAGGCGGATCGCGGGGCGGTCGTCCTCTGCGTCACGCACGATTCGACCCTGATCGCGGATGCCGACCGCGAGGTCGCGCTCCGAAACGGCGTGCGGCTCTCCGCGCCGCGCTGAAGGGAGGCGCCGCTCAGCGGAGCGCGATCAGAGGCCGTGGCCCATGTCGAAGTCGGAGAGCGCGGGGACCTCGATGTCGCCCGGCGACGACGAGTCGCCCCGCGGCTTCGGGAACAGGCGGTGGGCCTGCAGCTCGTCGACCTCGGCGGAGAAGTCGGGATCGGGTTCCCCGGTGTGATGGGGGCTGACGAGCACGTCGTTGCCGACGCCGACGAGGAGGTCCGCCCAGTCCTTCTCGCCCTCCAGGAGGATCGGGATCTCGACGGCCTCGGACTCGCCCTCCCTGGCGATGGCGGCGGCCAGGGTGAGCAGCGTCTCCGCGACGTCGTCAGAGGTGATGAGTTGCTGGCCGGCGTAGGAGACGAGTTTCATGCGGGCATCATCGCCTGCCCGTCGCCGTCACGCACGGGGGTTGCACTCACGCGCGGGAGAGGCTAAAACTGCCTTTCCGCTCGAGTATCTAACTAAGCTAGCAAACATGGAAAGGTCTCAACGCCTGCGCTGGGTGGGGCTGGTCTTCATCAGTATCGCCGTCAGCCTCATCATCGTCGACTCGACGATCGTCAACGTCGCCATCCCGGCGATCGTCGACGACCTGGGGATCACCTCCACCGAGGTGCAGTGGGTGCAGGAGTCGTACACCCTCGTCTTCGCCGCCCTGCTGCTCGTCTTCGGCAGCCTCGCCGACCGCTTCGGCCGGCGCCGCATCATGATCGTCGGTGTCGTCGTGTTCGCGGCCGCCTCCGTCCTCGCCGCCACCGCACCGAGCGGGGGTGTCCTGATCCTCGCCCGGCTCGTGCAGGGCGTCGGCGGTGCGATGATCCTGCCGACCACCCTGTCGATCATCAACGCGACCTTCCGCGGGCGGGAACGCGGCATCGCGTTCGCCGTCTGGGGGTCGACCATCGGTGGGATGGCCGCGGTGGGGCCCCTGCTCGGCGGGTGGCTGACCACGGCCTTCTCCTGGCGCTGGGCGTTCGGCATCAACATCCCGCTCGGCCTGCTGATCGTCATCGGTGTCCTGCTGACCGTGGCTGAATCGCGCGGCGAGCGCGCGGAGCGGATCGACGTGGTGGGGGCCGTGCTCTCCGTCCTGACCATGGGCAGCCTCGTCTTCGCGCTCATCGAGGGCCGCACGTACGGCTGGTGGTTCGTGGACGAGCGCCCGCGGATCGGCGACTGGACCTGGCCGGGGGATCTCTCGCCGATCCCGCTCGCGTTCGCCGTCGCGATCCTCGGACTCGTCGCGTTCATCGCCTGGGGTCTGCACCGCCAGCGACGAGGACGCTCCACCCTGCTGGCGCTGCGCCTGTTCGCGATCCCGTCGTTCCGCAACGGGAACATCGCCGCCGCCGTGGTCTCCCTCGGGGAGTTCGGCCTCATCCTCGCCCTCCCGCTCTGGCTCCAGTTCGTTCTGGGCTTCGATGCGCTGCAGACCGGTCTGCTGCTGCTCGCCCTGGCGGGCGGATCCTTCCTCGCCAGCGGGGTGGCCGGTGCCGCGAGCGGACGGATCGCCCCGGTCTGGGTGGTCAGGGTCGGGCTCCTCGCCGAGATCGTCGGCGTCGCCGGCGTGGGGCTCGTGATCGCCCCCGATGCATCCTGGGTGCCCCTCGTCCCCTTCCTCTTCGTGTACGGGCTCGGTGTGGGGCTCGCGACGGCGCAGCTCACCGGCGTGGTGCTCGCCGACGTGCCGGTGGCGGACAGCGGTGCCGCGTCCGGCACGCAGTCGACGTCCCGCCAGCTCGGTGCGGCGCTCGGCGTGGCCGTGCTCGGCACCGTCCTGTTCACGAGCACCGCAGCTGCGCTCGGGTCGGCGCTCGACGACCGCAGCGTACCGTCGGCAGAGCGCGACCAGGTGGTGTCCGCCGTCGTGGACAGTGCCGGCGCCGCCATCGCGGGACTGGATCGGGATCCCGAGACGGCGCCGTTCGCCGAGCTGGCCCGAAGTGCGTTCTCCGACGGCACCCGCTATGCGGCGTGGACGGCGGCGGGCTTCCTCGCCGTCGGCCTGCTCTCCACCGTCGCCCTCGGCTCTCCGCGGTCGCGGCAGGAGGAGGAGCAGCCCGCCTCGTGAAGAGCCGGCGGCGCCGTCAGCGTAAGTAGGCGTCGACCAGGAGGGCGCCGCGGATGTCGCGGAGCCGGTCGATCAGCCGGGCGATGCCGCTCGCGCCGAGGGAGGCGAGTGGGAGGTCGAACGGCCCGAGTGGTTCGAGCTTCCCGATCCGCACACGCACCACCTCCCAGCCGGCGCCGCGTACCGCGCGGTCCTTCCGGCGATCGGCCTCCTCCCTCTTCCCGACGTGCTCGAGCCCGTGCCGGCCGACCGTGTCGTACTCGATCGCGATCCGCAGCTCCGGGAGCAGGATGTCGGGCCATACCTCCGTATGCCGGAAGAACGGCCGCGCGACCTTGATCGCGTTGACGTCGTCGGGGAACAGCAGCCGTTCGGTGAGCGCCTGCCGGAGCTTCCCCTCCGCGGCCGAGGCCGGGTTCGGAGCGCACGCGCTCAGGAACGCGGTGCCCGTCGGCAGCGCGGGAGTCTTCGTGCACAGCGCCGGCGCCCGCTTCTTCGGGGGTGCGGGGAGCGCCCGCGCCTCCCCGAGGATCACGGGCTGCGGACGCGCGAGTGCCGTGCATTCGGGGCACCAGGACGAGCGCCGTCGCACCCGCCCCGGGCGTTCGCGCTGCTCGGTCGGCGTCGCCGCGAACAGGTGACCGACGGCGCACTCCCAGCAGAGCAGCACATCGGCCGCCAACGGGATCTGCGAGAGCGCGATGCCGTGATTGAGCTCCGGGTGGTACTGGCGGACGAGCTCTGGGTAGGCCGCCCACGCCGCCCGATAGGTGCCGACCGCGTAGGGCACGTCGAGTCCGCGCGAGAACTGGCGTCTCGCCCACCACTGCTGCACGGACTCGGGCACGACTGCGACGGTAGGCGAGGCCACGGACATCGCCGCTGCGGAGTCACCAGGGTGAACATCGACGGCTGCTCTGTCATGTGTGCCGGGGGCGCGCCTAGGGTCGGTGGCGAAGACCGGTGCCTCTGCGCGCGTGGAGAGCATCTCCGATCGCAACCGAAAGCAGGAAACCATGGCTGAACTGATCGTCATCTCCTATGACACCGAGAGCGACGCGGAAGGCGCCTACAACCGCGTCCAGGCCCTGCAGGACGACCTCGTCGTCGAGCTCGCCGGCCTCGCGCTCGTGAAGGTGGACGGCGAGGGCAAGACGAAGGTGGAGTACCCGGGCGCCGGGAGCAGGATCGGCCTCGGCGTCGCCTCCGGCGCTCTGTTCGGTGCGCTGATCGGCATCCTGTTCTTCATCCCGGTCGCCGGCCTGGTGTTCGGCGGCCTCCTCGGGGCCCTGTTCTCCGGCCTCGACAAGACGGGCATCGACGCCGAGTTCCGCGACCGCGTGAAGGCCACCGTGACGGCCGGCAAGTCCGCCGTCGTCATCTACGCGCTCAAGATCACCGAGGACAAGTTCGCCGAGGCGCTGGCCCCGTACAACGGCACCGTCGTGCAGACCTCGCTGTCGAAGGAGGACGAGGCCGAGCTGGTCAAGGACCTCGGCGGCCACTGACCCCCGACCGATGCGCTCGCTGTGGATCCGTCCGCGGCGGGCGTATCGTCATGTCGGGTGTCGGTGGGGCGTGACATGCTGCGAGCGTGGACACCGTGAGCCTCCGGCCCTGGTCGGCCGCCGATCTCCCTCTCCTGCAGGCGGCGAACGCCCCGGAGATGACGGTGCACCTCAACGGGCCGGAGAGTGCGGCGGAGGTGCAGGCGCGTCACGAGCGGTATCTGCGCCTCGTCGCGGAGGACGAGGCCCTGATGTTCGCGATCGTCGACGACGCCGGGCGGCCTCTCGGTTCCATCGGCGCGTGGCGGATCGCGTGGCAGGACGAGCCCGCGTGGGAGACCGGCTGGTTCGTGCTGCCCGCTGCGCAGGGCCGGCGAGTGGCCGCCCGGGCTCTGGCACTGCTCATCGATCTCCTCCGCGATCGCGCAGGGGACGGGCGTTCGTTGCTCGCGTTCCCCGCGGTCGACAACCCGGCGTCGAACGCGGTGTGTCAGCGGGGCGGCTTCACCCGTCAGGGAACCCTCACGGAGCAGTTCCGCGGGGCCGAGCTCACGGTCAACGTGTGGGTGCTCGACCTCGCCGCCGACTCCTCGGCGGGATGACACCGTCGGGTCAGCGGCGCACGCGCGCCCTGGTCTTCGCGACGCCGGCGAGGGTCGCTCGCACCGGCGTTCCGAGGTAGAGGCCGAGGGAGGCGCCGGAGGCGAGCGCGATGCCGATCACGGCGGCGTCGATCAGCGATCCGCCGACGGTGAGCATCCCGGTGGAGGTACCCGCTGCGTGCACGACCTCGAGGAGACCCTGGAACACCGCGACACCGGGCACGAGCGGGACGATCGCGGCGGTCGTCACCGCGACTGAGGGCACGTGCAGGTTGTGCGCGATGAGCATGCCGACGAAGCTCGCCAGCAGCGCTCCGACCGCGCTCGCCGCGGCCGGGTGGAGCTGGAGGGCGATGGTGCCGGCGTACCCGGCGAGGGTGACGGCGCTCAGCAGGGCGCTGACGAGGATGATGCGGATGCCGGCGCCGTTGAACACGGCCACGGCGACCGCGATGATGATGGCCCCGACGAACTGATTGAGCAGCGGGCCGAAGGGCGCAGGATCGTCCGGCAGCTCCATCGTGAAGCCGAGCACGCCGCCGAGCTCCAGGCCGACGAGGATGCCGATGACCACCCCGAGCGTCTGCATCGTCAGGTCGAGGATGCGGCCGCCGGCCGTGAGCGCGAAGCCGTCGATGGCGTCCTGCGCGGCGCCCACCACCGTGAGCCCGGCGAGCATGAGCACGATACCCGAGGCGACGATGATCGAGGGGCGGATGCCGACGAACGGTTCGATCCCCGCGCTGCCGAGCGCCGAGACGGCGACCGCGACGACCGTGGTGACGAGGCCTCCCGCGATCTGGCTGAAGAACAGCGGTACCCGCAATCGGGCCAGGCCCGCCTGGGTGAGCGCCGCCCCCAGCGCGGCGACGAAGGTGAGGCCCACGATGAGCGGAGAGGCGCCGAGCATGATGCTCACGCCGACCGCGAGGAGCGCCCGTGCGACGATCACCACGGACTGCTGGTAGCGGAAGGGCACGCGACGGATGACCCGGAACGCGGTGCGTGCGGATTCCAGGTCCAGGCCGCTGTCGATGTCGGCCACGAGCGCCTGCACGCGCTGCAGCTTCGCGTGATCGGGGGCGGCGACGCGGACCACGCGGACGAGCGTCTCCGGCCAGACCTCCCCGCTGAGGTGGAAGGACACCGTGATCGAGTTGTAGGTCACGTCGACCTGGACGCCCTTGAGGCCGTACGCCTCGCAGACGCGGGTGATCGCGAGCGTGACCTCGTGCGCAGAGGCGCCGACCGCGAACATCGACTCCCCGATGCGCGTCGCCAGATCGAGGACCCGTGGGACGGTGTGCTCGTCGATCACCGGCATCGCCTCGGTGTGGGCGACGGTGGACGGATCGGTGTGCAGCAGCCGGCGGACGGAGAGGAGCAGTCGCTGGGGGGAACGCGCGGGCATATGTCCCATTCTCCCGCGGACGAGGACCTCCCGATCGACCGCCCCGCTGTCAAGGCCCGAGACGGCTGCTGACCGCGCTTCTACAGTGGGGTCTCGCCGCGCCGCTCCCGACGCCGTGGCAGGAGGATTCGACGATGACGGATGACTCGCTTCCCACGGAGGCGCTGCTCGATGGTCGCTACCACCTCCGGGAGTGCGTCGGGCAGGGCGGGATGGCGCGCGTGTACCGTGCGGAGGACTCGCTGCTCGGGCGCACGGTCGCCATCAAGATGCTCCGCGCGGAGACCGAGCAGGGCGCCACCTCCGAGCGCGCCCGCGGCGAGATGACCGTGCTCGCCTCCCTGAATCATCCGGCTCTGGTCACGCTGTATGACGCGCAGCTGCATCCGGGGCGGGCCGAGTACCTGGTCATGGAGTTCGTCGACGGGCCGACACTCGCAGAGCGGATCGCCCAGGGGCCGCTGCCCTCGGACGAGGTGGCGGCGCTCGCGGCCGATCTGGCGGAGGCCCTCCATGTCGTGCACGGCGCGGGGATCGTCCACCGCGACATCAAACCCTCCAATGTCCTGCTCACCGGGCGCTCTCTCACCGGGAGCCGGTCGGGTGCCAAGCTCGCCGACTTCGGGATCTCGGTGCTCGTGGACGCGGCCCGGCTGACGTCTCCCGGAACCGTGATCGGCACCGCGGCATACCTGGCGCCGGAGCAGTTGAACGGCGCCGCGCCCGCGCCGCCCGCCGACATCTACGCGCTGGGGCTGGTCCTGCGCGAAGCGCTCACCGGAGAGCGCGCCTTCGCCGAGGCGGAGGGGATCGGTGCCACCCTGGCCCGCTTGATCGAAGCGCCGGTCATCCCGGAATCCGTGGGCCCGGCGTGGTCCGCGCTGCTGCAGCGGATGACAGCGACGGATCCGGAGGACCGGCCGACCGCCGCCGGCGTCTTCGCGGCGGTGTCCGCCCTCGCGCACCACCCCTCGATTCCGCCGCGGCCCCCGCTTCCGGCTGCGATCGCCGCCGCAGCGCTCGCGGAGCGGGAGACGGCCGGACCGTCCGCTCCGACACGGACCCTCGTGCTGCCCACTCCTCCGTCTCCCGAGGTCGGGATGCTCCGCCCCCGAACTCCTCGCCTGCAGCGGACCCGGCGACGCCGCGGACTCCTGACCGGAGCCGTGGCGGTCGCGGTCGCCCTCACGGTCGCCGGAACGCTCTGGGCGGCAGGGGCGCTCAACCCGAACCCTGTGGTGACGCCTGTCGACACCGAGCCGACCCCTCGCTCGTCTCCGACGCCGGCGGTCGTGGTGCCCGCGACCGTGCCGGAAGAGGTGGACACGCCGGTCGAGGCCCCTGCACCGGAACCGGCGCCCGCGGCACCGGACGACACGAAGGCGGAGAAGGCGCAGGAGGCCGCTCAGAAGGCCGCGCAGAAGGCCGCCGACGAGCAGCGGAAGGCCGAGGAGGACGCGCAGAAGAAGGCCGAGAAGGCTCAGGAGCGCGCCGAGAAGGAAGCGGAGACGGCCCAGGAGGAGGCGGAGAAAGCGAATACGGAGGACGCCGACCTCGAGGATTGAGTCCTCGGGCCTGCGCCCTCCGTATCGGCGGTGCCGGTGTCAGACGGCGAGATCCGCGAGCTGCCGTGAGGCGCTGCTCGTCTCCGTGGGCTCCGGCACCAGGTACAGGCCGTTCGGCGTGTTCGCGGTGAACGCCAGCGCGTCCACCCACCGCCGGTTGATGGCCGGAGGCCGGCTGCCGAAGAACTTGAACACGATGTTCGAGTGCGCGTGCACCCAGACCGTCGTCCGACCGCCCCCGACGGAGGCGTCTTCCTTCCACGAGAACGGCATCGGCTCGCCGCGCCGGAGCTTCGTCGTCATGACGAGCTGGATATGTGTGAGAGCGCGGTCCTCGATCTCGATCTTCGGACCGCCCTCATAGATGAACTTGCCCATTGGATGGATCCTTCGTTCCATCTCCACAGGAACCCGTTGCCAAGAGGCGCAACCACGCTGATCGCTGGTGGGGATGTCTCCACACTCTCACCGATCCCGACTCCGCAACACTCCACTTTCGTCCAGCAGGTCCGTGGCGGACGTCCCCGGCCTCAGATGCGGCGGGGACCGGGGCCGTTCTCGCCGAGGGCGTCCTCCGGATTCAGCAGGCGGCAGGCCTTCAGAGACAGGCAGCCGCAGCCGATGCAGCCCGCGAGCTCGCGCTGCAGGTGCTCGAGCTGGGTGCGCCGCTCCTCGAGCTCGGCGCGCCAGCGCTTGGCCACGCGGCGCCAGTCGCCGTGCGAGGGCGGGGCGTCGACGGGCAGGGTCTGGAAGAGCTCCTGGACTTCGCTGAGCGGGATGCCGATGCGCTTGGCCACGACGATGATCGAGATCCGCCGCAGCATGTGGCGGCGATAGCGCCGCTGGTTTCCGGGCGTGCGCGTCGAGGCGATGAGGCCGAGCTGCTCGTAGAAGTGCAGCGCGGAGGGCGCGACGCCTGTGCGTCGGGTGACCTCCCCGATCGGGAGGAGATCGTCCGGTTCCATCCGCCGCCCTTCCGTGGACCTCAACAATACTTGAGGAACGGACGGAACGGTCAGCGCGAGGTCGGCGGGAGCTTGTCAACGCCGTGGCGGTTCGGCTTGTCCGGCTCGGCCGCGGTCTCCGGCGTCACGTCCTGGCTGTCGGCCGGCGCGCCCGACGTCGGATAGTGCGGCTCGTCGATCTCGACGGCCTTGTCCCGCTCATCCGCCGGGGGCAGGTGGTCCAGGGGCTGCTTGATGTCATCGGGGTGGTGGCTCATGGCCCCAGGGTGCGCTGTGCCGCGTGCGGCACCCAAGGGGGTTGTCATCCGTCCCGCGGTGTGGTCGGTGGGTGGCGCTACGGTGGGCGGACACGACCACGGAGGGTTTTCCACATGGCATCCGTCCTCGCCGGACTCGATCACATCCAGCTTCCCGTCACCGACCTCGCGGCGTCCAGCGCGTGGTACGAGCGTCTGCTCGGCTTCCGCGTCCTCACCGACTACGGGTCGAGCGCCATGCTCCGGGCCGAGGGCGGTCCGGATCTCATGCTCTGGGAGGCGCCGGGGCACGCGCCGATGAAGCTGACGGTGTCGGGGGAGGAGCGGCCGGTCTTCTTCCTGCGCACGACCGAGATCCACGCGCTCGCCGAGCGGTTCGCGGCAGAGGGCGTCGACGTGGAGAGCTTCGACGACGGCGGCTTCGCCCTCTTCCTGAAGTTCTTCGACCCGGACGGCACCCTGCTCGGACTCATCCAGCACGCCGCCTGAGCCCGGCGTCGCGAGCGGGTCGTCGGGCTCCGCTGCCCTGTCGGTGGGTGCCGGGCTGGGCTATCGTCGGGGCACGGCTCCGCGCGGAGGGGCTGCGAGGAGGGGCGCATGGAGCAGGTCGACACGGTGGTCGTGGGCGCGGGCGTGGCGGGATTGACGGCGGCGCGGCTGCTGCAGGATGCCGGGCGGACGGTCGTGGTGCTCGAAGCGCGCGACCGGATCGGCGGCCGGGTGCACACGGATCGGACCGACGGCGTCGTCGATCTCGGCGCCTCGTGGATCCACGGCGTCGACGGCAGCCCGGTGGCGGCGGCTGCCGAGGCCTTCGGCATGCGGACCGTGGAGTTCACCGTCGGCGGTTTCCAGGTGGACAGCCGGCCGATCGTCTATCACGGCCCCGACGGGCGCCCGCTCTCCGCCGAGGAGACACGCGCCTTCGCCGCCGATGTCCACGCGGTGGACGCCGTGCTTCCGGAGGTCCTCGCCGCCTCCCGCCCCACAGCCTCCTACCGCGACGTCACGGACGAGGCCCTCTCCCGCCGGGAATGGAGCGCCGAGCGTACGCAGCGGGTGCGGGAGTACCTGGAGCATCGCGCCGAGGAGCAGTACGGGACGTGGATCGAAGACCTCGCCGCGCACGGCCTCGACGACGACGCGATCGAGGGCGAGGAGGTCGTGTTCCCCGACGGGTACGGCGTGCTCCCGGAGCGCCTGGCCGCCGGACTCGACATCCGGCTGGAACACCTCGTCACCCGTGTCGACTGGAGCGACGACGGCGTCTGGGTGCGGACCTCGCACGGCGACTTCTTCGGGGACACGACCGTCATCACGGTTCCCGTCGGCGTGCTGCAGGCCGGGACCATGGAGATCGTCCCTCCGCTGCCGCCGGTGAACGCCGAGGCGCTGGGGCGGCTGCGCATGAACGCCTTCGAGAAGGTCTTCCTGCGGTTCCCGACGCGGTTCTGGGAAGACGGGGTGTACGCCCTCCGGCAGCAGGGCCCCGAGGCGCGGTGGTGGCACTCCTGGTACGACCTCACGACGCTGCACGACGAGCCGCTCCTGCTCACCTTCGCAGCCGGGCCCGCCGCGGCGGCCACGCGGGACTGGAGTGACGAGCAGGTGCAGGCCTCGATCATGGCGCAGCTCCGCCGGCTCTACGGCGACGAGATCTCCGATCCGATCGGGATGCGCCGCACGGCCTGGCAGGACGATCCGTTCGCGCACGGCTCGTACGCGTACATGACGGTGGGATCGACCACCACGGATCACGACGACCTCGCCATCCCGGTCGGCGGCGTACTGCACCTCGCGGGCGAGGCCACGTGGACCGATGATCCGGCCACCGTGCCCGCGGCCCTGTTCTCCGGGCATCGTGCGGCCGAGCGCATCCTCGGGCGGGCGGTCCCGATCGAACGGCTCTGGGCACAGGGGTGACGCGCCCCGGCGCCGGCAGTGTGGCCGTCGCCATTCGTCCGGTCAACCCCCTGCGTCATTCCTCGCCGCCGCGCATACGGTCGTCGGACCGAACACAGGAGGAGAGCATGAGCGACCCCCAGAACACGCAGGGCACCCCCGGCGCCGACGAGGAAGCCGACACGGCCTCCGGCGGCGCTCCCGACGACAGCGGCGAGAGCACCGACGACGTGCTCGAGCGCGAGACGACGGACGACGAGGGCAAGCCCCTCGAGAACCCGTCCGGCGGCTGACCGCCGCACCGCCCGAGGGTCAGCCGCGCCCCAGGTGGCGCGGCTACTCTCGGGTCATGCGCCGCATCGCTCTCGTCCCCCTGCTGCTCGCCGTCGGTCTCCTCGCCGGGTGTGCGCAGGTCACCCAGGCCGCGGGAGACGCGTTCGGAGTTCCGGTCGCGGAGACGTGCGCGACCATCGATGACGCGTACGCGCAGTATCAGGAGCTGCTGAGCCAGGGTGACGCATCCGCGGAGCAGCTCGATGCCGCACGCGACGACCTCGTCGCCACCCTCGACGGCGTCGCGGACGGGATGGACGGGCAGCTCGGCGACCTCATCCGCTCCGGCGCCGATCAGCTCGGCGGCATGACCGACCTTCAGGCCCCGGAGACGGTCGAGGCGATCGAGCGCCTCCACGACGGGCTCTCCTCCTTCTGCGGCTGAGCCGAGTCGCGCGGTCGTGTCGCGACGTACCACTGCCGGAGCAGCAGCACGATGAGCAGCACGTCGACGGCGTCACCCGCGTAGAACATCAGCTCCGCTCCGATCCGCGCGTCCCCGGGGTCGACGCCCACCGGAGGGTGTGCCCACAGCCATTTGGCGAGGATCGAGTGCGCGGCGATGAAGACGATGAGGACGGACGCCCGTACGGTGACGGAGGTCCGATGCGGATCGGGATCGAGGCCGAGGATGCTCGCGGTGAACAGATACCCCGTCAGCAGGACGTGCAGGTGCACCGCAGCATGGAGCCACGGTGAGGCGTGCATGAGGGGGAACAGCGGCGTGGCGTAGAGGAGCCACAACCCGCCGATGTTGAGGGTGCCTGCGACCATGGGATGCGTGAGCACCCGGATCGGGGCGCTGCGCAGCACCCGGGAGAGCGCGCGGGCCTCGGCGACGGGAAGGGCGCGGAGGGCCAGGGAGACCGGACGCCCGAGCACCAGGAGGAGCGGGGCCAGCATGCCCACGAGGACATGGCCGGCCATGTGCACCGGGAAGCTGCTGTGGGCCAGGGCGGCGAACGGTCCGACGGTGCCGACCGCGGCGCACAGCAGACCGCTCATCCAGGCGGCCGTCCGTGGCCGCGGCCAGGGGCTGCGGTCGCGGGTCCGCCGCAGCGCGACGAGATACAGCACGGCGGCGCCGAGGAGGAGGACGAGGGCGAGGAAGGGGAGGACGTCGATGCCCCCGCCCGTCGCGTCCGCATTGAGGCCCGGAAGTCGGGGCGGGTCGTCGTGCCCGTCGTGCCCTTCGTGCACGGCTGTCACCCCCTCGGGGCCGGTCGGGTCCGCCACACCGTGAGGGCTCCGGCAGCGAGCAGCACGACGGCCGACACGATCCAGACGGTGTCGTAGAGCACGAGGTCGACGCCGTAGCGGATCTGGTGGATGCCGAGGAGCTTGTGGTCGACGACGCCGTCGAAGAGCTGGAAGAACCCGACCCCGGCGATCACCGCGCCCGTCCACCGCGTCCAGCGCAGGGGGCCACGGCGGCGGACGTCGGCGAGGAGGAAAGCGCCGAAGATCGTGAGGAACCAGCCGAACGCGTGGAAGAACCCGTCGGAGACGAGGGCGACGTCGGAGGTCGACAGGTCGTAGAAGTGATGCCAGTGCAGCACGAGGTGGAAGACGAAGAGGTCGATCATCGAGGCGGCGATCCCGCAGCCGAACAGGAAGCCCGACAGCAGCAGACGCCGGTCGAGGCGGGAGGGGGCTGCGCTGGTCATGGGGTCAGCGTCGTCCGGTCCCTCCACTGCGGCGATGTCCTTGACCGCATCCCGCGGGTGCGGTACGAGCCGATAGTTGCGAAACCGCAACTATCGGCGTATGGTTGATCTCGATCAACTTTCTATGCAGGAGCATTCCCCCGTGACACACACCTCATCCTCTTCCGAGACCGCGCGCTCGGCCCGCGAGGTCTTCACCGCGATCTCCGGCCTCATCGTCGGAATGTTCGTCGCCGTGCTCTCCGGCACGGTCGTCTCGACCTCGATGCCCGTCATCATCGCCGACCTCGGCGGCACCCAGTCGCAGTACACCTGGGTCATCACCGCGAGCCTTCTCGCCACCGCCGTCTCGACGCCGATCTGGGGCAAGCTCGCCGACCTCGTCGACCGCAAGGTCCTCATCCAGATCTCACTCATCCTCTTCACGGTCGGCACCGTCATCGCCGGCTTCTCCACCGACACGAACATGCTCATCGCGGTCCGCGTCGTGCAGGGCATCGGCGTCGGCGGCCTCATGTCGCTCGTCATGATCGCCGTGGCCCTCATCATCTCCCCGCGCGAGCGTGGCAAGTACATGGGCGTCGTCGGCGGCATCATGGCCCTCGGCACGATCGGCGGCCCGCTGCTCGGCGGCGTCATCACCGACGCCTGGGGCTGGCGCGCCAACTTCTTCGTCGGCGTCCCGTTCGCGATCGTCGCCCTGGTGCTGCTGCAGTTCACCCTGCACCTGCCCAAGCCGCAGCGCGGCACCAAGGTGTCCATCGACTACTTCGGCATCGTCCTGCTCGCCGTCGGCGTCTCGACCCTTCTGATCTGGGTCTCCATGGGCGGCAACCAGTTCGATTGGGACTCGGGGACCAGCATCGCGCTCGCCGTCACCGCGGGCGTCGCCATCGCCGCCTTCGTCGCCGTGGAGTTCTTCGTCAAGGAACCCATCGTCCCGATGTCGCTGTTCCGCAACCGCACCTTCACGCTGTCGGTCATCGCCTCGATCGCGATCGGCGTCTCGATGTTCGCGACCTCGGTCTTCCTCGCGCAGTACTTCCAGCTGGCCCGTGGCGCCACGCCGACCGAGTCGGGCCTGATGACCATCCCCATGATCATCGGTCAGATGGGCGCGTCGATCATCATCGGACAGCTCGTCAGCCGGTTCGGCAAGTGGAAGGGCTGGATGGTCACCGGCTCGATCCTCGCCACCATCGGCGTGAGCCTGATGGCGACCCTCCGCTACGACACTCCGTTCACCCTGGTGGCCGTGTACATGTTCGTCCTCGGCGCCGGCCTCGGCATGGTCATGCAGAACCTGACTCTCATCGTGCAGAACGACACGGCTCCGCAGCAGCTGGGCGCGGCCTCGTCGAACGTCAACTTCTTCCGCACGATCGCCGGCACCATCGGCGTGACCGTCATGGGATCGCTGCTGTCGACGAGTGTGGCCGACTTCATGAAGGACGGCCTGAAGGGCTTCGTCCCGACCACGCCCGACGAGATCAGTGCCCTGGAGCGCCTGGGCTCCGGAGACGTGCCGAAGGTGGGCGAGCTGCCCGACACGATCCGCACGATCGTCGAGAGCGCCTACGGGCACGGCATCGCGGACGCGTTCATCCTCGCCATCCCGCTGGCCGTGATCGCGATCATCGCGATCGCGTTCATCAAGAACAAGCCGCTGTCCACCAAGAACGCCGCGGAGCAGCTGCGCGAGCAGGCCGAGGAGTCCGTCATCGAGGTCTCCGAGGCCGAGGTCGGCGCCAACCTCTCGACGGGGACGATCCGCACCGGGCAGGCCGGACCGGCGACCACCACCGGGTCGGTGAGCGTGCTCGAGCGCGACGATCGGAAGCAGGAGCGCTGACATGATCGCGTCCGAGGCGGTCGGCACCCCCGACGTCGACACGGCCCTCAGCGACCTCCAGGCGCATCTCAACCTGATCTTCGCGCGGACCCGGTCGCTGTGGAAGGAATCGGCGTCCCGGGTCCACCCGGAGCTGCAGGTGGCGGGGTACAAGCTGCTCACCTTCATCGAGCGGGCGGGCGCGGCCAGCGCGCACGAGCTCGCCGAGCGGTTCGAGATGGACAAGTCCGTCGTCAGTCGCCAGGTGCGGATGCTGGAGGACCTGGGTCTGATCGCCTCCGTGCCGGACGAGCGCGACGGCCGGCTCCGGGTGCTCACCGCGACGCCCGCCGCGTGCACCGCTCTCACCGAGGTCCGGCAAGAATACGGCACCCGGCTCCGCGCCGTGATCGACGAGCTCACTCCCGCCGAGATCGACGCCGCGTCCAAGGTGTTCCGGCTCCTTGCCGAGATCTGAACCCGGCTCCGCGACCGCCTGCGGTCGCGGGGCTTCGCCGTACACTGGCGATATGAGCGCCTCGTCCGACGATCCCGCCGACGACGCTCCCCTCGACGATCTCGACCAGGCGGTCGCCCGCGTCGAGCATGAGCTCGGCCGTCTGTTCGCCCGCATCCGCGTCGGGTGGCGCGAGGCTGCCGCCACCGTGCATCCGGACCTCCAGCCGCTCGGGTACCAGGTGCTGACCTCGATCCTCGCCGGACGGGCGACCTCGGCGGGAGCTCTCATCGAGCGCCTGCAGACGGACAAATCCGCCGTGAGCCGGCAGGTGCGTCAGCTCGAGCAGCTCGGGCTCGTCGAGAGCATCCCCGATCCCGAGGACCGCCGCGCCAGGGTGCTGGTGGCGACCCCGCTGGCCGAGGAGCGCGTCGCTCTCGCCCGCTCCCGGTACGAGGGGCGCATCGGCGAGCGCCTGCGCGGCTGGACGGCCGCCGACCTCGACCACTTCGCGAACCTCGTCGCCGATCTGGGCGGTTGATACACCGGAACACCTGGTCGATTCACGGGAATACAGCGGCCGGCCGCGTCCTTGGTCCCTCTGTGACTCTCTACGACTCCGCCGACTTCGGCTCGCTGCACCTGTCCAACCGCGTCGTCATGGCGCCGCTCACCCGCACGCGTGCGGACGCCGACGGCGTGCCGACCGCGATCATCGAGGAGTACTACCGTCAGCGTGCGGGGCAGGGGCTCATCATCTCCGAGGGCGTCTGGCCCGTCCTCGAGGGCAAGTCGTACCCCGGGCAGCCGGGAATCGTGACCCCCGCGCAGATCGACGGATGGCGTCGTGTGGCCGACGCCGTGCACGCCGAGGGCGGCACCATCGTCATGCAGCTCATGCACGGCGGCCGTGTCGGGCACCCGGACATCTCGGGCGAGCCCCGCGTCGTCGCGCCGAGCGCCCTGGCGGCACCAGGGCAGACGCGCACCCTCAAGGGCAAGGCCGACCTGCCCGTCGCGCACGCCCTCACCCTCGACGAGATCCCGGTGGTCGTCGAGCAGTTCGTCCGGGCTGCGCGCAACGCGATCGCGGCCGGCTTCGACGGCGTCGAGGTGCACGGCGCCAACGGCTACCTCGTCCACGAGTTCCTGTCTCCCGTGTCCAACGTCCGCGACGACCAGTACGGCGGCTCGCCGGAGAACCGTGCGCGCTTCGCGGTCGAGGTGACCTCGGCGGTCGCGGCAGCCGTGGGTGCCGACCGCACCGGGATCCGCCTCTCGCCGGCCCACGGCATCCAGGGCGTCATCGAGGACGACGCCGCCGACGTGCTCGCGACCTACACCGCGCTCGCCGAAGGGCTCGCGCCTCTGGGGCTGGCCTTCGTCGATGTGCTGCACCCCGAGCCCGCCGGAGAGCTCGTCCAGGCCATCCGCCGGGCGGCGGGCGCTCCGCTCATCGTCAACACCGGCTTCGGCGTCGAGACCACCCGTGCGACGGCCGAGGAGCTGGTGGCCGAGGACTGGGCGGACGCGGTCGCGGCCGGGCGTCCCGTCATCGCCAACCCCGACCTCGTGGAGCGCTGGCGGACCGGGGCCGAGCTGAACGAACCGCGCCCGGAGCTGTTCTACGGTTCGACCGCCGAGGGCTACATCGACTACCCCTCGCTGGAGGTCGCGCGCTCCGGCGATTGATGCGGAGCGCCCGCTGTCACACGACGATGTCGTCGGCCGTGTGCAGCGGGCGCCATCCGGTCTCGCGGATCCCGCGTCGGGGGAGGACGTCGGCGTCGGGCAGCGGGCCGAGGTCGACTCCGGTGAGGGCGGTGATCTCGGAGACCGGCACCTGGAACGTGCGGAAGGCTCCGAGCGACGCGACGGCGAGGGCACCCTCCCGGGTGTCGACGAGTTCGGTCTGATCGAGGAGGAACGCGGCGGCGGCGAGTCGGCCCTCGGCATTCCAGGCCGCGATCTTCCAGTACCGGAGGGGGACGCGGATGCCGCGGTACGGGGGGTCGGTGTCGTCGAGCACGGGGGCGGTGAACACCGTGAGGCGCTGCGCGGTGGTCTCCGCATACGCGAGCACGTGATCCTCCAGTCCGAGCCAGAGGTCTTTCGACTGGTTGAACACGGCGGCCTGCGGGGCGGCGTTGGGGTACGTGAAGGTCGCCTCCATGGCCGCGCGGGCGTCGGCGAGCTCGCCCCAGCCCGGATCGCGGCGGCGCACGAGATGCCCGCGGTCGAGGTCGTTCCGGGCGTACACGGCGGGCCCCGCCTGCTCCTCCGCCGGTACCCGGGGATCGAGGCGCCACTCACCTGTCCGGGGGAGGTCCCGCAGGCGGGCGCCGTCGATGGTGACGGCCGTCACCGCGGCGAGCCGCCGCTCAGGGTCCAGCAGCACCGTGAACCGCGGAGCCGGCAGGGTGCGCACCGCCATCGGAGGCACGGGGAGCGGGAGCGGGATGCCGAGGAACCCGGGGTCGTAGCCGTCCGTCATGCCCCCATCGTGCCCCGGCCCGCCGACATCGGGGGGCCGTATCTCAGGCGGACCCGTTGTCCTCGGCGCGCCGTGCCGCGGCCTCCCGCACGCGGCGGCGGATGCGCAGCGCAATGAACACCAGGAGCAGCAGGATGAGCAGGCCGACGACCACGTCGGAGATCACACCGCTCCACTGCTCGAGGATCGGCCGGATGGCGGGGCCGAAGGCGAAGCCGAGGCCGATCCAGATGCCGTTCCAGACCGCCGAGCCGACCAGGGTGTACATCGTGAACTTCCACAGGGCCATGCGCTCGATCCCTGCCGGGATCGAGATGAAGGAGCGCACGAGAGGCACGCAGCGGCCGAACAGCACCGCGCCGCCGCCCCAGCGCGCGAAGAACGCCTCCGCCTTGTCGAAGTCGTCGTGGTCGAGGAGCGGGATGCGTCCGACGATGCGCCGGGTGCGGTCCCGGCCGACCGCGGCGCCGAGCGCGTACCAGAGCCACGCACCGACGAGCCCGCCGATGGTGGCTGCGGCCCAGGCGCCCCAGGCGTTCATCCGGCCGTCGTAGGCGAGGAAGCCCGCCGCGGGCAGGATCGCCTCGGACGGGATCGGGGGGACGAACGTCTCGATGAGCACCGCGAGACCGACACCGACCTCGCCGAGGGTCTCGATGAGGCTGAGCACCCAGCCGATGAAGCCGTCGTAGCCGGGGGCGGAAGCGGCGAGGGGCAGGGTGCCGGGGGTCATCGTGTCCTCTGTCGGGGGATCGCGGTGATCGTGCGGAGAGCGGGTCCATCGGAGCGGACGTCGCCTCTGCACGGTATCGCCCTTCCCTGGACTCCGCCTGCGTGCGCAGGGAGCGGGAGGAGCCGGCATTGTCAAGGTGCTCGCCGCCGCCGGACGGTGCGGAGATCATGGAACCCCATCGACCGAGGAGGCAGCATGACCGATCCGCGACAGGACGAGACGACCGGATTCCACGGGGAGCCCCCGACCGCGAACAACGGCGACGGCGACGCGCCGGAGGTCGACGTGACCGATCTGGAGCCGGAGGAGATCGAGGACGGCGTGGAGGTCGACGACCGTCCCTGAGCGGTAGGGGAGATTTTGACATAGGTCAAAATCTCCCCTACCGTCGAGTCATGGGCACGGCGGAGAGCAGAGACGGCGAGACCGATGCGATCAGCGGTGTCACCGCCGCGGAGATCTCCGAGAGCGTGCGCGACCTCGTCGAGCGGGGGACGCTCGTCGCCGGAGACCGTCTGCCGCCGGTCCGCACTCTCGCCGAGAGGCTGGGCGTGAATCGCAACACCGTGCTCGCCGCCTATCGCGCACTCGTCACCGCCCGCATCGCGACCACCGGCGGGCGCACCGGGACGACCGTGCTCGGCCCTGCAGCCACGCCGGATGAGGGCTTCACGCCCGGAACGGCACTCCGCGACATCGCCAACGGCAACCCGCAGGCCGCCTTGCTCCCCGACCTCGTCGCCGCTCTCGCGACCGTGCGTCCCCATCCCGTCCTCTACGGCGAATCCGTCATCGATGCCGAGCTCGCCGAGTGGGCGACACGATGGATCGCGGAGGATCAGCCTCGTCCCTTCCGGCTCTCGGTCACCGCGGGCGCGGTCGACGCGGTGGAGCGCCTGCTCGCCCAGACGCTCGTGCACGGCGACCGGGTGGGCCTGGAGGATCCGTGCTTCCTGTCCAGCATCCAGACCGCGCGGTTGGCCGGCTACACCCCGGTCGCGATACCGGTCGACGAGGAGGGGATGACGGTGGAGGGCGTCCGTGAGGCCCTGGAGAGCGGCGTGCGCGCGATCGTCTGCACGCCTCGCGCCCACAACCCCACCGGGGCCAGCATCACTCCCTCCCGCGCCGAGGAGCTCCGCGAGGTGCTCGCTCCGCACCCCCACGTGCTGGTGATCGAGGACGACCACTTCTCGCTGCTCTCCCCGACCCCGTACGCCACCATCATCGGGCCGGCCCAGGAACGCTGGGCGCTGGTGCGGTCGGTCTCCAAGTTCCTCGGCCCTGACATGCGGTTGGCCCTCACGGCGTCCGATCCGGTCACCGCTGAGCGCCTTGCCCTCAGGCTCAGTCCCGGCACCATGTGGGTGAGCCATGTCATGCAGCAGCTCGCGGCGACGATGCTGCGCGACGAGGGAGTGCACCGGCTGGTCGCGGAGGCAGGCGCCCGGTACGCCGCGCGCAACAGGTCCTTCGCCGCGCTCGCGTCCGCTCGAGGGCTGGACGTCGCTGCGGAGAGCGGGTTGAACGTGTGGGTCGACGTCCGCGAGGATGCGGGGGTCGTCGCCGCGCGGCTCGCGCACCGCGGATGGCTCGTGCGACCAGGGTCGGAGTTCGCGCTGGAGGACGAATCCGCCAGTGGACACCATCTGCGGCTGACCGTGCACGACCTCGATGACGCCGACCTGCGACGCCTGGCCGACGACGTGGCCGCCGCCTCCGGCCCGGCACCGGCCGAGGGGGACGGATGACGACCGGAGATGCCGGGACCGCGTTCCGGGTCGGGCGATCCTCGCGTCTCGACGGCGTGCTCTACGACCTGCGGGGCCCGGTCGCCGCGCGTGCCGCCGAGCTGGAGTCCCGCGGAGAACGGATCCTGCGCCTGAACATCGGCAACCCGGCGCCGTTCGGGTTCGAGGCGCCGCCGGTGATCGTGGAAGCTCTCCGCGAGGCGCTCCCGCATGCCCACGGATACTCGGAATCCCCGGGGCTGCCGGAGACGAGGGAGGCGATCCGCGCGCACTACGCGCGGCGGGCAGGGTTCCCGTCCCTCGGAATCGAGGCGGTGACCGTCGGCAACGGCGTGTCCGAGCTGGTGGGCCTCACGCTGCAGGCGCTGCTGGAGCCGGGCGACGAAGTCCTGATCCCGAGTCCCGACTATCCGCTGTGGACCGCATCGACCGTCCTCGCCGGGGGTGAGCCCGTGCATTACCCCTGTGTGGAGGAGGCAGGGTGGCTTCCGGACCTCGACGCCATGGCGGCTGCGATCGGCCCCCGGACCGTCGCTGTCGTCGTCATCAATCCGAACAACCCGACCGGCGCCGTGTACCCCAGGGAGACGCTGGAGGGCATCGCGGAGCTGGCCCGTCGCCACGGTCTGCTGCTGCTCTCGGACGAGATCTACGACCGGGTCGTGTACCCCGGATTCACGCACGTCTCCACTGCCCAGGTCGCCCCCGATGTGCCCTGCGTCACCTTCGCCGGACTGTCCAAGACCCATCGCGTCGCCGGGTACCGGGCCGCCTGGGCGCTGACGACCGGGTTCGCTGCGGACGATCCGTTCCTCTCCGGTCTGCGGCTGCTCGCGTCGATGCGGATGTGCGCGTCCGTGCCCGCGCAGCATGCGATCACGGCGGCTCTGGAGCACGACACGTCGCTCGATGCGCTCGTCTCGGCGGACGGGCGGCTGACGGCGCAACGCGACGCCGCCACGGCGGCGCTCCGCGCGATCCCCGGCGTCGACGTTCACGAGGCGGGCGGGGGGCTCTACCTCTTCCCCCGCCTCGACCCTGAGGTGTACGGCATCCGTGACGACGAGCGCCTGGTCCTCGACTTCCTCGATGCGGAACGCATCCTCCTAGTGCACGGTCGCGCCTTCAACGGCGCCGACACCGACCACGTGCGCATCGCCTTCCTGCCCGAGACGGAGACCCTGGTCGATGCGGTGCAGCGCTTCGGCCGCTTCCTGCAGGGGTACTCGCCGCCCGGCGCGTGAGGACACCTGACCCGGTGGAGTGACCGAGTGGCCAGGTCGCGGTCCGCAAGACCGTGTACGCAGGTTCGATTCCTGCCTCCACCTCCGATCCGGCTCTCGACGAGCCGTTCCCGACGAAGGGCATCTCCATGCAGAAGGACTTCATCCCGGCCGCCGCGCCGCTCATCGGCGACGACGAGGTGGCAGCCGTCGAACGGGTGCTCCGCAGCGGGATGCTCGCGCAGGGCCCCGAGGTGGCGGCGTTCGAGCGCGAGTTCGCGACCCGGTTCGTGGAGGGGCGCACCACCGTCGCGGTCAATTCCGGGACGAGCGGGCAGCTCCTGGGGCTGCTCGCCGCCGGTGTGGGGCCGGGCGACGAGGTGATCGTGCCGTCCTTCACCTTCGCGGCGGTCGCGAACTCCGTGGTGCTGGCCGGAGCGACGCCGGTGTTCGTCGACATCGAACCGACGCACTTCACGCTGGATCCGACCCGGGTCCGTGCCGCGGTCACCGCCCGCACGAAGGGCGTCATGCCCGTGCATCTGTACGGGCACCCGTTCCTCGTGGACGGTATCGAGGAGGTCGCCAACGACCACGGTCTCGCCATCTACGAAGATGCTGCGCAGGCCCACGGCGCGGCGTGGCGAGGAAGGCCGGCGGGGACCATCGGCACGTTCGGCATGTTCAGCCTCTATCCGACGAAGAACATGACGGCGATCGAGGGCGGCATGGTGTCCTGTGCGGACGAGCAGGTGGCGCGCCGTATCCGTCTGCTCCGCAACCAGGGCATGGAGACGCAGTACGCGAACGAGGTCGTCGGCTACAACAACCGGATGAGCGAGGTGCATGCCGCGGTTGGTCGGGTGCAGCTCGGGCGGGTCGCCGCCTGGACCCGGCGGCGACAGGGGAACGCCGCGTTCCTCGACGCCGCGCTCGCCGGCATCGACGGGCTCACGGTGCCCGCGGTCGCGGAGGGCGCCGAGCACGTCTACCACCAGTACACGGTGCGGATCGCGGCGGGGGAGCGCGACCGGGTACGCGACGCTCTCCGCGATGAGCACGGGGTGGGTTCCGGCGTCTACTACCCGATCCCGAACCATCGGCTGCCCTCGCTGGCGCGCTTCGCTCCGACCGATGAGCTGCCGGAGACGGAACGCGCGGCGCAGGAGGTGCTCTCCCTCCCCGTGCACCCTTCGCTCACGGCCGGCGATCTCGACCGGATCGTGACGGGGGTCGCGGCGGTGATGTCGGCCGGCGGCTGACTTCAGGCGGCGAGGCCGAGCCAGGCGCGCGGCGAGCGGCCGAGACGCTGGGTGAACGCACGGGAGAAGGCAGAGGCGCTCGCATAGCCGAGGTCGGCGGCGACAGCGCTCACCGACATCCCCGCGCGGAGCTGCTCCTGAGCGATCGTGAGGCGCCACTCCGTGAGGTAGTCCCCTGGGGCGCGGCCCACGACGTCCTTGAAGCGCGCCGCGAAGGCGCTGCGCGACATCGTTGCGGTCCGCGCGAGGGAGTCGAGCGTCCACGGTTCGCCGGGCGCCTCGTGCATCGCCACGAGGGCCGGGGCGAGGCGCTCGTCGGCCAGGCCGGGCAGCAGCCCCGGCGGCAGGGCCAGATCACCGGAGTGATCGAGCATCCAGCGCAGGAGCTGGATGAGGACGACCTCGAACATGCGGTCGGCCAGGAGGGGGCGCCCGCAGCGCACGTTGTCGACCTCGGCGAACAGGAGGTCGAGTGCTGGGCCGAGGGTGGACACCTCGTCGAGCGGAAGGACGATCACGGACGGGAGGGTGCGGACGAGCGGATGCGTCGCTCCGCCGTCGAAGTCGATCGTCGCGCAGGCGAAGTCGGACTCCTCGGTCGGGGCGTTGAGGAAGGTGTGATCGATGGGGCGGGGGAAGAACAGCAGGCTGGGGCGGGTGATCGTCTCGCGCTCGATGCGGCCGTCCGGGCGCTGGTGCGTCACCTCCATCTCGCCGCGACGCAGCACGTGAAGGAAACCGTGGCCCGCACTCGCGGCGAAGACCGTGGTCCCGCACAGGGGTCCGGTGTGGAACAGGCGGCTGCGCACCCGGAAGCGGTCGAGCAGCGGGGTGAGGCGGTCAAGCGGCGGCATGCTTCCATTCTTCTGGACGATATGTCACGAACGCAAGATCAAATGATGCGTATCGTACTGCGCGGCGAGCAAGACTGAAGGGGAAGCCGAATCCGGCCCGTCCCGAAACACAAAGGAGCAACCCATGCCCAACGTCCCTCTCGTCGACCGTGAGACCGCCACCGGCCCCGTCAAGGAGCAGCTGGAGCAGATCGGCTCCGCCTTCGGCGCCGTCCCCGCCATGTTCCGCGCGGTCGCGAACTCGCCCGCCGCGCTCACCAGCATGTGGAGCGCTTTCGGCGCTTACGGTGGGGGCACGCTCGGCGCGGCCCTCAGTGAGCAGATCGCGGTCGCGGTCGCGAACCGCAACTCCTGCGGCTACTGCCTCGCGGCGCACACCGCGCTCGGCAAGAAGGCGGGCCTCACGACCGAGGCGCTCGCCGAGGCTCAGGCCGGCAACTCCGACGACCCCCGCACGGCGGCACTGCTGGCCTTCGCGCTCAAGCTCGTCGAGGAGCGGGGTCAGGTGACCTCGGCCGACGTCGACGCCCTCCGCGCGCACGGCTGGAACGACGAGCAGATCGTCGAGACCATCGGCCAGGTCGCGCTGAACCTCTTCACGAACTACGTGAACATCGCGCTCGACGTGCCGATCGACTTCCCGACGGTGCCGCTGCGTCGCGCCGCCTGAGGTCGAGGGGAGCAGAGGCCGGATTCGCTGGGGGTCCGGCCTCTTCCGCTGCCCGGGCGTTCGCGCTAGACCTCGACCGCATCCAGCCAGTCGGTGAGGACGCGGGTGGCGAGAGTCTCGAGCCGCGGGCCGAGCGTGCGTGCCTGTTCGCGGATCGATCGCGGGTCGATGCCGTGGTGATGCAGTTCGTGGGCGTGGCCGATGAGCCAGCGCTCGATGGCGCGGTGGTCGGCTTCCAGGTGGAACTGGAGGCCGAGAGTGCGTCCCACCGCGAAGGCCTGATGCGGGAAGCCGGGCGTGTGCGCCAGGGACTGCGCGCCGGCGGGGATCGTGAACTCGTCCCCGTGCCAGTGGAGCACGGGCTCGCCGTCGAGAGGGGCCAGGACGGACTCCCGGCCCTCGGGGGTCAATGCGAGCGGGCCGAAGCCGATCTCGACCGCCCCGGTCGGCCGGACCTCTGCGCCCAGGGACTCGGCCAGGAGCTGCGCGCCGAGGCAGACACCGAGTGTGGTGCCGCCGCTGTCGAGTCGCGCCGCGACGGCGGTCTTCGAGGAGCGCAGGAACGGGTAGCGATCGTCGTCGTACACCCCGATCGGTCCGCCGAGGACGATGAGCAGGTCGGCCCCGGCGACGGCGTCCGCGTCGAGCTCGTCGATGCCGGCATCGAGAAGGGTGGTCTCGTAGCCGCGCTCCGCCAGCAGGGGAGCGAGGATGCCGAGGTCTTCGAAGGGGACGTGGCGGACGGCGAGGGCCGTCCGGGGGGTGCGGGACGCGGACATGCACTCTCCTCGGTTAGATTTGACCTATGCCAAAAATAGCACACGAGGTTCAGGGTGCCGAGGTGATCGTGCGCACGGCGGGGATCCTGTTCGACTGCGACGGCGTGCTGGTGGATTCCGTCCCCTCGGCGGCGATCGCGTGGGGCGCCTGGGCCCGTCGGTATGCCCCGGGATTCGACTTCCTCCGAGACGCCCCGCACGGCATGCGACCGAGTGAGGTGGTCGCGACGCTCGTCGAGCCGGAGCGGGCGGACGAGGCGACGGCCGACCTCCTCGCGCGTGAGCTCGCCGTCGCGTCGGCGACGGCGGGGATCCCCGGGGCGGCCGCTCTGCTCGTCGCGCTGCCGGGTGACCTGTGGGCGGTCGCGACGAGCAGCAACAGGACCGTCGCGACCGCGCGGATGCGCGGAGCGGGCATCCCGGCGCCCGCCCTGCTCGTCGCCGCCGAAGACGTGGACCGCGGCAAACCCGCGCCCGACCCCTACCTCCGAGCCGCGCTCCTGCTCGGGCGGGACCCGGGGGACTGCGTGGTCTTCGAGGACTCGGCGCCGGGGATCCATGCGGCGAGGGCAGCCGGAGCAGGGCTCGTGGTCGGGGTGGGCGCAGCCTCTGCGTCGGCGCACCCCGACCTGATCGTGCGCGACCTCTCCCGGGTGCGTTGGAGCGGCGGAGCGCTGCGTCTCCCGGTGCTCAACGGAGCGCGCTGAGGGCCTCGTCGATCACGTCCACCGCGACGTCGAGCTGCTCGTCCGTCGTCGTGAGGGTCGGCAGGAAGCGGATCACGTTGCCGTCGCTGCCGGCGGTGAGCAGCAGGATCCCGCGCTGGGCGGCGAACTCCGCGACCATGGACGCGGCCCCGGCCAGCGGTCGTGTCGTGCCAGGGGTGCTCAGTTCGAAGGCCTGCATGGCGCCGATCCCGCGGACGTCGCCGATCACGGCGTGGCGGGCGCGCAGCCCCTCGAGTCGCGCGGACAGGTGGGCGCCGATCCGACGGGCGTCCGCGAAGAACGTCCCGTGCTCGAGCTCGTCGAACACCGCGAGGGCGGCGGCGATCGAGACCGGGTTTCCGCCGAACGTGCCGCCGAGGCCGCCCGGGTCGGGCGCGTCCATGATCTCGGCGCGGCCGGTCACTCCCGCCAGGGGCAGCCCGCCGGCGATGCCTTTCGCCGTGAGCACGAGGTCCGGAACGAGGCCGAAGTGCGTGCTCGCGAACCATGTCCCGGTGCGCCCGAGGCCCGTCTGGATCTCGTCGGCGATGAACACGACACCGTTGCGGGTGCACCACTCCTGCAGGGTCGACAGGTAACCCGCGGCAGGGACGACGAAGCCGCCCTCGCCCTGGATGGGCTCGGCGATGACGGCGGCGAGGTCGTGGACGCCGATGCGCTGTTCGAGATGGGCGATCGTGCGCGCCGCGGCCTCGGTACCGTCGAGTCCGTCCCGGTAGGGGTAAGAGTTGGGGACGCGATGGATGTCGGGGGCGAACGGACCGAACCCGGTCCCGTACGGCGCCGCCTTGTGGTTCATCGCGAGCGCGAGGTTGGTGCGCCCGTGGAACGCGTGGTCCAGGGCAGCGACGACGCGACGCCCGGTGTGCCGTCGGGCGATCTTCACCGCGTTCTCGACGGCTTCCGCGCCGGAGTTCGCGAAGGCCGTGCGGGTCTCGTGGGTGCCGGGGACCTTCTCCGCGAGCAGCTCGGCGAGGCGCACGTACCCCTCGTAGGGGGTGACGGTGAAGAGCGTGTGCGTGACCCGGTCGAGCTGCTCCGCCGCGGCGGTGACGGCGGCGAGGTTGGTGTGGCCGATCGTCGTCACGCCGATGCCGCTGCCGAGGTCGAGGAAGCGGTTGCCGTCGACGTCGGTGACCCAGGGTCCGTCGGCGTGCTCGATGTAGACGGGGAGCACGCTGCCGACCCCGCGGGGGACGACGCGTTGCCGGCGCTCGTGCAGCGCGCGACTCCGCGGCCCTGGCACCTCGGTGCGCAGGCGCGGAGCCGTCAGTGCGGTGTCGGAGAACAGGCCGGGTGCGGACATGGGCGGCTCCTTCGTGAGGGGGCGTCGGCGGGCGCGCGACGTGGTCCCGAAGCTATGTTAGATTTTGACCTATGTCAAAGTTCGAACCCGCGGAGGACGGTGCTGACCGCTACCCGACGGCGTTCACCGTCGCCGACTTCCAGGCCAACGTCGCGGCGGTACGTGCGCGCATCGACGCCGCCGCCGAGCGGGCGGGACGCGAACCCGGTGCGGTGCATCTGCTCCCGGTGAGCAAGACCGTCCCGACCGATCGCGTGCGGGTGGCGATCGGCGCCGGCCTGCGTCGGCTCGGCGAGAACAAGGTGCAGGAGGCGGTACGCAAGAACCGGGAGACGGCTGACCTGGACGTCGACTGGGTGGTCATCGGCCACCTGCAGACGAACAAGGCGAGAGACGTCGTCTCCTTCGCCGCCGAGTTCCAGGCGCTCGACCGGCTCCGGGTCGCGGAGGCCCTCGACCGGCGTCTGCAGGCCGCGGGGCGCAGTCTCGACGTGTACGTGCAGGTGAACACCTCGGCGGAGGACTCGAAGTTCGGGATGCCGCCCGAGGAGCTCCCGGGCTTCCTGAAGGCCCTGCCGACGTACGGCGCCCTTCGCGTCCGCGGTCTGATGACCCTGGCGCTGCTCACACCGGACGACGCCCGGGTGCGCGAGTGCTTCGCGCTGCTGCGCACCCTCCGCGACAGGGCCCGCGAAGAGACTCCCGAACTCATCGGCGACGGCGCGGTGTCGATGGGAATGTCCGGCGACTACGAGATCGCCGTCGAGGAGGGGGCGACGTGCGTGCGGGTCGGGCAGGCGATCTTCGGCGCGCGATCCGTCCCCGACAGCCACTACTGGCCGGAGGGCTGACCGCCGCTCAGTCCTCGGTGCGGAACCCTGCCGCCTTGTGCGTGCCGTCGCAGAACGGCTTGAGCGCGGAGAGACCGCAGCGACAAAGGGCCACCGTGCGTCGGCGCGGGTCGATCACCGTGCCGTCGCTCGCGTGCAACTCGATCTCGCCCCGCACGAGCAGGGGGCCGTCCGGGTACGCCGTGACGGTCACCGGCTCCTCGCGACCGCTCATGCCGTCGTCCTCTCCCGCAGTGCCGAGCGGCCCTCGGTCCAGGCGTCCAGGGTGTGGGCTCCGGCCCAGCCGTCGACCGTGAGGCACGCGGCCGCGCCGAACAGGATGTCCGCCAGCAGTTCCGGACGGTCCTCGGCGAGGCTGCCCGCGAGGTCACGGGCGGCGATCTGCTCGTGCACCGCGTCGGCCTCCACATGCTCTTCGAAGTACGCGGCGACCTCGTCGGCGAACCCCAGCCGGTGCAGGCCGTCGGCGTAGAACCGGCAGGGGATCGACGAGGTCATCTCGTACGCGGCGAGGTGGCCGACGATCGCGCCGACGAGCCGGCGGTTGAGCCCGAACAGGCTCATCATGTTGTGCGAGGCGAGCGTGATCGCCGGGGCGTCGTCGACATAGGCGCCGTACGTGTCGTCGAGTCCCGCGGCGCGCAGGGCCCGCGCATAGAGCTCTGCATGCACCCGCTGGGGGCGCCCACCGCCGTACTCGTCGGACTGGATCTCCACGAGCGCGGCCTTGGGACGGCCGGTCAGCCGCGGAATCGCCCAGGAGTGCGGATCGGCCTCCCGCAGGGTGTACACGGATCGCAGGATCAGCGACTCCTCCGCCTGCTCGCGGGTGGCCTTCCTCGCGATGTGCCGCGACAGGCTGGGGCCGGTGTCCGCGGCGGCGAGGGCGAACAGGGCACGACCCACGGCGTCGACCGTGGGTTCGGGAAGCTCGGGCACCGGCACGGTGTCACGCAGTGCGGCCTCGAAGGCGTCCTCGAGGACGCGGCGCGCCGTGACCACCCCGGCATCCCACTCGAGACTCGCATCGAGCTGCGGAAGCGAGCCGTAGGAGGACGCGTAGAGGACGAACAGGGCGAGCTGGATGTCGTCGTCCCTGACCGCATCGTCGCTCGCGGCGACGGCTGCGGCGGCGAGGTCGGGGAGGGTCGCGGCGTCGTCACCGCGACCCGTGAGGACGCCGAGGACGGCGCTCGACAGGGGGCCGCGCGGCGAGAAGGCGACGGCGGTGTCGGCGTCGAGAGTGGAAACGGTCATGAGGAGGGGCTCCCATCGGATCGATCACCCGCATCCTCACCCGCGCGAGCGGCGACCGCCAGGGACTTGACGCCGAGGCGCTCGCCAGGCAAGCGCCTCCGTCGTCAGGGGCACCCGGCGAACACGTACCCTTCATCGTCCGGAGTGACGAGGTCGCGATCGCGGAGCACTGTCGACGCCGGGGTGTCCGGGTCGGCGCACAGCTCCGCGAACGGCCGCGGGAGCTGATCCGTGTACTCGATGTCGATCACGTGGGGCCCGTAGACCCCGGTGTACGTGCCGCACTCCGCGTACGCGGCGCATTCCTCCGTCACGGCGAAGTCGAAGCCCGCGCGCTCTTTCAGGGCGTCCGCATGCTCGGCCGCGTTCTTCTGCCCCGCAGCGAGCCCGACGCGGTGCGCCGCGTCGACGAGCAGGTCCGCGAGCGCGAGGTTGTCGTCCAGGCGCAGAGCGCCGCCCGAGCGCGAGAACGAATCGAGGTTGTCGAACTCGACCGCCTGGAAGTCGGCATCCGCACAGCCCTCGATCCACGGGACCACGATCTCGGCGATGCGGGACCGCTGCTCCGCGCTGCCGGTGTCCAGGAGGGCTTCGTCGGGCCAGTCGGGGTCGAAGACCACCTCGTCGCCGTCGTGCAGGAGCAGGTCGTCGGGCCAGGTGTCCAGCTCGCCCGGCTGGGTCTGGAAGCCGTTGACGTAGCAGACGGAGTAGAGGCCGGCGGCGGGCTCCGCGCTGCGGTCGCGGCCGACGATGCCCACACCCTCGGGCGGATCGTAGGCGCCGCCGAGCTGGTAGTCCGGAAGGGCGCCGGCCGGGGGAAGCGCGACAGTGGCCGACGACCCGGTTCCCTCAGCGGGGAGAGCGGGTGGCGCGCTGCAGGCGGAGAGGGCGAGGACCCCGACGGCGATGAGGGCCGCCGGCGCCGGGGAGTGGCGTGTCGTCCTTCGACCGCGCTGGGGACGAGGGACGCTCATCGCGGCTGAGGCGTCGGCTGCGCGGGGGCGTCGACGGGCGGGGCCGCCGCCTCCGAGGGGTTCCGGCGGATCCCGATCCACGACACGACGCCGCCGAGCACGAGGAGCGCCGCCGTGACCCAGGCCGCGTTGTGGAACCCGTCGAGGTCGAGCGTGCCCCCGACGATGGTCGACAGCATCGCGACCACGAGCAGACCCGCGACGCGGGAGACGGCGTTGTTCACGGCGGAGGCGATGCCGGAGTGGTTCTCGTCGATGGCCCCGAGGATCGCGGCCGTCAGCGGGGCGACGGTGAGCGACAGGCCGAGGCCCATCACGATCATGGCCGGGAGCACCTGCGCCCAGTAGTCGAAGGTGGCGTTCACGGTCAGCAGCATCAGCGCTCCGACGGCCATGATCAGCGGTCCGATCGTCATGAAGATGCGCGGGCCCCAGCGCCCTGCCCACCCGCCGGCACGCGAGCTCAGCAGGATCATCAGGATCGTCATCGGCAGGCTCGCGAGCCCGGCCGCCGTCGCGCTCAGTCCCGCCCCCTGCTGCAGGTAGACGCCGACGACGAAGCCGTTGAGGGAGAGCGCGGCGTACACGAAGAGCGTGGCGAGGTTGCCCCACCCGAAGTCGCGCACCCGGAACAGCCAGAGCGGCATGAGCGGCGTGGCCGAGCGGCCCTGGCGCCACAGGAAGACGGCGAAGAGTGCGGCCCCGGCCACGGCGGGGATCCAGATCGCGGGGGAGGCCCACCCGAGGTTCGGCTGCTCGATGAGGGCGAAGACGACGGCGCCCAGTCCCAGCGCGCACAGTGCACCGCTCCACCAGTCCACGCGGACGCCCCGCGGGTGCTCCGGCAGATGCAGGCGGGCGAGCAGCACCAGCGTCACTCCGATGGGGAGGACGTTGATGAGGAACACGAAGCGCCAGGACAGGAAGTCGACGAAGAGCCCGCCGAGCAGGGGGCCGACCAGTTGAGCCGCCGTGGTGAAGGCCGTCCAGACGCCGATGGCCCGCGCCTGCAGGTCGCCGCGCATGGTCGCGGTGATGAGCGCGAGGGAGCTCGGGACGAGCAGGGCCCCGGCCGCCCCCTGCGCCCCGCGAGCCACGATGAGCATGAGCGGGTCGATCGCGGCGGCGACCGCGACGGACGCGATGCCGAAGGCGATGAGGCCGATCCGCATCACCAGCACCCGTCCGTAGGCGTCGGACAGGGAGCCGGCGAGCAGGATCAGCGCGCTGAGGGTGATGAGGTAGGCGTCGACGACCCACTGCTGCGTGGTGATCCCGCCGCCCAGCTCTTCACTGATGGCGGGAAGGGCGACGTTCACCACTGTCCCGTCGAGGAACGTGACGAACGAGGCCAGCACGGCGATCGCGATGACGAGCCGCTGGAGCGGGGCGAAGGATGACACAGGCCGACCCTACTCCGGGCGACGGACGCGAGGGCCCGTCAGGCGGCCGGTGTTCCGGTACCTTCCTGCAGGAGCCGTCGGAGCCCGGGGAGCCCGTCCCGCGCGTGCGCCGCACGCTGTCGCGCCGCACCGGTCCCGTCGGCCCGTATCCGGGCGAGGCCCGCCCGCACCGCGTCCGCATCGCCGAGGACGTCCAGCACCGGCCCGATGTCGTCGACCAGGTGCTCCGCCACGGTCCAGGCCGGGCAGACCTCTCCGGTGAGCGGATCCACGATGCGGGCCGTCATCCCGGCTCTCGACGCCATCCAGATCGACGCGTCGATCGTCTCCGTCTCGTCGGCGATGATCCGCTGCCCGGACGCCAGGGCGATCCCGCGGGTCAGCAGCGCGGAGAGGACGGCGTCCTCCGCGGTGAGCTGCGTGTCCGCGACGCGCGCCTCGACCGTCGGGTAGCGCTCGGAGAGACGCACCGCCCAGGAGAGGGATGTCGCCTCGCCGATGGTCCCGAGGGCCAGGAGCTGGTCCACGCGCGCCCGGTAGTCGTCGACGTCGGCGAACCGGGGCGGACACCACGACGAGGGGAGCCGGCGGATGAGCATGCTCCGCCAGCTCGCGAATCCCGTGTCGAGACCGTTGCCGAACGGGCTGTTCGTGCTGAGGGCGAGCAGCAGCGGCAGCCAGGCGCGGAGACGGTTCAGGGCGCGGACCCGCTCCTCCTCGTCCGGCACCTCGACGTGCACGTGCAGGCCGTTGACCTCGTGCTCGCGGGTGAGGTGCGCCAGCCGTCGCGCGACGTCGTCGTAGTGCGCCGACGGCGAGAGGCGCGGCGAGCGGAGAGTGGTGAACGGCGCGCCGGTCGGTGCCGCGATCGCGCGCCGGGCGCGTGCCTGCGTGCCGATGGCCGTGCGCAACGCCGACAGCTGCTGGACGGCCGCGGCGCCGGTCCGCACCGGATCGGTGAGGGCCTCGACCTGCGAGGCCAGGTACTCGGTGGTGACGCGTCCGGCGATGACGTCATCGCCGATGCGCTCCAGGATGTCACCGCTGAGGGCGACGGGGACGAGCGAATCCTCATCGAGCAGGAGGAACTCCTCCTCGATCCCGAAGCGCGTCATCCGGGTCAGTGGTTTCGCAGTTCGGAGATGAGCTCGGCCTTGCGCTTGCCGCTGTAGCCGGTGAGACCCAACTCCTTCGCGCGCTTCCGCAGCTCGGGAACGGTCCAGTCCTCGTAATCCCCGTGCTTCCCGCCGCGGCGACCGACCGAGCTGCGGCCGTCTCGTGCGGCGGCGTTCGAGATGCGGGCGGCCTTCTCCTTCGAAGCCCCGTCGTCGCGGAGCTCTTCGTACAGCTCCGGATCCTTCAGGGAGTTGTTGCGTCGTCCTGGCATTGCTCTGCTCCTTCGCGCATCGGGAGGGTCGAAGTCAACCCCCTCCAGGGTGGGTGTGGTTCGGGTCTAGCGTGGTCTCACCGCAGTCGGGCGCCCGCGCCCCCAGAGAAGGGAAAGACCGATGAACATCCTCCTGATCATCGTCATCGTCATCGCCGTGATCCTCGCGATCACCGGAGGACTGGTGCAGTCGCTCCAGTTCCTGCTGTGGGTCGGTCTGGTGCTCCTGGCCATCGCCGTGATCGCCTGGCTGATCCGAGCGATCACCGGCAGCCGCAAGGTCTGACCCGAGTGCGGAGGGGGAGGCTCGCCATCGGCGAGCCTCCCCCTCTTCATGGGTTCAGCGGGTGGGGGATCAGCGGTTGAACGCGTCCTTGACGCTGTCGCCGGCCTTGCCCGCGGCGTCCTTCACGTTCTCGCCGGCCTGCTTCGCGTCGGCCTTCACCTGATCCGCCTGGCCTTCGGCCTCGAGCTTCTCGTTGTCGGTGAGCTTGCCGAAGCCTTCCTTGACCTTGCCACCCAGCTTCTCAGCGGAATTCTTCATGTCGTCTGCGCCACTCATAAGAGGCTCCTCTCCTGGACGGATCGATTGCTCTTCGAGCGTCGCACCGGCGTCGCGGTCCGTCCACGGGATTGACATTCACCGACGGGCGTGTCAGCGTTCCGCCCCCATCGACTCCCGCCCGCACAGGGGTTAGCCTGGCGCCAGGCGGGTGTCCTGCCCGTCGTCCTCGACGAAGGGAGCGGTGTGCGATGGACGCGATGGTGATGGGTGCCATGTCCAAGAACATGGAGTCGATGCCGGACATGGCGATGATGGACATGTCGGTGCTCCAGGCCTGTATGGACGCGTGTGCCGCCTGCGAGCAGGCCTGCACGGTGTGCGCGACCCAGGAGATGGACTGCACCCCCGCGTGCATGAACTGCGCGGACATGTGCCACACGATGATGCGATCGATGCTCCGCATGCAGGGGATGACCCCGGCCACGATGATGGCGATGCTGGACGCGTGCATCGCGATGTGCCAGATGTGCATGGACGAGTGCATGCAGCACGCCGATCACAGTGACGTCTGCCGCCTGTGCGCACAGGCGTGCCAGGCCTGCATGAACGCGTGCATGGCGGTCCGCGACATGATGATGGCGAGCGCCTGACCCGGAGGGATCAGGCCCTCGTCACACGACGGCGACGTTGAAGCGGGTGCGCCCGACGGCGAGGACGGCGTAGTCGAGGTGGAGGGCGACCGGGCTGCCGATGGCGGCCTCCAGTGCGGCGCCGGAGCCGTTCCACAGCGTGTGCGTGGTGCCGTCGAGCGTGCGGACGGCGAGGTCTCCGGCGACCGGATCCGCCGCGGTCACGAACGCGTCCGCCCATCGCGCCGGGGTCGCCGCGGCGAGGCGCTCCTGGATCAGGTGCAGGGCGTGGCCGGGGGCCGAGGAGGAGCAGCGGCCGCCGTTCCGGCACATGCACGTCGCACGCTCACGCACCTCGAGGGGCGGACGGCGGTGCAGCGGCGTGGACACGGGGACTCCTTCGGATCGGCGTCCGGCCAGAGTACGTCGATGAGGTCGGGATCCCGCGGCCCTCCCGACACGCGACGAAACAAACGGGTGTAGGCTCGCCGGGTGCTGTCGTCGATGAGCGCCCTCGGGGCGCGGAGCGGAGCTGCAGGCGCGTTCAGCGCCGCAGGCAGAGGCTGAGGACCGGCCGGAGGCGGAACCCCGTCCCCGGCGCTGCGTCGTACCCCGGCATCGTCCGGGTGATCCTCCGATCCGTCTCGCCGACCCGGCGATCACACCGAAAGCTCTTCTCTCATGCGTCCCATCGACGAGCGCGCCCTGCGCGCCTCCTTCTGCAACGCCTCCCGCAAGGAGGTCTCCGACATCACTCTGCCGCCCGACTTCGCCGAGACCGACTTCGAAAGGCTCGACTACCTCGGGTGGATCGACCCGAAGCTGCCCCGGCGCGCCTATGTCGTCGTGTGGATCGACGACGAGCCCGTGGGCGTCGTGCTGCAGCGCGCCGAGCAGCGCGTGCTCGCCCGTGCGCAGTGCTCGTGGTGCGAGGACGTGACGCTCCGCAACGACGTGCAGCTCTACGTGGCCCGACGCGCCGGTGCCGCCGGTCGCAAGGGCGACACGGTCGGCGTGCTCGCGTGCGCGGAGTTCGGCTGCAACGCGGCGGTGCGCAAGCTCCCGCCGCTGGCCTATCCGGGGTACGACCGCGAGCTCGCGCGCGAGATGCGGATCCTGCGGCTGCAGGAGCACGTGACCGGATTCGTGCGCGAGGTCGCCCGGACCGACTAGGCCGTCACGGCTCGCACGTGAGCCAGGGCGGGTGCCTCCCACGCCGCCGACAGCCGGGCGAACGCCTCGAAGCTGCGTCCGCCCGGCCAGTCGGCCGGCAGCATCGCCGGGGGCAGCCCCGGATCGGTGTAGGGCAGCACCCGCCACCGGTCGATGAGGTGCACGTAGGCCGGGAAGGGCTCCTCGGGCAGGGCCGTGAGCGAGGCCTGGAAGGCTTCGTGCTCGCCGCGCAGCGCGTCGAGGTCCCACCACGTGGCGGCGGCCTCGGCCAGCGTGCCGGCCGGGGCGGGGGCCGACGCGTCGAACAGCGTCGCCCAGCGGCGGGCACCGAGTTCGTCGAGGATCTGCTCCGCCTCCGCCCTGAGGTGCCCGGGACAGATCCACAGGGCGGGGGAGACGACGCCGGCGCCGATCCAGTGCAGTCGACGGCGCAGTTGATGGCGCACGCTGCGCGCGCTCTCCGGGATCGAGAACGACACCAGGCACCACGGATCGTCGTCGGCCATCTCCTGCATCCGGAAGATCCGGCGGTCGCCGCGCTCCAGCATCGGCACGGCCGCCGGGCTCAGCCGGTAGCCGACGGCGTCGCGGCGCTCCGGCAGGAGCAGGCCCTTCTGCTTGAGACGGGCGATGCCCGTCCGGGCGGGAGCGGCGGGGATGCCGAGGTCGGCGGCCAGCGCCACGAGGTCGGCGGCCGAGATCCAGCCTCCGAGTGGGCGCAGATACAGGCCGATCAGGGTGCGCAGGAGCGAGGCGGTGCTGCCGGGGCGCGCGTCGATGTCATCGAGCACGACCGGCGCCGCGGGGTCAGGAGACACCGGACTCCAACGCATCCCTGACCGCGAGCACCCCGGCGACGGTCTCGGCATGCGAGGTGCTCAGCGGCGACAGCCCGAGCCGGATCCCGTCCGGGAAGCGGAAGTCGGGGATGACGCCGTCGGCCCAGAGCTTCCGGGTGACCTCCCGGAAGTCGGGGTGGCCGATCGTGATGTGTCCGCCGCGTCGCGCCGGGTCGCGAGGGCTCAGCAGGCGCACGTCCAGGGGCGCGAGCAGCTCGTCGTACGCTCGGACCGCGAGCGCGGTGAGCGACTCCGACTTCGCGCGCACGCCGTCGATGCCCGACTGCTCGATGAGGTCGATCATGCCCTGCATCGCGAGCATCGAGGTCACCGGCGGCGTGCCGCTGAGGAGCTGACGGATGCCGTCGGCGGGGACGTACTCCGGGCCCATGGCGAAGATGTCGGCCGCGCTCCACCACCCCTGGATCGGCTGCCGCAGCAGGCCCTGCAGGTCGTGGCGGAGGTAGGCGAACGCGGGCGATCCCGGGCCGCCGTTGAGGTACTTGTAGGTGCAGCCGACGGCCATGTCGACGCCCCAGTCGTCGAGCTGCATCGGCACGACGCCCGCCGAGTGGCAGAGGTCCCACATCATCAGGGCCCCGGCCTCGTGCACGACGGCGGTGATGCCGGGCATGTCGGCGAGGGCGCCGGAGCGGTAGTCGACGTGGCTGAGCGAGACGAGCGCCGTCCGCTCGGAGACCACCGCCGCGACGTCGTCGATCGTGACGCCGTGTACCGGATCGGGCGTGATCCAGCGCAGCGTGGCCCCCATCTCCGCCGCCGCGCCCTCGGCGAGGAACCGGTCGGTGGGGAAGTTCCCCTCCTCGATCACGAGCTCCGTCCGCCCCGCGGGTCCCTGAGTCGCGCCCGTGGGTCCCTGAGTCGCGCCCGTGGGTCCCTGAGCCTGTCGAAGGGCCCCCCGCATCAGCTTGTACAGCAGGACGCTCGTGGAGTCCGACACGACCGTCTGCCCCGCGCCCGCACCGAGGGCGACGGCGCCGATGCGGTCTCCGAGCTCCATCGGCAGGGCCATCCACTGCTCGTCCCAGGAGCGGATGAGGCGGGTGCCCCAATCCTCGCGCACGAACGCGGCGAGCTTCTCCGGCACGTCGCGCAGCGGACGGCCGAGCGAGTTGCCGTCGAGGTAGGCGGTGACCCCCGGGGCCTCGACGAACGCATCGAGATGCGCGGCGAGCGGGTCGGCGGCGTCCAGGGCGCGGGCGGCGTCGAGGAGGGCGGTGTCGGCGGAGCGGTCGGTCATGTCACACCTTCAGGTCGGCGGGGGTGAGGGGGCGGGCGGCCAGGGGATCGGCGGATCCCGGTGGCAGCAGGAGGAGGAGAGAGCGGGGATCGAGCGGGTCGACGGGCGCGAGGGCGCGGAGGAGGGCGTCGTCGTCGAGCCCGGCGGTGCGGAGGGCGGCGACCTCGGCGGGGTTCAGGTCGACGGGGGTCGGGCCGTTGCCCATATCGGTGCCGTAGCGGACGGTGCCGCCGGCGGCATGGAAGCGGGCGACGTTGTCGATCGCGATGGCCCTCGTGGCGGGGTCGTGGATGGCGAGGGTGCTGATCCAGGAGGTGCGGGCGGTCTGCTCCGCGATCTCCTCGTCGTCCAGGCGCTCGGAGAACGGGGCGTGGGCCAGCTGCGTCGCTCCGAGGCGGACGACGCGTTGCGCTTCGCCGGAGCCCTCCGCATGGGCGATCACCGGGAGGCCTCGGGCTGCGGCGAGGTCGGCGATCGTGCGGAAGAGGGCGTCGGAGAAGACCGGGCCGGCGGTGCTGTTGCTCGCGACCTTGATGCCGGAGACACCGGCCGCCACCAGCTCCTCGATCACGGTCGCGGCCGCCGTCGAGTCGGCGATCTCCCGGACGGAACCTGTCGGCGCCCACGCGCGGTCCGAGGGGTAACCGCCGGGGGGAGTGAGGAACGCGCCGGCGAAGTCGACGGTTCGCAACTCAGGAGAATCCGGCCCAGCTGCACCCGGAACCGCCTCGGAAGCGCCTCCGCCGATCGAAACTCCTGAGTCGTGAACGGCGATCCGCGCCACCGTGGACGGATCGCCGCCGAGGTCGACCACTCGTCCGAGGCGCGATGAGGCCAGGAGCGTGTGGTCGACGAGCTGCAGGTGCACGTGGTGGTCCGTGAAGCCTCCGACGATGCGGCCGGAGAGGACCGGGGCCCCCGGCGCGGATGTCTCCTCACTAAGCCGGGGGAGCCCGTCCTCGCCGAGTCCGACGACGCCGTCCCGCCAGCGCTCGCCGTCGAAGAACGTCGCCGTGAGCATCAGGAACCGATCTCGGTGCGGACGGTGTAGAGCTCGGGGAAGAAGGTCAGGTCGAGGGCGCGCTGCAGGAAGCCGACGCCGCTCGATCCACCGGTGCCGACCTTCATCCCGATGGTCCGGGACACGGTCTTGAGGTGACGGAAGCGCCAGAACTGGAAGTTGTCCTCGAGATCTACGAGGTCCTCGCAGGCCTCGTAGAGATCCCAGTGGGTGCGCGGATCCTGGTAGATCGCACGGATGGCAGGTACGAGGGCCGGGGTCTCGCGGTACGGCTCCCGCACGTCCCGGTCGAGGATCTCGCGGGGGATCGGGAGGCCGCGGCGAGAGGCGTAGCGGAGGAACTCGTCGTACAGCGTGGGCTTCTCCCACTCGGCCGTGAGGAGCGCGAGGTTCGCCGGGTGGTCGCGGAAGACGCTCAGCATCTTCTCGTTCTTGTTGCCCAGCGCGAACTCGACGGCCCGGTACTGCACCGACTGGAAGCCGGACGAGTTGCCGAGGGCGCCGCGGAACTGGGCGTACTCCGTCGGGGTCAGCGTCGCCAGGACCGACCACTGCTGCGTCATCACATCCTGGATGCGCTTGACCCTGGCGATGCGCTTGAGGGCGTCGCGCAGGTCGTCGGCTGCGAGCAGCTCCCGCGCCGAGCTGAGCTCATGCAGCAGCTGCTTCAGCCAGAGTTCCGTCGTCTGGTGCTGGATGATGAACAGCATCTCGTCGTGATGCTGCGGGTCGCTCACCGGATGCTGTGCCGTGAGGAGCTGGTCGAGCGCGAGGTACGAGCCGTAGGTCATGCGGCCGGAGAGGTCGGTGACGATGCCGGACTCGAGTGCGCGTTCGTTCTCGGTGTGCATCCCGTGAACATATCACTTCCGTGCCGGTCGTCACAGACATGTTATGTCCGGGCCGGAGCGCCGGGCTCGGACGAAAGGGGCCGGTTCAGCGAGTGTGTGCGTCGAGGAAGGCGATGGTGTCCGCGAGCGCCTTCCGGGCCTCGGGGAGATCGAGGTGGAACTGGTACTCGTGCGGGAGCTCCGGCTCGCGCGGCGCGGGCCAGAACACCGGAGTGACCTCGACGCCGAGTTCCTGCAGCCGCTTCGCCATCGGGATCGACTGGAGCCAGGTGAGCCCGTCGCCGTTGCCGCCGGAGATGTACGTCGCGGGGAAGTCGGCCGTGACCCAGTCGACGGTCGACATCGTGGCACCCGTCGAGTCCTCCGCCCAGGTCTTCGTGCCGGAGTACGCCCACATCGCCGACTTGAAACCCCATCCGGCGACCCCGTCGAGTTCAGCCAGCGCGGCGAGGTCGTAGACGCCGCAGTTCAGCACGGTCGCGACGAGCTGGTCGGCGCGGAGCGACGGGCGGATGCCGAGGATCTCGGCGTAGTCCGGATTCGTGATGAGCGTCGCCATCTGGCTGGCGAGCTGCGCCCCGGCGGAGTCTCCTGCCAGCACGATGCGTCGCGGATCGACGCCCAGCTCCGCCGCGTGCGCGTCGATGTAGGCGAGGGCCTCGTCGAGCTGGTGGACGGCCAGCGGGTACACGCCCTCGGGTCCGCGGGTGTAGTTCACGCCGATGGTCGTGTATCCCTCGGCGGCGAGGATGCGGAGGTACGGATCGACGTCCTCCTTCGAGCCCGAGATCCAGGCGCCTCCGTGGATCCACACCACGGTCGGCAGTGCGCCGTCGGCGGAGGCCGGGCGGAAGACGTCCATCGTCGTGTCCGTTCCGGCATCTCCGTAGGCGATGTCCCTCCGTTCGTCGAGCGCGGCGTCAGGGACGTGCTTCGTCATCTCCGCCGCGGTCTCGTCACCGCCCTTCGTGAACACGGAGCGGATGATCATCGCGGACGGCCACGGGGTGAGCGCGCCGACGATCGCGACGACGGCGGCGACCGCGGCGAGGGTGCCCACGGCGATCTTCGTGCGACGCCAGGGCCTCTGGGCGGTCTTCGCGGCCACGGTTGCGGCGGTGCTGCGGGAGTCTTCCACGGCCTCAGTGTGGCAGCATCCGCCGTCGCGGACCGGGAATGACGGGCGTCCTCACCCGGCGAGGCTCGCGAGGAGACGCCGGAGGCCGTACTCGAAGGCGCGGTCGACGTCACCGCCGAGTCGGAACGCCCCGGACAGCTCCATCTGCAGGAACCCGGTGGCCCAGGCGGTGAAGAGACGCGCGGCGTCGAGAGCGTCCGCCTCGCCCACCGCGGTGGCGCAGGCGCGGATGACGGGGGCGGCGGAGCGTTCCAGCGCCTCGTGCGGGACCGCGGCGTTGAACATGAGGCGGAAGCCCTCCGGGTGCGCGTGAGCGAAGGTGCGATAGGTCCGGGCGAGGGTGGAGAGGTCGTCGCCGGCCGCCTCGAGCTCGGTCGCGAGGGCATCGACGGATGCCGTGGCGACCGCGACTCGCAAGGCCTCCCGATCGCGCACGCGCTTGTAGAGGGAGGGGGCGCGCACGCCCACGCGCTCCGCGACCGCCTGCATCGTGAGTCCCGCAGGGCCGTCGACCTCGATGATCTCCTGGCCGGCCGCGACGATGGCATCGATCGACGTGCGTTCGGGAGTAGGCATGGATCCTCCTCGATGGCTATTGACAGTAGCCATGATAGCTACGTAACGTAGCCATCGCAATCGTCCGAGAGGATCATCATGAAGCTCGCCCCCCACCTCCACCGCCTCGGCAACGACATCGTCGCCTCGTACCTCATCGACCTGCCCGAGGGCATTACCCTCGTCGACGCCGGGTTGCCCGGGCACTGGCATGACCTTCAGCGGGAGCTCGCCGTGATCGGCCGCCCGCTGTCCGACATCCGCGGACTCGTGCTGACCCACGGCGACAGCGACCACATCGGATTCGCGGAACGACTGCGTCGCGAGTCCGGGGTTCCGGTGTTCATCCACGGCGCCGATGCCCACCGCGTGCGTACCGGGGAGAAGCCGAAGACCCCGATGGGCCCTGCCCGGCTCGGTCCGATGCTCGGCTTCCTCGCCTACGGCCTCCGCAAGAGTGCGCTCCGCACACGCCACGTCGCCGAGGTGTCCGAGGTCGCGGACGGTGACGTGCTCGACCTCCCAGGGGCGCCGGTCGTCGTGGGTCTTCCGGGGCACTCGCCGGGGAGCATCGCGGCGCACGTCCCGGCGGTCGGCGCGGTGTTCGTCGGCGACGCCCTGACCACGCGGCATGTGCTCACGGGGGAGGAGGGCGCGCAACCCGCCCCGTTCACCGACGAGCCCACGGAAGCCCTGGCCTCGCTCGACCGCCTCGCGGCGCTCGACGCCGAGTGGGTCCTTCCCGGCCACGGTGCTCCGTGGCGCGGAACTCCCGCCGACATCGCCGCCGCGGTCCGCGCGCACGCCTGACGCTCGCCCCTGTCGGGTCCAGTGACGCTCCTCGCCGCGTATGCCGAGGTGCACTTTCCGTCCCGCCCGAACGCCACAGCACGGTGCCGGATCGATAACGCACCCCAGTCGCGCGGTAGAGGTGCGTTTCGCGTCCCGCGACGGGGAGTCCGTGCGGGATCGAAACCGTGCCCGGCGGACCCTCGCGAGGGGCGGAATGCGTCCCGCTGGGAGGGCCTGCCGGCGTGCGGGATCGAAAACGGGCGGGAGACGGCGTGCGGAGGTGCGATTTCCGTCCTGCACGGGCGCGGGCGCGGGCGCGGGCGGGGGGAGGGGTCAGGGGGAGAGGAGGGTGGCGGTGTCGGTCACGGTGATCTGCGGGGGATACAGGGACATGACCTGCACGGCGGCGGCGTGGTTCTCGATCGTGGAGCCGGCGCAGGCATCCGCCGCGAGCGTCACGCGTGCCCCGGCGTCCGCGGCGGCGAGCGCGGTGGACACGACGCAGCAGTCGGTCGACACCCCTGCGAGCACGATCCGGCCACCGTGCCCCACGATCGCCTCCAGTTCCTGGCCCCACTTGCCGAACGTCGGGAGGTCCACGGTGGGATGAGGAGACAGGCCTTCCGCCTCGGGGACGAGCGCGTACAACGGGTCGTCGGCGGGGCGGTCGGCGAACGGCCACGCGGCGAAGTACTCGCCCCAGGAGGTCGAGCGGTCAGCCGTCGGCAGCCACCGGGTCACGAGCACGCGCTCGCCGAAGGCCTCCGCGAGGCGCCGGATGTTCGTCATCGCGGCGGCGAAGAACGGCGAGCCCCAGGCGGAGTCGGGGGACGCGAAGATCACCTGCGGATCGACCACCACGAGCCAGCTCTCGTCCGCGGAGCCTGCCGCCCCCTCGGCCCCTGAGCCTGCCGCCCCCTGGGTCCCTGAGCCTGCCGCCCCCTGGGTCCCTGAGCCTGTCGAAGGGCTCACGACTCCTGCCGCCGGATCTTCCCCGCCCGGGCGAACCAGGTCACGAGGAACGACAGCACCAGCGCCACGAACACCCCGAGGTTCGCATAGGCCCAGTCCCCGTCCGTCCCGCCGACGAGGAACAGGAGGTACCCCTGCCAGTTGTTCCACGGCGCGGCGTCCGCGAAGCCGTTGAGGACGAGACCCCAGCCGATCACGCTCGCGACGACCATGGTGCCGATCGACGTCCAGTCCCAGGCGCCGTAGCGGCCGCGGCTGTCGAAGAGGGCCTCGTCGTCATAGTCCTTGCGACGGCGCAGGATGTCGGCGATGAGGATGCCGGCCCAGGAGGCCAGCGGTACGCCGAGGGTGATGAGGAAGCTCTGGAACGGGCCGAGGAAGTCGGTCGCGAAGAACACCACGAAGATGGTGCCCGCCGTGAGGATCGCGCCGTCGATCGCCGCCGCCGACGGCCGCGGGATGCGGATGCCGAGGCTGAGCAGCGTCAGGCCGGAGGAGTAGATGCCGAGCACCGCGCCGGAGACGAGCGCGAGCACGGCCGTGAACAGGAACGGCACGAGGACCCACACCGGCAGGATGCTCGCGAGCGCGCCGATCGGGTCCGCGGCGATCGCGTCCATGAGCTCGGCGTCCGATCCCGCGAGGAGCAGACCGAAGACGACGAGGATGACCGGTGCCACCGAGCCGCCGATGGTGTTCCAGGCGACGATCGCCCCGTCGGACGCGGTGCGCTTCTGGTAGCGCGACCAGTCCGCGGCGATGTTGATCCAGCCCAGCCCGAACCCGGTCATCACCATGACGAGCGCGCCGACGACCTGGCCGATGCCGCCGTCAGGCCGGGCCAGCACCGCGGCGAGGTCGATGCTCGGCGCCGCGAGGATGATGTACACCACCGTCACGACGCCCGTGATCCAGGTCAGCACCGACTGGAGCCGCATGATCGTGTGGTAGCCGAGCACCGAGGCGGCGACGATGAGTGCCGCGACGATCACGGTCGCGAGGATCTTCAGCCAGAGGCTGTCCCCGTCGCCGCCGAGCTGCGTGATGACCGTCGCCGTCGCCAGTACCGCCATGATCGCGAGGAAGGTCTCCCAGCCGATCGACGTGAGCCAGGACACGATCCCTGGCACCTTCTGCCCCTGCACGCCGAACGCGGCCCGGGAGAGCACCATCGTCGGCGCCGACCCCCGCTTGCCCGCGATCGCGATGAGGCCGCACAGCAGGAACGACACGACGATGCCGACGACCGACACCACCGTCGCCTGCCAGAACGAGATGCCGAAGCCGAGCACGAACGAGCCGTACGACATTCCGAACACCGAGACGTTCGCCGCGAACCACGGCCAGAACAGGTCGCGGGGCTGGGCGGTCCGCTCGGACTCGGGGATGATCTCGATGCCTGCACGCTCGATGAGAGCCGGCCTGATGTCGGTCATCCTCACATCCTGGCACTCCGGGGGCGCACTCCGCGCGGCCCGATTCAGCCGGCGAAGAAGGCCCCGGCCACGCGCGTCAGGTCGTGCAGGTCCGAGACCCCGGCGAGCTCACGCGCGGAGTGCATCGAGAGGATGGGGATGCCCACGTCGACCGTGCGGATGCCGAGCCGGGTCGCGGTGATCGGGCCGATCGTCGACCCGCACGGCACGCTGTTGTTCGAGACGAACTCCTGCGTCACTACCTCGGCCCGATCGCACCAGTTCCGCCAGGACGCGGCGCCGACCGCATCGGTCGCGTAGCGCTGGTTGGCGTTGAGCTTGAGGATGGGTCCGGAGCCGAGCACGGGCTGCACGACGGGGTCATGCCGGCCGATGTAGTTCGGGTGGACGGAGTGCCCCACGTCGCTGGACAGGCACCACGACGACGCGTACGCCTGGCGGCGGGCGGAGCCGTCGGCGCCGAGCCCCGCGTAGAGCCGCTCCAGCACGTCCTCGAGGAAGGGGCCTGCGGCGCCGGAGCGCGACTCGGAACCGAGCTCTTCGTGGTCGAACGCGGCGAGGATCGCGACGGGCGCGCCCGCGGCGGGTTCGTGTGCCGCAAGGGCCACGACGCCCGCGTGCACGGAGGCGAGGTCGTCGAGTCGGCCGGAGGCGAAGAACGCATCGTCCTTGCCGAACACGGCGCCCCGTGCGGCGTCGGCGACGACGACGTCGTAGCCGCGAATCTCCGCGACGGCCACTCCGGCGGAAGCGGCGAGCTCGCCCAGCACATCGGCCTCGGTCGGATCCCCCAGACCCCACACCGGCTGCGTCTCGGTCTGCTTGTCGAGCGCGAGGCCGTTGTTGACCCCGCGATCGAGGTGGATGGCGAGCTGGGGGAGGCGCAGCAGGGCTCCGGTGTCGGCGAGGACGACCCGTCCGTCGGCGAGGGCGAGTCGGCCGGCGAGGCGCAGCTCCCGGTCGAGCCAGGAGTTTAGCAGCGGACCGCCGTACACCTCGACGGCGGCCTGCAGCCAGCCGCGGGCTCCGGTGGTCGGCTGCGGCTTGAGCTTGAAGCCGGGGGAGTCGGTGTGCGCCCCGAACACGTGCACGGGCGTCGTGGCGGTCGCATCCTCCGGCACCACCCATGCGATCGTCGCGCCGTCGCGGACCACGAGGTACCGGCCTCCGGGCTGCGCGGGCCAGGCGTCCTCCTCCTGCAGCCGCGTGAAGCCGGCCTCCTCCAGGCGGCGGGCCGTCTCGGCGGCTGCGTGGTAGCTCGACGGGGAAGCGGCGACGAAGTCGGCGAGGTCCTCGGCGTGGGCGAGGGCGTCCGGGGTGACGGGCATGGCAAGACCTTCCTGCGCGGGGTGTGCTTCGAGCGTAGTCGCGCCCGGTCACCGCACCCTTCCCGGTCGGGGATAGGGTGGTGGCGATAGCGCCTAGGGTTCCGGGGTCTGCACCCGTCTGGTCCGAGCGGCGCCACGGTCCTCCTCCGCAGGAGGGCCGTCATCTGACAGGACAAAAGCCCGGAGGACCCGATTCGTCGCGCCCGCGGCGGAGGGAAGGGTCTGCCGTGTCCGCTGTCGCTCTCGTCCTCGTCCTCGCCGCTGCGATCGCCCACGCGTCGTGGAACGTCATCGCGCACGGCATCAGCCGCGCCGGCTCGCCGTTCCTGTGGTGGGGTGCGGTCGCCAGCACCGCCGTCTGGATCGGCGCCGTGCCGTTCACGGGCGGACTCGGTGCGGCCGACCTCGGCTCGTTCGCGCTCGGGGTCTCCGTCTCCGCGGTCCTGCACGTCGCCTACATGGCCGTGCTGCAGCGCGGCTACCGGGAGGGCAGCCTGTCGACCGTCTACGCGACGGCGCGGGGCACCGGGCCGTTCCTCTCCGTGATCGTCGCCGTGCTCCTGCTCGGCGAACGCCCCTCGGCCCTGGCGCTCATCGGCGTCGCGGCGGTGATCGTCGGCGTGGTGGCGATCGGGTTCGTCGACCGCCGTCCGGCGGGGAGCGGGCGCCGCGTCGACCCCGGGCTGTTGTTCGGCGCCCTCACCGGCGTGGCGATCGCGGTCTACACGATCTGGGACGCCCACGCGGTGCGGGAGTGGGAGCTGTCACCGGTGGCGTTCATGGTGGGGACGACGCTGCTGCAGGTGCCGTTCTACTCCGTGGCGGTGCGCGGACGATGGGGTGCGGTCCTGGCGCTGGGGCGCACGCAATGGCGCCGCATCCTGGCCTTCGGCATCCTGTCGCCGCTGTCCTACATCCTCGTGCTGACCGCCATCCAGATCGCTCCGGTGGCGCTCGTGGCGCCGCTCCGCGAGGTCAGCGTCGTGCTCGTGAGCCTGTTCGGCGCCTTCGTCCTGCGCGAGTCCCGGCCGGGATGGCGGATCGGCGCCTCGCTGGTCGTCCTCGTCGGGATCGTGCTGCTCGCGCTCTGAGGCCCCGGCTCAGCGGAAGGTGACGAGGCCGGCGTGGGCGGCCGTGACGAGGATCTGCACGCGGTCGCGCAGGTGCCACTTCGACATCATGCGACCGAGGTGGGCCTTCACGGTCCCCTCCGAGACGATGAGCGCCTTGGCGATCTCGGCATTGGACATGCCCTTCGCGAGGCACTGCAGCACCTCCTCCTCGCGCTCGGTGAGCGGTTCGAGGGTCTCCGCGGCCGCGGTGGGAGTGGAGTCGCGCACGTGGCGGATGAGCATCGACGCGATGCGGGGCGACAGCGAGCTCGCTCCCGCGAACACCTCGCGCACACCCGTGACGATCTCCTCCGCACTGGAGTCCTTGAGCAGGTAGCCGGAGGCGCCGGCGCTCAGCATGGGCAGCACGGTGTCGCTGCCATCGAGCGTGGTCACGGCGAGGATGCGCACGTCGGGCCACCGTTCGGCGATCGCCGCGGTCGCCTCGATGCCGTTCATCTCCGGCATCTGGACGTCCATCATCACGACGTCCGGCTTCTCGCGCTCGACCGTCGTGAGGGCCTCCCGGCCGTCCTCTGCCTGCGCCACGACCGTGATCTCGGGCGCGCGCGACACGAAGTGCGACAGCGCGGAGCGGACCAGAGGATCGTCATCGACGATCACGACGCGGATTTCCTGCATGGAGGAAGCCTAACGGCGTGAAGCGGGCGCTCTGAGGATGTAGACCTTTGGCTATCGAGGTCTGGACGAAGGCCAGATGTGCGCTCCGCGCGCCGCCGAGAAGATGAATACAGACATCGACAAACGGCACTAGGACGGAGGTGAATGTAATGACTTTCTGGCAGCAGGTTAGCAAGTTCTTTGGTCTCGTCCGCTAGAGTACCTGGCGAATAGGAGATAGTGAACCATGGCCTTCGACCATTCGATTCGCGGTTCTGCGGATTCGCTCCGACTGGTTCGAGGCGAGAAGCTGAGCGCCGTCGAGCGCATCGTTGTTCTGGTGATCGTCTCCATCACCATCGTTGTGGACCTCATCGGCGTCATCACCGTCCCCGGTGCCAACCCGGCAGTCGTGGTGGTGAGCGTCTCGTCCACAGCTGTGTTCGCCCTCTATCTCTGGAATCCCCTCCTTGCGACATGCGCCCTCGGCGTGGTGTTCGCGACATCCTTTCTCGTAGGCAGCGAGTACCAGGTCTTGACGGCCGCCGCAGTCGCGGCAGGTCTCGTCATGAGGCTCGGATGGACCTCGCTGATCCTCTCCTACGCCGGCGCATTTCTCGTCGCAGCAGCTCTCGTCGCCATCGGTGACGCGGACGCAGGCGTGAATGTCGCCATCTATCTCGTCTTCGCCGCGGTGGCGGGCGCCGTAGGGTTCGCCCTCAGACTGGCGTTCGCCCGCGGCAGCAGACTCGAGCGTCAGCTGGAGGCTGCGGCTGAGCAGGAACGGGAAGCCGTTCTCGCCGAGCGACGATGGATCGCCGGCGAGCTGCACGACAGCATCGCGCACCACCTCACGGTGGTCTCGCTGCACGTGCAGATGCTCGAAGACCCCGACACCAGCGATGGCTCCCGGGAGGCGATCCGTGTCGCCGCCCGCAAAGCCATGACCGACCTCCGTTTCGTGATCGACCTCGCCGACGACGGCCCACGTGCAGCGGGCATGCCGACGGGCGACCTCGTCGCCGCGGTCGAGGAGGCGCAGGCCGAGTTCGAAGCGGCAGGGCACGAGGTCGTCCTCGACGGAAACCCCGGCGACGAACGGATCCCTCGTGCCGTCGAGATCGTGCTCGCGCGCATCGTGCGCGAGTCGGCCACGAATGTTCTGAAGTACGCAGGCCCCGGCACCGTCGAGATCCGTCTCGCCGTTGACGACGACAAAGCCCATCTGTCGCTGCGCAGCCCGCTGCCCACGACGCCGCGTCGTGAGCTCTCCTCCAGCCGGACCGGGCTCGGGCGGATGGCCGAACGCGTCATGGGTGCCAGCGGCGAGTTCAGCGCCGGTGAAGTGGACGGGCACTGGCTCGTGTCCGCCGTGTTGCCGGTGGTGTGAGCCCCGCGTATCCTGAGATGAAGCCCGTGATTCCGGCCCCGAAGCCGTAGACGAAAGTCTACGAGTGTCTCGACATTCGGCACTTCAGCGGCCTCGCGGCGCCGACATATCCTGAAGGCTCCCCAGATAAAGCGTCCCCAGCGCTGCGATCGCGGGCGCGATCTTTCTGGCTTCTTAGACTCCCGCGCCCGCGGTCGCGAATCTGTCTCCGGGCCTCAGCCGCCCACCGCTCTCATGAAGTGCCCGTCCGTCGATATCCCGGACGCCGACACCGTGAAGCGCACCACCTCGCTGAGGTAGCGGTCCTCCGACGCCTCGAAGATGCGCCCCTCCGCGTCCCTGGACGTCCGGGTCAACCGCAGGATGGGCGTCCCGCGGGGCACGCGCAGGAGCGCCGAGTCCTGATCGTCGGCCGCCACGGCATCGATCACGTGCTGCAGGGTGACGATCGGATGCCCGACCGACGCGAGGTGCTCGGTGATCGAGACCGCGTCGAGGTCGACGTCGAACAGCCGACGGCCGACGTCCTCCGTGTAGGCCAGTCGCTCCAGCATGGTCGGCCGTCCGTCCAGCAGCCGCAGTCGTACCACGCTCACGATCGTGTCGTCGGGTCCGACGCCCAGTGCCGGGCCGAGATCGCCCGCGCGTCGCAGACTCAGCTCCTGCGTTTGCGCGCCCGGCGTGACGCCGAGATCCCGCGCCCAGCGGGTGAAAGGGACCGAGACGTCGACCGCCTGATTCGCCTTGCGCGCCACCACGCGGGCGGGGCGCCCCCGGCCGGTCTCGATCAGCCCCTCGGCGCGGAGGGTCGCCAGGGCGTTGCGGATCGGACCCCGCGACGTGTGCCACCGCTCCGCGAGCTCCGCCTCCGTGGGGACATCGTCCCCGGGCCGGAGCGTGCCGTCGACGATCCGCGCGCGGAGGTCGTCGGCGATCTGGGTGTACACAGGTTCGGCCACATAGGTACATTACTTCGTCTGTCGTGTCCGGGCCTGTGTGTTGTGGGGCCGTTCATCCAGAAGAATCGCGGGTGAACGCCGCCTGAACTCTTCCGAGATAGGTATACATGTCGGCCCGACGGCTGGGAGAGTCGTCCCTGGATCACTCCTCCCACCCTGAAAGGTCCTCATGAAGCTCCGCGCTCTCCCCGCCCTCGCCGGCGCTGCGATCCTCGCGTTCGGCCTCGCCGCCTGCTCCGGATCGGCCGATGCCACCGACGCCCCCGGCGACGCACAGTCCGCCGGCGGTTTCGCCGTCGACGAGAACACGCTCGTCTTCGGCGTCGTCCCCGACTCGGTGGACACCGAGACGAACTACCAGCCGCTCATGGACTACATCGCCGAGGTCACCGGCAAGACCGTCGAGTACCACGAGTCCACCGACTACGCGGCGCTCATCGAGGCCGCCGTCGCCGGCAAGGTCGACGTCGCCTCGTTCTCGGGGTTCACCTACGTCACCGCGACCAACAACGGCGCGAAGCTCACCCCGATCTCGTCCATCGTCACCGAGGAGGGCCAGGAGCCCGGCTACTACTCGCAGGCGATCGTGCCGGCGGACAGCGCCATCTCCAGCCTCGAGGACTTCGCGGGCAAGAAGGTCTGCTTCGTGGATCCCTCCTCAACCTCCGGCTACCTCTTCCCGTCGTACAACCTCCTCGAGGCGGGCGTCGACCCGAAGACCGACATCACGCCCGTGTTCGCGGGCAAGCACGATGTCAGCGTGCAGAAGGTCGGCGAGGGCGTCGAGTGCGAGGCCGGCTTCGCCGAGGACTCCGAGGTCGAGAAGTCCGACAAGGTGAAGGTCATCGCCGAGACGATGGTCCCGGGCGCTCCGCTCGTCTACTCCTCGTCCCTGCCGGACGACGTGGCGAAGCAGCTCGTCGACGCCCTCGGCGAGGTCACCATCGACGACATCATCGCGGCGGGCATCGACAGTGCGGACTCGGACGCGTTCCGCAGCGTGTTCTACGCGACCAAGCCGGTGGACGACGCCTACTACGACCTCATCCGCGACATCTGCGCCGAGACCGAAGCCGAGCAGTGCCAGGGCTGACGCCCCGCGCCTGACGACAGGAGAAGCCATGACCGCGGCATCCGACACCCTCATCCGCCTCGCCGGCGTCACGAAGACCTTCGGCAGCACCACCGCCCTCAAGGACGTCACGCTCGAGGTGGCGCGGGGAGAGATCGTCGTGCTGCTCGGGCTCTCCGGTTCCGGCAAGTCCACGCTGCTGCGGCATCTCGACGGCCTGGAGCTGCCCAGCTCCGGGTCCGTCGAGGTGCTCGGCGCGTCCGTGCCCGCGATGAAGGGCCGGGCGCTGCGACAGCTTCGCAGCAGCGTGGGCTTCATCTTCCAGCAGTTCGAGCTCGTGCCTTCGCTGACCGTCCTGGAGAACGTGCTGACCGGGTCGCTCTCCCGGATGCGCGGCCCGCGGCTCGGGCTGTGGAGCTACCCCCGCGCCGCGAAGCTCACCGCGCTGGAGCACCTCGACCGCGTCGGCCTCCTCGACCGTGCCTACCAGCGCAGTGACACGCTGTCCGGCGGGCAGCAGCAGCGGGTGGCCATCGCCAGGGCGCTCATGCAGAAGCCGGCGATCCTCCTGGCCGACGAGCCCGTCGCCTCTCTCGACCCGGAGTCGAGCGAGCAGGTGATGGCCCTCATCCGCGAGATCGCCGCCGACGAAGGCCTCACCGTCGTGTGCAGCCTGCACCAGGTCGACCTCGCGATCAGCTGGGCCGACCGGATCGTCGGGCTTCGGCACGGCGAAGTCGTCCTGGACACCCCGACGGACGGACTCACCAAGGCCGAGGTGATGGAGATCTACGGCCGCGTCGCGACGACCACGGCCGAGATGCGCGCCGTGCAGGTGGAACTCGTCGACGCCGTGACCACGGTGGCGGCGTCATGACAGCGGTGGGGGCCTCGACACGGGGCGCTTCGACGGGCTCAGCGCCCCAAGGCGCTTCGACAGGCTCAGCGCCCCAGGGACGGGCAAGCGTCGCGGAGCGGGCGCCGAAGCGGCCGCTCTCGGCCGAGCGCATCGCTGCCGGCCTCACGCTCGTCGTCCTCGTCGTGCTCGGCATCCTGGCGGTGCGCGACGTGGGTATCTCGATCCCCGCGATGGTGCAGAGCTGGGGCAACACCGAGAACTTCCTCGCCAGGGTCGGCGGACTCTCCTTTCCCGCGCCGGCCGACCTCGCCTGGCTCATCGCCCTGACCGTCGGCCTCGTGCTCGTCGGCACGCTGTTGGCGGCCGTGCTCTCCGTGCCCATCGCCTACCTCGCCGCCGCCAACACCACGCCGGGCGCAGGCTGGCGCGCGGCCGCCCGATTCCTCGGCGTCCTCACCCGCGCGCTGCCGGACGTCGTGCTGGCCATGGCGTTCGTGCTCATGTTCTCGCTCGGCACGCTGCCCGGCATCCTCGCGATCGGCATCCACTCGATCGGCATGATCTCCAAGATGTTCGCGGACGCCATCGAGCAGATCGACGAAGGGCCCCGTCTCGCGATCCGTGCCGCCGGTGGCTCGAAGCTCCAGGAGTTCACCGCCGGCATCCTCCCGCAGGTGCTGCCGAGCTGGGTGGCCACCGTGCTGCATCGCAACGACATCAACCTGCGCGGGAGCGTCGTACTCGGCTACGTGGGCGTCGCCGGCCTCGGGCTCGAGATGTCGTACGCGTTCAAGGCGCTGAACTACGGCAAGGGTCTCGGGATCGCGCTCGTCATCTTCGTGCTCTGCATCGTGATGGAGATCGTCTCGAGCACCGTGCGCGGTGCGATGCTCGGCGAGCAGAAGCACACGCGGTCGTGGATGGACCGGATCGTGCACCCGCGCCTGCGTCGGCGGTCGCACGCGCCCGCCGAGGGCCGCCCGGCGTGGGCGGTGAGCCCGGAGGCCGCGGTGCGTCGTCCGTGGACCGCGCAGCGCATGCGCCACACCGCGGCGGGGATCGTCACGGTCCTCGTCGTGGTCGGCAGCGTCGTCGTGAGCCAGATCACCTGGTCGGACCTGTTCACCTTCTGGGCGAAGCTGCCCGACGTCGCCGCCCGGTTCTGGCCGCCGTCGTTCGGCAGCTACGACACGGTCGCGATGCTGGAGGCCATGCGGGAGACCGTCGCCATCGCACTCGCCGCCACCGTCCTCACCCTCCTTCCCTCGCTGCTGCTCGGCTCGTTCGCCGCGCGCAACGTCGCTCCGCACGCGGCAGGGCGCGGCACCGCCCGTCTGCTGCTCGTCGGCATCCGCGGCATCCCCGAGCTGATCCTCGCCATCGTCCTCGTCGTCATCACGGGTCTCGGCGCGCAGGCCGGTGTCATCGCGCTCGCGATCGGCGGGATCGGACTGCTCGGCAAGCTCATCGCCGACTCCTTCGAGGAGGTCGACCGCGGGCCCGAGCGCGCGCTGAGGGCGGTCGGCGCCACACGGATGCAGACGTACACGTCGGCCACGCTGACCCAGGGCACCCGAGCGCTCATCGGGCACAGCTTCTACATGCTCGACACCAACATCCGCGCGGCCACGATCCTCGGCATCGTCGGCGGCGGCGGTGTCGGCTACTACCTGCTGAACGCCAGCCAGGGTTCGCGCTACGAGACCGTGACCGCGATCGTCCTGATGATCCTCGTGACCGTGCTCGCCGTCGAGGGTCTCGCGATGTGGATGAGGAAGGTGTTCCGATGACCGGGGCGAAGCAGAATCCGGACGTCGTCGTGGTGGGGTCCGGCATCGTCGGCCTCGGCGCCGCCTTCGCCGCCGTGCGCCGCGGGCTCCGGGTCGTCGTCGTCGAGCGCGGCGCCGCCCCGACCGGCGCCACGATCCGCAACTTCGGCCACCTCTGCATCGGCGCGCAGGGCGGAGAGGCGCAGCGGTACGCGGATGCGTCCCGTGAACTCTGGCTGCAGCTCGCCAGGGACGCGGGGTTCTGGCTCCGCGAGTCGGGCACGCTCGTGGCCGCCCGCCACGAGGACGAGCTCGCCGTGCTCTCCGCGGCGGCACAGGACGGGGGCATCCGGATGCTGGAGGCTGACGAGCTCCTGCGTCGTGCCCCGCTGCGCCGCGACGGGCTCGTCGGCGGTGCCCTCATCGAGGCCGACCTGCAGACGAACCCGCGCACCGCGGCGACCACGATCGTGCGCTACCTGACCGCACGGGGCGTCGAGTTCCGCTTCCGCACCGCGGTCACGGCCCTCGGCGCCGGCCGGGTGGAGACCACGCGCGGGGCGATCGACACCGGGGCGGTGGTCGTAGCCGTCAACCACGACATCGACCAGCTCCTGCCCGAGGTCGCGGAGCGTCACGGGGTGGTGCGCTGTGCGCTGGACATGATGCGGGCGGCCGTCTCCTTCCCTCGTCCGCTGACCGCGCCCCTGCTGACCGGCTGGTCCCTCATCCGATACGGGAGGTTCGCCGAAGGGCCAGAGGCCCGGGTCCTCCGTGAGCGCCTGCATGCCGAGCGCCCCGATCTCGCGGCCCTCGATCTCAATCAGATGTACACGCAGCTGCCCGACGGCACGCTCATCCTCGGCGACTCGCACGTCACCGATGCCGCCCCCTCTCCGTTCCAGCCGGAGGCCGCCTTCACCGCGTTCCTGAGCGAGGCCGAGGCCCTGTTCGAGGGGGCGGCGCCGCGGGTGATCGAGCGGTGGCAGGGCGTGTACGCGAAAGCCCCCGGCGAGTTCCTCGTCGACCGCGGAGACGACGGCGCCCTCGTGCTCGCTGCGACCACCGGCATCGGCATGACCTGCGGCCTCGGGTTCGCCGACCTCAACCTCACCGCCGCCCTCGGCGGCACCCCTGCTCTGGAAGGAACACCATGACCACTCCGATCGAACTCGTCGTCCTCGACATGGCCGGCACCACCGTCGTGGACGACGGCGTGGTGGAGCAGGCGTTCCAGCGCGCCGCCGAGCGCACCGGCGTCGCCGCGCGGCTGCCCTGGGAGGATGCCCTCGAGCACGTCAGGGAGACGATGGGGCAGTCCAAGTTCGACGTCTTCCTCCATCTCGCGGGCGGCGATGCGAGCGCGGCGCGGCAGGCCACCGCGGCGTTCGAGACCGCGTACGCCGAGATCGTCGCCGAGGACGGCGTCGCGGAGATCCCCGGAGCGGCGGACGCGATCCAGGGGTTGAAGGACGCGGGGCTCACCGTCGTCCTCACCACCGGGTTCGCTCCGGTCACGCGACAGGCGCTCATCGATGGCCTCGGATGGGGAGGACTCGTGGACCTCGCCCTGTCTCCGGTCGATGCCGGCCGCGGACGCCCCGCGCCCGATCTCGTCCTCACCGCCCTTCTGCGCACGGGAGCGTCCGCGGTGCAGGCGGTGGCCGTCGCCGGCGACACCGTGAGCGACGTCGAGTCCGGCCGTCGTGCGGGGGCCGGCTTCGTCGCGGGGGTCCTCACCGGGGCGCACGATCGCGCGGCGCTGAGCGGAGCGGGGGCTGACGCCGTGCTGTCCGACGTCACGGCGCTGCGAGCAGCGCTGGCGCAGCGCGAGCTCCTTCCTGCCGTCGCCTCCGTCTGAGGTTCGAACCATGGGAACGGTGCTGATCCGCCCACCCGGTCACCGGAGGGACGTCGCGCTGCGCCCCGCTGCCACCGCGATGGTCTGGATCGGCGAAGGCCACCCGCACGAGACCATCGCCGTCCCCGGGGTCGCGCTCGGTGACCGGGACGTGCTCGTCGCCGTGGAGATGTCGACGATCTGCGGATCGGACGTGCACACCGTGCAGGGGCGCCGGTCCGCGCCCGCGCCTCTCGTCCTCGGGCATGAGAGCGTCGGTCGGGTCATCGCGCTGGGCGACGACGGTGCGACAGCGGCGGACGGCACCCCGCTGCGCATCGGCGACCGCGTGGTGTGGTCGGTCACGGTGTCGTGCGGCACCTGCGACCGCTGTCGGCGGGGCCTCACGCAGAAGTGCCGGGATCTCGGCAAGTACGGCCACGACCGCGTCGGCGCCCACGGCGACCTGACCGGGGCGTTCGCCAGCCACGTGCAGCTGCGGGCAGGTACCGCGATCGTGCGCGTGCCGGAGGCGCTGCCGGCCGCGGTGCTGGCTCCCGCAGGCTGTGCGACGGCGACCGCATGGGCCGCCGTGGCGAGGGCCGCCCGCGACATCGATCTGGACGGCGCCGCGGTGCGCATCCACGGCGCGGGATTGGTGGGGATCAGCGCCGCGGCGATCGCGGCCGAGCACGGCGCCGTCGTCGAGGTCCGGGACCCGGACGACGACCGCCGAGCCGTCGCCTCCCGTTTCGGAGCCACCGCGCTCGACCGTGACCCGGACGTGGTCATCGAGGCATCTGGGCATGCGGTGGGGGAGGCCCTCGCCGGCGTCGCCGTCGGCGGCACGGTCGTCCTCGTCGGGAGCGTGTTCCCGGCGGCGCCCGTCCCGCTGGACGCGGAGGATCTCGTCCGCCGGCTGGTCACGGTGACCGGCGTCCACAACTACGGCGCCGACGACCTCGCGGCAGCGGTGTCGTTCCTCGCGGGTCGCGGGCGCGCGTATCCGTTCGCCGAGGCCGTAGGCGCCGTGCGACCGCTGCTCGACATCGACGCCGCTCTCACGGAGGCTGCGGCGCCGGGAGCCCCGCTGCGGGTGGGGCTGGTGCCAGGCCGCTGAGGCCTCAGTCGGACCCGGTGCGCCGTGGCCCTGCGGGGTGCAGCCCCTCGGCGTGGAAGGCGAGCAGTCGCACCGCGGCGTCGACGCTCGCCGCCAGGATCTCGTCCGGGTCACCGGTCAGGGCCAGCCTCCGGTGCCCGGCGTCGTCGGCGGTCGCCCAGCCGAGGTAGACCGTGCCCGCGGGATGACCACCCTCCGGACCGGGCCCGCCCACGCCGGTCGTCGAGACGCAGATGTCGGCGTCGAAGAGCTCCCGTGCGCCCCGGGCGAGCTGCTCCGCGCAGGCTGCGGAGGTCGGGTCGGTGCCCGGGGTGAGCCCCAGCACCCTCTCCTTGACCTCCGTGAAGTACGCGACGATGCCGCCGGCGAACCAGCCCGAAGCGCCCTCGCCGGCACCGATCGTGTTCGCGAGGCGTCCGGAGGTGAGCGACTCCGCCACGCTCACGCGCAGACCTCGACTGCGGGCGAGCTCGCCCAGGTGGTCGAGGTCAGGGGTCTCGTTCGGTGCGGTCATCGGGGCGCTCCTCTCGTCGGTTCCCCTACGCTACGGACCCCGCGGCGCCCTGTCGCAGGGGATTGACAACGGCGTCCGCGTCAAGCCCCTGGAGGGCCGTCCTCCTTGGCGCCATCGTCGAGGCGAGTCACACCGACGAAGGAGGCGGACATGACGGAGGATGCGCGGGACACCGCGGGAATGCGGGCGGTCTTCTGGATCTGGGCGGGGATCATCGGCGTCGGTCTCGCCGTGATGATCGGCCTGCCGCTGGGAGGGCGATGACGATGGGCTCGCGCATCAAGGACCACGCCCTCAGCCTCTTCTTCCTCGCCCTCTTCGTGCTGGCTCTGGCAGGCCAGGCCGTCGCCGGCTACCTCCGCAACAACGACGAGCTCCTCGATCATGGGCAGCCGACGATCGGCTTCGGAGACTTCCTCTGGTCGTCCGACTTCGCGGTCGACGTCGCCGAGAACTGGCAGTCGGAGTTCCTGCAGTTCTTCCTCTTCATCGCCGCGACGATCTGGTTCGTGCAGAAGGGCTCGCCGGAGTCGAAGAAGCCCGGCGACGAGGGACCGGGCAGCGACGCGGATCAGCTCGTCGGCGCGCACGCCCGCCCGGACTCTCCGCGGTGGGCCCGGGCGGGCGGGTGGCGATCGGCGGTGTTCGGCAACTCGCTGCTGCTCGTGATGGGGGTGGTGTTCGTGCTGTCCTGGCTCGCGCAGTCGCTCGCCGGGACAGTGGTGATGAACGAGGAGAATGCGATGCACGGCCTCGCCGCGATCACCTGGGGCGACTACGTGACCAGCTCGGATTTCTGGGACCGCACGCTGCAGAACTGGCAGTCCGAGTTCCTCGCGGTGGGGACGATGGTCGCGTTCGCGATCTACCTCCGTCAGCGAGGGTCAGCGGAGTCGAAGCCCGTCGGCACCCCGCACCATCAGTCGGCCTTGGAATCCGACTGAGACCGCTCGTCGTTGACGTCGGCCTGCGACAGCCGCTCGTCGTCGGCGTCGTAGCCCGCGCGCGCCTCCTGCAGCGGCTGGTCGGAGTACTCGCCGCCCTGGCGTCCGCCGAAGGGACGGCCGTGGTCGGCGAACTCGTCGCGGGCGAAGACCAGCTCCCACGGGCCCACCGTGAAGCGCGATCCGGTGCGCAGCGTCTCGGTGCGCTCGCCGGGGTGGGTCGCGTCGGCGTCGGGGTTGGAGTTCATCTCGCCGTCGGCGTGCAGGGTCACGACGTACTCGTCGCGGTCGTCATGCACGACCGTCGCGTGCACCGGCTCGGTGTCGGCGAGGCGCAGCTCGTTCCCGGCGGCCGATCCGATGCGGACCTCCTCCATGTCGAGCGCGAACTCGGTGCGCTCGTCGTCGCGCCGTACGCGCAGTCGCGGGTTGCCCGCGCCGCGCTCGGCGTGGGTGGTGCCGGGCGTGTAGCCCTCCTCGGGACGGTCGTCGATGTGGCGGTCAGTCATGGCGGTGCCCTCCTCGGGTGTCGATGATTCGAGGCTAATCGCCGCGCGGATCGCGCGCAGGGCCTTGACTTCGACGCGCGCATCGCCCTCCGAGGCTGATTTGCCGTGCGCCCCGTCCGAGGGCTTACCCTCTACCCATAGGCCGATCCCGGCAGTGTCCGCCGGGCTGAGGACCACCCGACCGAGGAGCATCACCCGATGGGCAAGTTCATCTACGAAGGCAGCGTGAAGACCGAGATCGAGGATCGGGCGCTCACGCACCTGCAGCTCGTCATCACGGCCAAGCTGCGTCGCGGCGAGCCGTTCCCGTTCAGCTGGCGCGAGGACGCCAGCGTCGGCGGTGGCCGGACCACCGTCTGGATCCAGCCGGGCAGCTCGCTCGTCTTCAAGTACTTCGGCAGCCGCCAGCCCGCCGTCAACCGGGCGTGGGTCGAAGCGCTCGCCTTCACCGCGAACTCCCCGAGCGGGCTCTACCTCGTCCCCGAGCCCGCCGAGGGTGCCGAGCCCCCGCACGGCGAGGTCCCCTCCGCGGGCTGACACCCGCTTTCGCGGAGACCGCCCCGGGCTGTCAACCCCCTGCCGTCCGCCCTCCGAAGCCGCGAGGCTCGATCACGACCCGATCGACAGCCCCATGACAGGAGGAGCGGATATGACCGACACCACCCGCGACGGCGGCCTCACCGACCCCCGACACGCCCACCACGAGGACGGCTTCCCGGCGCAGAGCCAGGACCAGCCGGGCCTGACCGAGAAGACGACCCCGGAGCCGGACCACGGCGAGCAGTCCTACGTCGGCCACGGGCGGCTCGAGGGACGGCGCGCTCTCATCACCGGCGGTGATTCCGGCATCGGACGGGCGGTCGCGATCGCCTTCGCCCGCGAGGGTGCCGACGTGGCCATCGTGCACATGCCCGAGGAGCAGGCGGACGCGGAGGAGACGCTCGCGCTCGTCCGCGAAGCCGGTCGCACCGGCGTCAGCATCCCGGGCGACGTGCGTGAGGAGGCCTTCGCGACCGACGCCGTGCATCGTGCGCGTCGCGAGCTCGGCGGCCTCGACGTGCTCGTGCTCAACGCGGCCTATCAGCACGACATCGACGGCTTCGAGAACCTCGATACCGAGAAGATGCGCCGCGTGTTCGACACGAACCTCGCCGGCCTCGTCTTCTCGGCCCGGGCTGCGTTCCCCGACCTCGAGCCGGGATCCAGCATCATCGTGACCTCGTCGGTGCAATCGGCGCAGCCCTCGCCGGGACTCATCGACTACGCCATGACGAAGGCGGCCCAGGTCGCGTTCGTCAAGGCGCTCGCGGAGGAGGCCGGTCCGCGCGGGGTGCGCGTCAACGCCGTCGCGCCGGGGCCGATCTGGACGCCGCTGATCCCCGCGACCGGATGGGGGCCGGAGCGCCTGGAGACGTTCGGTCAGGACACCCCGCTCGGACGCGCGGGGCAGCCCGCAGAACTCGCCGGTGCGTACGTGTACCTCGCCTCGGCGGAGTCGTCGTACGTCTCCGGCGCGGTGCTCGCGGTGACGGGTGGCAAGCCGCTCTGATCCGCGCGAGGACGGCGCAGGCGGCGGGGAGGCAGGGCCCCGCCGCCTAAGCTTGTCTGGTGCAGAGACCCGCGGCATCCGGACCCCTCGTGGGCGTCGCGCTCGTCATCGGATCCTGCCTCTCGCTGCCGTTCGGCGCCGCCGTGGCCGCACAGCTCTTCCCCGTCCTCGGGCCGTGGGGCGTGACGTCGCTCCGCGTCGCGATCGCCGCGCTGCTGCTGGTCGTCATCGTGCGCCCCCGGCCCCGCGCCTGGACCCGGTCGCAGTGGCTCGCCGCCGTGCTGTTCGGGGTGTCGCTGGCCGCGATGAACGGGTTCTTCTATGCGGCCATCGACCGCATCCCCCTGGGGCCGGCCGTGGCCATCGAGTTCCTCGGGCCGCTCGTGCTCGCCGCCGTGCTGACCCGTCGTCTCGCCGACGCGGTCTGGGTGGGCGTGGCCCTGCTGGGCATGGCGCTGCTCGGGGTCGACGGCCTCGTCGGCGCCGAACCCCTCGATCCGCTCGGCGTGGTCTTCATCCTCGTCGCGGCCGGATTCTGGGTCATGTACATCCGGATGAGCGCGCGCGTCGGCGCCCTCATCCCCGGCAGCAGCGGGCTCGCGATGGGGCTCGTCGTCGCGGCCGTGCTCCTCATCCCCGTGGGCGTGCCGGCGGCGGCGACGGTGGCGCTGGACCCGCAGCTCCTCCTGCTCGCGGCGGTCACCGCGGTGCTGTCGTCGGTCATCCCGTACAGCTTCGAGCTCGCAGCGCTCCGCCGGCTCCCGCAGCGGGTGTTCGGCGTGCTGCTGAGCCTGGAGCCCGCGTTCGCGACCCTCGCCGGGTGGCTCATCCTCGGACAGGACGCCACGCCGCTGCGGCTGCTCGCGGTGGCGCTCGTGATCGCCGCGAGCGTGGGGACGACGCTGGGCGTGCGCCGCGACCGGAGGGGCGACGGCCCCGCGGGGCCGTTCACCGCGCCGATCCCGCTTCCCGACTGACATCCCTCCGATCGGGCGGCTCTCACGCCCGGACGGCCACCGGCTCCGGCAGCGGGTAACGGCGGCGCAGGATCACCCGCTGCACGAGGGTCCACACCACCGTGACCGTGAGGTACAGCGCGGCGGCCAGGGGCACGAAGGCCGCGAAGACCGCGGTGAGGTAGTGCAGCGCCGACATCATCCGGAGCACGCCGGGGGAGCTGAGCGGGGAGTCGTCGCCCTCGACGGGGACCGGTCGGAACACCCGCCGGGTGACATCGGCGACGGCGATCATCACGGCCAGCAGCACGCCGAAGACCGCGAACGTCGCCGGGGTCGCGGTGCCGCCGAACAGCGCCGACACCAGGCTCGTGCCGAGCGGGGCGCCGAAGAGGTCGTGGGTGAGCAGCTCGTTCGGGTGCCCGGCGATCTCCGGTCGCAGGAACAGTGTGTAGAGCAGGCCGACGACCGGTGCCTGTGCCAGCACGGGCAGCATCCCGGCGAAGGGCGAGGTGTTCTCGGCGCGGTAGAGCGCCATCATCTCCTGCTGCAGGCGCTCCGGGTTCTTCCGGTGGCGCTGCTGCAGCGCGCGCAGCTTCGGGGCGAGGCGGGCCCTGGTCTGCTCGGCTCGGGCCTGGGAGATGCCGACGGGGATGAGGAGGGCGCGCACGAGGAGGGTCACGAGGACCACGGCGAGGGCGGCGGCGGAGGGTCCGGCGAGGGGTTCGAGAAGGGTGGAGAGGCCGTTCAGGGCACCGTAGGCGGCGTCCAGGAGCGCGGCGAGGGGAGGGAAGGCGAAGATGTCCACGGGCAGGTCCGTTCGATGAGGTCGGGAGGGGTCGGCGAAGGCCGCGCGGTCCCGGTCGGACGGGCTACGCGGCGGTCGAGGCTCCCGGCGCTCGCGGACGAGGGTGTCCCGCGGCATCCGGATCGCTCTGCGGGAGGAGCGTTCCGACATCGATCGCCCGCAGCGGGTGCGGGGCATCGGCGGAGGTCTGGTGGCGCACGCTCAGCGCGAGCGAGAGCGTGAGGACCGTGACGGCGAGCAGCGCGATCGCGAGGCCGAGCGCGGCGGCATCCGGCATCGTCACGAGGCCGATCGCGGCCGCGACGAAGCCGAGCATCTGCCCGAACCACTCACTCATCCCGCGAGCTTACCCCGTTCGAATCGCCCGAATTGCTGTATCCGGGCCGCCGATGGAGCCATTCAGGCGATTCGAAGGGCGTACGGTCGGGGTATGGCGACAGAACTTCTGGGAGTCGAGCATCCGATCGTGCTGGGACCGTTCGGGGGGAGCTCGTCGGTGGCGCTGACGGCGGCGGTGAGCGCGGCCGGCGGGCTGGGATCGTACGGGCTGTACGGCTACGACGGCGACCGGATCCGCGCTGTCGGAGCCGAACTGCACCGCGCCACCGACCGTCCGTTCGCCTTGAACATCTGGCTGCCCGTGGGGGACGAGGTCGCGCCGAACCCGCAGCACGCGGTCTTCGCCCAGGCGCTGGAGCCGTTCTACGAGGCCGTCGGGGTTCCGGTGCCGGCCCGGCCCGAGCGCTACGTACCCGAGCTCGACGAACAGCTCGACGCGATCTGGGAGGTCGCCCCGGCTGTGCTGAGCGTGGTGTTCGGGGTGCCGTCCGCCGCTCTCGTCGCCGAGGCCCGCGACCGCGGCATCCGCATCGTCGGCACCGCCACCACCGTCGCGGAAGCCGTCGCGCTCGCCGAGGCCGGAGTCGATGCGGTCGTCGCCTCGGGAGCCGAGGCGGCCGGGCACCGCGTGTCCTTCCTCCGTCCCGCTGCCGAGTCGCTCGTGGGCACCGTCGCGCTCGTGCCGCAGATCGTGGACGCGGTCGACGTGCCCGTCATCGCCGCGGGCGGGATCGCGGACCGCCGCGGGGTCGCTGCGGCCTTCGCCCTCGGTGCCTCCGGCGTGCAGGTGGGGACGGCGTTCCTCGCGACCGCCGAGTCCGCCGCGACGGCAGCGCACCGCGACGCCATCCGGACCACCGCCGCCGACCAGACCGTGCTGACCAGGGCGATGAGCGGACGCCTCGCCCGCGGAGCCCGCAACCGCGCGGTGCGGGCGATCGAGGCCAGCGGCACGATCGCCCCGTTCCCGATGCAGAACTGGCTCACCGGGCGCTTCCGCGCGGCGGCAGGGGAGCAGAACCTGGGCGAGCTGCAGTCGCTGTGGATGGGCCAGGCCGCCCCGCTCGCGCGCGGGACCACCGCTGCCGACGTCTTCGCGGAGCTCGCCGCCGGAGTCCCCGGCCGGTGAGGAACGCCAGGTTCCTGGCTAGAATGGCGTCATGTCCACGCAGAACGTCTTGGAAGCGCGAAACAACCTCTCGCGCCTGATCGCCGAGTCTCAGGCGGGTGAGGACGTGGTCATCACGAAGCGGGGCACTCCGGTCGCCCGTCTGGTCCCCATCGGTCCGGTCGACGTGGTGCGGAGCGGCCGCCTCCTCGTCGAGTGGATCGAACAGCATCCGCTTCCGCCCCGGCTCGCTCGGACCGCCGAGGAGCTGGACGCACAGGTCGCCGAGAACCGGGACGCCTGGGAATGATCTATCTCGACTCGTGCATCCTCATCTACGCCATCGAGGACCGCGGTCCGAGGGGCGATGCCGTGCGTCGGGCACTCCGCGACGTCGATGACGAGGTGGCGTCGAGTCCGCTGGCGCTCCACGAATGCCTCGTGCTCCCCGCCCGCGAGCGCAATCCGGAGCTCCGTGACCGGTACCTGGCTCTCTTCGAGCGGATGGAGATCGTGGCGCTCGATACGGCCGCGTTCGTCCGGTCGGCCGAGCTCCGGGCCGACTTCGGCCTGAAGACCCCGGACGCGCTGCACCTCGCCGCCGCCCAGCTGTCGGGGTGCACGGAGCTGTGGACGAACGACAAGCGCCTCGCCGCCGCGTCGCATGGGCTCGCCGTGGACATCCTCGACCGCTGAGCGGCCGGGCGCTAGAGGATGACGGTCGAGCGGCCGTGCACGATCACGCGGTCCTCGGCATGCCACTGCACGGCCCGGGCCAGCACCAGACGCTCGACGTCAGCGCCCCGGCTCTGCAGCTCTGCCGCGGACTCCGAGTGCGTGACCCGCGTGACGTCCTGCTCGATGATCGGCCCCTCGTCGAGGTCGGCCGTGGCGTAGTGCGCCGTGGCCCCGATCAGCTTCACGCCGCGCTCCTTCGCCCTGGCGTAGGGGTTCGCGCCGATGAACGCGGGCAGGAACGAGTGGTGGATGTTGATGACGGGGGCTTCGAGGCGCGTGATGAAGTCGTCGCTGAGGATCTGCATGTACCGGGCGAGCACGACGAGGTCGACGTTGCCGCGGAGGAGGTCGAGCTGACGCTCCTCCATCGCCTGCTTGTCCGTCGACGGGATGTGCACGAACGGCACTCCGAAGGAGCGGACGGCCTCGGCGAGGTCGGGGTGGTTCGAGACGACCATGGTGATGTCGATGTCGAGCTGACCCCGCTGCGTGCGCCACAGCAGCTCCATCAGGCAGTGGTCGTACTTCGACACGAAGATCGCCACGCGCTTGCGGCGGGCGACGTCGTGCAGCGACCACTCCATGCCGAAGCGCTCGGCGACCGTCGCGATGTCGGCCTCCAGCGCGGGGCGCGCGGCGGCCAGCCCGTCGAGGTGGATGACGGTGCGCTGGAAGAACCGCCCGCCCTCGGAGTCGGTCGAGTGCTGGTCGAGCGAGATGATGTTGGCCCCGTGCTGGGCGAGCACGCCGGCGACCGCGGCGACGATGCCGGGCTGGTCGTCGCAGGCGATCAGCAGGCGGGCGGTATCGGGCTGGGTCATGGCTGCTCCTCGGGGTGTGCATCGATTCTGCCGTGCCGCGCGGGTGGGGAGCGAATCGCCCGCGGCGTCGCTACCCTGAGACCGTGGATGCGAGCGACATCGGACTGGTGCTGATCCCCCTGCTGGCGGTGGCCGCGCCGTTGCTCGCCCGCGGGGTGCGTCCGCTCGTCCGGGTGCCGATCGTCGTGTTCGAGCTCGTCCTCGGCATCCTCGCCGGGCCGGCTGTGCTCGGCTGGGTCGAGCCCGGTCCGCTGCTGGAGAAGCTCAGCGACTTCGGGCTCGCTGTGCTGTTCTTCGTCGCCGGGTCCGAGATCGACTTCCGCCAGGTGGCCGGCAAGCCCCTCGCCCGGGCGTCGCTGGGCTGGCTGCTCAGCGTCGTGCTCGGCATCGGGCTCGGGTTCTTCTTCGCCCCTGGCGAGGGCATGGTCGTCATCGGGATCGCGCTGAGCTCGACCGCCCTCGGCACGCTGATGCCGATCCTGCGCGACGCGAAGGAGCTGGACACCCCGTTCGGCCGTGCCATCAGCACCATCGGCGCCGTGGGGGAGTTCCTGCCGCTGATCGCGATCTCGATCTTCCTCAGCACTCGGACGACGCCCTTGGCCACCGCGGTGCTGCTGACCTTCGTCGTGCTGGCGGGACTCGCCGTCCTCGTCGCGCACCGGGTGCCGCACGGGCGCCTGCACGGCATCGTGCGCGCGACCCTCCACACCTCCGACCAGTTCGGGGTGCGCTTCGTGATCCTCCTCATCGCGGCCCTCGTCGGCCTCAGCGTCATGCTCGACCTCGACATGCTCCTGGGAGCGTTCGTCGCCGGTGCGATCTGGCGCATCATCATGGCCAGGGCCCCGGAGAAGGATGCCGAAGAGGTCGAGAGCAAGATCGAGGGCCTGGCTTTCGGCTTCCTCGTGCCGGTGTTCTTCCTCTACACGGGGGTGACCTTCGACCTGCAGGCGCTGCTGACGTCTCCTTCGGCGATGTCCCTGGTGCCGGTGTTCCTGCTGGCGCTCCTGGTGATCCGCGGTTCGGCCGCCCAGCTCTCCGCCCCGGCGGGCGCGAGCGGACGTGACCGCGCCGCGCTCGGCCTGCTCGCGGCCACCGGGCTGCCGATCATCGTCGCGGTCACCGCGATCGGCGTGGACCAGGACATGCTCGACTCCGGGACCGCGGCCGCGCTCGTCGGGGCGGGCATGCTGTCGGTGCTCCTGTACCCGCTGATCGGGATGACGCTACGTGGCGATCGCGCTCAGGTCGCCGGCCCGCGCCTCGCCGACCAGACGACGCTGGGGGAGCTGTGACCACCGCCTCCGCCCTGCTGACCCAGGCCGTGCAGGAGCTCGCCGGTGCACCCCGCGAGGAGCTCGGAGAGGAGAAGGACTCGCGCTGGCGCGGGCGGCGGATCGTCCGTGTCGGCGAGGCCTGGCACCTCGGCGTCATCCTGCTCACCGACACGCATACCTTGGCGACGGCGGAGGTGCTCCGCGCGGCGGACCCGGGGCGTCGGGGATACACCGCCGAGTCGGCACGCGCACGGGCCGAGCGCCGGGCCCTCGCCCTCCGCGGCGGCTTCCGCGAAGGGGATGTCGTGCACGTTGGCTGGAGCGTGATCGACGTCGATGCGGTCGACGCCGGAGGCTCCTCCGGTCCGCTCACGCTCCTCGACGGCGTGCCGTCGGTGCGCTGGAGTCAGGCGGGCGGTTTCATGCCGCTGGACGCCTACCTGCGCGAGCGCATCCCGCTGCTCCGCGGCGACGCGCCGTCCTGATCTCAGCCGAACAGCTCGGCGAAGCGGCGGAGCAGGGCGGCACCCTCGGTGACCGAGGCTGCGAGGACCTCCTGCTGCACCGCGTCGAACTGCGCCGGATCGAAGTACCCCGTCGTGCGATAGAACGTCATCCGATCGGCGAAGTCGCGCGGCGTCGGCTCGGGATGGAACTGTGCGGCGTACAGGTGCGTCCCCACCCGGTAGGCCTGCACGGGGCAGGCCGCTTTGGTGGCGAGCAGAACGGCCCCCGGCGGAGTCGTCGCGGCGCTCTCCTTATGCGCGGTGAAGACGGTGAGTGCCGGACCGGACGGGCCGAACACGGGATCGACGGCGCCCTCCGGTGTCGTCTCGATGACCGTCGCGCTCGCCGCCTCCGGCATGGTCGTCACGACCTCGCCGCCGAGGAGCCGGGTGAGCACCCCGATGCTGAAGCACGTGAAGAAGGCGGCGATCCGCTGTTCCCGTGCGGCGTGGGCGAGCGTCTCCAGATCGGCCTCCACCCGCCGCTGCACCGCAGTCTTCTCGACGTCGGTGACGTTGAAGGGAGAACCGCCGACGACGACGCCGCGGTAGCGGTCGAGGTGGGCTTCGGTCAGCGGCTCGTGCAGCAGATCGAGACGATCGACCACGTCGACTCCGAGCGCCCGCCGGAACGAGGCGTGCTCGGCATCCGCCGCCCCGGTCTCGGGTCGCACGCAGACGTAGAGAAGCGAGGCCATCAGGCGATTCTAACGAGGGGGAGGGTCCGGTCCTGACGGCTCAGCGGGACGAGTTCGCGGTGCGTCCTCGGACGATGCCGACGAACGTCTCGACGTCGGGCGTGGTCCGGTCGCGCGGCCAGGCGAGGGCCACGGTCGAGACCGGGCCGTCGGCGAGGACGCGGTAGTCGGCGTCCTTCCGGTGGTGCAGTCGGGCCAGTGACATCGGCACGAGGACGATGCCGACACCCGTCGCCGCCGTGGCGATCGCGTCGGCGGTCGGCAGGGGTCCGACGCGTGCGGGGATGGTGCCCGGCACCTGCACCGGCCCGAGCACGTCGTCGGACAGGGAGTGCAGCACCTCGCCGTCGAGGTCGGCGGTCGTCAGCTCGTCCGCCGCGAGCAGGTGCGAATCGGTCGAGGCCACGACGACCGGGACCTCGTCGTACAGCGGGATGACGTGCAGGGCGTCGTCGTCCAGCGGGAGGCGCACGAGGGCGGCGTCGAGATCGTCGAGCGCCTCTCGCTGCCCGGCTACCTCGATCGGGACGAGTTCGAGGGCCACGTGGGGCAGTCGCCGCTTCCACGTGTCGATCCACTTGCCCGGCGTCGCTCCGGGCACGGCACCGAGGCGGAACGTCCGCGGCTCCTCGGGTGCGGCGGTCGGAGCGTCGAACACGACCTTCTCGGCGCGGGGTGAGCGGCGCGGAGCCGGCTTCCCCTGCCGTGAGCCGCCGCCCGCGGCACGGCCCCGGTGGGCGGGTGAGCCCTTGCCGGAGCCCTTCGCGGGTCGTCGTCCCTGGTGCGCCATGGGATCCAGGCTACTCGGCGTGCTCCGGGTCCTCGGCGGGGGAGTACCGCTGGGTCCGCCGGACCAGTCCGGCGACACCGCCGACGAGGAACAAGGCCCCCGCCGTGAGGAGCACGATCGTGAGCAGGGTGGCGGGGGTCATCGTCCCCACGCCGTCGGCCAGCGCGGCGCGGCGCTCCGCATCCGTGAGGAACCACAGCGCCCCCGCGGCGATCGCGGCGAAGGTCGTGCCCCAGATGATGGATGCCCAGCGCACCCGGGGTGCGGTGATGGTCTCGGTGCTCATTCCTGGCCCTCCTCGGGCTCTTGCAGGGTCACGACGATGACGCCGCTCGCCTGGTCGATGGTCACGGGCTGGATCGTGGAGGGACTGCCCTCCTCGGCGGAGATGTTCGCGGCGAGGACGTTCTCGTCACCCCGCGGCGTGGCGGCGATGACGCCGGTGTCCATGACCATCGGGTCTTCCGGATCGACGCGGAGCCAGCTCACCTCCACCCCGTCGCCCACAGTGCCGCGGAGCTGCAGCTGCACGCCGGCATCGACGAAGATCTCGGTCCGCCCCGACCCCTTCTCGATCTCGATGGGGCGGGGGCCGCCGTCGTGCCGGTGGAGCTGCAGGTACAGGTCGCCGAACGGCTGTCGGACGTGCGCCTCCTGGTTGTTCGTGAGCGAGGCGTACCCGAGGGTGAGACCGGGCATCGTGGACAGGAAGCCCGTGAGGAGACCCGCGGCCAGCGTCAGCACGGTGAGGAAGGCCAGGGCGCCACTGCGGCGACGGAGGGCTCCTGCCGTGATCATCGCCAGGGCCAGGACCAGCGCGCCGGACAACAGCCCCAGCGCGCCGCCGAGGGCTTCACCGACGGCGAGTCCCACGCCGGCGCCGACGACGATCGCGAGTCCGAGGGCGGTCATGACGAAGGGGAAGCCGGCGCGCGGATTCGACGCGCGGCGGACGCGTCGGCGCTCCGCGGCTGCGGCGGCGAACACGGCCGCCTCGGCCTGACGCTCCCGGCGGAGCTGGTCGCGTGCGGCGCGCTCCGCATCCTGCTGCTGCCGGCGCCAGGCCTGATCCTGCTCCTTCCAGGCGGCGTGCTGGGCGCGCCAGGTCTCCAGCGCGGCGGGGTCCTGGGTGCCCGGAGGCAGGGGTGCCGGAGGTGCGGGGATGGCGAGGACGTCGGGCCCGATGGTGTCGGCGAGCGGTACCGAGACCGCAGCGTCCGTCGCCGTGGAGGGAATGGCGTCCGCCCCCGTGGCGGGACCCGAACCCGCGTCGGGGGCGGACGCAGCCGGGGCCGCCGGATCGGCGGAAGCCCCCGCCGGATCCGGCGCGGAAGCGCCCGGAGTGCGGCGCGCGGCACGCACGATGAGGAAGAGCAAGGCGGCGGCGAGCACGAGCCCGACCACCCAGGTGAGGGTCGACAGTGCCGACCAGCCGTCGTAGCCGAGGCCGAACAGGCGCCCGGCGACCGGTGCCGTCGGGAAGAGCCCGATTACGGCGAGGGCGAGGATGCCGAGTTGCACGGGGTCGTACCGGCGCTGCAGCAGATCACGCAGATGCACGCGGCCGTCGACGTCCGGCAGCACCGCCCAGGCGAGGGCGTACAGGAACAGGGCCGGAAGACCGAAGAGGGCCGCCACGACGAGGACCCCGCGCACGATCAGCGGATCGATGCGGAGGCGGATCGCGATGCCCGCCGCGACACCGCCGAGCCAGCCGTCGGTGCGCACCACGCCGAGGCCGGCGACCCACAGCAGGAACCGGTCGGCACCGCGCGGCCGGCGGGGGGCTTCCGGTGCCGATGCCTCGTGGTCGGCGGGCGGTGGCGGAGCGGTCGGAATCGTCATGAGTCGATCCTCGCGGTCCGCAGCGCCGCGGGGCCATGGGGGGATCCCCTGAGCGCACCCTGATTCCGCGCCGGGGAGGTCCCGGAGAGGGGAGGCGGATGATTGGATGACGGTATGCCCTCCGCCGTCTCCACGCTCCCCGGCTCCGCGCCGGCGACCGTGCGTCCGGCGCTGACCCGCGACCGCGACGCCCTCGTGACCGGGGTGAGCGCCGGACTCGCACGCCACCTCGGTGTGCGCGTCGGGCTGGTGCGGGCGCTGTTCGTCGCTCTGACGCTCTGCGGCGGTGCGGGCGTGCTCCTGTACGCCTGGTGCTGGACCTTCATGCCGTGGACGGACGGGACGACCGCGCCGACGCGTCGCCTCCCGGTCGCCTGGCTCCTGCTGGTCCCCGCGGCCGTCGGCGCCCTCGTCGTCGTGGTGTGGCGCGGGGGCAGCGACTGGCTGAACGGGTCGATCCCTCCGGGCACGGCGGCCGTGGTCGTCGGCGGCACCACGCTGTGCGCGACCGCCTCCGGGCTGTGGGCGACGCTCATCGATCGCACCGACACGGCCCGCGGCCCTCGGCACACCACCACCGTCCGCATCCTCGCGGTGCTCGTCCTCGGCCTCGTGGTCCTCCTGCTCCTCTCGTGGCCGATCGCGCGCTCGGGTGTCGTGCTCGTGCTGCTCCCGCTGGCCGGGCTGGTGACGGTGGTGGCCTCGGCCCTCATCCCGCGCTGGCGGGAGCTGGCGGGGGAGCGGGTGCGCCGCATCCGGGAGGAGCAGCGCAGCGTCATGGCCGCCCACCTGCACGACTCGGTGCTGCAGACGCTCGCCCTCATCCAGAACCGGGCCGGGGCATCGAGCGAGGCGGCACGGCTGGCCCGCGCGCAGGAGCGGGAGCTGCGTGCCTGGCTGTACGACGGCGATGCTCCGGCGGACAGCGACCTGCCGACCGACCTGCGCGACTACGCCGGAGCGCTCGAGATCGACCACCCGGTCCGGATCGAGGTGGTCTCCGCCGGGCTGTCGGCGGAGCGGGCGAGCGGGGAACTGGCAGCTGCGGCCCGGGAGGCGATGCTGAACGCCGCCCGGCACGCGGGCGGCGAGATCTCCGTCTACATCGAGGGTCGTGTCGACGGGGTCGACGTGTTCGTGCGCGACCGCGGTCCCGGATTCCGGCTCGACGAGGTGCCCGGCGATCGGCTCGGCGTGCGGGAGTCGATCATCGGGCGGTTGCGTCGCGCGGGCGGCACGGGGTCGGTGCGCAGTGACGACGCCGGTACCGAGGTGCATCTGCGCCTGCCCACCATCTCGTCCCCGGAGCGGGGACCGATCCGACAGGAGCCCCGTGGCTGATCCGCTTCGCGTCGTGATCGTCGACGACCACTCCATCTTCCGCTCGGGCCTGCGGGCCGATCTCGATGCGAGCGTGCAGGTCGTGGGCGAGGCGGCGGACGTGCCCTCGGCGATCGCCGTGATCGTGGAGACGGACCCGGACGTGGTGCTCCTCGATGTGCACCTCCCCGGCGGTGAGGGCGACGACGCGACGGGTGGGGAAGCCGTGATCCGAGGGACGCGGCCGACCACGACGCGGTTCCTCGCGCTGAGCGTCTCCGATGCGGCGGCCGACGTCGTCCGGGTCATCCGGGCCGGGGCGCGCGGCTACATCACGAAGGGGTCATCGGGCCGCGAGGTGAGCGAGGCTGTGCGCGCCGTCGCCGAGGGGGACGCGGTGTTCTCGCCGCGGCTCGCGGGATTCGTGCTCGACGCGTTCGGCGCCGTCGCCGGCGAGACCGCCACCGCGACGGACGAGCTCGACCGCCTCTCCTCGCGCGAGCAGGAGGTGATGCGACTGATCGCCCGCGGCTACGCCTACAAGGAAGTCGCCGCCGCGCTGTTCATCTCGATCAAGACCGTCGAGACGCACGTGTCGTCGGTGCTGCGCAAGCTGCAGCTCTCCTCCCGCCACGAGCTCACCGCCTGGGCGTCGGAGCGGCGCCTGCTCTGAGAGCGGTCAGGCCGCCAGCCAGAGACCCTTCTGATCGGTGGCGACGGTGAGCCCCGCCGCGACCGTCTCGTCGTCGCCGATGCGGGCGCCTCGCACGATGCGCGCGCCGGCGCCGATGTCGGTGCGGACTCCCACGTGCGCGTGATCTCCGACCGCCGCGCCCTGGCCGACGTGCGCGTGGGCGTCGATGTACGCGCCCTCGCCGATCACGGCGTCCTCGTCCACCCACGCACCGCGGGCGACGATGGCCCCCGCTCCGACGCGTGCTCCCGGTTCGATGTAGGCTCCCGCCTCGATGTGCGCCTTCGGATGCACCTTGGCGCCATGCGCGACGAGACCGCGACCGTTGGCGTGCTTGCGGTACCGCAGCGTCGCTCCGTGGTCGTTCTCGATGTCGACGTAGTTCTTGCCCACGATTCCTCCCGTGCTCCGGAGTTCTCCGGATATATCAACAACCACGGGAGGGGGAGATTCATTCCCGCGGATGGATACGGCTCAGCGCTGGCACCGGGGGCACCAGAACGTGATCCGCTCTCGGGTCGGATCGGCCCCCAGCTCCCCGCGACGGATGAGCGTTCCGCAGCGTCGGCAGGGGCGTCCGGCGCGTCCGTAGACCCACGTGGCCTGGCCCGGACGATCGATGCCGGTGAAGGTGCGGTTGCGGCGGTCGCGGTTCGCGCGGATGGTCCGCACACCCAGGTCGAGGAGGGCGGCGACGTCGACCTCCGGGGTCGGGGTGGTCGGCAGGATTCCGCGGAGGAACAGGAGTTCTGCCGCGTACTCGTTGCCGAACCCCGCGACGTTGCGCTGATCGAGCAGGGCGACGTGGATGGCCCGGGTGTCGGCGCCGAGCCGGCGCGCGGCCTCGATCGCGTCCCAGTCGGCGGCGAGCGGATCGGGGCCGAGGTAGCCGACGAGGTCGTCTTCATCGCGGGTGGGGACGACTTCGACTTCGGCGATGTCCACGCCCACCGCCTCGCGCTCCGCCGTGCCGACGATCGCCCGCACCTTGAACGCGGGATGCCGCCACTTCTCGCCGGGCCGGTACACGAACCAGGCGCCGTCCATGCGCAGATGCGAATGCAGCGTGCTCTCGCCGATCCGCAGCAAGAGGTGCTTGCCGCGGGGGATGGCGCCGTGCACCCGCTGTCCGGTCAGATCGAGGGTCGCGAAGCGCGGCACGCGGAGGTCGAAGCGCGTGACCTCCCCGCCCGCGAGGGCCTCGTCCAGGCGGCGGGCCGTGCGGAAGACGGTATCTCCCTCGGGCATCAGGCGATCCCCGGAGTGCGGTCGTGCCGTCCCGGGGCCGGTGCAGGGGTGGCGACGGCGAGCGGGGTGCGGGCCTGCATGTCGCGCGCCAGCATCGTGCTTCCCGCGACCGCGGCCGGCATCACGGCGACGGCGCCGCCCGGGATGAGGAAGCAGAGCTGGGTGGCGACGCCGAAGCCGAGCACGCGGGCGCGACTGCCCGAGAACAGCGCGGCGCGGGCGGCGGGGCTGAGATCGCGCGCATCGAAGGCGCGACCGGTCAGCTCCCGCGCGAGCAGGCGGCCCGTGAGGACCACGCCGGACACCGCGCCGAGGACGCCGCCGACACCGGGTACGAGGCCGATGAGGAGCACGAGGACGGCGATCAGGAGGCCGAGCACGACCAGTCGGAGACCTTCACCGACGGTGGTCCAGAAACTGCCGCCGTCGGCGGGAGGCGGGTCGCCCAGGTCCTTCTCCACGGCATGCCAGATGCGCTGATAGAACGGGTCGCCGATCGTGAGGGTGAGGGCGCTGAACACCGAACTGGCCAGCGCGAGCGCGGCGGCGACCACCACGAGGCTGACCGCGGTCCGCAGGAACCCGCGCCAGGGCTCGACCCAGCCGTCGGCGAAGGGGGTGAGCCACGCGGACAGCGACGGCATCGACAGGATCAGGGGCACGAGGACGGCCGCGAGGAGCACGAGCGCGATGACCGCGGGGACGAGCCCGAGCGCCATCAGGCCCGGACGGGTGCGCCACACGCCGAAGCCGCGGAACAGGGTGCGGACGCCGGCGGCGAACTCTCGGATCATGGCTCCAGGGTAGGGGGGTCAGTAGTGATAGCGGGCCTGCAGGATGGTCACGTGGCGATCGGTCGCCGTGTAGACGAGGCGATGAGCCTCATCGATGCGCCGAGACCAGGCGCCGGCGAGCGCGTGCTTGAGGGGCTCGGGCTTGCCGATCCCCTGGAAGGGGTCGTCGCGGAGGGTGTCGGCGATCAGGAGGTTGATTCGCTTGAGAGCACGACGGTCCTCCGTCTGCCAGTACACGTAGTCCTCCCACCCTTCGGGTGTCCAGACGAGGTGCCGGGTCGTCATGCCTCGTCGAGGTCGTGCTCCGAGACGTCGCCGTCGCGGGCAGCGGCCAGGGCGCTGAGGAGTCGCTGAGCGTTCGCGGGCGAGCGCAGCAGGTAGCTCGTCTCCACCAGGGAGTCGTACTCCGCCTTGGACATGAGGACGGCACTTCCTCGGCGCGAGGTGATCTCCACTTCGCTGTGATCGAGGTTCACGCGCTCGATCAGGCCGAACAGATCGCGCCGCGCTTCACTCGTCGTGATGGCCATGTCGTTCCCCTTCTGGTACGGAATATGGTACCACTCGTGAGGCCGAGTCAGACGGCCTTGCGAAGGGTGAAGCCGCGCGGCGTCTGGACGAAGCCCGCCTCCTGCAGGGCCCGCCCGAGGATCGTGCCGTACACGCCCTCTCCGTTCACCTTCTCGACCGTGAGGGTGTCGAGGCGGCGGTCCCTGGCCGTCGTCGCGAGGTCGGCGGCGGCGGCCTGCAGCACCTCCTCGTCGTCCGTGAAGCACAGCACGGTCCGTCCGCCGCGCTCGAGCGACAGGGCGAGGGCGCCGTCGACGAGCACCACGAGCCCGCCGGCCTTGCGCCCCGGGCGATGCGAGACGCCCTCGAGCTTCGGCCACCCGAGCGCCGCACCGTAGGGGTTCGCGGGGTCGGTGGCCGCCAGGGTGACGGCCTTCCGCGGCGGCGGATCGGCGAGGCCGGCGTACGTGCGGAGACGGTCGACCGTGGCGGAGGCGGCGAACTGCGCGGCGCCGAGCTTCTCGATCACGTAGCCGCGACGGCAGTGCCCCGCCTCCTCGAATCCGGCCAGCACGCGGTACGCCTGCGCGAAACCTCCGGGGACGCCCTCGGACTGCACGGCCCCGCGAGTGACCACCCCGTAGCGGTCGAGGAGCAGTCCGGCGGTGACGGTCGCGCGCCTCGCCGGATCGGTCTCGACCTCGGGGAGCAGCGACCAGCGACCGCCGATGGAGGTCGGGCGCGGAGCCGTGCGCGTGAGCGACATGCCGCGATAGGTGCGCGCACGCGGAGCGCGGCGCTTGACCTTGTGGGCCTGGGAGCCCCCCGTCAGCAGCGAGCGGATCGGCGCGAAGGTGTCGTTGGTCACGTGTCCGGACCAGGTCAGCGACCACAGGGCCTCCAGCACCGACTGCTCGTTCTCGGCGCCGGTCATCTCCTTGAGCTGCGCGGCGAAGTAGGCGCCGCCCGCCGCGAGGGCCGCGAGGAGGCGCGCCTCCAGCGACTCCGCGGCGATCTCCGCGTCCGGATCGGGCAGGGTGAACGGGGCGAGATCGGCCGGGTGCAGCGAGACCCACCCGTCGCGGCCGGGGAGCGTGCCGTGTCCCGACCAGATCACCTCGCCCGCGGCCGTGAGTTCGTCGAGCATCGCCGGGGTGTAGTCGCGCACCCGCGACGGCAGGACGAGCGACTCCCAGGCGCTGGCCGGGATGGGGACGCCGGCGAACTGCTCGATCACGGTGAGCACGCCGTCGATGCCCTCCAGGGGTCGACCGAGATGCTGCCAGTCCGGCAGGAACCGGGCGTAGGCCTCCGGGGAGACCGGCTCGACGGACCCGCGGATCGCCGCGAGCGACCGCATGCGCAGCCGCCGCAGCACCTCGGTGTCGCACCACTCGATGTCGTCGCCGCTGCCGGCCGCGGTGGGGAGGAAGTACCCGCTCGTGAGGCGGCCGTTCGTCTCCAGGCGTTGCAGGGTGTGCCGGGCGACCGCGGTGCCGAGACCGAAGCGCTCAGCGACGGACGCGGTGGTGAAGGGGCCGTGGGTGCGGGCGTGACGGGCCACGAGGTCGCCGAGGGGATCCGCCAGCGGCTCGAGGAAGGCCACGGGGATGCCGGTCGGCAGGGCTGCGCCGAGAGCGTCGCGCAGGCGTCCGGCGTCCTCGATCGCGGCGACCCTGGCCACCCCGGCGATCGTGACGGGGATGGCCCGCCGCGCGGTCACGAGGTCGTCGAGCAGCGTCGCCGCGGTCGCTCCGCCGGTGGACTCCGGATCGAGGCGTGCCGCCACCTCGTCGGCGTCGAGCGGGCCGAGCAGCCGGAGCAGGTCGGCGACGCCCTCCAGGCCGCGCGCCCGACGCTCCGGGTCGAGGCGCTGGGCCTCGCGCTCGAACTGCGCGATGACGTCGGGGTCGAGGAGCTCGCGCAGCTCGACCGTGCCCAGCAGCTCGCCCAGCAGTGCGGGATCGACGGACAGGGCGGCCGCTCGGCGCTCGGCCAGCGGCGAGTCGCCCTCGTACATGAACGCGCCGACGTAGCCGAAGAGGAGGTCGCGCGCGAACGGCGACGGCTGCCCCGGCTGGGTCTCGACGAGGCGGATGCGGCGGTCGGCGATGCTGGTCGCGAGCTTCCGGAGCGACGGCAGGTCGTAGACGTCCTGAAGCACCTCGCGCAGGGTCTCCAGGATCACGGGGAAGGTGGGATGCCGGCGGGCGACCTCGAGGAGCTGGGCCGAGCGCTGGCGCTGCTGCCAGAGCGGCGTGCGGCGGTTGGGGTTCGTGCGGGGCATGAGCAGCGCCCGCGCGGCGCACTCGCGGAACCGCGAGGCGAACAGCGCCGAGCCGCCGACCTCCTGCGTGACGAGCTGCTCCAGCTCGTCCGGATCGAACACGAAGAGCTCCGCACCGGGCGGCTCCGACTCGGCGTCGGGGATGCGCACGATGATGCCGTCGTCGCTCGCCACCGCGGAACCCTCGACGCCGAGACGCTCCCGCACGCGCGCATTGATCGCGAGCGCCCAGGGCGCATGCACCTTCATGCCGTACGGGGAATGCAGGATGACCCGCCAGTCGCCGACCTCGTCGTGTCCGCGCTCCACGGTGAGCGTACGGTCCGTCGGCAGGGTGCCCGTGGCCTCCCGCTGTTCGGAGAGATGTGCGAGGAGGTTGGCCCGCGCCTGCTCGTCGAGCCCGGCTGCGATGAGACGCTGCTCCGCCTTCTCCGGCTTCGCGGCGGACACCTCGCGGGAGAACGCCCCGAGCGCCTCGCCCAGCTCGAACGGGCGGCCGATGCCGTCGCCGTGCCAGAACGGCACCTTGCCTGGCTGGCCGTAGGCGGGGATGACGTTGACGCGGTCGTGGGTGATCTCGGCGATGCGCCAACTCGTGGTGCCCAGGGTGAACACGTCGCCGACGCGGGACTCGTAGACCATCTCCTCGTCGAGCTCGCCCACGCGGGCACCCGTGGACTCGCCCGCCACGAAGACGCCGAAGAGACCGCGGTCGGGGATGGTGCCGCCGCTCGTGACCGCGATCCGCTGTGCCCCCGGGCGGCCGGTGAGCGTGCCGGCATCGCGATCCCAGACGAGTCGCGGCCGCAGCTCGGCGAACTCGTCGGAGGGGAAGCGGCCGGCCAGCAGGTCGAGGGTGGCCTCGTACGCGGAGCGGGGGAGGGACTGGAACGGGGCGGACCGGCGGACGGTCTCGAACCACTCCTCGACGCTGATGGCGCCGAGGGCGCTGGCCGCGACGGTCTGCTGGGCGAGGATGTCGAGCGGGTTCCGCGGCACCTGGATGGCCTCGATCTTCCCCGCCAGCATCCGCTCCGTCACGATCGCGGTGTGCAGCACGTCGCCGCGGTGCTTCGGGAACAGGGCCGCGCGGCTGATCTCGCCGACCTGATGTCCGGCGCGACCCACGCGCTGGAGTCCGGAGGCGGCGGACGGCGGCGCCTCGACCTGGATCACGAGGTCGACGGCACCCATGTCGATGCCGAGCTCCAGGCTGCTCGTGGCGACGACGCACCGGAGCACCCCCGACTTCAGCTCCTCCTCGACCTGCGCGCGCTGTTCTTTCGACACCGAGCCGTGGTGGGCCTTGGCGAGCACGGGATCGGCGCCCGCGGTGGTTCCCGCCTGCGCCATCATCGCGGCGGGCACGGCCGGCTCCGGAAGCGCGACCCCGATCCGCTCCGCATAGATCTCGTTCAGCCGTCCGGTCAGCCGTTCGGCGAGGCGGCGGGAGTTCGCGAAGACGATGGTGGAGTTGTTCTGGAGGATGCGGTCGACGATCGCCTCCTCGACGTGCGGCCACACCGAGCCGGTGACCTCGGTGTACTCCGCATCGATCCCCGGGGCCTCCGGCGGCGCCCCGGGCGGGGGTGGCGGGTTGGTCATGTCGTCCATCGGCACGACGACGCCGAGCTCGAAGGTCTTCGATGCCGGGGGAGCGACGATCTCGACCGGGTCGGCGCCGCCGAGGAACCGCGCGACCTCGTCGATCGGGCGGACGGTGGCCGAGAGGCCGATGCGCTGCGCTGCGGTCTCCGCGCCGTGGGAGCGGCGGAGGGCGTCGAGGCGCTCCAGGCTCACCGCGAGGTGCGCGCCGCGCTTGGTGGCGGCGACCGCGTGCACCTCGTCGATGATGACCGTGTGCACGTCGCGCAGGGTGTCGCCGGCCCGGCTCGTGAGCATGAGGTACAGCGACTCGGGGGTCGTGATGAGGATGTCGGGCGGATCGGATACGAGTTTGCGGCGATCGCTCGACGTGGTGTCTCCCGAGCGGACGCCCACGGTGATGCCGGGGGCGGTGAGACCGAGTCGCCGCGCGGACTGCCCGATGCCGATGAGGGGCGAGCGCAGGTTGCGCTCCACGTCCACACCGAGGGCCTTGAGTGGGGAGATGTAGAGGATCCGCGTGCGGGACCCGTCCTTCTTCGGCTCCTCCGGGAGGTCGGCGCGCTCGCGGAACACGCTGTCGATGGCCCAGAGGAACGCCGACAGGGTCTTGCCGGAACCGGTCGGAGCGACGACGAGGGCGTGCTTGCCGGCGGAGATCGCCTCCCACGCGCCGGCCTGCGCCGGCGTGGGTGCGGTGAAGGCACCCCGGAACCAGTCCTGTGTGGCCGGGGTGAAGCGGTCGAGCACGTCGCTCATGCCTCCATCATTCCCGACCCCACCGACATCCGGCCCGGACCTTGACAGCCCCCTCTCCCGCCCGCACGACCCGGTCCCGCCCGCACGACCGAACCGTGGTTCCGGTCGTGCGGGCGGACAAGGGTCGTGCAGGCGGAATGGGTGACGAGGTCACACGACCTCCTGCAGCACGCCGTCCGCGTCGATCTCGAGCGTGAGGTCGAGGTCGAGTCGGGAGAGGAAGGCGTCGTCGTGACTCACCACGAGCACCGCCCCGCGGTAGGCCCGCAGCGCCTCGACGAGCTGGTCGACCGTGTCGAGATCGAGGTTGTTCGTCGGCTCGTCGAGGACGACGAGGTGCGGAGCCGGATCCGTGAGGAGCAGCCGGGCCAGAGCGACCCGGAACCTCTCCCCGCCGGACAGCGCGGACACCGGACGGTCGGCCGTCCCGCCCCGGATGAGGAACCGCGCGAGCCGGTTGCGGAGCTCCTTCTCCGGGACCTGCGGTGCCGCGACGGCCACGTTCGCGAAGACGGACAGGCTCTCGTCGAGACCGTCGACGCGCTGCGGGAGGTAGCCGATCCGGTCAGTGAGCGCCTCCGCCCGGAGCTCCGGCCGTTCACAACTCAGGAGATCGCGCCCGATCTCCGCCCCCGGCGTCGGATTCGGACGTTCCGGCGCCTCTTGTCCTGAGTTGTGCGCGGCCCCGTCGACCAGCCGCTCCAGCAGCGTCGTCTTGCCGGCGCCGTTGCGTCCGACGAGGGCCACGCGCTCCGGGCCCTGGATCACCCATGACCGCTCCGGTCCGCCGAGCTCGGCGATCCGGCGGCTCCGCGACACGTCGGGGTCCGGAAGCTCGATCTTCATCGAGGCGTCGGACCGCACCCGCCGTCCCGCCGCATCGTGTGCCGCGCGGGCCGCGTCCTCCTTCGCGCCCACCTCGGTGCGCAGCCTCCCCGCGGACACCTCGGCGGCCATCTTGCGACCGTGCGCGACGATCTTCGGAACGCGCTTCTCGACCTCGGCCTTCTTGGCGGTGCGGGCCCGGTGGGCGAGCTTGACCTCGGCCTCGATCCGCTGGCGCTTCTCCTTGCGGAGCACCTGGGCGGCGGCGACCTCGGCCTGCTTCGCCGCGTCCTGCTCCGCGTCCAGCCAGGCGCGCCACTCGGAGTAGGGACCGCCGAACACGGAGAGGTTCCGTCCGTACAGCTCGGCGGTGTCGTCCATGAGCTCGAGCAGAGCGAGGTCATGGCTCACGACGATGAGCGTGCCCTTCCACGACTGCACCATCGCGGCGAGGGCCGCCCTGGCGTCACGGTCGAGATTGTTCGTCGGCTCGTCGAGGAGGGTGAGGGGAGCCCGCCGCAGCCGGATGCCGGCGATCGCGACGAGCACGGCCTCCCCTCCGGACAGCTCGCCGACCGTGCGGTCGAGGAACGCGGGGGCGAGCCCGGCCTCCGCGAGGGAGGCCTCCGCCCGCGCCTCGATGTCCCAGTCGTCGCCGACCGCGTCGAAGTGCGCGGGGTCGACGTCACCGGCGGTGATGGCCCGCACAGCATCGAGGGCGGCCGTCACCCCGAGGAGGTCGGATACCCGGCGGTCCACGTCGAGCGTGAGCTGCTGGGGGAGGAAGGCGACCTCGCCCGAGGTGCTGAGGGTTCCGGAGGTGGGGGAGAGTTCCCCGGCGATCAGCCGGAGCAGCGTGGACTTGCCGGCGCCGTTGCGGCCGACCAGTCCCGTGCGCCCGGCGCCGAAGGCTCCGGACACGCCGTCGAGGGCGACCGTGCCGTCGGGCCAGGTGAGGGAGAGGCGGTCGAGGACGACGGCGGCGTGCGAGGAAGTGGGCTGTGACATGGGGTGTCTCCTGTCGAGTGCGAGGGTGCACTGACACCGAGCCCTTCGGACCGTGGAGTCACGGAAGCGGAGGAGGGCGTCTGCCGGGGAGTCGGCGATCGTCGGGTCAGCGCGCGAGAAGAGGGGCGCGGAGGCGACGATTCAGATCAAAGGACTTCCAGACACGGCGGACAGGACGCCACGACGATACCCGGGCGTGTCGCGCCGCGCAACTCCCGGGCGTGTCGCCGCTCCGTCGCGCGGGGGATGCGGGGCCGCGCGACGGCTCGTACCGTGGAGGCATGGCAGACGATCGGAACCCCAGTCCCGAGGAGATGCGCGCCAGGACCGGCCTCGGCATCGGTCTCGCGCTCGGCGTCGCCATCGGTGTCTCCATGGGCGTCGCGTTGCAGAACTGGGCGCTCGGCCTGGTCTTCGGCGTCTCGATCGGCATCGCGCTGTCCGTGGCCTTCCGTGGATCGGGAGGCAGCGCCGAGAAAGGGTCCGAGGACGACGACGACGCCGGATCGGACTCCGCCGACGGCGCTCAGGACGGCCGGGACCCCTCCGCCTGATCCGCGCCGATCCCCTCGACCCAGGTCGTGAGGAACCGGTGCACGTCGCCGAGCTCCTCCTCCGAGATGCTGTGGGTCAGTCCGCTGTAGACGCGACCGGACAGGGACGTGTGCGCGGGGAGCCATTGCGCCGTGTGGGCGATCAGCGGCGCGGGGATGACGTCGTCGTGGGAACCGCGTCCCCAGAACACCGGGGGGCTCACCTCCGCGAGGTGCGCATCGCCGGGAAGGGCGTCCGGGGCGGCGTAGCCGCTCAGCGCGACGACCGCGCCGAACCGTTCGGGGGCCAGCCGCAGGGCCTGCAGCGACACCGCGGCGCCCTGGGAGAACCCGAGCAGCGCCACCGACGGCGCGTCCGCCGCGGCATCGTCGAGCCAGCGCAGGAACGCCTCCGCCGCGAGGGTGACGGCGGCGGAGCTGCGTCCGTCGAGCCCCTCGATCGGGTACCAGGAGCGACCGGGGGCCGGCCACGGCGGAGTCAGCGGTGCGGCGACGGAGGCCACCGCGACGTCGGCGGGGAGATACGGGACGAGGCCGAAGAGGTCGTGCTCGTCGGCGCCGTACCCGTGCAGCAGCACGAGCAGCGGGAGCCCGGCGCGGTCGGTGCGCGACCAGCGCGTCGCCGCATCGTCGATCGTCAGGTTCTCGGTCACACCGTCATCCTGCCAGGGCTCGCGCCGGTGCTGCCATCGACGAGGACGGCTGGTAGAAAGGAGGCATGGCGGTGCGCACACCCGATCCGGAGCCGAAGCCCGAAGACGAGGGCCTCGGTTCGTTCCGCGATGCGAACCCGCCGGTGCCGGATGCGAACCCCGGCTGGCTGAGCGACGTCGAGCTGGAAGAGGCGCGGCGCCACCTTCCGATGCTCTACGTCGAGGCGATCCCCGTGCGCACGGACGGCTCCGGTCAGGTCACCGAGATCGGCGTGCTGCTGCGGTCCACGCCGCTCGGCGAGATCACACGCACCATCGTGTCGGGCCGCGTGCGCTTCGGCGAGACGATCCGCGACGCGCTGTTCCGCCACGTCGAGAACGACCTCGGGCCGATGGCCTTCCCGCTCCTGCCGCCGCAGCCGCTGCCGTTCACGGTGGCCGAGTACTTCCCCATCCCGGGGGTGAGCGCGTATCACGACGACCGTCAGCACGCCGTCTCCCTCGCCTTCGTGGTGCCCGTGACCGGGACGTGCGAGCCGCGCCAGGACGCCCTCGAGGTGACGTGGTTCTCGCCCGAGGCCGCCGCCTCCGACGCCGTCGCCGCCGAGATGGAGGGCGGCCGCGGCACCCTCATCCGCCACGCGCTCGCCAGCCTCGGCCTCCTTCGCTGAAGCCCGTTCTTCTCCCTCCTACTTCTCCCGAGACCCCGGGTTCGAGTCGAGACCCCGGCTACGGCGCGCGCATAGTGCGGGGTCTGGGCGAGAACCCGGGGTCTCGGCGCACGGTCAAGGCTTGTCTTCCGAGCCAGGGACCCTGTATTCATGACGAAGGTGATCTGCTCAGAACGCCCTGATCCTCGCGGTCGTCGACCGCGTCCGTCCCGAAGGATGCCCATGGCGTTCGCCGCTCCTCTCCGCACCCTCCGCGCACTGGCCGTCACGGTCGCCGTTGCGCTCCTCGCCTCCGGGCTCGTCTTCGTCGCGGCGCCCGCCACTGCGACGGCTGCGCCCGACCCCGCCTTCCCCGGGGTCGCTGAAGCGCTTCCCGCTGCGGTGGAAGCGGCCGCGGGGGTCGCTGCCGCCGATCCCGGTGAGTCGGATCCGGCGGGCACCGCCACCGTCACCGGACGGGTCACGTTCCCGGACGGCACCGATCTGAGTATGGGGCGGACTTTCGTCGCGGCCTATGCGCCGGGGGCGGACGTCGGTTCCCCGCTCGCGGCCGCCGCCGTGACCGACGGGTCTTACTCCCTGCGCGTCCCGCAGGGCGACGTCGTCCTCGGCGTGGTGTCGGAAGGGCGCGCCGTCTTCGATCAGGGTGGTCCGCAGAGCGGCGAGATCGTGTCCGTGGGACCCGACGGGGTCGTGCGTGACGTGGTGCTCGAGCGCTCCGCCCTCGTCTCCGGGCGCGTCACCGCGCCGACGGGCGTGGACATCACCGGGCAGCGGGTCGTCGTCGCCGTCTACCCGGTGGCCGGAGCCGGGGCCGCGGTCTCCGCTGCCAACGTCGTGACGGACGCCGGTACCTTCGCGGTCGGCGGGCTGCCGGCGGGCGAGTATCGCGTCTCCTTCGTTTCCTCGGTCGCGGGCGCGGTCTCGGAGTGGTGGCAGGACGCGCCTCGATTCGAGAAGGCTCGACCGGTCGTGCTGGCTGCAGGGGAGGCGCGGCCGGGGATCGATGCCGCACTCGAGGCGTTGCACCGCATGGAGACCTCGGTGCCCACGATCAGCGGTACGCCTGTCGTCGGGCAGACCCTTCGAGCGCTCCCGGGGGCCTGGACCGCGGGGGCCGCGCTCAGCTACCAGTGGTACGCGAACGGAAAGGCGATCGCCAAGGCGACAGCCTCCTCCCTCGCGCTGACGACAGCGCACGCGGGGACGCGCATCACCGTTCAGGTCACCGGGAAGAAGGCCACCTTCGCGTCGGCGACGGTCGCCTCAGCGGCGACGGCCGCCGTGCTCCGCCCGCTCGTCGCGCCGACGCCGTCGATCACCGGTACGCCGACCGTCGGGCAGACCCTCAAGGTCCGTACCGGAACCTGGACGGCGGGAACACGGCTGACGTATCAGTGGTACATCAACGGCGCCCCTGTCGCACGTGCCACCGCAGCCTCGTTCACGCTCCCGTCGTCGGCCGCCGTGAAGACGGTGACCGTCGTCGTCTCCGGGACCAAGGCCGGGTACGCCGCCGCATCGCGGCGCTCGAAGCCGACAGCCGCGGTGAAGGGGATCCTGTCCGCACCGACGCCTCGGATCACCGGATCAGCGATCGTTGGCTCTCGCCTCACCGCCGTGCCGTACACCTGGACCAGCGGCACCCGGCTGAGCTACCAGTGGTACCTCAATGGCCGGGCCATCTCCCGTGCGACCGGCTCGACGCTCGTCGTCACCCCGGCGATGGTGAAGGCGAGGATCACGGTTCGCGTCACCGGCACGAAGAGCGGCTACATCTCCGCCGCGCGCACATCGGCTCGGACGGCCGCCGTCGTCTATCCGGGGCGCACCAAGCCGATCTCGACCTGGAACTGCCCCGCGTGGGCTCCCATCAAGGGCAACGCGCAGTCGATGATCTATCACGTGCGGAGCGGGGCGTACTACGCGAAGACGAAGCCCGAGGCGTGCTTCTCCACCGAGAGCGCCGCCGTCAAGGCGGGCTACCGCAAGTCGAAGCGGTAGGCCTCTGTCAGCCGAGACCCCGGGTTCCCGCCCATACCCCGGCGTACACCCGCGAGCGCCCCGGGGTCTCGGCGCGCACCCGGGGTCTCGGCGCGTCAGGGGCGGGTGAGGCGGGCGAGCGCGTCGACGAAGGCGTCGACGTCGGACTCCTCGGTGTCGAAGCCGCACATCCAGCGCACCTCGCGGCGGGCGGCGTCCCAGTCGTAGAAGCGGAACACGTCGCGGAGCTGATCGGCGACGCCCTCGGGCAGGGTCGCGAACACGCCGTTCGCCTGCGTCGGCTGCGTGAACTCCACCCCGACGATCGATCCGTCGGCGAGACCGTCCTCGATCCGCGCGCGGAGCCGGGCCGCCATGGCGTTGGCGTGCCGGGCGTTGCGCAGCCAGAGGTCGCCGTCGAGCAGTGCGATGAGCTGCGCCGAGACGAAGCGCATCTTCGACGAGAGCTGCATGTTGAACTTGCGTGCGTAGTTGAGGCCCACGGCGGCGTCCGGGTTCAGCACGACGATGGCCTCGCCGAGCATGGCGCCGTTCTTCGTGCCGCCGAAGGTGAGTACGTCCACCCCGGCGTCGGTCGTGAATGCCCGCAGCGGCAGATCGAGGGCGGCGGCCGCGTTCGACAGGCGCGCGCCGTCGACGTGCAGCTTCATGCCGCGCGCGTGGACGTGATCCGCGATCGTGCGGATCTCCTCCGCCGTGTACAGCGTGCCGAGCTCGGTCGACTGCGTGATCGAGACCACGAGCGGCTGCGCGCGGTGCTCGTCGCCCCAGCCCCAGGCCTCGCGGTCGATGAGCTCGGGGGTGAGCTTGCCGTCGTCGGTGGGGACGGTGAGGAGCTTGAAGCCCCCGATCTTCTCCGGTGCTCCGCCCTCGTCGACGTTGATGTGCGCGGTCGAGGCCGCGATCACGGCACCCCAGCGCGGCAGCATCGACTGCAGGCCGGTGACGTTCGCCCCGGTGCCGTTGAACACGGGGTACGCGGCGGCGGTGTCGCCGAAGTGTGCCTGGAACACCTCCTGCAGGCGCGCGGTGTAGGCATCCTCGCCGTAGGCCACCTGATGGCCCCCGTTCGCGGCCGCGAGGGCCGCCAGGACCTCGGGGTGGATGCCGGAGTAGTTGTCACTGGCGAAGCCCCGGATGGCGGGGTCGTGCGGGATGCTCACCGGACAAGCCTAATCGCCTTCCCCTACCGGATGTCCGAGGCCCGCTCTACCCTCGAACCCATGGAACGCAGCGCGGCGAAGACCGCTTTCGCGAACGTCCTCGTCAACACGTTGATCGCCAACGTCACGACGAGCTTCCTGTGGTTCGCCCTCACCTTCTGGGTCTACATCGAGACCCGGTCGGTGCTGGCCACGGGCATCATCGGCGGTGCCTACATGCTGTTCGTGGCGTTCTTCGCGATGGTGTTCGGCACCATCGTCGACCGTCATCGCAAGCACCGCGTCATGCTCCTGTCGAGCGTCATCTCGGCGGCGGCGTTCCTCGTCGCGGGCGTCCTCTACCTGTGGCAGCCCGAGGCGTCCCTGCTCGACCTCGGCGGACCGTGGTTCTGGCTGTTCTCCGGCGTCATCCTGTTCGGCGGGGTGATCGAGCAGCTCCGCAACATCGCGCTGTCCACCACGGTGACGCTGCTGGTGCCGGAGGAGAAGCGCGCCAACGCCAACGGTCTCGTCGGCACGGTGCAGGGGCTCGCCTTCCTCGTCACGAGCGTCTTCTCCGGCCTCTCCATCGGCTTCCTCGGCATGGGGTGGACCCTGGGGATCGCGATCGTGGCGATGGCCCTCACCTTCGCGCACCTGCTGTTCCTCCGGATCCCGGAGTCCGAGCCCGAGGTCGACCCGGAGGCGAAGAGCGCCGTCGACTTCCGCGGCAGCGTCCAGGCCATCCGCCAGGCGCCCGGACTGTTCGCGCTCATCGTCTTCTCGACCTTCAACAACCTCATCGGCGGCGTCTACATGGCGCTCATGGATCCGTACGGGCTCACGCTCTTCGACGCGCAGATGTGGGGGTTCGCCCTGGCCTTCGCGTCGACCGGATTCCTGATCGGCGGGGGACTGGTGGCCAAGTTCGGCCTCGGCAGGAAGCCCGTGCGCACGATGCTGCTCATCGTGATCGCGATGGGACTCCTCGGGGCGATCTTCATGCTGCGCGAATGGTGGCCGCTGTACGTCCTCGGCATGTGGGTGTACATGGCGCTCGTGCCGCCCGTCGAGGCCGCGGAGCAGACCGTGATCCAGAAGGTCGTCCCGTTCGCGCGCCAGGGACGGGTGTTCGGCACCGCGGCCGCGATGGAGGCGGCGGCGGCCCCGATCACCGCGTTCCTCATCGCCCCGATCGCCGAGTTCCTCGTGATCCCGTACATGGACAGCGCGCAGGGGCAGCGGCAGTGGGAGTGGCTCCTCGGCGACGGTGAGGCGCGCGGTATCGCGCTGATCTGCCTCTTCGCGGGTCTCATCATGGTGGTCGCCGCGACGCTGGCCTTCTTCACCCGGTCGTATCGCACCCTCACCGAGCTCTATGCGACCGCCCCGGATTCGGCTCCGGAAGAGGCTCCCGAACCGGCAGTCGACGCCGTGGATGAAGCGGGCGACGGCCCGCACGCGATCCGTGACGCCCCACCGATCGTCCCCGGCATACCGCCCGAGCCCCGGTGACCGCCCGAGGAGCGGGATTCAGCCCAGGTCGAGCACCCGGTCGTTGAGGTCGGCGGCGTCGGTGTCCCAGAGTCCGACGAGACGCGCGGCGAGAGCATCGGGATCGAGCGCCTTGGCGCGGAACACGACGGCAGCGGCGCGCAGCGGTTCGTCGGCCTCGCGCGCCGCCTTGGCGTACCCCTGGGCGACGGCACGGGTCCAGGCCTCGCTCGCTGCCTTGACCGCCGCGTAGTTCGCTCCGCCGGCGAGGGGGCGTGCGACGGAGGTCGACGACACGATCGCGAATCGTCCGGCGGCGGAGGCGCGGAGGGGGCCATCGAACGCGCGGCTCGTCGCGCGCACCGCCTCCAGCGCCGGCAGCAGCGCCGCGAAGTCGTCGTCGGTCTGCCCGGCGAGTCCGCCGCCGCCCCGCCAGCCGCCCACGAGGGGCACGACCGCATCGACCGTCTCGAGCCGCCCGGCGAGCGCCGTCATGTCGGCGAGGGAGGTCGCGTCGGCGACCGCCGTCTCGGCGCCCGCCTCGGCCAGGGCGCGTAGTCGCTCGGACGTGCGTCCGGTGGCGATCACCCGGGCTCCGGCATCGCGCAAGGCCCGCGTCGCCGCGAGGCCCGCTGCACTCGTCGCGCCCGCCAGCACGACCACCCGGCCCTGCGCTTCCCGGCTCGTCGGCGTCGTCATGCGGTGTCCTCTCGGTCGGAGATGCCTCTGCGGCCGGACCCGGGATCCGGGTCTCCGGCCGCAGAGGGGGTGCGCCCCAGCGTCACAACGGAGCGATGCGGATCAGTCGTCCGTACCGCGGATGCCGACCGTCGACTCGATGACCGGCTTCATCTTCTTGTCGAGCGTCTCGAAGAACATCGACAGCGGGAACTCGTCGTCCAGGACCGCATCGGTGTAGCCCTTCGGTGCTCCGGCGAGGATCTCGTCCGACAGCCCGCGCGCCCACTGCGATGCGGGGTGCGGGGTCAGCGTGCCGCGGACCAGCTCGTACGCGGCGAGCCAGTGCGCGACCTTGGGGCGATCGATCGAGTGCCAGTACAGGTCGTCGATCGCGTCACCGAGGGCCACGACGGCGTCCGGCACGTTCTCCCAGTCGAACGCGAGCGCCGTGTCGGTCCAGTGCAGCACGCCGCGCTGGTGCAGCCACGCGAACAGGAGCTGGCCACCCACCGCGTCGTAGTTGCGCACGCGCGTGCCGGTGATGGCGAAGCGGAAGATGCGGTCGAAGATCACGGCGTACTGCACGAGGTGCGCGTACTCGTGCATCTCCCGCTCGGTCTCCGTGAGCTCCTCACCCGCGGCGACCCGGGCATCCAGCGCCCGCTCGATCTTCACCGACTCGCGGAACGCCGTCATGTCGCAGCGCATCTCCTCCAGCGAGTACAGGAAGAACGGCATCCGCTGCTTGATCATGAACGGGTCGAAGGGCAGGTCTCCGCGCATGTGGGTGCGGTCGTGGATGATGTCCCACATCACGAAGGTCTTCTCGGCGACCTCCTGATCCTCCAGCATCGCCGCCGCGCGCTCGGGAAGGTCGAGGTTGGTGATCTCCGAGGCTGCACGGACCACGCGGCGGTAACGGGCGGCCTCACGGTCCTGGAAGATCGCGCCCCACGTGAAGGTCGGGATCTCGCGCATGGCGACGGTCTCCGGGAAGAGCACCGCGGAGTTCGTGTCGTAGCCGGGCGTGAAGTCGACGAGTCGCAGCGAGACGAAGAGCTTGTTGCCGTAGTCGCCGGCCTCGAGCGCGGCGATGAACTCCGGCCAGATGGTCTCGACGATGAGCGCCTCGACCAGGCGGTCGCTGGAGCCGTTCTGCGTGTACATCGGGAAGACCACGAGGTGGCGGATCCCGTCGATGCGGTGCTGCTGCGGCTGGAACGCCACGAGCGAGTCGAGGAAGTCGGGCACGCCGAAGCCCTCGGACGCCCAGCGCTCGAAGTCGGCGACGGAGGCCGCGAGGTAGTCCGCGTCGTGCGGGAAGGCGGGGGCGAGTGCCCGGATCGCGGCGGTGATCTGCCCGACGAGCGCGGTCGCCTGGTCCTGGGTCACTGAACTCGTCGAAGCGCCAGGGATCGAGCCGTCCTTGATCTGGAGCTCACGGAGGGCGATCGCGGCCTGCTTGAGCTGCGCCCAGGCGGCGGAGTTCTCCGCGATCGACGCATCCTCGACGACCTCGGGTTCGCCGACGACGGCCTGAACAGCGGAACTGTTGGCGGAAACGAGGGACATCGGAACCTCCGATCGCAGTGAAAAACGGAAAGATTCCGGTGATAACGGAATCCTGACGATAATCTTACAGCCATGGATGATTCTGTCGACCGTGCGATCCTGGCGACCATCTCCCGCGACGGGCGGGCGACGCTGTCACAGCTCTCCGACGCCGTCGGGCTCTCGGTGTCGGCGGTGCAGTCCCGGCTGCGGCGGCTCGAGACCCGCGGCGTCATCACCGGCTACCGGGCGATCCTGGACCCGGAGCAGGCGGGCACTCCGTTGTCCGCCTTCATCGAGATCACCCCGCTCGATCCGGCCCAGCCGGACAACGCCCCCGAGCTCCTGGAGCACCTCGATGCGATCGAGGCCTGCCACTCCATCGCCGGCGACGCGAGCTACATGCTCTTCGTCCGCGTGCCGACGCCGCGCGACCTGGAGCAGCTCGTCCGCGACGTCCGGCTCGCGGCGAACGTGAGCACGCGCACGACCGTGGTCCTGCAGACCTATTACGAGCACCGGCCGATCATCCCGGTCTCGACCGCCGAGTAGGGCGGCGTCAGAGCAGCGCGCCGACGAGCGCCTCGCCCAAGGGCGTGCGCACGTGCTGCATGCGGGAGCCGTCCCGTTCGCTCACCACGAGCCCGGCGTCCCGCAGCACGGTGAGATGGTGTGATGCGGTCGACAACGCGAGCCCCGCATCAGCGGCCACCTCCGATGTCGTGCGCGGTGTCCCGGCGGTGAGGAGGATGCCGGCGCGCGCCGGTCCGAGCAGGGCGCCCAGGGCGGCCACGGTCTCGGTGGTGTCCCGTGCCCACCCCGCGGTCACGCCACGGGCGGGATAGAACAGCGTCGGCTGCGCGGGCGGCTCGGTGAGCACCAGGCAGCCCCAGGACGAGAGGACGGAGGGCACCAGCACGAGGCCGCTGCCACGACAATCCACCTCCTCGCTGTGCCGGCGGAGCGAGACCCGCACCGCGCCCGCACCCCACGAGACCTGGGGATGGAGGGCGCCGGCCATCCCGGCGATGCCGGTCGTCGCGATCACTCGGGCACGAACGGCGATGTCGGCCCGGAGGAGGCGCTCCAGCTGAGGCCAGGTCGGTGCCAACGCGGCCTCCCAGACCTCCTCCCAGGCATCCGCGATCATCGCACGGGCGCGCTGCGGCCGGGCGGACAGATCGCGCAGGGCCTGACGCTGTGCAGCCGTCGAGCGCTGGATCCGCTTGCCGAGGTCGACGCGCAGCGGGTCGAGCGCCGCCTCCCGCAGGGCGGCGAGTTCGTCCTCGGGGGTCAGATCGCCGCGCGGGGTGCTGGTGAGGAAGTCCGGGAGGTAGCCGTCGTCGCCGATCACCGTCGCCAGGAGCGCGAAGGCGTCGCGCGGCAGCCCCTCCCTCGCGGTGCGGAGCCACCCCCACTGCAGGGGGTGCGCCGCCGGGCGGAGGAGCACGCGCACCGCATGCGCCAGTTCGTGCCCGGGGGAGATGCCGAACCGCACCGCCTGGATGTCGCCGGGACTCAGGTGGAACTCGACCCGGTGATCCGGGTGGTCGACGCCCTCGACCGGCGCAGAGTTTCGATCCACATCGAAACTCTAGGAGGTGCGACGTGTGCTGTCGACACTGGGGTCATGACCGAGATCCACCTTCCCACCCTCGTCCCCAGTGGTGCGATCCGCATCGGCACAGGGAGCAGCCGCCGATTCGTCGGCGCCGACCACGGAGCCGCCGTCTCCTACTTCTTCGTCGAGAACAAGCCAGGAGAGGGGCCGGGGCTGCACTGGCACCCCTACCCTGAGACCTGGATCGTGCTCGAGGGCATGGTGCGGATCCGGATCGGCGACGACGTCCTCGTCGCGAGAGCCGGAGACACCGCCACCGCGCCCGCCTTCACGCCACACGGCTTCACCAACGCGGGGACCGGGCTCCTCCGGATCCTCTGCATCCACGCGTCCGACACGATCATCCAGACGTTCCTCGACGAGGACTGAGAGCGGAGACCACCATGTCCTTCCAGGCATACCTCGACAAGGTCGAGACCCAGACCGGCCTCACGCCACGGCAGTTCATCGCCCTCGCGCACGAGCAGGGGTTCGACGAGAGCACGAAGTCCACCGTCGTCCTGAACTGGCTCAAGCAGGAGTACGGCCTCGGCCACGGCCACGCGCAGGCGATGGTCCACGTCATCCTCAAGGGGCCGAAGATCAGCGACAAGCACGTCGGCACGACCGGGACGCACGCCGACAAGACCGACGAGCTCTGGCTCGACGGCAAGGACAGCAACCCGCACCGCTGAGTTCGCCGCCTCGCCGCGACGACTAGGATTCCGTGGGTGGCAGCATCCTCCCAGCGCAAGAAGAAATCCGGTCGGCGCACCCCGCCGCGCACCAGCGGCAACCCGGCCAAGCGGCCGGTCGTCGAGGCGGGTCCCGTGACGATCGGCGACTGGATCGGTGCGGCGCGTCTGCGCACGCTGCCCCTCGCGATCGCCCCCGTCATCATCGGTACGGGAGCCGCGCGCAGCACCGGGCCGGAGTTCCACTGGGTGATCGCGCTCGCGTGCCTCGCCGTCGCGGTCCTGCTGCAGATCGGCGTGAACTTCACCAACGACTACAGCGACGGGATCCGCGGCACCGACGCCCATCGGGTCGGCCCGGCGCGGCTCACGGCCTCCGGGCGGGTGAAGCCACGCACGGTGCTCGTCATCGGCCTGGTCTTCTTCGCGCTCGCCGCGGTGGTCGGTATCGCGATCGTCGTGCGGACCGGGCAGTGGTGGATGCTCGCCGTGGGTGCGGCCTGCATCGTCGCCGCGTGGTTCTACACCGGCGGGAAGCGGCCCTACGGGTACTACGGCCTCGGTGAGGTCTTCGTCTTCGTGTTCTTCGGGCTCGTCGCGACTCTCGGCACCACCTGGGTGCAGGTCTTCATGCTCCCGCAGCAGGCCTGGCTGGGGGCGATCGCCGCCGGACTGTTCGCGTGCGCGGTGCTGCTGGCCAACAACCTCCGCGACATCGATCAGGACCGCGAGGTCGGCAAGCGCACGCTGACGGTCCTCATCGGCCGCCGCGCCACGCAGGTCCTCTTCACGCTCTTCGTGCTCGTGCCGTTCGGCATCGCCGTGTTCCTCGCGTTGCTGTTCCCGATCGCCTGGATCTCGCTGCTCGCGCTCCTGGCCGGTCTTCCCGCGATCGCGATCGTCTGGACCTACCGGCAGCCGCGGGAGCTGGTCATCGCCCTCGCCCTGACGTCGCTGACCTCGCTGCTCTACGCGGGCGCCCTGTTCTGGGCCTTCGTCGGCTGAGCTGCTCCCCGTCTCCTGCGCCTCTCCGGGCACAGCTTCGGAGCTCGCGACCGACACGCCGTCATCTCGGACCTGTCCTCGGTGCGTCGTGCGGTCGCTCCGAAGTCGTGCCCGGCGACCCGGGCACAGGGACCGAGATGCCGGTCGAACCTATGGGTCAGCCGAGAGTTTTGAGACGCGGTCCAACAATCGGACCTGCCCCAGAGGTCCGAAGCTGTGTACGGCGGACCTGCGTCAGGGGCGGTCGTCGGGGGCGCCGTCGACGAGTTCGTCCTCGGCCGCGGCGTCGGCCTGCTGCCCGGAGACTCTTCCCTGCCGGCGCTCGTGCAGGCGCGCGGAGGCGTCGGAGAGCGGGGTGCGCAGGAACAGCATCGAGATGCTCGCGCCGATGAGGGCCGCGAAGATCGCCGCCAGCCACCAGAACTCGCGGAAGATCGGGAAGAAGAACCACAGGATGGCCAGCGGGACGAGGAACGCCAGCAGGCGCAGCACGGTGTAGACGAGGAGGGGGGCGGGCTTCTTCACCCGTTCAGTCTACGTTCGCCCCCCCGTGCTCCCGCTGTGACGCCGGAGTCCGAGGCTCGCGAACGGGATGCCCCGCACCACGCGCCGCCACGGATGTTCCCCCAGGGTCCACAGCAGCTCGTCATCCGGGTCCAGGGCCAGATCCTCGCAGCCGACCGGCAGGGCCACCGGGTGGCGGGTGAGGGCCTGGCGAGGGCCCGACCACAGCACCCCGGGGCGCAGGTGGTCGGACTGTGACACGAAGTAGCGGTCGCCCCACCGCACGGCTCCCTGCATGTGCCGGATGCCGGGGGTGAACCGCTCGTGTTCGACGAAGGCGTCGTCGGTGCCGTCGGGGATCGTGAACTCGCCGATCGCCCCGGTCTCCTGACCCCGGTACTCGCCGATGAGCACGCGGGGGAGTGGCGTCCCGTCCGCGTCGAACACGCGACCGAGGAAGGAACACCGCAGCGCCACCGGGTGGCGACGGGTCCGCACCGCGACGACCGTGGTCCGCCGGTCCCGGCGGCCGGTGCCTCCGCGGATCCGCTGCGCCTCCGTGCCGTGCACCCGTCGAAGCGCGCCCAGGTCGAACTCCCAGATGCCCTGACCTGTCGCCGCCGCGAACAGGCGATCGCCGAACCAGGCGAGACCGCCCGCATGGATGGGCGCGGGCTGCAGGACGCCGTCGTCGTCGGCGACCGCCAGCACGATGTCGAGGCGGCGGGCGCGCGCTCGATCCACGAGGACGACCCGCGAGGCGAGGTGGCGACCGGCGCGATCCTGGCGGAACCAGCTCACCGCGAGGGCGCGCCGTCCGCGGCGCTCGCCGACGTCGATGCCCTGGGGGTACCAGCGCTGCGTCCACGAGCGGGCGGTGAGCCAGCGCAGCTCGATGCCGCCCCGCCGGCGGCGCCGACGCACCGGGCGCCACATCGTGTTCCACGGCCACCGCATCCGTCCATCGTCGCCGATCCCGACACCGCATGCGAATATTCACGGATTGACCTAGGTCGATTCGCGCGATCGAACAGACGGTTGTATCGTGTTACGTGTTGAGTGCTGATCTTCATGGAGTCGCTCTCGACGACGCCTCGCGGTTCGCTGGTGGGGGCCAGTACCGCCGCGGGGTGGCCGTCGCCTCACGGTGGCGGTTCACCGGGTGTTCGCATCCGGCAGTGCAACGCACTGGGGGTGTGGCTCGTTCGGGTGCGGGCCACACCTCAGCGCGCATCTCGCGCCGACACCGGGCGTTCACCATGCGGTCGCCCTCCGGACACCGTCGCCTGTCAGGATGACGAGCCCATCGTCCATCCCGGGAGCTCCGTGCGCACGCCCCTCGTCACCGTCATCCTGCCTGCCAAGGACGCCGGGCCGTACATCGGCACCACGCTGGAGACGCTCACCCGGCAGTTCGATGATCCGGCCGCCCTCAAGCTCGTGGCGATAGACGACGGCTCGCGAGATGACACCGGCGCGCTTCTGGAGCACTACGCGGATCGGTTCGCGCGCGCTGAGGTGCTCCGCAATCCGGAACCGCGCGGGCTCGCCTCGGCACGCAACCAAGGGCTCGCGCATGTGGAAGGAGAGGCGTTCTGCTTCGTCGACGGCGACGACTGGATGCAGCCGCAGCGCCTCGCGGTCCTCGCCGCGCGCCTGCGAGAGCTCCGATGCGACTTCCTCCGGACGGATCATGTGACCGTCTCCGGGATGCGACGCGCGCTCGTCCGTGCTCCGTATCCGTGGCGGGAACGGGTCGTGCCGCCCCGGGAGGCGATCCTCCCCGTCGATGAGCCGAGCATGGTGGACTACCCGTTCGCCTGGGCGGGACTGCTGCACCGCCGCGTGCTCGACCGCGGGCTGGCCGCGTTCCCCTCCGGCCTCTTCACGGCCGAGGATCGTCCGTGGGTCTGGCGCCTGCACCTTGAGGCCGCCTCATTCGCCGTGGTGGACGCCCCGGCGCTGCTCTACCGTCGTGGCGTCGAGAGCTCGCTCACCCAGGTGCACGACCGCCGCCAGCTCGACTTCGCCCCGGCGCTGACCCAGGTGCTCGACCTCGTCCGGGCGGACCGCGAGGCCGACCGCTTCCTTCCGAAGGCCGTCTGGACCGCGCTCGCCCTCAGCGCGCATCACCTGGTGCGCTCACGGCGCATGACGCCGCCCGTGCGGAGGGAGATGCGCCGGCGGATCCGGCTGCTGTTGCAGGACCTCCCCGCCGCGGAGGTCGCCGGGGTGCTCGCCCGGCTCGATGGACCACGTCGGCGGGTGCTGGCGCGCAGCCTGCGCCGCGGAGGTCACGCCTGATGAGTCGCCTCTTCGCCCTGCACAGCGCCTACGGACTCGCCACCGCGGCCGCCGCGATCGACGCCGGGCTGCTCGACGAGGGCACCGACGGCGGCGGTCGGATGGCGGAGCGGGTGCTCGTGCCGTTCACCTCGTCGCGCGTCCCGGAGACGGTCGTGGGCATCGCCGAGGATCCTGCGCTGCGCTCCCTCCGCGGCCGTTTCCATCGGGTGGAGGCGCTGGCCGACGTGCTCGGTCCCCTGCATCCGAGTGCGTGGGAGCCGACGGATGCCGACCTCCCCGTCCTGGGTCGGCTTCTCGCGCGAGCGTGGCGGCTCGACCCGCGGGAGATCGAGCTCTTCGTGCAGAGCCCCCAGGTCGCACCCGCTCGCACGCTCCTCTCCCTGTTCCCGGAGGCCCGGGTGACCATCGTCGGCGACGGCCTCATGACCTACGCGCCGATGCGGGTCCGGCTGCCGCATGCGGTTGCGGCACGCATCGAGCGCGTCGTGTACGCCGACGTGGTGCCCGGCGTCCGTCCGCTGGTGGGGTCTCCGCACGCGGTGCCTGTCCCGGTGCCTCCCGAGTCCTTCGCCGCTGCTCTGCGCGAGACGGGCGAATCCTCAGAGGGGCCCCCTGCTGCAGGGCCGGCGACCGTGCTCGTACTGGGACAGTACGTCGCGGCCCTCGGCCTGATGACTACGGCCGAGGAGGTCGCGCTCCAACGGCGCCTGGTCGACCGGGCGGCGGAAGAGCGCCCGGAGCGGATCGTCTTCAAGCCCCATCCCGCGGCACCGCCGCAGCTCGCCCACGCCGTGCGCGCGCATGCGGAGAGTCGCGGTCTCACGTTCGTGGAGGAACGCGGTCGCCTTCCTGCCGAACTCCTGGCGGAGCGCCTCGACGCACGCGCCGTCGTGGCGACCTTCTCGACGGCTCTGCCCACGGTCCGTACCCTGTTCGGGCGGACGATCGGTGCCGCAGGGACGACGGAACTGCTCCGCACCCTCGCCCCGGTGGAGAACAGCAACCGCATCCCGCTGACGATCGTCGATGCGCTCACCCGGACGCCCTCGCCCTACGCCGACTCGGATCGGCTGCAGCTCCTCGTCGACGCGGTGGGCTACATGATGCAGCCGGAGATCGCAGGACACCTCCGCGTCCGGGCCGAGCAGTTGCTCGACGGCCTCGACGAGGAGGAACGCCGCCGCTACTTCGCCCCCGACCGGTTGGCTGCGCTCGCCCTTCCCGGGGGCTCGGCACCGCGCGGCGCGCGCGGCCTGCTGCGTCCACGCGGAGGCGTGGGTCGGGTCGAGGAATGGCGGCTCACGGCTGTCGGCGCCCGCCGCCGTGCGGGCCGAGCCTGGCGGGAGATCCGGGGACGATGAGGAGACACGACATGGACGAACGCGTGCGGCCGGCGGTGGCGATCATCCCCGCGCGGGGCGGGTCGAAGCAGATCCCGAGGAAGAACCTCGAGCGTGTGGGAGGGGTTCCGCTGGTGGCCAGAGCCGTGCACGCCGCGCGGGCGGCGGCGTGCTTCGATCTCGTGGTCGTCTCGACCGACGACGACGAGATCGCCGCGGTGGCCGAGGAGGCGGGCGCACGGGTGGTCCGGCGTCCGGCCGAGCTCTCCGGAGACACCGCGGCCTCGGAGGCGGCGATCCTGCATGCGCTCGATGAGCTGGAGCGCGACGGCGAGCGCTTCGAGATCGTCGCCTTCCTGCAGGCCACCTCGCCCTTCCTCCCGAGCGCGGCGCTGGCCGGTGCCGTCGGCGACGTGCGGCGGGGAGAGTCGGACAGCGCCTTCTCCGCCGTCGAGACCTACGGCTTCCTCTGGCACCGGGGGACCGACGGCACGGCGGAGGCGATCAACCACGAGGCCGGCCACCGCCCTCGCCGCCAGGACCGAGAGCCGCACTACCTGGAGACCGGAGCCTTCTACGTCTTCCGGGCCGACGGGTTCCGCGCCCATCGGCACCGTTTCTTCGGTCGTATCGGCATCGCCCCCGTGCCTGAGGAGACCGCAATCGAGATCGACGACGACGCACAGCTCCAGGCCGCTCGGGCCCTCGCCGTTCTGCACGAACGGCCCGGGCGCGTCCCCGCCCGCGCCGTGGTCACGGATTTCGACGGCGTGCATACGGACGACACCGCGATCATCGACGCCTCGGGCGGGGAGCGGGTGCGGGTCAGCCGGGAGGACGGGATGGGCGTCGCGCTCCTGCGGCGGGCGGGGGTGCCGATGCTGATCCTCTCCACCGAGGTGAACCCGGTGGTGCGCGCTCGCGCCGACAAGCTCCGTGTCCCCGTCCTGCACGGGATCGACGACAAGGAGGCTGCGCTCCGACAGTGGGCCCGGGAGCAGGATGTGGCGCTCGCCGACGTCGCCTACCTCGGCAATGACGTCAACGATCTCCCCGCGATGCGGATCGTGGGCTGGCCGGTCGCCGTCGCGGACGCGCACCCGCTCGTGCGGGCGGAGGCACGCGTCGTGCTGCGGCGGCGCGGCGGCGATGGAGCCGTGCGCGAGCTCGTCGAGCGGGTGTTGTCGAGCTGACGGCCCCCGGTAACCGTCCCGTCGGCCGGTGTTCACCCGTGGCCCGTACTCAGGAATGACGGGGTGAAAACCGCTCGACGACCGGAGGAATCATGACTGTCAGCATCGGATCGCACGTGATCGGCGGCGGCCGTCCCGCCTACGTCATCGCGGAGATCGGCCTCAACCACAACGGCGACGTCGACATCGCGAAGCGCCTCATCGACGTCGCGGCCCGAGCCGGCGCGGACGCGGTGAAGTTCCAGAAGCGCACGCCCGAGATCTCCACGCCGGAGCACATGCGCGACGTGCCGCGGGAGACGCCGTGGGGAACGATGACGTACCTCGACTATCGCCGTCGGGTGGAGTTCGGCCGTGACGAGTACGTCGAGATCGGCGACCACGCCACGATGCAGGGCCTGGACTGGTTCGCCTCGCCGTGGGACGTGCCGAGCGTCGCGTTCCTGGAAGACCTCCACGTCGTGGCGCACAAGGTCGCGTCGGCGAGCCTGACCGACACGGAACTGCTCGTCGCGCTGCGGGAGACCGGGAAGCCGGTCATCCTCTCGACGGGCATGTCCACGATGGAGCAGATCGATCGTGCGCTGGACACGCTCGGCACCGACCGCGTCGTCCTCATGCACGCGACCTCGACCTACCCCCTCGAGCCCGAGGAGGCGAACCTGCGGGTGATCGCGACCCTGCGAGACCGCTACCCCGGGATCCCCGTCGGGTACTCGGGACACGAGCGGGGCCTGCAGATCTCGCTCGCCGCGGTCGCGATGGGGGCGGTCGCCGTGGAGCGCCACATCACGCTGGACCGGACGATGTGGGGCTCCGACCATGCCGCATCCCTGGAGCCGGGAGGGCTGGAGCACCTGATCCGCGACATCCGGGTCATCGAGAGCGCGGTGGGCGACGGCGTCAAGCGCGTGTTCGACAGCGAGCGCGCGCCGATGGCGAAGCTCCGCCGCGTGCCCGCATGACCGCCGATGCCGGGATGCGTGTGGTCGCCATCGCGGACGCCGACTCGTTCGTGAAGTGGGCGGCATCGCTGCTGGGGGCCGTGCCTGGTCTGCGGTCGCAGCTCCTGCTGGTGCGCACGCCGCTGACGGTGAGTGGCGCGCAGCAGGATGCGGCACTGGCGGGCACCGGCTTCGGCGCCGCTGACGTCACTCGGCTCGACCTCGATCGCGTGGTCGGATGGCTCGAGGCCGAGCGCCCTGACGTCGTGCTGCTCGCCGGGCGTGGACCGTTCGTCCGGCTTCTCGGCGGAATCGTCGATGCGCTGCCGCATCGCCCCGTGACCGTCTCCGGGCTTCCCGGCATGGCGATCCCCGCACAGCGTGGGGCGCTCGACTATCGACGACACACCGACCTGCTGATCGTGCACTCGCACCGCGAGCGCCGGGCGTTCGCCGAGCTCGGCGAGCGCATCGGGGTGCAGATGCCGCTCGCGCTGGCGACCCTCCCCTTCGCGCGGGGACGCGAGCGGTGGGGCGGCAGCCGTCTCCGGGAATCCAGGGCGGCCGGATCCCTCTCCGCGGGTACGGGCGGAGTCGCTCTCGCGGAGCGTCGTGTCGCCGCGACGCCATCGGCGCTCCGCCGGCCCGGGGCGACGGACGTCGTCTTCGCCGGGCAGGCCCTCGTCCCTGCCCGCCCCGAGCAGCGAGCGGCGATCGCCGCCCTGCTCGTGCGCGCCGCGGAGGCCGAACCGTCGCGCCGAGTGGTCGTGAAGCTGCGGTCCCGTCCGGGGGAGGCTGAGACCCACCGCGATCGTGATCCGTACACACGGCTCTTCATCAATGGCCGCCCGGCGAACCTCGTCTTCTCGCACGCGCCGATGGCGACCGCTCTCGAGTCCGCCGCCGGCCTGGTCACGGTGAGCTCGACGGCGGCGGTCGAGGCGCTGGCCCACGGGGTTCCCGTGATCGCGCTCGACCGCTTCGGGGTGCACAAGAGCCTGCTCAACACGGTCTTCATCGGAAGCGGTCTGCTGGGCGGCGCCGGCGAGGTCGTCGCCGGCCGATTCCGCCACCCGCACCCGTCCTGGCTCCGCGACAACTACTTCCACCCGGAGGCGGAGTCGGACTGGTGGGACCGGGTACAGGAGCTCGTCGCGCTGCGGCGGGCCGGCGCCCTGCCGCATCGCCGGGTGCCCCCGGCCCGGGGTGGGGCCTGGCATGAAGCCTGGCGTCGCGCGAGCGTGCTCGGCCGCACGGACCGCTCCCTCACCGGACGCCTCGCGCTCGCCGCCGGCGTGCCCGCGACGCATGCGCTCTCGGTGCTGCGTTCGGGCCGCCGTCGGACCGGTCAGGACACCTGGGCCGACCCGACCACGGACTACACGCTCGAACCGAACCCGTTCCAGGACTCGATCCGCCGCTGAGTCACGGCCGGTCCGCGCTCAGACCGTGCGCCAGTCGTGGCTCTCGATCGCCGCGCCCGCCTGGGGTCCCATCTGCAGCATCCCGCCGTCGATCACGACGGAGGCGCCGGAGATGTAGGCGGCCTCGGGCGAGGCGAGGAACGCGATAAGGGCGGCGACCTCGCGGGCGTCGCCGGGGCGTCCGAGCGGGATGCCGGGGCGGTCCTCGGTGTGCGGGTCGGTGTCGGTCTGCCCGGTCATCGGGGTCGCGATCTCACCCGGAGCGACGCTCACGGCGCTGATCCCATACCGGCCGAGCTCCAGTGCGAGGTTCTTCATGAGTCCGCCGAGGCCATTCTTGGCGGTGTCATACGCGCTCGCCCCCACCATCGGCTGGTGCTCGTGCACGCTGGTCACGGAGATCAGCCGCCCACCGCGCCCCGCGGCGACCATCGACCGGGCCGCCCGCTGCAGGCAGACGAAGGCGCCGGTGAGATCGGTGTCGAGCACCCGGTTCCACTCGTCGAGCGTGACGTCGAGGAACGGGGTCTGGAGTCCGGCCCCCGCGTTGTTGACGAACACGTCGACGCCGCCGAGCTCTGCGATCAGCCCGTCGACCACGTCGCCGCAGGCGGGGATGTCGGAGACGTCGAGCTGCGTCACCACCGCGCGGGCGCCGTGGCTGCGCACCTCGTCCGCGGTCTCCTGGGCGCCGGCCTCGTCGCTGTGCCAGGTGATGCCGACGTCGATACCCGCTGCGGCGAGGGCGACGGCGGTGGCACGTCCGATCCCGGAGTCGGCACCGGTCACGATCGCGCGGCGGGCCTCGGCCTCCAGCCGCGCCTGCGGCTCTCCGGCCTCCGCCATCGGCGTCGGGGTCTTGTCGTTGTGCTGAGATTCGGACATGTCGGCCTCCTGCTCGGGCGTCATCGGTGCGAGCGACGGTACGGCGGCGGCGCGGCGCGGTCGAACCGGTTGACGGCGAGCGACGGCGACGCTAGCCGTCTCCGTCATCCGGCGACTCATGGTGTTATCCCAGGCAACGGTTCTGGCGGGGATGATCACGGCCGGGTAACGTCATCCCCATCGCGGCGATCCGGGCGGTCCCGGGCCCCGGCTCATATCCGGAGGCGTTGCGGGTTCGACTCCCGCCGTCGCGTCCACTCCGTCCTCTGCTCGTCCGTTCATCCCGGATGATGGAGGCATGCCTTCCGCCCCTCGCCCCGGACTCCGGGTGTCCGCGGGTCTGACGATCCCGGAGGCCGAACTGTCGTGGCGGTTCTCGCGATCGTCGGGGCCCGGCGGTCAGGGCGTGAACACCACGGACTCCCGGGTGGAGCTGGTCTGGGATGCGGCGAACTCCGCGGCCCTGTCGCCGACGCAGCGCGACCGGATCCTGGAGAGGCTCGGCGGACGGCTGGTCGACGGCGTGCTGACGATCGCCGCGTCCGAGCACCGCGCGCAGCTGCGCAATCGGGAAGCTGCGCGGGATCGGCTTTCCGCCCTCGTCGCGGAGGCGGTGCGTCCGCCGGCGCCCGCCCGACGGGCGACGAAGCCGAGTCGGGGGTCGAAGGAGCGGCGGCTGACGGCCAAGCACCGCCGCACCGACGTCAAGAGCCTGCGGCGGCGCCCCCGCGAGGACTGACGTCCGGACCCGTCTGTGCGCTCCGCGAGCCGGTGAGCCGCTCCTCGATCGGGGCCCAGCCGTTTTCGAGGAGAGCGGAGCCGGCGTCGAGCACCGCCTGCTGGTCGTCGCTCTCGGTGACGAGGATCTGCATCTGCAGGACGAACCGCGCGTACACCCGGACCTCGGGGGTGGGGGTCGGGATGCCGAGCTCCTCGGCGATGGCCGCGGCGAGCGCATCCTCATGGCGCAGCCACATCTTCGACGCGTAGTCGCGGAGCGCCGGCGTGTCGTTGAGGAAGCGCAGGAAGACGCGGGCCACGTCGTCACCGTGCTCGTCGAGGTTGGCGCCGACCTCGGCCGCATAGAAGTCGTGGATGGCCCGGTTGATCGTCACGCCGGTCGGCCGGTCGCGCACCGCCGAGACGAGGCGATCGCGCTGCTCGTCGTCCTCGTCGAAGACGAGCGCCTCCTTCTGCGGGAAGTGGGCGAACACGGTGGTGGGGGAGACATCGGCGGCGTCGGCGACCTCGCGGATGCTCACGTTGTCGAATCCGCGCTCCAGGAACATCCGGGTGGCCACGTCGGAGATGTTCTTGCGGGTCGCGGCCTTCTTGCGCTCGCGGCGGCCCGGGGGTGGGGGCGTCGTCATGCGGCCACCTTATCGCGCATCCGAACCAAAACTGTATTGACACCAAAACTGGTATCGCTACACTTTCGGTATGACTTCACCTCATCACCCCGTTCGCGGCGCCGGCCGCGCCTGGGTCATGCTCGTCGTCCTGACGATGCTCACGGTCATCGGCATGACCGTCGTCCTTCCTGTCCTGCCGTTCGTCGTGCTGCAGTACGTCGCGCACGAAGACGACCTCGCCCTCTGGGTCGGGGTGCTGGAAGCGGTCAACGGGCTGTGCGCCTTCCTCGCCGCACCGCTCCTCGGGCGGCTCTCTGACCGGTTCGGACGACGACCCGTCATCATCGTCGCGGCGTTCGGCGCGGCCTTCTCGATGGCCCTGTTCGGCCTGGGTGGGGCGATCTGGGTGCTCGTGCTCGCCCGTGTCATCCAGGGGCTGACGGCGGGAGACCTTCCCGCCCTGTTCGCCTACCTGGCCGACATCACGCCACCCGAGAAGCGCGCGCAGCGCTTCGGGCTCCTCGGCGCGCTGACCGGGATCGGCACCATGATCGGCCCCGCCATCGGCGGTCTGCTCGCCGCGATCGACCTGCGCCTGCCCGTGTTCCTCACCGCGGCGGTCGGTCTCACGATCGCGGTCCTCAGCATCTTCCTGCTGCCGGAGAGCCTGCGGCCGGAGAACCGCATCGCCCGGATCGCTCTCCGCGACGTCCAGCCGTTCGGCGTGTTCCGTACCGCGTTCGGTCGGCCCGAGCTCCGGGGGCTGATGATCGCGTTCGCACTGCTCGCGCTGCCGTTCGGATTCTTCGTGAACAACTTCAGCGTGCTGGCCCTCGACGCCATCCAGTGGGGGCCGACGCAGATCGGCCTGCTCACAGCAGGCGTGGGCATCATCGACATCCTCATCCAGGGCGTGCTGCTCGGCATCCTGCTGCCGCGGATGGGGGAGCGCGGCGTGATCGTCAGCGCCATCACCGCGCAGGCGGTCGGTCTCGCCGGTCTCGCGGTCGTGGCTTCCCTGCTCGCCCAGCCGTGGCTCTTCATCGTCGGGGCGCTCCTGCTCGCCGCCGGTCAGGGCGCGTCGCAGGCTGCGATGGACGGGGCGATGTCCAACGCCGTCGGCGACGACGAGCAGGGCTGGCTCGGAGGCGCCACGCAGTCCCTCAACGCCGCGATGGGCACGATCGCCCCGTTGATCGCGGCCGCCCTCTACACCGCGGTCAGCCATGCCGCGCCGTACTGGCTGGGCGTCGGGATCATGGTCGTCGCCGCATTCGTCGTCGCGCGAGCGCATATCGCGAACACCGCGAAGCGTCCCGTCTCGGAGACGCAGGACGCCGTCGGCGTCGCCGAAGCGCGGGTCTGAGCAGAAGGACCCGGCGCGGCGTCCAGGGTCCGCGGGGGTCAGCGCTCCCCGCGGACGAGCTCCACCCCCGCCCCGGCGAACTGCCGCAGCGTGGCATCGGGGAGGAAGGCCCGGGTGAGGGCGCCGCCGATGCGGGTGAGGTCGCTCTCGTCGCGGAAGAGCAGGTACATGGTCTCGTAGCGGGGGTGGAACTTCTCCTTGAACCGGTGCAGCGAGCGGAAGCCGTAGACGGGCTCGAGCGCGTCGGCGAGGCGCTCGCTCAACGCGGCGATCACCCCCGCGTCCGGCGGGTAGTCGTGTGCGAGCGGAGCGCCGGAGAGGGACATGATCTCGGCGCCCTCCTCCGAGAACTGCTGGGCGGAGGCGCCGATCAGGTACTCCATCACCGGTCCGAAGCCGCCCTCGCGGCGTCGCATGAGGTCGAGGGTCCAGCCGCGCACCACCCCGCCCTCCCCGTACACGGGCAGCCAGGACAGGAAGCCGTCGACGTCGCCGTTCGGAGCGATAGCGAGCGCGAGGCGGACCTCGGGGTCCTCCGCCTCCTCCAGGGTCCCGAGCGTGAACCGCATCTCCGGTAGGTCCTTGTCGCCGACCCATGCCTCGGAGATCGCGCGGAGCTGCTGCCGCAGTCCCCAGGTCTCCGCGGCGAGGTGGGTGAGCCGGAAGGTCATCTGCTCCCGCCCCGCCCGGTTGAGGGAGGAGCGCACCGGTTGCCAGCGCTTGCCGGTGAAGGTGAGGCCGGGGAGGTCGACGATCGTGTCGTCCGCCACCACGAGGCTGCGCCAGGTCTCCGGGACGGCCTCCCTCGTCGCCTCGTCCGCGCTGAAGAAGCACGGCACGAGGCCGGCGTCCTCGGCCGTGCGGATGAAGTCGCGCACTGCCGTCGGACGGGACTCCGCCGGTCCGATCGGGTCGGCGAGCGCCAGCGCGACGCCGTTGCGACGCTGATACGCGACGATCCCGCCGTCCACGCGGGCATAGCCGTTGCCCTCCCACGTCGTCATCCAGGAGAGCGTGCCGCCGCCATGTGCCCGCAGTTCGCGGCGGAGCTCGTCCGGCGTCGGGGCGGGCTGCCGGCCGACTCCGGTCGAGCGGCGAGCGCGGAACGCCCGCCGCACCGCGACGAGGTAGACCAGCACCAGTGCCCAGAGCACGCCCGTGGCGAGCGTGAGCTCGGTCTCCGCGTCGATCACCGTCTCGAGCTGCGCCTCGCTCGTGAGGATGATGAGGACCAGGACGAGGGTGGCGGCCAGCACGTTGAGAGGTCCGAGGATGATGGCGACGACCCACGCCCAGCGGCGACCGCGCCGCAGGCCGTTCGCGATGAAGAGGATCACAGCGACGTCGATCGCCGTGTCGATGAACCCGCCGGAGGCCGGGTCCGTGGGGCCGAACGGGCCATCGGTCGGCACGAGGACCGTGATGATCTCGATGGCCACGAGCGTGAGCACGGCCATCACGGCGATCAGCCGCTGCTCCCGGACGGTCGTGCGCCGCACGCGCAGGCTCCGGTCGACGAAGAGGATGAGCAGCACCGCGAACAGATGCTCGAGGTCGGCGAGCTTTCCCCAGAACATCATCGCGACGAAGACGAATCCGAGGAGCACCAGCCACGCGCGCACCCGCCACGGCGGACGGAACAGGCCGACGGCGGCGGCGATGCAGGCCATGGTCCCGCCGGACGCCCCGACGTCGAGGGCCTGCGCTTGGGTCTGCGCCCACGCCCACGGCAGCTGCGACACGAGCAGCAGGAACAGGGCGGTGGCGAAGACGGCGAAGAGCTGTCCGACCGCGAAGTAGGCGACGGCGACCCGCGTGCCGCGACGGTGCTCCAGGAAGCCCATGCCCCAGAACCCGGCGATGGTGAAGAGGTAGACCCAGGGTTCATTGACGAAGAACGTCCCCGTGACCGGCGTCCACCACTTGCCCTCGGCCAGGCTCGGCAGCCCGTAGGCGACGGCGGGGAAGAGGGCCGAGTCCTCGAACGGCCGCCACAGCCCCTGCCAGATCACGCCGGTGAGCAGCACGAGACCGATCATCGTCAGCGTCGCCGGCGTGGTCCGCAGGGCCCCGAACAGGAGGCGGGCCGACGAGGGGCGCTCCGAGGTCATGCGCTCAGCGTAGAGGTGGGGCCGCCGCACGGCGACCCCACCTACCGGATCACTCGGCGACGGCCTTCGCGATCGCCTCCTCCAGGTCGTTCCACTCGACGAGCTCGACCTTCTCGCCGTCGACGAAGAAGGTCGGCGTGCTGCTCACGCCCAGCCGCTCGCCGTCGCGCTTGTCCTGCTGCACACGGGCGAGGGTCGCCGGATCGGCGACCGCGGCATCGTACGCGGCCAGGTCGAGGCCGAGTTCCTCGGCGAACGCGCGGAACACCTCGGGTGTCTCCGCCGACTGCTCGCCCCACTGCGCCTGCGTCTCGAACAACATGTGGAACATCTCCTCGTAACGGCCCTGCTGCGCGGCGGCCTCGGCGGCGAGAGCGGCCTGCGTCGAGTTCACGTGCCCGGGCAGGGGGAAGTACCGGGTGACGTACCGGATGTCGCCGTCGTAGGTGGCGCGCAGCTCCTCCACGATCGGGTAGAAGGCGCCGCAGGCCTCGCACTCGAAGTCGAGGAACTCGACGACCGTGACGGCGTCGGGGCCGCCCTCGTCGAGCACGTGGGAGTCGGTGCGGACGGTGGGCAGCTTCTCGCCGGCCTCGGGGTCGGGCTGCGCGGGCTGCTGGCTGAGGGCATAGACGATGCCGACGACGAGCAGCACGACGGCGACGGCGACGGCGATCAGGGTCGCCTTGACGGGGGTCTTCATGGGGTCTCCAAACACGGGTGATACGACGAGAGGTGCCGCGGAGGCGGCTGGAACCGGCGTCGGATCAGGTGCGGGAGATGGAGAGCTGGATGAGCGAGACCGCGGGCACGAACGGGCGGGGGCCGGCGCGGAACCGTGTGGTCGCCCGGGGGAGGAGATCGCGGAACCGCAGGCCGCTTCTGGTGCGCAGGTGCCGGAAGAGAAGGACGAGGGCGACGCAGCAGAGAGCTGCCGCCGCGCACGCCGCCGCGGCGGCCGGATCCGCCGGTGCGACCTCGGTGACCGGTCCCGCAGCCGAGGTGTCGACCGGCTGCGAGACGCCCGGGGCGAGGCACAGGGTCGCGTGCGCATCCGCCGTCCCGTGCGAGGCCGACCACGCGCCGACGACGAGCAGGAGCGCAAGGCCGACGGCGATGACGATCCGGCTCTGCAGGATCCGCTCGGCGCGCGCTCGCGGCGTCGGGACGGGGGCGAGGGGCGGCATGTCCCGCGCAGTCTAGCAACGGACGCTTTGCCCGCCCCGGGCCCGTCCGACCCCGACATGCCTACACTGGAGGGGTGGCGAGACTACTGATCGTCGGCGGCTTCCTCGCCGCCGTGTTCTGGGTGTACAGCATCGTCGACTGTGCCGTGCAGCCGGCGACGCGGCACCGGGGCGTGCCCAAGGCCGCCTGGGTCGCCATCGTCGTCCTCATCCCCGTCATCGGCGGGATCCTCTGGTTCGTCATCGGCCGTCGCCGGGCCAACGACCAGGGCGTGCCGCGCACCGTCGCCCCCGACGACGACCCCGCGTTCCTCCGCAGCATCAGCAAGGCGGAGCAGGACGCCCGCATCCGTCGTCTCGAGGAGGAGCTCGCGCGGCTCGACGAGGAGACCGACGAGCCGCCCGCCGCGGATCCGCGCCCGTGACGTCGTCGCCGGCGATGGAGGCCGCGGCCTCCCTGTTCGCCGACCTCGTGTCCCACGGCGTCCGTGATGTCGTGCTGTCTCCCGGCTCGCGGTCGCAGGCTCTCGCGCTCGCCGCGGCGGCCTTCGCCGACGAGGACGCGCTGCGCGTGCACGTGCGGATCGACGAGCGGGTCGCCGGATTCACCGCCCTCGGCATCGCACGGGAGACCCGGGTCCCCGTCGCGCTCGTATGCACCAGCGGCACGGCTGTCGCGAACCTCCTCCCGGCCACGATGGAGGCCTTCCACTCCGGGGTGCCGCTGCTGCTGCTCACCGCGGATCGGCCTCCCGAGCTGCGGGGGGTCGGTGCGAATCAGGCGACCGTCCAGGAGGGGCTGTTCCACCCCTGGGTCCGTGCGCAGCTCGACGCGCCCGTCCCCGGAGACGGCACGTGGGACGGCCTCGCCGCGCGCGTGGTCGGCCTCGCGCTCGGAGCGGCGGAGCCCGAGTCCGGCCTTCCCGGCGTCGCCGGTCCGGTGCACCTGAACCTTCCGTCCCGGGAACCGCTGTCGGGCGCGATGCCGGCACGGACGCTGACGCCGGGGGAGGCGCCGCGCCTGCCGGAGCCGGAGGCGTTCGCGCTGGAGCGCGGGCCGCGCACCGTGGTCCTCGCGGGCGCCGATGCGGGTGCCGCGGCGGAGGAGATCGCCCATGCCGGCGGGTGGCCGCTCATCGCGGAGATCGTCAGCGGCGCGCGCTTCGGACGCCAGGTGGTGCACGGGTATCGCCGGCTGCTGTCCCGGGACGACCTCGGCGGACGCGTCGAACGGGTGGTCGTGCTCGGACACCCGACGCTCAGCCGCGAGGCCGCACGGCTGCTCTCCCGCGCGGACGTGGACGTGATCGCGGTCCGCAAGGGCGGCGAGGAGCTGAATCTGAATCACCGCACGCGCGCCGTCGCGGCCGTCACGGTCGCCCAGGGGGAGACCGACCGGGAGTGGCTCGGCGCGTGGATGCGGGCCGCCGCCGACGAGGCCGTGGATCTCAGCGAGAACGCCCCGGACACCGAGGGGCTCTCCTCCACCGACTTCGCCGCCCGTCGTGACGCCGTGCGCGCGGAACTCGACGCCGTGCGGCGCCCGCTCGACCGGGAGCGCCTCGTGGATGCGGTGTGGCGGGCCACCTGGCCGCATGACCGTCTGGTCTTCGCATCGTCGCGCCTCGTCCGCGTCGCCGACGAGGTGCTCGGCGGCAAGAAGGTCCCCGTGCACGCCAACCGCGGACTCGCCGGGATCGACGGCACGATCGCCACCGCCACGGGTATCGCCGTCGCCAGTCAGGCCGCCGGGGCCCCCGGCGTGACCCGCGTGTTGCTCGGCGACCTCGCGTTCCTCCACGACGTCGGTGCGCTGCTGTTCCCGAGCGACGAGACGGAGCCGCGCCTCCAGGTCATCGTCGGCAACGACGGCGGTGGGACGATCTTCGACGGCCTGGAGGTGGCGGGCACCGCGCCGGCCGCACATCTCGATCGCGTGTTCTACACCCCGCACGGGGTGCGCCTGGAGCACCTCGCGCTCGCCTACGGCTGGGAGTATCAGCGGGTCACCACGCGCACCGCTCTCGACCAGGCGCTGACGACGCCGCGCGGCGGTCGCCAGATCATCGAGGTGCCGCTGCCGCGGTGACTGGCATCATGTGCGTATGAACGCGCACACCTGGACGCAGAACCTGCGGGTGCGGCCCGGCTTCCGCCTCGCCGACGTCGACCCCGACAGCAAGCCCGGCTATGACCACGGCAAGTCCCGCGGCACGGCCGACCTCGACGCGGGTCTCGAGCGCCTGAACGACCTGCAGGAACGGCTGTTCGCCGAGAGCCGCGTGGGCACGGCGCAGGACGCGGTGCTGCTCGTCCTACAGGCGATGGACTCCGCAGGCAAGGGCGGCATCGTCCGGCACGTGGTCGGGGGCGTCGATCCGCAGGGCGTCGCGCTCGCCGCGTTCAAGGCGCCGACGGCGGAGGAGCGGCAGCACGACTTCCTGTGGCGCGTCGAGAAGAGACTGCCGGAGCCCGGGTTCATCGGGGTGTTCGACCGCTCGCACTACGAGGACGTGCTCATCGGACGAGTACGGCAGCTCGCCGACGCCGCCGAGATCGAGCGGCGCTACGACGCGATCAACGCGTTCGAGGAGCGCGTCGCGGCCTCCGGCGTCCGCATCGTCAAGGTCATGCTGCACATCTCCCCGGAGGAGCAGAAGGCGCGGCTGATGGAGCGCCTGGAGCGCCCGGACAAGCACTGGAAGTACAACCCGGGCGACGTCGACGAGCGGATGCTGTGGCCGCAGTACATGGAGGCGTACCAGACCGTCTTCGATCGCACGTCCACCGAGGCTGCGCCCTGGTACGTCGTGCCGGCGAACGCGAAGTGGTACGCGCGGCTGGCCGTGCAGGAGCTGCTGCTCGCAGCCCTCGAGGACATCGATCCGCAGTGGCCGGTCGCCGACTTCGATGTCGAGGCCGAGAAGAAGCGCCTCGCCGCGAGCTGACCGCGGCGGACGTCAGGCCAGCGCGTCGACGAGGGGACGGAACTTCACCCGCGTCTCGAGGAGTTCGCTCTCCGGATCCGATCCGGCGACGATCCCGGCCCCGGCGTAGGCCGTGACCGCGATCGCGTCGTCCGTCGTCGTGAACTGCGCGCACCGCAGGGCGATGGCCCACTCGCCGTTGCCGTCCGCGTCGACCCAGCCGACCGGTCCGGCGTAGCGCCCGCGGTCGAACGGCTCGAGCTCCCGGATGGCGGCGATGGCCGTCGGTGTCGGGGTGCCGGCGACGGCTGCGGTCGGATGGAGTGCGCGCACGAGGTCGAGGGCGGAACGACCGTCCTCCAGCTCGCCCTCCACATCGGTCGCGAGGTGGAAGAGGTTGGGAAGCTTGAGCAGGAAGGGCTGCTCGCTCGCCGCGAGGGCCCTGGTGTACGGGCGGAGGGATGCGAGCACGCTCTGCACGGCGTACTGGTGCTCGTCGAGGTCCTTGGTGCTGGAGGCGAGGTGCGCGGACGCGGCGGTGTCGGCGTCGGCGTCGGCCCCGCGTCCGATCGTCCCGGCGAGCACACGAGCGGTCACCGTCCGGTCCTGCACCGTGACGAGGGTCTCCGGGCTCGCGCCGATGAGTCCGTCGACCGCGAAGACCCAGGTGTCCGGGTACCCGGTGGCGAGCGCGCGGACGAGCCGCCGCAGGTCGGAGCCCGCGGGGATGGTGCCCTGGAGGTCGCGGGCGAGGACGACCTTGCTGAGCTCGCCGTCCGCGATGCGGTCCAGCGCGCCCCGCACGGCGTCCTGGTAGCCCTGGGGGCTCTGCGCTCCGGGGCCCACGGTCCCCGCCCAGTGCGGTCCGTACTCCGCGGGCTCGACGGCACCCGGCGCACGCTCGTCGTCGGACCGGCGGATGCGGGTCTCCCAGAAGCGGTCGCCATGGCGGCCGAGGATCCGCGACGGGATGACGAGCACGCTGTCGGCGCGCGAGTCCTCGTCGAAGGTGAAGGCCCCGAACGCGACGAGTCCGGTTCCGGGGAGTCGCAGCGGGTCGGAGACCGCGGCCGCCGCCGCGAGACCCTGCCAGAGCGTCGCGAGGGTCTCGGCGCGGGTGCGCCCCTCCTCGGCCGACGGGCGGAGCTCGGCGAACGGCTCACCCACGGCCACGATCCCGTCGCCGCGGCGGAACCAGGCGAGCGGGCGGGCGGGGTCCGCGAAGGAGAGGAGGTCTTCGACCGGATCGATCTCTCGGGTCTCCACGACCAGGGGGGTGTGCTGCACGACTCCAGCCTATTCCGCGGACGTAGGGTGGGCGGATGAGCGATGCGCGTCCCGCAGCCGGTGCCGAGATGATCTTCCAGTGGCGCAAGTGGGACGGGTCGCCGCACTGGCGCCACGAGTGCGTGTACCTCGGTGCCGACCGGTGGGGAGACTGGGTGGGGCAGCCCACCGGCTGGCACAGCGCCCGCCCGGGAGCCGAGTTCCACGCCGCCACGCCGAACGTCACCCTCGTCCCGCCGAGCGCCGACTTCGCGCTCACCGTCAATCGCCACCACCCCCGGGGGATGCGCATCTACATCGACCTCGGATGGGACGTCCGGTGGTCGGACGACCCGCTGCTCGCGACCGGGATCGACATGGACCTCGACGTCGTCCGCGTGGAGGGGGAGCGCGGCACCTGGGTGGACGACCGCGACGAATGGGCGGAGCACAGCGCCCGCTACGGCTACCCGGCCCCCGTCATGCGGCATCTGGAGGAGCTGGCGCTCGACCTCGAGACGCGGGTCAGGGAACGCACGGCGCCGTTCGACGACGCCACGGCCGATCCCTGGCTGGACCGACTCGAAGCGCTGGAGCTCCCGCCTAGACTGGACGCGTGACCGCGAACGACAAGAACCGCGCCGATCTCGGCAAGGACCCCGCCCGCGTCAGCGGCATGTTCGACCAGGTCGCCGCCGGGTACGACCGCACGAACACCGCGATGACGTTCGGCAACGACGCGCTCTGGCGGGCCGCGACCACCCGCGCCGTCGCCCCGAAGCCGGGCGAGCGCATCCTCGACCTCGGCGCGGGAACGGCGTCCTCCTCCGCCTCCCTCGCCCGCAGCGGCGCGCAGGTCGTCGCAGCGGACTTCTCGCCCGGCATGCTCGCCGAGGGCCAGCGCCGCCACGGAGCGATGCGCAACCTCTCCTTCGTGCAGGCGGATGCCACCGCCCTGCCGTTCGCGGACGACGAGTTCGACGCGGTGACGATGTCGTACGCCCTGCGCAACGTGAACGACCCGAAGAAGGCGCTGCGCGAGCTCTACCGGGTGACCAAGCCGGGCGGCCGCCTCGTCATCAACGAGTTCTCCACCCCTCCGGGCAAGCTCTTCCGCGGGGCCTACCGGTTCTACAACGCGCAGGTGCTCCCGCGCGTGGCCCGGGTCGCCGGAACGAATGGCGACGCCTACGACTATCTGAACGAGTCGATCCGCGACTGGCCCGACCAGAAGCGGCTGTCCGCATGGATCAGGGAGGCCGGCTGGCAGGACGTCGCCTACCGCAACCTCACCTTCGGCATCGTGGCCCTGCACCGGGCGCACAAGCCCGCGTGAGCACGGCGCGAACGGCGGCACCCGACGCAGGTAGGCTGGGAGCGTGACTTCGAGCCCCAGCGCCCCGGGTTCGCGACTCGCGAGCCGTCTCGGCTTCAGCGATCGCGTCTTCGTCGGTCCCGCCGCGCGTCGCATCGCCCGCACCATCGAGGACGGACTGGAGCTGGTCGAGACCGGGCTCGCGGACGACGTGCGTGTCGCCGACCCCCTCGCCGACGCCGCCAGCCGCTATCTGTACGAGGCCGGGGGTAAGCGCATCCGCCCCGTACTGACGCTGCTCGCGGCGCAGCTCGGCGACGGCAACACCCGAGAGGTGATCGACGTCGCGAAGGCGCTGGAGATCACGCACCTCGGCTCGCTCTACCACGACGACGTCATGGACGGCGCCGACCGCCGCCGCGGTGTCCCCGCCGCGCAGACGGTGTGGGGCAACAACATCGCCATCCTCACCGGCGACATCCTCTTCTCGCGCGCCAGCCAGCTCATGTCGCGGCTCGGCGAGCGGGCCATCCGGCTCCAGGCCGACACGTTCGAACGCCTGGTCCTCGGGCAGATGCACGAGACCCTCGGTCCGCAGCCGGACGACGACCCGATCGCGTTCTACATCCAGGTGCTCGCGGACAAGACCGGTTCGCTGATCGCCGCGGCCACCCAGGGCGGCGTGATCTTCTCGAACGCCCCCGCGGAGTACGAGGAGCCGCTGCGCGTCTACGGCGAGAAGATCGGCGTCGCCTTCCAGCTCCTCGACGACGTGATCGACCTGTCGGCCAAGCCCGAGGAGACGGGCAAGGTCCCGGGCACCGACCTGCGCGCGGGTGTCCCGACCATGCCGTACCTCCTGCTCAAGGCGGAGGACGACGACGCCGCGGCCGACCTCGCCGCCCGCATCGACGACGGCGTGGCCCTCATCGCCGACGGCGCCGACCCGGCGATCCTCGACGGACCGCTGGACGAACTCCGCGACCACGCCGTCACCCAGAAGACCCTCGAGCTCGCCCACGCGTGGACGCAGGAGGCGATCGACGCCCTCACCGCACTTCCGCGCGGCACCGTGCGCGAAGCGCTCACCCGATTCGCCGAGACCCTCGCCGAGCGCTCCAGCTGACACCGTGCACGGGCCCCGGGCCCGGGTGTCTGCCGCGACGGCACACGAAAGGACCTCCATGACCAAGCTGAGACTGGCCATCGTCGGCGCAGGCCCCGCGGGCATCTACGCCGCGGACATCCTGCTGAAGGCCGAGCGCAAGTTCGACGTGTCCATCGACCTGTTCGAGCAGCTTCCGGCCCCGTACGGGCTCGTCCGGTACGGCGTCGCCCCCGACCACCCCCGCATCAAGGGCATCATCACCGCCCTGCGCGACGTGCTCGACCGTGGCGACATCCGCCTCTTCGGCAACGTCCGCTTCGGCGAGGACATCACGCTCGACGACCTCAAGAAGCACTACAACGCGGTCATCTTCGCCACCGGGGCGATCCGTGACACGTCGCTGGACATCCCCGGCATCGACGCGGTGGGCTCCTACGGCGCCGCCGACTACGTGAGCTGGTTCGACGGACACCCCGACGTGCCGCGCGAGTGGCCGCTGGACGCCGCCTCGGTGGCGGTCCTCGGCAACGGCAACGTCGCCCTCGACGTCTCCCGCATGCTCGCGAAGCATGCGGAGGACCTTCTCGTCACCGAGGTCCCCGAGAACGTGTACGAGGGACTCAAGGCGAGCGCCGTCACGGACGTGCACGTATTCGGCCGCCGCGGCCCGGCCCAGGTGAAGTTCACGCCGCTGGAGCTCCGCGAGCTGGGGGAGCTGCGCGACGTCGACATGGTCGTCTACGACGAGGACTTCGACTACGACGAGGCCTCGAAGGACGCGGTCGCGAGCAACAAGCAGGTCATGGTCATCGACCGCATCCTGCAGTCGTGGCGCAAGCGCGACTCCGTCAACAACGCCGGCGGCACCGCCTCGCGCCGCCTGCACCTGCACTTCTGGGCGCGCCCGGTCGAGGTGCGCACCGACGAGAACGGCCGTGTCGCCGCTCTCGTGTACGAGCGCACCCAGCCGGACGGCCAGGGTGGCGCGGTCGGCACCGGAGAGCTGCGCGAGGTGCCCGTGCAGGCGCTGTATCGCGCGATCGGCTACTTCGGCTCGCCGCTGCCCGGCGTCCCCTTCGACAAGAAGCACGGCGTCATCCCGAACCACGAGGGCCAGGTGCTCGCGAAGGACTCCAACGACCGCGTCCCCGGCGTGTACGCCACGGGGTGGATCAAGCGCGGCCCGGTCGGCCTCATCGGCCACACGAAGTCCGACGCCATGGAGACCGTCCGTCACCTCATCAACGACCAGGGCTCGTGGTGGCACCCGGAGGACCCGTCCGAGGAGGCCATCCCGGCACTGCTCGCCGAGCGTGGCGTCGCCTGGACCGACCTGGACGGCTGGCACCGCCTCGACGAGCACGAGATCAGCCTCGGCGCGCCCCAGGAGCGTGCACGTGTGAAGGTCGTCCCTCGCGACGAGATGGTGCGCGTCTCCCGCGGCGAGTGAGTCGTCTCGGCGCCGGGGCGTGCTCCCGGCGCCGGGTCCCCGCAGCCCTAGGCTGAGGCCATGCGACCTCGTGCACTCCTGGCCCTCGGCGCCGTGGCCGTGCTCCTGCTGCCCGGCTGTGCGCCCGAACCCGAGGTGAAGCCCACCGGCACGCCGACGGCCGCCGCCACGGTCGCGCCCACTCCCGCGTCGGCGGAAGCGCCCACTCCGGCCTTCGATGTGGACTGCGCCGATGTCGCCGAAGCGATGTCGGGCTCCGCCGGCGAGGTCGAGGGTGAGGTGGCGGAGGCGCTGGGTGTGTGGTCGTCACCGAGCTGGTACCCCGGTCCCGCGCAGCACATGTTCCAGCGGGCGGGCGGCATCGCCTGCTCGGCGGGGACGGCGGAGCGCAACTGGGAGGTCACGATCCTCCCCGGGGCCGAGGAGGCGATCACGGGCGCGGAGTCCCGCGGCGGGTACTACGGTGAGGAGTCCCGCTGCGAGAGCGGCGGATACTGCTTCTTCCAGCTGGTCGACGGCGACGTCCTGGTCTCGGCGACCGTCGTGGATCCGGAGAAGGGGCCTGACGATACCGCGACGCTCGAGGAGGCCCTGCGCGGACTCGGCGCCGCAGCCGTGGCGTCGCTGCGTGAGGTGGATGTGCTGGAGAGTGCGGTCGAGGGTGTGGACTGCACGCGGTTCCTCACCGCGACGGAGCTCGCAGAGCAGGTCGACGCCGAGGTGCACGTGATCGACGCGTTCGGCGGATGGTCCATCCCGGCCGAGGTCTACCAGGAGCGCAACGGTGCGCGGATCTGCTACTACGCCTCCGGGGACGACGAGTACGCGGCCCAGGGGTACATCATGCTCACCACGCTGCCCGGTGGCGCGTGGGCGTTCGACGAGCTCGAGGACGGGGAGGAGATCGCGATCGAGGGCGTGGATGCCGCCCGCACCGGCGTCGACGAACTCCGCCGTCCGGTGCTCGATCTTCGCGTGGGTGCGGACTGGCTGCGTCTCACGACGTTCGACGGGTCGGGGATCGACGACCTCGCGCCGATCGCGGCCGCCATCGCGGACGACTTCGCCGTCGCCCGTCCGGGCGGCGAGTGACGCCGTGGGCTAGCCTGGGCGCGAGGGGGAGGACGCATGGCCGAGTGGGTTCCGGATGTTCTCGGCGATGAGTTCGCCCAGCTCACCCTCGACCTCGGCAGCGACGAGCAGGGTCCGGTGGTCGCCACCCTCGTGCGGGCTCTGCCGGCTCCGGTTCCGTGGTGGGAGCGCGCCCGGCGCCGTCGCCCGTTGCTCGAGGGCGTGGACGTGCTCTACATCCACGGGTGGTCGGACTACTTCTTCCAGAAGCGGTTGGCCCGATTCTGGACGGCTCGCGGTGCCCGCTTCTTCGCCCTCGACCTGCGCAAGTACGGGCGCAGCCTGCGCGAGGGCCAGACCCCGGGCTACATCACCGACCTGTCCACCTACGACGAGGACATCGCCGCGGCCCTGGACGCGATGGGGCACGGCGAGGACGGCGAGGAGAGCGGGCGACGCCTGATCCTGTTCGGACACTCGACCGGCGGCCTGACGCTGAGCCTGTGGGCGTCGCGGCATCCCGGTGCGGCCGACGCCCTCATCCTGAACAGTCCCTGGCTCGAGTTCCAGTTCGCTCCCGTGCGGGCCGCGATCGCCCCGATGGTCGAGTTCCAGGCACGGATCCGGCCGCTCGACGTCGCGCCGCAGGTCGACCTCGGCTACTACACCCGGGCGCAGCAGGAGGTGGCCGACCCCGACGACCCGATGGAGGTCAACACCGCCTGGCGTCCCGTGCAGACGATGGCCGTGTACGCCGGGTGGCTCAACGCGATCCTCACCGGGCACAAGGCCGTCGCCGCGGGTCTCGACATCGCGGCGCCGGTCTGCGTCCTGCTGTCGAAGCGGTTCGTGCCGCCGACCCGGTGGTCGGAGGAGCTGACCTCCGCCGACTCCGTGCTCGTCGTCGACGACATCGCCCGCGCGGCCCTGCGGCTGGGTTCCACGGTGACCGTCGAACGGATCGACGGCGCCCTGCACGACGTGTTCCTGTCCCGACATGAAGCCCGGGAGGACGCGTACCGCCGCCTGCACCGCTGGGTCGTCGGCTGGCGCGCCGTTCAGACGTAGTACATCGCGCGTGCGAGGCGCTCCGCCTCATCGCCGTCGCCGGCGCGCACCGCGTCGGCGAACTCCGCATAGACCTGTCGCATCCGCTCGCGATCGCCGGGACGCACCACCCACCCGCGCAGGTTCCGGGTCACGGCGACGGCGACATCGTCGATGAGCATCCGGTGCTGGCGGTTTCCGCTGTGGTCGGCGAGGTAGGCGAAGACGGCCCACCGCGCCCGCGCCGTCGACGCCCCGTCGGTGAGCGAGTCCTGCATCCGTGCGATGAGATCCTGCACGCGCTCCCGTTGGATGGCGCTCAGTCTCGGCACCGCCATCCGCGCCGTGATGCCGCCCTGGTAGCCGGCGAACTCCAGCGATTCGGCCACCACCTGCGGCGTGACCATCGTCACCTCCGTGTACCGGCTCGGGTACATCGTCACCAGTCCCAGTCGCTCCAAGCGCTGGAGCGCTTCGCGAACCGGCGTCCGCGAGACGTGGAGCTCGTCCGCCACGTCGACGTCCCGGATCCGGTCGCCTTCGGCGAACTCTCCCTCCGTGATGAGCCGCCCGATGTGGTGGAACACCTCATCCGCCAGCAGCTGCTTGTTCTCTCCGATGCTCTTCGACTCGATCTGCCCCATGGCCCAGCCCCCGGTCGTTCTTGGTCTGCGACCGACGTCCACTCCCGGGCGGTGAGGGAGCGACGGTCGCAGGATTGCCGTCATGCCTCCACGGGGGGCCGATCCGCGTGGGGACGCGCAGCGGGCGGGGAGGCTTGTCATGAACCCGGGACCGGTCGGCGTGCGACGTCGGCAGACCCCAGGCCGACGCGAGCTTCGGGGGCCCGCGCCGCTCCCTCCCCTGAGCCGGCGTGGCATCCTCGAAGCGCATCCACCGCGTCGATCGGGTGTCGGACGGGGATGGCGTCGGAGTCGTGACGAATCACGACCGCTTCCAGTCTCGACGAAGAACACCGATATCTCGGTATGCGTTGACCGGGGAAAAGAAAGGGCCCGGGATGACTCCCGAGCCCTCGCCTCCGACGCGAATGGCGTCAGCGGTAGTTGATGAACTGCAGATCGATGTCGAGGTCGCTGCCCTTGAGGAGCGCGATCACGGCCTGGAGGTCGTCGCGGCTCTTGGACTGCACGCGCAGCTCGTCGCCCTGGATCTGGCTCTTCACGCCCTTGGGGCCCTCATCGCGGATGATCTTGCCGATCTTCTTCGCGTTCTCCGAGGAGATGCCGTCCTTCAGGCTCGACAGGATGCGGAACTCCTTGCCGCTGGCGAAGGGCTCTCCCGAGTCGAGGCTCTTCAGGGAGATGCCGCGCTTGATGAGCTTGGACTGGAACACGTCGAGGACGGCGTTCGCGCGCTCCTCGGTGTTCGCGGTGATGAGGATCTGCTCGCCGCTCCAGGCGATCGAAGCGCCGGTCCCCTTGAAGTCGTAGCGCTGCTCCACCTCTTTGCGCGCCTGGTTCAGGGCGTTCTCGGCCTCCTGGCGATCCACTTTCGAGACGATGTCAAAGGAACTGTCAGCCATGACTCAACTGTATCCGCGGGGGTGCGGAAAGTCCCGTGGGCGGGCTCACGGGGCGCGCGCCGCCCCGGCGCCTAGACTTCGTCGATGCCGATGTCGCCCTACGTCCAGGCGATCCGTGCGCGGATCGGACACGACTTCCTCCTGCTGCCCGGTGTCACCGCCGTCATCCGCGACGGCGAACGGTTCCTGCTGGCCCGGCACGCGCACTCCGGCGTGTGGAGTCTGCTCGGGGGCGGCATCGAGCCCGGTGAAGAGCCCACGGACGCGGTCGCCCGGGAAGTCCTCGAAGAGACGGGAGCGCGTCTGCGGATCACAGGACTCATCGGTGCGTACGGTGGCGACCCGATGGCGGTGACCTATCCGAACGGCGACCAGGTCGGCTACGTCACGGTCGCCTACGAGTGCGAGCTGCTCAGCGACCCGGCACCGGACATGGACGAGATCGTCGAACTGGGCTGGTTCCCGCGAGAGGCCATCGCCGCCTTGCCGCGGCGCGACTGGATCAACCGCGTCATCCGCGATGCGCCGCATCGTGCTCGCGGTGACGCCGCGCGCTGATGCCCTCACCATCGGCTGATATGGAAGCGTTTTCATATCAGGAGAGTCTCGTCGTGCCGATCACGGGTTGATATCAACGCGCTCGCGGATTGTGATCGCCTTTCGAAACGATGCATACTGTAAGCGCTTGCAGTCTTGCAGGCGCTCAGCACTGAGAGAGGCACACACCAATGAAGGTGAACAAGAGGGGCATGGTCGCCGCGGGCGCCATCGCCATCGTTTCGGCTCTGACGCTCGCCGGCTGCTCGACCGGCTCCGGCGGCGACGACTCTTCCTCCGGTGGAGACGGCGGCGGCACGCTGACCGTCTGGGTCGACGCCGAGCGGGTCGACGCGCTGCAGGGCGCGGCGGACGCGTACCAGGAGAAGACCGGTGTCACGGTCAAGCTGGTGGGGAAGTCCGTCGACGACATGAAGGACGACTTCATCCAGCAGGTCCCGACCGGCAAGGGCCCCGACGTGGTCATGGGCGCTCACGACTGGCTCGGCGAGCTCTCGACCAACGGCGTCGTCGCTCCGATCGAGCTCGGCGACAGCTCTGAGGACTACCTCCCCGTCGCGCTCCAGGCGGCGACCTACGAGGGCACCGTCTACATGCTCCCGTACGCGGTCGAGAACATCGCGGTCCTGCGCAACGCCGACCTCGTCCCCGAGCCCGCGACGAGCTTCGACGACATGGTCTCGAAGGGCACCTTCGTGGTGGAGCAGGGCGCCGAGGGCAACCCGTACCACCTGTACCCGTTCCAGACCGCGTTCGGCGCTCCGGTCTTCGGCACCGACGACAGCGGCAGCTACGACCCGACCGACCTGCAGCTCGGCAGCGAGGGCGGCTTCGCCTTCGCCGACTGGCTGGGAGCGCAGGGCGCGGCCGGCACGCTGAACACCGATATCGACGGCGAGATCGCCAAGCAGCAGTTCCTCGACGGCACCGCCGCCTTCTGGCTGACCGGCCCGTGGAACGTGGGCGCCGCCACCGAGGCGGGCATCAACGTCGAGATCGACCCGATCCCGAGCCCGACGGGGGAGACGGCCTCGCCGTTCGCCGGCGTCAAGGGCTTCTTCGTGAGCGCCGAGTCGAAGAACAAGGTCGCGGCCAACGACTTCCTCGTCAACTACCTCGGCACGGAGGACGTGCAGCTGGAGCTGTTCAAGGCCGGCAACGTGCTCCCGGCCCTCACGGCTGCCGCCGACACCGCGGCGTCCGACCCGATCATCGCCGGCTTCCAGGCCGTCGGCGCCGACGCGGTCCCCATGCCGGCGATCCCCGCCATGGGCGCTGTCTGGCAGTTCTGGGGCGTGGCCGAGGCCGCCATCATCAACGGCGAGGACCCGCAGGCGACGTGGCAGAAGCTCGTCGACGACGTGACCGCCGCGATCGAGTAACGGCCGACAAGATGACGACCCTGCCGGGGCGGGCCGACCAGCCCGCCCCGGCAGGACCATGACGAGGACGACATGACAGACACCGAAGAGCGCACCGCGCCCCCCACTCCTCGGCAGCGCCAGGCGGCGAAGATCGCCGAGGCAGCCTCCCGACCGATCGGGTGGATGCTGCTCAAGATCCTGTTGCTGGCGATCGTGGACGCGATCGCCGTCTACGCCGTGTTCGTGTTGCTCGTGCAGCACGAGTGGCTGGTCCTCGGCCTCGTCGTCGCGGTGACGGTCCTCGTCAACTACATCTACTTCTCCCGCAAGCGCATCGCGGCGAAGTACCTCACTCCCGGCATCATCTTCCTGGTCCTGTTCCAGGTCTTCACGCTCCTCTACACGGGCTACATCGGCTTCACGAACTACGGCACCGGTCACAACGGGAGCAAGGAGCAGGCGATCTCGTCGCTGCTCGCCTCCGCGCAGGAGCGCGTCGAGGACTCTCCGACGTACCCCGTCACGGTGGTCGAGCAGTTCGGCACCTACGGCCTCCTCGTCACGGATCCGGAGGACGGCGATGCGCTCCTCGGCACGGCGGAGCAGCCTCTCGCCGAGGTCGACGCGGAGTTCGAAGGCGGCAAGGCCGTCGCCGTGGACGGGTGGACCACTCTTCCGCTCGCCACCGTCTTCACCCTGTCGGAGGAGCTGGAGCAGCTCTCCGTCCCGTTCAGTGACGACCCCAACGACGGCAGCCTCCGTGCCCCCGACGGTCAGAACGGCTACCTGTACGTCTCGACGCTGACCTACGACGCCGCTGCCGACACGATCACGGACACCGCGACCGGCACGGTCTACAGCGACACCGGCGACGGTGCGTTCACGGCGGAGGACGGCGAGCAGCTGCTGCCCGGCTGGCAGACCACGGTCGGCTTCGACAACTTCGTCCGCGCGGTGACCGACGAGTCCATCCGCGGTCCGCTCATCTCCGTCACCGTCTGGACCTTCGTCTTCGCGCTGGTGTCCGTCGCGACGACCTTCTTCCTCGGCCTGCTGCTCGCGCTCGTCTTCAACAACACGCGCATGCGCTTCCGCAACGGCTACCGGATCATCCTCATCCTCCCGTACGCCTTCCCCGCGTTCCTCTCCGCGCTCGTCTGGGCCGGGATGATGAACGAGAGCTTCGGGTTCATCAACCAGGTGCTGTTCGGCGGCGCGGCCATCCCGTGGCTCACCGACCCGGTGCTGGCGAAGGTGTCCGTGCTGCTGGTGAACCTCTGGCTCGGCTTCCCGTACATGTTCCTCGTCTGCATGGGCGCGCTGCAGGGCATCCCGGACGACGTGAACGAGGCCGCCGTCATGGACGGCGCGAACGCGTGGCAGATCTTCCGCCGCATCAAGCTGCCGCTGCTGCTGGTGACCGTGGCGCCGCTTCTGATCTCGTCGTTCGCGTTCAACTTCAACAACTTCAACCTGATCTACATGCTGACCAAGGGCGGCCCGCGCTTCAGCGACGTGTCGATCCCCGTCGGCCACACCGACATCCTCATCTCGATGGTCTACAAGGTGGCCTTCACCGGACAGACCCGCGACTACGGACTCGCCTCCGCCTTCACGATCCTGATCTTCGTCGTGGTCGCGACGATCTCGATCATCAGCTTCCGCAAGACCAAGGCCCTCGAGGAGCTGAACTGACATGAGCACCGTCCCCAGCACCGCCACCGCCACCGCCCACCGCACCGCTCCGCGGCGTCGTTCGTTCGGCGCCTGGTTCGCCGACACCGGCTGGCGTCATCTCGTCGCCATCGTGGTGAGCGCCTTCGCCCTCTTTCCGCTGCTGTACGTGGTGTCGGCCTCGCTCAACCCGAAGGGCACGCTCACCGGGTCGAACCAGCTCTTCTCGGCCATCGGGATCGACAGCTACGTGCGCATCCTCAGCGACCCGCAGAACCCGTACGGGACGTGGTTCCTGAACACGCTGCTCACCGCGGTCGTGACGGGCGCGGTCACCGTCTTCATCGGGGCCTGTGCGGCATATGCCTTCTCCCGCATGCGCTTCGCGGGCCGCCGCGTGGGGCTCGTCACCATCGTCGTCGTGCAGATGTTCCCGCAGCTCCTCGCGGTCGTCGCGATCTTCCTGCTGATGTCGACGCTGGGGGACTGGTTCCCGGCGATCGGCCTCAACACGCACACGGGCCTGATCCTCGTCTATCTCGGCGGCGCGCTGGGCGTGAACACCTACCTGATGTACGGCTTCTTCAACACGATCCCGAAGGAGATCGACGAGGCCGCCCGCATCGACGGCGCCGGGCACGCGCGGATCTTCTTCACGATCATCCTGCGCCTGGTCGCCCCGATCCTCGCGGTCGTCGGTCTGCTCTCCTTCATCGGCACGGTGAACGAGTACGTGATCGCCAGCGTCATGCTCGTCGACGTGGATCAGCAGACCCTTGTCGTCGGTCTGACCAAGCTCGTCGCGAACCCCCGCTATGCCGACTGGTCGGCCTTCTCCGCCGGCGCGGTCATGGCCGCGATCCCGGTCATGGTGCTGTTCCTCTTCCTGCAGAAGTACATCGTCGGCGGTCTGACCGCCGGAGCGACAAAGGGCTGATCGAAGAACCGCTGCCGCTATCCTGCGTCACATGCTACCTTGTGAGGCATGACAGCGGACGTCGGTGCGCAGATGCGCAAGGGAGTGGTCGAGTACTGCGTACTCGGTCTGCTCTCGCGCGAGCCCATGTACGGCTGGCAGCTGTCGGATGCACTCACCGGCGCCGGGCTGATCGCCAGCATCGGCACGCTGTATCCGCTCCTCGGGCGGCTACGCGACAACGGCTGGGTGACGACGTTCGACCGGCCGTCGGAGAGCGGTCCGGTGCGCAAGTACTACCGGCTCACGGATGCCGGTATCGATCAGCTCGCGCGCTTCCGGGCGCAGTGGGCGCCGTTCGCTCGTGCCGTCACGGGCATGGTGGGGGAAGGATGACAATGACCGAGAAGACCGCAGCCGAGCTGCGTGACGACTACCTGGCTCGGCTGGACGAGGCGATGCGGGGACTACCGCACGGTGTCGCGTCGGACATCCGCGGCGGGATCGCGGAGGAACTCGACGGGCTCGATGCGGAGGCGACCGCGGAGCGGATCGACCGGCTGGGGGACCCCCGAGGGATCGCCCGCGAGGCGGAGGACGAGGTGCCGACCGCGCCGCCCGTCGTGCTCCCTGCGCCCACGCCCGCACCCTCGGCTCCGCGCACGCCGACGACCGCGACGCGGGGCTTCGCGATCGCGGCCGCGCTCACCCTCAGCTTCGGCGGGATCGTGGTGCCGGTCGTCGGCTGGTTCGTGGGTGCGGTGCTCGTGAGCCTGAGTGCGATGTGGCGGACGTGGGAGAAAGCGGTTGCGATCCTGGTGCCCTTCGTCGCCACCGGGCTGACCGTCCTGATCGCATCGACGATGACCGGCTTCTCCACCGGATCGGCGTCCGGCAGCTCGACCGGCGGCGAAACCATGCCGGAGGTGGTGAACCCACTCGTCCCCTCCTTCGGGGAGTGGCACCTGCTCCTGCTTCTGGGGTTCCTACTGGTCCCGGCTTCCGGGCTCTGGCTGCTCTGGCGGATGCGCGGTCGTAGCGCCCGTTGAGCGACACCACCTCGACGCGGCGTTGCTCACGACCCTCGCGACGGCTCGGGCCTACGGTGAGACCATGGCACGGGTGGGTGGACGCAACCTCGGGATGAGCTGGTTCGCCGGCATCGTGTGTGCAGGGATCGTCGCCGGACTCGTCTGGCTCTCGCTGCCGATGGTGCCGATCCTCGCGCAGTTCGCCGGGGATGCGCTTCGCAGTACCTTTCCCTGAGCGGCGAAACCGCGGGACCACGCGTATGGCGACACGACGGCACGCCTGCGGAAGCGCCGGGACAGGCGGCGGTAATCTCGCACTGCACATCCCCGATGAGAGGCGCACCCCATGAGTGATCCCGAGGCTCGTCAGCCCGAGAAGTCGAACGACGTCGACGACGTCGTCGGCAGCGCGAACGCCGGTCTCGACGCCGCGGCGGCGGCCCGCGGAGATGTCCCCGGCCACGCCGACGACGCCCGTGCGGATGATTCCCGCGCCGCAGACGTCACCGCGGCCTCCTCCGAGCCAGTGGCCGACCAGGCCGCGACCCGGCAGGAGTCCGCCGTCGACCCCGATCTCGCCGCCTTCGAGGCCGCCGAGCGGGACCACCCCGGTACTTTCAGCTCCGCCGCCCCGATGCCCTCGCGCACCGACGGCGACCGCCGTGACGCGGACCTCCGCGACGCCGACCGCCGCGATGCGTCCCCCGAGACCTCGCTGTACGCGACGCCGGAGACCTCGCTGTACTCCACGCCCAGCAGTCACGCGCACGAGGAGTCGGCCATGGCCGGTGCGGCCTACGCATCGCACGCCGATGACACCGACACCCGGATCGTGCCGTCCGAACCGCTCACGAACGGCGCGGCCGCCGCACCGCAGCAGCCGCAGCCGATCTTCGTGCAGGCACCGGAGCCGCCGCGCGAGCGCGGCAACCGGGGTACCGCCGGGGCCATCGGCCTGCTCGCCACCGTCGCCTTCGCGCTGCTCTACCTCGCCACCACGCTCGGCCTCGGCGCCCTCGCGGGTGACGTGAACGGGGAGAACATCGGCGAGGCGCTCGTCGCCCCGCTCCTCACCTGGGGGTTCTGGACCCCGGTGGTCGTGTTCTTCCTCGGCTTCTGGCTCCTGGGAGCCATCATCAACCGCGGCCGCTGGGGCCTGTGGGTGGTGTTCGGCATCGTGGTCGGGCTGATCGCCTACGCCGGACACATCTTGGGCCAGCTCTTCGAGGCGCCCTTCTGGAAGCTCACGGCGTCGCAGGGTCTCGAACTCGCGGGTGACCAGTTGCTCGCCCCGCTGGCCATCGCGGCCTTCGTCTTCGCCCGCGAACTCACCATCTGGTTCGGCGCCTGGGTGGCCCGCAGCGGTGCCCGCAAGACCGAGCTGAACGAGGAGGCGCAGCGCGAGTACGAGCGCACCCTCGAGGCCGGTCCCACCCTGTCGAGGTAATCACGAACACCACCACGCCGAACCCCCGCGGGCCCGAGTCCGCGGGGGTTTCGGCTGTCCTGGCGGCGGTCATGGCCACCATCGCCTTCTTCGCCCTCGCGGTCTTCGGCCTCGGCGCCCTCAGCGTCGCCACCGACCGCGACATCATCGACGTCCCGGGCCTGGGGCAGGTCCCCGGGGTGTCCGGCATGGTCGCGGCCGTCGTCGTGTTCGCACTCACGCTGTGGGCGACGGTGCGGAGAGGACACGCCTCCTTCGGGTCTGCTCCCGTGATCGCGCTGCTCACGGCACTCGTGCACCTGGCCGCGGTCTGGATCGCCGTGCTCGTCGCGACGAGCGATGTGGTCGTGGCCACGGCCGTCGCCGGAGATCTCGTCCGCGGCGGCGCGAGCCTCGTGCTCCTCGCCGCCGCAGCGGTGGCCGCCTGGGGTGGGATAGCCCTCCGCCGGACGAGGTCCGCACAGCCGCGATGGCCGTGGGAGCGTGACGAGGGGGAGTGACACCCCGTAAATCCGCGCCGTGAGCGGCGACGCGCCGTACGCTGGTGGGGTGGAGCGCTCATTGGAGACGCAGGTCGACCAGGCCGTCGAGGCCTGGTTGCGCTGGGTGCCGCGCTGGGAGCCGGCGACCCACCGCGGAAGGACTGCGCCGTGCCGGCGCTGTCTCGGCTCGCCCGTCCTCGCCGCCGCAGGCATTGCGGGCACCACGCCGCACGGTGTCCAGCATGGGCTGTCGACGCGCATCAAGACGATCGTCGACCACGCGGTCGCGGAGTACACGGCGCGGAACCTCCCGACCCTGCAGCGCGAGCTCGATCAGCAGGCAGCGCGCAACCGCGCCCGCAGCTACCGGCCGACGGAGGACCTCGACCCCGAGTTCGAGGGCATGCCGCTGGATCCGGAGCCGGTACCCGGCGCCCCCTTCCTCTTCACGATCGCCGGTCTCGCTGACGATTCCGCTGCGGAGTTGCCGCCGCTGCCCCCGCTGTCGGACGAGGCGAAGACCGCTCTCCGGCAGGAGGTCGCCCTGGCCGACGAGTACGCGAACCTCGTCGGGCGCGAGATCTGCGGGATCCTGCTCCGACACCGGATCACGATCCAGGCTGCAGTGTCGCGACATGTCGAGCCGCAGATCGAGGCGCTTCTCGCCGAGCTCACGGAGTCGCTGGACTCGCCGTTCGACCCCGACACCCCCTGACTTCGGGTGGCGCGGGGGAGTGCGGCCATCATTTGACCGTCAGGTTACGCGGCATTACACTTGATCAGGTGTGTGCACGTCCTGACGTGCGCGCTGGGCGTCGGCACCTCGCCGGTCCGCCCCCACGGCATACCCACCAAACCAAAAGCTCGTCGGTTCCGGCGTGCCGGTGGGTCATGATGTGAAACCCATCACGCTGTCACCGTGCAGCACTATGAGGAGAGAACGTGCCAACCATTCAGCAGTTGGTTCGCAAGGGTCGCTCGCCCAAGGTCACCAAGACCAAGGCGCCAGCGCTCAAGGCGAACCCGCAGCAGGCCGGGGTCTGCACCCGCGTCTACACCACCACCCCGAAGAAGCCGAACTCGGCGATGCGCAAGGTCGCTCGTGTGAAGCTCCGCAACGGGACCGAGGTCACCGCGTACATCCCCGGTGAGGGCCACAACCTGCAGGAGCACTCCCTGGTGCTCGTCCGCGGCGGTCGTGTGAAGGACCTCCCCGGTGTGCGTTACAAGATCGTCCGTGGCGCTCTGGACACCCAGGCCGTCAAGAACCGTAAGCAGGCTCGTTCCCGCTACGGCGCGAAGAAGGGTTGAGTTAGATGCCTCGTAAGGGTCCCGCCCCCAAGCGCCCCGTCGTCAACGACCCGGTCTACGGCGCTCCGATCGTCACCTCGCTGGTGAACAAGATCCTCGTCGACGGCAAGAAGTCGCTGGCCGAGTCGATCGTCTACGGCGCCCTCCGCGGTGTCGAGGCGAAGAACGGCCAGGACGCCGTCGCCACCCTGAAGAAGGCGCTCGACAACGTGCGCCCCACGCTCGAGGTCCGCAGCCGCCGCGTCGGTGGCTCGACCTACCAGGTTCCGGTCGAGGTCAAGCCGCACCGTGCGAACACTCTCGCGCTGCGCTGGCTCGTGAGCTACGCCAAGGGTCGTCGTGAGAAGACGATGACCGAGCGTCTCCAGAACGAGATCCTGGACGCGTCGAACGGCCTGGGTGCCGCGGTCAAGCGCCGCGAGGACACCCACAAGATGGCCGAGTCGAACCGCGCGTTCGCTCACTACCGCTGGTAACCCCTTCGACGGGCTCAGGGACCCTTCCGCGTTCCTGGGCCCGTCGCACCCCCTCTTCGCAGTACACCTGCTGCTCCAAAAGATAAGGACACTCCTGTGGCACAAGACGTGCTCACGGACCTGAGTAAGGTCCGCAACATCGGCATCATGGCGCACATCGATGCCGGCAAGACCACGACGACCGAGCGCATCCTGTTCTACACGGGCGTCAACCACAAGCTCGGCGAAACGCACGACGGTGCGTCGACCACCGACTGGATGGAGCAGGAGAAGGAGCGCGGCATCACGATCACGTCTGCCGCCGTGACCTGCTTCTGGAACAAGAACCAGATCAACATCATCGACACCCCCGGTCACGTGGACTTCACGGTCGAGGTGGAGCGTTCGCTCCGCGTCCTCGACGGTGCGGTCGCCGTGTTCGACGGCAAGGAGGGCGTCGAGCCCCAGTCCGAGACCGTGTGGCGTCAGGCCGACAAGTACAACGTGCCCCGCATCTGCTTCGTCAACAAGATGGACAAGCTCGGCGCGGACTTCTACTTCACGGTCGACACGATCATCAACCGCCTCGGCGCCAAGCCGCTGGTGCTGCAGCTCCCGATCGGTGCCGAGAACGACTTCGTCGGCGTCATCGACCTCGTCGAGATGCGTGCTCTGGTGTGGCCCGGCGATGCCAAGGGTGACGTGACCATGGGCGCCTCCTACGAGGTGCAGGAGATCCCGGCCGACCTCAAGGACAAGGCCGAGGACTACCGCCAGCAGCTGCTGGAGACGGTCGCCGAGACCGATGAGGAGCTTCTCGAGAAGTTCTTCGGCGGCGAGGAGCTCACCGTCGCGGAGATCAAGGGCGCCATCCGCAAGATGGTCGTCGCCAGCGAGATCTACCCGGTCCTCTGCGGCTCCGCCTTCAAGAACCGCGGTGTGCAGCCGATGCTGGACGCCGTCGTCGACTACCTCCCGTCCCCGCTGGACGTGCCCGCCATCGAGGCGCACGACCCGAAGGACGAGGAGAAGATCATCGAGCGTCACCCCGACGCGAAGGACCCGTTCGCGGCCCTGGCCTTCAAGGTCGCCGTGCACCCGTTCTTCGGTCGTCTGACGTACGTGCGCGTCTACTCGGGCGAGCTCGAGTCGGGCGCCCAGGTCATCAACTCGACCAAGGGCAAGAAGGAGCGCATCGGGAAGATCTTCCAGATGCACGCCAACAAGGAGAACCCGGTCGACAAGCTGACCGCCGGCAACATCTACGCCGTCATCGGCCTGAAGGACACCACCACCGGTGACACCCTCGCCGACATCGCGCAGCCAGTCGTCCTCGAGTCGATGACGTTCCCGGAGCCGGTGATCGAGGTCGCGATCGAGCCGAAGACCAAGGCCGACCAGGAGAAGCTGGGTCTCGCGATCCAGAAGCTCGCTGAGGAGGACCCGACCTTCCGCACGGAGCTCAACCCGGAGACCGGTCAGACGACCATCAAGGGCATGGGCGAGCTGCACCTCGACATCCTCGTGGACCGCATGAAGCGCGAGTTCCGCGTCGAGGCGAACGTCGGCAAGCCGCAGGTCGCGTACCGCGAGACGATCCGCAAGGCCGTCGAGAAGCACGACTATACGCACAAGAAGCAGACCGGTGGATCGGGCCAGTTCGCCAAGATCCAGTTCAACATCGAGCCGCTCGAGCTCGACGGCGAGAAGACGTACGAGTTCGTGAACGCGGTCACCGGTGGCCGCATCCCGCGCGAGTACATCGGCTCGATCGACGCCGGTTTCCAGGACGCCATGAATGTCGGTGTCCTCGCGGGCTACCCGATGGTGGGCGTCAAGGCGACCATCGTCGATGGTGCGGCGCACGACGTCGACTCCTCGGAGATGGCGTTCAAGATCGCGGGCTCCATGGGCTTCAAGGAGGCCGCGCGTCGTGCCAACCCCGTGCTGCTCGAGCCGCTGATGGCCGTCGAGGTCCGTACTCCGGAGGAGTACATGGGCGACGTCATCGGCGACCTGAACTCGCGTCGTGGCCAGATCCAGTCGATGGAGGACGCCGCCGGCGTCAAGGTCGTGCGCGCCGCGGTGCCGCTGTCCGAGATGTTCGGCTACATCGGCGACCTGCGCTCGAAGACCTCGGGCCGTGCCGTCTACTCCATGGAGTTCGACAGCTACGCCGAGGTCCCGCGCGCGGTGGCCGACGAGATCGTCCAGAAGGCCAAGGGCGAGTAATCGCTCTTCTGGGAGCCCTGGGTGCTGAGCAAGTCAAAGCACCCGGGGTTCCCAGGTCACCTACAACTTCACATTCCCTCTCTACTAAACTGAGAACCTAACCCGTAGAGAACCGGTCGCAAACCAGTGCCCGGCACCTCTACAACGACGTCCTGAGGAGGACCCAGTGGCTAAGGCCAAGTTCGAGCGGACCAAGCCGCACGTCAACATCGGAACGATCGGTCACGTCGACCACGGCAAGACCACGCTCTCCGCAGCGATCTCGAAGGTGCTTGCTGACAAGTACCCGTCCGACACGAACGTGCAGCGCGACTTCGCTTCCATCGACTCGGCGCCGGAAGAGCGCCAGCGCGGTATCACGATCAACATCTCGCACATCGAGTACGAGACCCCGAAGCGCCACTACGCCCACGTTGACGCCCCCGGCCACGCCGACTACGTCAAGAACATGATCACGGGTGCGGCGCAGATGGACGGCGCGATCCTCGTCGTCGCGGCCACCGACGGCCCGATGGCGCAGACGCGCGAGCACGTTCTGCTCGCCAAGCAGGTCGGCGTCCCCTACCTGCTCGTCGCGCTGAACAAGTCCGACGCGGTCGACGACGAGGAGATCCTGGAGCTCGTCGAGCTCGAGGTTCGCGAGCTGCTCTCGAGCCAGGGCTTCGACGGCGACAACGCTCCCGTCGTCCGTGTCTCCGCTCTCAAGGCCCTCGAGGGCGACGAGAAGTGGGTCGACGCGATCCTCGAGCTCATGCAGGCTGTCGACGACAGCGTTCCGGACCCGGAGCGTGACCGTGACAAGCCGTTCCTCATGCCCGTCGAGGACGTCTTCACGATCACCGGTCGTGGCACCGTCGTCACGGGTCGTGCCGAGCGTGGCACCCTGGCCATCAACTCCGAGGTCGAGATCGTGGGTCTGCGCCCGACGCAGAAGACGACCGTCACCGGTATCGAGATGTTCCACAAGCAGCTCGACGAGGCATGGGCCGGCGAGAACTGTGGTCTGCTCCTCCGCGGCACCAAGCGCGAGGACGTGGAGCGCGGCCAGGTCATCGTGAAGCCGGGTTCGGTCACGCCGCACACCAACTTCGAGGGCACGGCCTACATCCTGTCCAAGGACGAGGGTGGCCGCCACAACCCCTTCTACACGAACTACCGTCCGCAGTTCTACTTCCGCACCACGGACGTCACCGGCGTCATCTCGCTGCCCGAGGGCACCGAGATGGTCATGCCCGGCGACACCACCGACATGACGGTCGAGCTGATCCAGCCGATCGCCATGGAGGAGGGCCTCGGCTTCGCCATCCGTGAGGGTGGTCGTACGGTCGGCGCCGGTACGGTGACGAAGATCATCAAGTAAGCAACCGCTTCCTCGCAGAGGGGTCGAGCCTTCGGGCTCGACCCCTCTGTCGTTTCCGGGTCGAGGGTTCCGTCGCCCGGTTCCGCCCGGCACAATGAGGTGTCCGGCGCGATCGTCGGAAGCACACACCTCCGAAGGGGATTCACATGGGTATCGAGGACGCCGTCAACAAGGGCAAGGACCTGTACGAGCAGAACAAGGACAAGCTGGCCGAAGCGGTCAAGAGCGAGCAGGCCGAGGACATCAGCGACAAGGTGCTCGACGGCGTCGCCGACTTCGCGAAGAAGATCGCGCCCGGTGCCGCCGAGAAGATCGATGAGATCCGCGAGAGCGCCGACAAGAGCGTGGGCAACGAGTAGATCCCGACATCTCCGTGGAGAGCGGCGGTCCCGAGAGGGGGCCGCCGCTCTTCCGTGTCGAGGGGACGCATGGCGCCCTCGGATGTGGCGGATTCTCGAAGACATCGAGTAGGATCGTGTCGACCGCCTGGGGATCTTGCGGTCGGGGTGCCGAAGGGGTTCGGCTCCCGAATCACGCGGGTTCATCCGCGTTCACACTGGGGAAAGCGATCTTGGGGATCATCGTGCGACGCGCGCACTCTCTGCGCCTGAGCGTCTCCCCGCCCGCGCGGCGGGTCTTCCGCCGCGCCCTCGGTCGAGGCATCCGGCGTCCCTTCACGCTGGATTCCTCGCGTTCGGTGTGCCCCCTCGCACCGGACGCCCTCCCCAAGCGGGGCGAGGCATGGGGATGCCTCGCCCCGCGCTCCTCCGCGGGCTGAGGCGCCCGGGAAGAGGCGTTCACTGGGAGTCCGGTGAGCGCGACACGCCCGGGTTTGCAGAAGTGAAATCCGTCGTGGCAGAATAGACAGGTTCGATATTCCGTCGCCGCTGTGCGTGCGCCGGATCACTGCCAGGGCAGTGCATAGACGGCGCCTCCTCCGGGAGGCTGCAGGGTTCTAGGCCGCGGGCAGCAGAACACAATCCCGACACCTTCATCATCGAGGGCACTGCCGTGCGCGGCGGGCGTCGGGCATCCGTCACCTTCGGGTGTGCGGCTGACAGCAGAACAGTGGTGCAGCCTCTTCGACAGGCTCCCTGACCGCGAGGTCGAGAGCCGGAGAAGACGAGTGCCGAGGCGCGAACAGCGCCGACGTGCGTCCAATGCCCCAAGGCCACCCGGTCTCGGACGGTAAGACGCTTAAAGAGAGAGAGCAGACAATGGCGGGACAGAAGATCCGCATTCGCCTGAAGTCGTATGACCACGAGGTCATCGACACGTCCGCACGCAAGATCGTCGACACCGTGACCCGTGCGGGCGCGACCGTCGTCGGACCCGTGCCCCTTCCGACCGAGAAGAACGTCGTGTGCGTCATCCGGTCGCCCCACAAGTACAAGGACAGCCGCGAGCACTTCGAGATGCGCACCCACAAGCGCCTGATCGACATCGTCGACCCGACGCCCAAGGCTGTCGACTCGCTGATGCGTCTCGACCTTCCGGCCGACGTCAACATCGAGATCAAGCTCTGAGGTCCGCCATGGTTGACATCAACTCCAAGGTTTCCAAGGGCATGCTCGGCACCAAGCTCGGCATGACCCAGGTCTGGAACGAGAACGGCAAGCTCGTTCCCGTCACCGTCATCGAGCTCGCGCCGAACGTGGTCACCCAGATCCGTACCCCCGAGAAGGACGGCTACAACGCCGTGCAGATCGCGTACGGTCAGATCGACCCCCGCAAGGTGAACAAGCCCCTCTCGGCTCACTTCGAGGCTGCCGGCGTCACGCCGCGTCGTCACGTGACCGAGGTCCGCACGGCCGACGCCGCCGACTACACCCTGGGCCAGGAGCTCACGGTGGACGGCACGTTCGAGGCCGGCCAGCTCGTCGACGTCGTCGGCACGAGCAAGGGCAAGGGCACCGCCGGTGTCATGAAGCGCCACAACTTCAAGGGCGTCTCGGCATCGCACGGTGCACACCGCAACCACCGCAAGCCCGGCTCCATCGGCGCATCGTCGACCCCGAGCCGCGTATTCAAGGGCATGCGCATGGCCGGCCGTATGGGTGGCGAGCGCGTGACCGTCCTCAACCTCACGGTGCACGCCATCGACATCGAGAAGGGACTCATGCTCGTCAAGGGCGCCGTCCCCGGTGCTCGCGGCCGCATCGTCTACGTCCGCAACGCAGTGAAGGGTGCCTGATCATGGCTGACTCCACTCTCGCGCTCGACGTCCTCAAGGCAGACGGCAAGAAGGCAGGCTCCGTCGAGCTTCCCGCCGCGCTGTTCGACGTCAAGACGAACATCCCGCTCATCCACCAGGTCGTCGTCGCGCAGCTCGCGGCGGCTCGCCAGGGCACGCACTCGACCAAGCGTCGTGGCGAGGTCTCGGGCGCCGGCCGCAAGCCCTTCAAGCAGAAGGGCACGGGTAACGCCCGTCAGGGCTCGATCCGCGCGCCGCACATGACCGGCGGTGGCATCGTGCACGGCCCGAAGCCGCGCGACTACTCGCAGCGCACCCCCAAGAAGATGATCGCTGCCGCCCTCCTGGGCGCGCTCAGCGACCGCTTCCGCGGTGACCGTCTGCACGCGATCGACACCTTCGGCACCGACGGCGCGCCGTCGACCAAGGCCGCCGCGGGCTTCCTCGCCCAGGTCGCCACGTCGAAGAACGTCCTCGTGGTCATCGAGCGCGGCGACGAGCTCGCGCTCAAGAGCATCCGCAACCTCGGCCACGTCCACGTGCTGACGTTCGACCAGCTCAACGCCTACGACGTGCTCGTCTCCGACGACATCGTCTTCACCCAGGCCGCGCTCGAGGGCTTCATCGCCTCCAAGTCCGGCGCCAACCAGGAGGTCTCCGCATGAGCGAGCAGGCATCTGTTCTCCAGACGGCCCTGAACAAGGACCCGCGCGACATCATCCTGAAGCCGGTCGTGTCCGAGAAGAGCTACGGCCTGATCGACGAGGGCAAGTACACCTTCCTCGTCGACCCGCGCGCTTCGAAGACCGAGATCAAGCTCGCCATCGAGAAGATCTTCGGCGTCAAGGTCGCGTCCGTCAACACGATCAACCGCGTCGGCAAGGCCCGTCGCACCCGCTTCGGCACCGGTAAGCGCAAGGACACCAAGCGCGCCATCGTGAGCCTGAAGTCGGGCACCATCGACATCTTCACGGCAATCGGCTGATCCGGGGGATAAGGACAATCATGGCTATTCGCAAGTACAAGCCCACGACCCCGGGCCGTCGCGGCTCGTCGGTGGCTGACTTCGCCGAGATCACCCGATCGACGCCGGAGAAGTCGCTGCTGCGCCCGATCTCGAAGACCGGTGGTCGCAACAACCAGGGCCGCATCACGACCCGTCACATCGGTGGTGGCCACAAGCGCCAGTACCGCGTCATCGACTTCCGTCGCAATGACAAGGACGGCGTGAACGCCAAGGTCGCTCACATCGAGTACGACCCCAACCGCACCGCGCGCATCGCGCTGCTGCACTACTTCGACGGCGAGAAGCGCTACATCCTCGCGCCGGCGAAGCTGAAGCAGGGCGACATCGTCGAGTCCGGCCCCGCGGCGGACATCAAGCCGGGAAACAACCTCCCGCTGAAGAACATCCCCACGGGTACCGTCATCCACGCCATCGAGCTCCGCCCCGGCGGCGGCGCGAAGATGGCGCGCTCGGCCGGTGCGTCGGTCCGCCTCGTCGCCAAGGACGGCCCCTACGCCCAGCTGCGTCTGCCCTCCGGTGAGATCCGCAACGTCGATGCGCGCTGCCGCGCGACCATCGGCGAGGTCGGCAACGCCGAGCAGTCGAACATCAACTGGGGCAAGGCCGGCCGCATGCGCTGGAAGGGCGTCCGCCCGACCGTCCGCGGTGTCGCGATGAACCCGGTCGACCACCCGCACGGTGGTGGTGAGGGCAAGACGTCCGGTGGACGTCACCCCGTCTCCCCGTGGGGTCAGGCCGAGGGCCGCACCCGCCACGCCAACAAGGAAAGCGACAAGTACATCGTGCGTCGTCGCAACGCCGGCAAGAAGCGCAAGTAGGAGTAAGAGAAGATGCCTCGCAGTCTCAAGAAGGGCCCCTTCGTCGACGAGCACCTGCTTCGCAAGGTGGTCGTGCAGAACGAAGCCGGCACGAAGAACGTCATCAAGACCTGGTCCCGCCGGTCCATGATCATCCCGGCCATGCTGGGTCACACGATCGCGGTCCACGACGGTCGCAAGCACATCCCCGTGTTTGTCTCCGAGACCATGGTCGGTCACAAGCTGGGCGAGTTCGCGCCCACCCGCACCTTCCGCGGCCACGAGAAGGACGACAAGAAGGGCCGCCGCCGCTGACGCGGTGGCGATAGAGGAGAGAGAAATGGTGGAGTCCATCGCACGCGTGCGACACATCCGCGTGACCCCTCAGAAGGCTCGTCGTGTCGTCGCGCTCATCAAGGGCAAGCAGGCCCAGGAGGCTCTGGCGATCCTGAAGTTCGCTCAGCAGTCCGCCAGTGAGCCGATCTACAAGCTTGTCGCGTCGGCCATGGCCAACGCGCAGGTCAAGGCGGATCGTGACGGCGAGTACCTCGACGAGCAGGACCTGTACGTGAAGAACGCGTACGTGGACGAGGGCACGACGCTCAAGCGTTTCCAGCCCCGTGCACAGGGTCGCGCTTTCCAGATCAAGAAGCGCACGAGCCACATCACGGTCGTGCTCTCGACGCCGGAGGCGGCTCCTGCTGCGGCCGGCGACAGCAACAAGAAGGCGAGCAAGTAATGGGACAGAAGGTCAACCCGTACGGCTTCCGCCTCGGCATCACCACGGACCACGTGTCGCGCTGGTTCTCCGACTCGACGAAGCCGGGTCAGCGTTACGCCGACTACGTGGCCGAGGACATCAAGATCCGTCGCCTGCTGCAGACGCAGCTCGACCGTGCCGGCGTCTCGAACATCGAGATCGAGCGCACCCGTGACCGCGTCCGCGTCGACATCCACACCGCCCGCCCGGGCATCGTGATCGGTCGTCGTGGTGCAGAGGCCGAGCGCATCCGCGGCGACCTCGAGAAGCTCACGGGCAAGCAGATCCAGCTGAACATCCTCGAGGTCAAGAACCCCGAGGCCGACGCCCAGCTGGTCGCCCAGGGCATCGCCGAGCAGCTCTCGGCTCGTGTGGCGTTCCGCCGCGCGATGCGCAAGGGTCTGCAGGGCGCGCAGCGCGCCGGCGCCAAGGGCATCCGCATCCAGGTCTCGGGCCGTCTCGGCGGCGCCGAGATGAGCCGGTCGGAGTTCTACCGCGAGGGTCGTGTGCCGCTGCACACGCTGCGCGCGAACATCGACTACGGCTTCTACGAGGCCAAGACCACCTTCGGCCGCATCGGCGTGAAGGTGTGGATCTACAAGGGCGACCTCACCGCCAAGGAGCTCGCGCGCGAGCAGGCCAACGCGCCGAAGTCGCGCCGTGACGACCGTGGTGACCGCCGCCGTGCCCCGCGCAACGAGGCACCTGTTGCAGAAGGAGCTTCGGCATAATGCTCATCCCCCGTAAGGTCAAGTACCGCAAGCAGCACCACCCGGGGCGCTCGGGTCAGGCCACCGGCGGCACGAAGGTCTCCTTCGGCGAGTTCGGCATCCAGGCCCTCACCCCCGCGTACGTGACGAACCGTCAGATCGAGTCCGCTCGTATCGCGATGACCCGTCACATCAAGCGTGGCGGCAAGGTGTGGATCAACATCTACCCGGACCGTCCGCTCACGAAGAAGCCTGCCGAGACCCGCATGGGTTCCGGTAAGGGTTCCCCCGAGTGGTGGGTCGCCAACGTCAAGCCGGGCCGCGTCCTCTTCGAGGTCGCGGGTGTCGACGAGCAGCTCGCTCGCGAGGCACTGACCCGTGCAATCCACAAGCTGCCGCTCAAGGCACGCATCATCAAGCGCGAGGAGGGCGACGCGTAATGGCGATCGGCACCAAGGAGCTCGCTCCGGCAGAGCTCGACACGTTCGAAGACCAGCGCCTCGTTGAGGAGCTGCGCAAGGCCAAGGAGGAACTGTTCACCCTCCGTTTCCAGTCGGCCACCGGCCAGCTGGAGAGCCACGGCCGCATCCGCGCCGTCAAGCGCGACATCGCGCGCCTCTACACGGTGATCCGCGAGCGCGAGCTGGGCATCCGTGCGACGCCCGCTCCGGTCGAGGCTCCCGCGAAGAAGGCGACCAAGTCGAAGGCGAAGAAGGCGGACGCCGCCGAGGACGCCCCGAAGGAAGAGGCTGAGTGATGGCCACCAAGAAGGAAGCCGCCGTCGAGGCTGAGCACGCCGCTCACGACGTGCGCGACGCCGACGCCCGCGGGTACCGCAAGGCCCGTCGTGGCTATGTCGTCAGCGACAAGATGGACAAGACGATCGTCGTCGAGGTCGAGGACCGCGTGAAGCACCCGCTTTACGGCAAGGTCATCCGCCGCACGTCGAAGGTCAAGGCGCACGATGAGGCGAACTCCGCCGGCATCGGCGACCTGGTCCTGATCAACGAGACCCGCCCGCTGAGCGCCACCAAGCGCTGGCGTCTGGTGGAGATTCTGGAGAAGGCCAAGTGATTCAGCAGGAGTCCCGTCTCAAGGTCGCCGACAACACCGGCGCCAAGGAGCTGCTCACGATCCGCGTCCTCGGTGGCTCGCGCCGCCGGTACGCCGGTCTGGGCGACACCATCGTCGCGACCGTCAAGGACGCGATCCCCGGTGGCAACGTCAAGAAGGGCGACGTCGTCAAGGCGGTCATCGTCCGCACCAAGAAGGAGACCCGTCGTCCCGACGGCTCCTACATCAAGTTCGACGAGAACGCCGCCGTCATCCTGAAGAACGACGGGGAGCCCCGCGGCACCCGTATCTTCGGGCCGGTCGGCCGTGAGCTTCGCGACAAGAAGTTCATGAAGATCGTCTCGCTGGCACCGGAGGTCATCTGATCATGGCGAAGATCAAGAAGGGCGACCTGGTTCAGGTCATCTCGGGCGCCAAGCCCGAGCGTGGTGGCGACCGCGGCAAGCAGGGCAAGGTCCTCGACGTCCTCGTCGAGCAGAACCGTGTCGTCGTCGAAGGCGTCAACTACGTCACCAAGCACACGCGCGTCGGTCAGACGCAGCGTGGCACGAAGACGGGTGGCCTCGAGACCGTCGAGGCGCCCATCCACATCTCGAACGTCGCACTCGTCGACCCCTCGACCAAGAAGCCGACCAAGGTCGGCCACCGGGTCGAGGAGCAGACCAAGGACGGCGTGAAGCGCACCGTCCGCGTGCGCTTCGCGAAGAAGAGCGGTAAGGACCTCTGATGGCAACGACCGACGCTGCGGTGGCTGGCAAGATCCAGCCCCGCCTGAAGGCGAAGTACAACGCCGAGATCAAGAAGGCTCTGCAGGACGAGTTCGGCTACGAGAACGTCATGCAGATCCCCGGCCTGGTCAAGGTCGTCGTGAACACCGGTGTCGGCGAGGCTGCTCGCGACAGCAAGGTGATCGATGGTGCGGTCGACGACCTCACCAAGATCACCGGCCAGAAGCCGATCGTCACCAAGGCCCGCAAGTCCATCGCGCAGTTCAAGCTGCGTGAGGGCCAGGCCATCGGTGCGCACGTCACCCTCCGAGGCGACCGTGCGTGGGAGTTCGTGGACCGCCTGGTCTCGCTCGCGCTGCCCCGCATCCGCGACTTCCGCGGTCTGTCGGCCAAGCAGTTCGACGGCAACGGCAACTACACCTTCGGTCTCCAGGAGCAGAGCGTGTTCCACGAGATCGATCAGGACAAGATCGACCGCGTCCGTGGTTTCGACATCACCGTCGTGACCTCGGCGAAGACGGACGACGAGGGCCGGGCACTGCTCCGTCACCTCGGCTTCCCGTTCCGCGCGGACGACGCCCAGGCGTGACCCTTCGACGGGCTCAGTGGTCTCGTGTCACTGAGCCCGTCGATGTGCACGTACAATTGAAGATTGCGTGCTCATCGCAGGCCGTCTGTCGTGTAACGGCAGCCGGAACCTCATGAACGAAAGTAGACAACAATGACAATGACAGACCCGGTCGCAGACATGCTGACCCGTCTGCGCAACGCGAACTCGGCGCACCACGACACCGTGACGCTGCCGTCGAGCAAGCTCAAGACGCACATCGCAGAGATCCTCCAGCAGGAGGGCTACATCGCCGGTTGGGAGACCTCCGACGCGCGCGTGGGCAAGAACCTCACGCTGACGCTGAAGTACGGCCCGAACCGCGAGCGCTCGATCGCGGGCATCAAGCGCGTGTCGAAGCCCGGCCTCCGCGTGTACGCGAAGTCGACCGAGATCCCCACGGTCCTCGGCGGCCTCGGCGTGGCCATCCTGTCCACCTCCTCCGGTCTCCTCACGGACCGCCAGGCTGAGCAGAAGGGCGTGGGCGGAGAAGTTCTCGCCTACGTGTGGTAATCCGAAATGTCGCGTATTGGACGACTTCCCATCGACGTTCCCGCGGGCGTGACCGTTTCGGTCGACGGCCGTGAGGTCGCGGTGAAGGGCCCCAAGGGTGAGCTCACCCTCACGGTGGCCAGCCCCATCGAGGTGTCGGTCGAGGAGAACCAGGTTCTCGTCACCCGCCCCGACGACGAGCGCGAGTCCCGGTCGCTTCACGGCCTGACCCGCACGCTCATCAACAACAACATCATCGGCGTGACCCAGGGCTACACCAAGGGTCTCGAGGTCGTCGGCACCGGTTACCGCGTGCAGCAGAAGGGCAACTCGGTCGAGTTCGCCCTCGGCTTCTCGCACCCGGTCCTGGTCGACCCGCCCGCCGGCATCACGCTCACGGTCGAGGGCACGAACAAGCTCACCGTCAGCGGGATCGACAAGCAGGCCGTCGGCGAGGCGGCTGCGAACATCCGCAAGATCCGCAAGCCCGAGCCGTACAAGGGCAAGGGTGTGCGCTACGCCGGCGAGGTCGTGCGTCGCAAGGCCGGAAAGGCTGGTAAGTAACCATGGCTGTGAAGTCGAAGTCCGACGCCCGCGCGCGTCGTCACGCCCGTCTTCGCAAGAAGATCGTGGGCACCGAGGTGCGTCCGCGCCTCGTCGTCAACCGTTCGGCGCGTCACGTCTTCGTGCAGCTCGTCGACGACAGCAAGGGCCACACGGTCGCCTCGGCCTCGACGCTCGAGACCGACCTGCGTTCGCTGGATGGCGACAAGACCGCCAAGGCCCGCAAGGTCGGCGAGCTCCTCGCCGAGCGTGCGAAGGCCGCAGGCGTTTCCGAGGCAGTGTTCGACCGTGGCGGCAACCGCTACGCGGGTCGTGTCGCCGCCATCGCCGACGGCGCCCGTGAAGGGGGTCTGGCACTGTGAGTGACAACAAGGAGAACGAAGTGACCGAAGCGGCTGCTGCCACTTCCGAGACGGCCGCCGGCACCGCGCAGGCTGAGCCCACTCGCGACCAGCGGGACGGCCGCCGCGGCGGACGTGACCGCAACCAGGGCGGCCGCGACCGCAACTCGCGCGACCGCGGCGACAACCAGTTCCTGGAGCGCGTCGTCACCATCAACCGCGTCTCGAAGGTCGTGAAGGGTGGTCGTCGCTTCAGCTTCACCGCTCTCGTGGTCGTCGGCGACGGCAACGGTCTGGTGGGCGTCGGCTACGGCAAGGCCCGTGAGGTCCCCCTGGCGATCTCGAAGGGTGTCGAAGAGGCGAAGCGCAACTTCTTCCGCGTCCCGCGCGTCGGCAGCACCATCCCGCACCCCGTGCAGGGTGAGTCGGCCGCCGGTGTGGTGCTCCTGCGCCCCGCCGCCGCCGGTACCGGTGTCATCGCCGGTGGTCCGGTCCGCGCCGTGCTCGAGTGCGCCGGCATCCACGACGTGCTGTCCAAGTCGCTCGGCTCGTCGAACACGATCAACATCGTGCACGCGACGGTCACCGCCCTGAAGGAGCTCGAGGAGCCCCGCGCCGTCGCCGCACGTCGTGGTCTCGAGTTCGACCAGGTCGCCCCGGCCCGGCTCGTCCGCGCCGAGGCCGAGGCCATCGCCGCACAGAAGGTAGGTGCCTGATGGCCGCGCGACTCAAGGTCACGCAGATCAAGTCCAAGGTGAGCGAGAAGCAGAACCAGCGCGACACGCTGCGCAGCCTCGGTCTCAAGCGGATCGGTGACACCACCGTCCGCCCCGACGACGCGCAGACGCGCGGCTACGTCAAGACCGTCGCCCACCTCGTCAAGGTTGAGGAGATCGACTAATGGCTGAGAAGAACGAGGCCGTCGAGGCCGAGAAGGCCACCAAGAAGGCGGCGGCTCCCAAGGCCGACGCCGCCAAGAAGCCCGCCGCGAAGAAGGCACCGGCCAAGACCGCTGCCGCCGACGCCAAGGCCGACGGCTCCGCCAAGGCTGCGCCGAAGAAGGACGCCCCGGCGTCCCGCCCCGGTGTGCTGAAGGTCCACCACCTGCGTCCCGTCCCCGGCTCCAACACCGCGAAGACCCGTGTCGGTCGCGGTGAGGGCTCGAAGGGCAAGACGGCCGGTCGCGGCACGAAGGGCACCAAGGCCCGCAACACCGTGCGCGTCGGCTTCGAGGGTGGCCAGATGCCGCTGCACATGCGCACGCCGAAGCTGCGCGGCTTCAAGAACCCGTTCCGCGTCGAGTACCAGGTCGTGAACCTGGAGAAGCTCGCGGAGCTCTACCCCCAGGGTGGCGACGTCACCGTGAGCGACCTGGTCGCCAAGGGTGCGGTTCGCAAGAACGAGAAGGTCAAGGTTCTCGGAGGCGGCGACATCGCCGTGAAGCTCACCGTCGCGGTCGATAAGGTCTCGGGTTCTGCCGAGCAGAAGATCGTGGCTGCGGGCGGATCCGTCAAGTAACCACTGCGGAAGAGGGGTCGGAGATTCTCCGGCCCCTCTTCTGGTTCGGCGGGGGAGAAGCCGACCGCTCGCATTCCCCGGACCTCGGAGTGGGTTACCCTGGTGTTTCAGCCGCCCCTCGAGGGTTCGGCCACCTTTTCAGGAGGAACGTTCTTGTTTAGCGCCATCGCGCGGATCTTCCGCACGCCCGACCTGCGTCGGAAGATCGGTTTCACTCTCGCGATCATCGCGATCTACCGTCTGGGCTCGAACGTCCCTGCGCCGTTCGTCAACTTCCCGAACGTCGAGCAGTGTCTCGCTGCCAACGCCGGCACCGAGGGCCTGCTCGGACTCGTCAACCTCTTCTCCGGCGGCGCTCTGCTGCAGCTGTCGATCTTCGCGCTCGGCGTCATGCCGTACATCACCGCGACGATCATCACGCAGCTCCTGCGCGTCGTCATCCCGCACTTCGAGGCCCTGCACAAGGAAGGCCAGGCCGGACAGGCCAAGCTGACCCAGTACACGCGGTACCTCACGATCGCCCTCGCGCTCCTGCAGTCGACGACACTCGTCACTGTGGCCCGTACAGGCCAGCTCTTCGGCACGACCGACATCGGGGCGTGCACGCAGCTCCTCACGAACGACGTGTGGTGGGCGCAGGTGCTCATCATCATGGCGATGACGGCCGGCACCGGTCTGATCATGTGGTTCGCCGAGCTCGTCACCGAGCGGGGCATCGGCAACGGCATGTCTCTGCTGATCTTCACCTCGATCGCTGCGACCTTCCCCGGCGCGATGTCGATCATCTGGCAGACCCGCGGCTTCGAGGTGTTCCTCCTCGTGCTGCTCGTCGGCATCATCGTGATGGGGCTCGTGGTCTTCGTCGAGCAGTCGCAGCGGCGCATTCCCGTGCAGTACGCGAAGCGCATGGTGGGCCGCCGCACGTACGGCGGGACGAACACGTACATCCCGATCAAGGTCAACATGGCGGGCGTGATCCCGGTCATCTTCGCCTCGTCGCTGCTGTACATCCCGGCGCTCATCGCGCAGTTCAACACCCCGCAGGACGGCTCCACGCCGCCCGCGTGGGTCAGCTGGATCAGCGCGAACTTCACCACCGGCAACAGCCCGATCTACATGGCGGCGTACTTCCTGCTGATCATCGGGTTCACCTACTTCTACGTCGCGATCACGTTCAACCCGGTCGAGGTCGCCGACAACATGAAGAAGTACGGCGGCTTCATCCCCGGGATCCGGGCCGGCCGTCCGACCGCGGAGTACCTGGACTACGTGCTCACCCGCATCACGCTCCCCGGTTCCCTCTACCTGGGTCTGATCGCCCTCATCCCGTTGATCGCCCTCGCCACGGTCGGCGCCAACCAGAACTTCCCGTTCGGTGGCGCGTCGATCCTCATCATCGTCGGCGTGGGTCTCGAGACGGTCAAGCAGATCGATGCCCAGCTGCAGCAGCGACACTACGAAGGACTTCTCCGATGACGGTTCGACAGGCTCACCGACCCACTGCCCGTTTGCTCATCGTCGGCCCCCAGGGTTCCGGCAAGGGCACGCAGGGTGTGCGCATCGCCGAGTCCTACGGGATCCCCGTCGTCTCGACCGGCGACATCTTCCGCGCGAACATCAAGGAGGGGACGGCTCTCGGGCAGCAGGTCACGGCGATCCTCGACAAGGGCGACCTCGTGCCGGACGAGCTGACGAGCGAGATCGTGCGCGACCGGCTGAGCCAGGACGACGCGCAGAACGGCTTCCTCCTCGACGGCTACCCCCGCAACACCGCTCAGGTCGCGCACCTGGACGCGTTCCTCGAAGGACGCGGCGAGGCGCTGGACGCGGTGATCCTCCTCGACGTCCCGCGCGAGGAGAGCATCGCCCGCCTCGCGCTCCGGGCCGCCGAGCAGGGGCGTTCCGACGACACGGACGAGGCCATCGCGCACCGACTCGACATCTACGAGAAGGAGACGGCGCCGATCATCGAGGTCTACAGCAGCCGCGGCATCGTCGACCGCATCGACGGTGTGGGCTCCCTCGAGGAGATCACGGAGCGCATCTCCGCCGCCCTGGCCGCTCGTGGGCTGCGTTCCACCACGTCCGCCGTCTGAGATGTTCCGGCGCTCGATCTACAAGACCCCGGCTCAGCTGCGAGCCATGGTCGAACCCGGCCTCATCACCGCCGAAGCCCTCGATGGCGTCCGGGCCCTCATCAAGCCGGGGGTGAAGACGATCGAGCTCGACGCCGCCGCGAACCGCGCCATCCTGCAGCGGGGGGCGGAGTCGAACTTCCAGCTCGTCAAGGGGTACCACCACACGATCTGCGTCTCGGTCAACGAGCAGGTCGTGCACGGCATCCCGGGGGAGCGGGTCCTCCAGCCCGGCGACATCGTCTCGGTGGACTGCGGCGCCCAGTTCGAGGGCTGGAACGGTGACAGTGCGATCACGGTCGTCGTCCCCGATCCCGAGCGCCCCGAGCTCGTCGCGCGCCGCGAGGAGCTCTCCCGCGTGACCGAGGGGTCCATGTGGGCGGGGATCGCCGCGATGGCCACGGCCTCGTCGATCGACGAGATCGGCGCCGCCATCCAGGACTACATCGAAGCGCAGGGGCCGTCCGCAGTGAGCGGTGAGCCCTACGGGATCCTCCGCGAGTACGTCGGACACGGCATCGGGCGGAAGATGCACGAGGCCCCCAGCGTCTTCAACTACCGGACGCCCGACCGCGGCGCGGACGTGAAGCCCGGGCTCGTGCTCGCCATCGAGCCCATGGTCACCGCCGGCGGCGAGGCGACGTTCGTGGAGGATGACGACTGGACCGTCACGACGGTCGACGGCACTGACGGCTCACATTGGGAACATAGCGTCGCCCTGCATGATGGGGGCATCTGGGTGCTCACCGCGCCCGATGGTGGAAGAGCCGGACTCGCCCCGTTCGGGGTCGAGCCTCGAGAGATCGGAAAGTAATGGCAGCGGCGAAGAGCAACACCAACTGGTTCGCGATCGGCGTCTCCATCGCCGTCGTCGTGGTCCTGGTGGCCCTCGGCGGACTCGTGGTGTTCCTCAACAACCAGGCGACCTCTCCCGGCGCCACCCCGACCGCTAACGAGAACTTCGACGCCGAGGCCGGCTCCATCTCCATGGGTGACGGCGACACGACGGTGTCGGTCTTCCTCGACTTCCAGTGCCCGGTCTGCAAGTCCTTCGAGGACCAGTTCGGTGCCGCCCTCGAGGCCAAGGCGCAGAGCGGCGAGATCACCCTCGAGCAGCACCCCATCGCGATCCTGGACCGCTTCTCGCAGGGCACCGAGTTCTCCTCCCGTTCGGCCGGTGCCGCGTTCTGCGTCGCCGAGTCGGACTCCGACCTCTACTTCGACTACGCGAAGGTCCTGTTCGAGAACCAGCCGGCGGAGAACACCCCCGGCCTCACGAACGAACAGCTCGCCGAGTTCGCCACCCAGATCGGCGCGGGCGACGACGTCGTGTCCTGCATCACGGACGAGACGTACCGCAAGTTCGGTGCCGCGCAGGCGAAGGCCAACGACATCCAGGGCACGCCGACCGTCGAGATCGACGGCGAGCGGCTCGACCTCCAGAACCAGGAAGACATGAAGCGGTTCACCGACCTGCTCGGCTGAGACCCGCTCACCCGCTCGACGCCCCATTCGGCCAAGTTGCCGGATGGGGCGTCGTCGGATAACATAGATCTTTGGTGCCTTGTGCCATGCGTTCGGCGTGTCCGATCCGGCCCGGTACCGCACACCACCCACCCACCGCAGATCGACCGATCTGCAGAAGCGTCAGCGAGGCTATGGCTAAGAAAGACGGTGTCATCGAGATCGAGGGCGTGATCTCCGAGGCTCTTCCCAACGCGATGTTCCGCGTTGAGCTCAGCAACGGACACAAGGTCCTGGCAACGATCTCCGGAAAGATGCGGCAGAACTACATCCGTATCATCCCCGAGGACCGTGTGGTCGTGGAGCTCAGCCCCTACGACCTGACCCGCGGCCGCATCGTCTACCGCTACCGCTGATCGGTCGAGAAGTAACGGCTGCCCTTCGACGGGCTCAGGGACCCAGGTCTCGGAGGTCGGACATCGGGCAGCACGAAGACAGCGAACAGGAAACATCATGAAGGTCAACCCCAGCGTCAAGCCGATCTGCGACCACTGCAAGGTGATCCGCCGCCACGGCCGCGTGATGGTGATCTGCAAGAGCAACCCGCGCCACAAGCAGCGCCAGGGCTGAGCCCCCGCTGCGTGAGCGCCGCTCTCGCAATCTCATAACTCAATACGAAACGGCAGGATCAGAACCCGCGGAAGCGGGGGACACCTCGGGGCGGAGGCCCGGGCACCGATCCTGCTCCACACCTCCACAACACCCAGGAGAACCGCATGGCACGTCTTGCCGGCGTTGACATCCCGCGCGACAAGCGCGTGGTGATCGCCCTTACCTACATCTACGGCGTCGGCCGTACCCGCTCGGTCGAGATCCTCAAGGCGACCGACATCGACGAGAGCATCCGCGTCAAGGACCTCAGCGATGACCAGCTCATCGCCCTCCGCGACTACATCGAAGGCAACTACAAGGTGGAGGGTGACCTGCGCCGCGAGGTCGCCGCAGACATCCGCCGCAAGGTCGAGATCGGCTCCTACGAGGGCCTCCGCCACCGTCGTGGCCTTCCGGTCCGCGGTCAGCGCACCAAGACCAACGCCCGTACCCGCAAGGGCCCGAAGCGCACCGTCGCCGGCAAGAAGAAGGCCCGCTAAGCAGCGGCCAGGGACTAGGAGAACACTTTCATGGCTGCACCCAAGGCCGCCGCGCGCAAGCCGCGCCGCAAGGAGAAGAAGAACATCGCGCTGGGCCAGGCCCACATCAAGTCGACGTTCAACAACACCATCGTTTCGATCACCGACCCGTCCGGCGCCGTCATCGCCTGGGCTTCGTCGGGTGGCGTGGGCTTCAAGGGCTCCCGCAAGTCGACCCCCTACGCCGCAGGCATGGCAGCGGAGTCCGCTGCCCGCCAGGCCGCTGAGCACGGCGTGAAGAAGGTCGACGTCCTCGTGAAGGGTCCGGGCTCCGGCCGCGAGACCGCGATCCGCTCGCTGCAGGCCGCCGGCCTCGAGGTGGGTTCGATCCAGGACGTCACCCCGCAGGCGCACAACGGCTGCCGTCCGCCGAAGCGCCGCCGCGTCTGATGCGTGTGCCGAGCCGCTCGTCCTTCGGGTCGAGCGGCTCGGCGCCCCGCGTGGGGCATCGACTTCCACAACTCAAGACCTCACCCCACCACATGTCATATAGCGGGCATGTGATCGAAAGGAACACAGAGTGCTTATTGCACAGCGTCCCACACTGACCGAGGAAAAGATCGTCGAGAACCGGAGCCGGTTCATCATCGAGCCTCTGGAGCCCGGCTTCGGCTACACGATCGGCAACGCGCTGCGTCGCAGCCTGCTGTCGTCGATCCCCGGCGCCGCTGTCACCAGCGTCCGCATCGACGGTGTGCTGCACGAGTTCAGCACGATCCCCGGCGTGAAGGAGGATGTCACCGAGATCATCCTCAACATCAAGCAGCTGGTCGTCTCCAGCGAGCGCGACGAGCCCATCACCGCGTACCTCCGCAAGACCGGTGCCGGTGAAGTGACCGCCGCCGACATCTCGGCTCCGGCCGGTGTCGAGGTGCACAACCCCGAGCTCGTCATCGCGACGCTCAACGACACCGCCAAGTTCGAGCTCGAGCTCACCATCGAGCGCGGCCGTGGCTACGTCTCCGCGACGCAGAACCGCAACGAGTACGCCGAGGCCGGTCAGATCCCGATCGACTCGATCTACTCGCCCGTGCTCAAGGTCAGCTACCGCGTCGACGCCACCCGTGCCGGTGAGCGTACCGACTTCGACAAGCTCATCCTCGACGTCGAGACCAAGTCGGCGATCAGCCCGCGCGACGCCGTCGCCTCGGCCGCCAAGACGCTCACCGAGCTGTTCGGTCTCGCCCGCGAGCTGAACGTCGAGGCCGAGGGCATCGAGATCGGCCCGGCGCCGGTGGAGGCTGTGAACTCCAGCGAGCTGTCGATGCCGATCGAGGACCTCGACCTGTCGGTCCGCTCGTACAACTGCCTGAAGCGTGAGGGCATCAACACCGTTTCTGAGCTCGTCGCCCTGTCGGAGACGCAGCTCATGAACATCCGCAATTTCGGCCAGAAGTCGGTCGACGAGGTGCGCGACAAGCTCATCTCGCTCGGTCTGTCGCTCAAGGATTCGGTGCCCGGTTTCGACGGCGCCCACTTCTACGGCGGCAGCGAAGACGAGTCCTTCTGATACCCGACCCTTTCTGACCAGGAGTTAGACGATTATGCCCAAGCCCACCAAGGGTCCCCGCCTCGGAGGCGGCCCCGCCCACGAGCGCCTGCTGCTTGCCAACCTCGCGGCTGCGCTGTACACCCACAAGTCGATCAAGACGACCGAGACGAAGGCCAAGCGCCTGCGTCCGCTCGCCGAGCGCCTCATCACCTTCGCCAAGCGCGGGGACCTGCACGCCCGCCGTCGCGTGCTGTCGGTCATCGGTGACAAGGAAGTCGTGCACGTCCTGTTCAACGAGATCGCTCCGCTCGTCGCGGACCGCGAGGGTGGCTACACGCGCATCACCAAGGTCGGCAACCGCAAGGGCGACAACGCTCCCATGGCCGTGATCGAGCTCGTCCTCGAGCCCGTCACCCCGAAGGCGAAGTCGACCAAGAAGGCCGCCGCGGCTCCGAAGGACGAGAAGCCCGCTGCCGAGGAGGCTCCCGCTGAGGAGGCCGTCGAGGCTCCCGCGGACGAGACCGCTGCCGACGACACGGCTGCCGAGGCCGGCGCCAAGTCGCAGGCCGAGGGCGAGGCCGCTGAGGCCGCCGCCGAGGACGCTGTCGAGAAGAAGTCCGAGTAAGGACCGCTCTCCCACGAAGCCCGCCGCCCCTCTCGGGGTGGCGGGCTTCGTCGTTCAGCGGGGATCGGTGACCCGATAGCGCGCTCCGGGGCGCCCCTTGGTCGAGTAGTCCAGGGACCGCACGGCCTGGCCCGTGGCGGCGAGGTGCTCGAGATAGCGACGGGCGCTGACGCGGGAGATGGCGAGGTCGTCCCCGATCTCGGTCGCTGAGGCATCCGGTCGGGCGGCGAGGGCGGCGGAGACCCGTTCCAGGGTCTCCGCACTCAAGCCCTTCGGCAACCCGTACCGCTCCCGGAAGGCGATGATCGCGTCGGCCGCCTCGACTCGGCGGACGACGTCGTGCAGCTCGGTGTGGTCGCGGAGCAGGAGCGTCGCCCCCACGTCGGCGGATCCGTCTCCGGAGGCGGTGCTGCGGGCGACGAGCACATGCGAGCCGACGATGACGGGGCGGCCCGCGGCCTCCCCTTCCCGGAGCACGGTGGCGAGCTCCTCCCCGAGGACCTCGTCCGCGGGAGCGCCGTCGAGATCGGCGGCATCGCGGCCGAGGAACCTCGCAGCCGCGTCGTTGACCAGGGTGATCCGACCGGCGCCGTCCACGGTGACGACGCCTTCGCTGAGCCCGTGCAGGGTCGTCTCCTGGTTCTTGACCAGCGCCGCGATCTGGTGCGGCTCGAGCCGGTAGATGCGTCGCCGGATGAAGGACGTCACCCACGCGGCCCCGAAGACCCCGAGGACCGCTGCCACGAGCATGGCGGAGATGAGACCCACGAGGTTGCTGGTGAACTCCTCGTTCAGCTCGGACTCCAGGATGCCGACGGAGGCCGTGCCGATGACGGCACCGTCCTCGTCGCGGATGGGCACCTTCACCCGCCACGAGGTCCCGAGCGTGCCGGTCTGCGTGCCGACGAAGATCTCGCCGCCGAGCGGGATCGACGGGTCGGTGGACACCCGCTCGCCGATGCGGTCGGTGTTCGGATGCGAGTACCGGATGCCCTCGTCGTTGGCGACCACGACGTACGCGAGGTCGGAGGCCTCGCGGATGACCTCGGCGACCGGCTGGATGGCAGCGGCCGGGTCCTCGTCGTCGAACGCATCGAGGACGACGGGGAGAGCGGCGACGGACTGGGCGACCGCCTGCATGCGGTCCTTGTAGGCCTCGCGAAGCGCGTTCTCCTGGAACGCTCCGGCGGCGATGCCGGTGCCGAGGGTCACCAGGAACACGATCAGCGCCTGCAGCGCGAGCAGCTGCACACGGAGCGTCATCTTCGAGGCCACGGATCCATTCTCCCGGGTGGGTGGACGGGCCGCGAGCCGGCGCCGGAGCTGTTCGCGACCAATAGTTACGGAACGCGACCAATGGTTTCCGAAGCTTGAGCGGGTGCATCGGCGCCTCGACAGTGGACGGATTGCACTCGAACGCTCAAGGAGGAGCGCCATGAATCACGCCCGCATCGGGACCCTCGCCGCGGCAGTCGCCGCGACCGCCCTCGTCCTCACCTCGTGCTCGACCGCCGACGGCGGAACGGCCGGCTCCGACGGCGGCGACGACGCGGCCGCCATCACCGACGTCAACATCGTCGTCCCCGCCGACCCGGGCGGCGGCTGGGACCAGACCGGCCGCGCCCTCTCGCAGCTGCTCACGCAGGAGGACATCGTCGGTTCGGCGCCCGTCACCAACGTCGGCGGCGCGGGAGGCACGGTGGGTCTCGCGCAGCTCGCCAACGAGAAGGATCCGGCGACCCTCATGGTCATGGGCCTCGTGATGGTGGGCGCGGTGGAGACCAACGCCTCCGCCGTCCGCATCGAGGACATGACCCCGATCGCCCGACTCACGGACGAGCCCCTCGTCGTGGTCGTCCCCGCGGACTCGGAGTACGACACGCTGGAGGACCTCGTCGAGGATGTCGTGGACAAGGGCCAGGAGGTCACGATCACGGGCGGCTCCGCCGGGGGAGCCGATCACATCCTCGCCGGGCTGCTGCTCGAGGAGGCGGGACTCGACGGCGCCGAGATCGCCGAGAAGCTGAACTACACGCCCAACTCGGGCGGCGGCGAGGCCACCTCGCTGATCCTCGGAGGCAAGGTCTCGGCCGGCATCTCCGGCGTGGGCGAGTTCCTGCAGCATATCGAGGCCGGCACCATGAAGGCCCTCGCCGTCTCGTCGGAGGAGCCGGTCACGCAGCTGCCGGACGTCGACACGATCACCGAGTCCGGGTACGACGTCGTGCTCACCAACTGGCGCGGCGTGATCGCTCCGGGTGGGATCAGCGACGCCGAGCGCTCGGAACTCGAGCGCCTCGTCACCGAGCTGGAGGCGTCCGACGCGTGGAAGGACGAGCTGGAGACGCGAGGGTGGGCGGACGCGTTCCTCACCGGCGCGGAGTTCGACGAATTCCTCGACGGCAACATCGCCGAGGTCACCACGACGCTGCAGAACATCGGGCTGGTCGGCTGAGATGACGACCGGGTCTTCCGGACCCGGCGAGGAGGTGCGGACCGACGCCCGTCGGTCCGCACGTCTCGTCGCGTCCCTGCCGCGGGGGGAGCTCGTCTTCGCCCTGCTCATGGTGGCCCTCGGCGTGTTCGCGTTCGCCGGTGTGTTCACCATCCACGTGCCCGCGGGCGGCCAGGTCGGGCCGACGGTCTTCCCGCTGTTCGTCTCGGTGCTGCTTCTGGGCTCGTCTCTCGCCGTCGTGGTGAGCATCCTCCGCGGCCACCGCGGTGTGCCCGAGGAGGGGGAGGACGTCGATCAGAGCCTGCCGACCGACTGGCTCACGCTCGTGAAGATCGTGGCGCTCGTGGTCGCTCATCTGCTCCTCATCGAGCCGCTCGGCTGGGCCCCGGCGGCGGCTCTGCTGTTCGGCGGCGTCGCGTGGGCGCTCGGCGCCCGCCGCTGGTGGATGGCGCTCCTCATCGGCAGCATCCTCGCGCTGGTCGTCCAGGTCGTGTTCGGCGGTCTGCTCGGGCTGTCGCTCCCCTGGGGACCGGCGCTCGGTTGGCTGGGAAGGATGTTCTGATGGACAGCTGGAGTCTGCTCCTCGAGGGGTTCGCGACCGCGCTGCAGCCCCAGTACCTCGTGTTCGCCTTCTTCGGCGTGCTGATCGGCACCGCCGTTGGAGTGCTCCCCGGGATCGGGCCGGCGATGACCGTCGCCCTGCTCCTTCCCCTCACCTACACGTTGGAACCGGCCGCAGCGCTCATCACGTTCGCGGGGATCTACTACGGCGGCATGTACGGCGGGTCGACCACGAGCATCCTGCTGAACACCCCGGGGGAGTCGTCGTCGATCGTGACGGCGATCGAGGGCAACAAGATGGCCAAGCTCGGGCGGGGCGCGGCGGCGCTGGCCACCGCGGCGCTCGGGTCGTTCGTCGCGGGGACCCTCGCCACCGTAGGCCTGACGCTGCTCGCACCGGTGCTCGCGCAGTTCGCCGTGAACCTCGGGCCCGCCGACTACGTGGCTCTCATCGTCGTAGCCTTCGTCACCGTCGGTGCGCTGATGGGGTCCTCCGTGCCGCGCGGCCTGCTGTCGCTCGGCGTCGGCTTGTTCCTCGGCCTGGTCGGCACGGACTGGCTCTCGGGCCAGCAGCGGTACACGCTCGGCCTGCTGCCCCTGGCGGACGGCATCGACGTGGTGCTCGTGGCGGTGGGGCTCTTCGCGGTCGGCGAGACGCTGTACGTCGCGGCCCGGCTGCGGCACGGCGCGATCGACGTGATCCCCGTGTCGCGCGGGTGGCGCAGCTGGATGACGAAGGACGACTGGCGCCGCTCATGGAAGCCGTGGCTCCGCGGCACCGCCATCGGCTTCCCGATCGGCACGATCCCGGCCGGCGGTGCGGACGTGGCGACCTTCCTGTCCTACGCCACCGAGCGCAAGCTCTCGCGCCGCAAGGACGAGTTCGGCCGCGGGGCCATCGAAGGCGTCGCGGGCCCGGAGTCGGCGAACAACGCGGCGGCCGCGGGCGTGCTCGTGCCGCTGCTGACGCTGGGACTTCCGACGACGGCGACGGCCGCGATCATCCTCACCGCGTTCCAGACGTACGGTCTGCAGCCCGGGCCGCAGCTGTTCACCGGACAGGCTGACCTCGTCTGGGCACTGGTGGCGAGCCTCTACATCGGCAACGTGATCCTGCTCGTGCTGAACCTGCCGCTCGTGGGCATGTGGGTGAAGCTCCTGCAGATCCCGCGGCCGTACCTGTACGCGGGCATCCTCCTGTTCGCCGCCTTCGGCGCGTACGCGCTGAACTTCGCGGTCGTCGACATCCTGATCCTGCTGATCATCGGCGTCCTCGGCTACTTCCTGCGGCGGTACGGGTTCCCGGTGGCGCCGCTGGTGGTGGGCATGATCCTCGGGCCGATGGGCGAGGAGCAGCTGCGGCGCGCGCTGCAGCTCAGCCAGGGCGACCTGACGACGCTCATCGCGCAGCCGTTCTCCGCAGTCGCCTACGTCATCCTCGCGCTGCTCATCGTCGGCGGGCTGTGGCTGCGGCGCCGACAGCGCCGGTACGAGCAGGCGCTCACGGAGTCCATCGCGGTGCCCGTCAAAGCGGACTCGGAGGTTTGAGCCCGCTCGATTCGAGGAGGGGAGAGGCCGGGAGTAGGCTGGTCCGGTGAGCGATGCGACGGTCCTGAAGCGCGGGCCTCGCGCCTACGCCACGTTCATCGGCATCGGCCTCCTCGCCGGCCTCCTCTCCGGTCTCTTCGGCGTCGGCGGCGGCACGGTCATCGTCCCCCTGCTGGTGCTGCTGCTCGCGTTCGACCAGCGGCTCGCGGCCGGGACCTCGCTGGCGGCGATCGTCCCGACGGCGACCGTCGGGGTCATCTCCTACGCTGCGTCGGGCTCCGTCGCCTGGATCCCGGCGCTGATCCTCGCCGCCGGAGCCGTGGTCGGAGCGCAGATCGGCACCCGCCTGCTCCCGCGGATCTCGCAGACCGCCCTCCGCTGGGGGTTCGTCGGCTTCCTCGTCGTCGTTATCGTGAGCCTCTTCCTCGTCATCCCCTCGCGCGACGCCGTCTTCGAGCTCACCTGGCTCACCGGGATCGCCCTGGTGGTCGTGGGAATCGGAACCGGCATCCTGGCCGGGCTCATCGGCGTGGGCGGCGGTGTGATCGTCGTGCCGGTGCTCATGCTCGCGTTCGGCACGAGCGACCTCGTCGCGAAGGGCACCTCGCTGCTCATGATGATCCCGACCGCGCTCTCCGGCACGGTCGGCAATCTCCGCAACCGCAACGTCGATCTCCTCGCCGCGCTGCTCATCGGCGTCTCGGCGTGCACCACGACGGCCCTCGGCGCCTGGCTGGCGACCATCGTCGACCCGACCGTCGGCAACCTCCTCTTCGCCGCGTATCTCGTCGTGATCGCGGTGCAGATGGCCCTCAAGGCCGTCCGCGGGCGTCGGCGCGGCTGAGTCAATTTCCGCCGGCCCCGCCCGGACCGGACTGTCGGCGTGCCTCGGTAGGATCGACGGGTGGCAGTGAACCAAGAACTCGTCGGCCGGGAGTTCCCGCCGACCGCCCCCTACCTCGTCGGGCGGGAGAAGGTGCGCGAGTTCGCGCGCGCCGTCTTCGCCGACGCCCCGCAGCACACCGACGTCGAGGCCGCCCGTGCGGCCGGCTTCGCCGACGTCGTCGCGCCGCCGACCTTCGCGATGGTCCTGCAGGACCTCACGCTGCAGCAGCTGCTGGCCGAGCCGGATTCCGGCATCGTCTTGGCGCGCACCATCCACGCCGAGCAGCGGTTCCGCTACACCAGGCCGATCGTCGCGGGAGACGAGCTGACGGCGCAGCTGCGCGTCACCGGCATCCGCATGATGGGCGGCAACGCCATGATCACGAGCGAGGCCGAGATCACCGACGACGGGGGCGCGCACGTCGTCACCGCCACCAGCGTGCTCCTCGTCGGCGCCGAGGAGGAGACCGCATGAGCGCGTTCACCGTGGGAGACGTGCTGGCCGAGCGCACCGTGCACCTGACGAGGGAGTCTCTCGTCCGCTACGCCGGTGCCTCCGGGGACTTCAACCCGATCCACTACCGCGACGACGTCGCCGCCGCGGTGGGCCTTCCCGGCGTGCTCGCGCACGGCATGCTGACCATGGGGATCGCCTCGTCGGTGGTCGTCGCCGCGCTCGACCCGCAGACCCGGATCCTCGACTACGGTGTGCGCTTCACGAAGCCCGTGGTGGTCGACCCCGAGACCGGCGCCGACGTGCACGTCGTCGCGACGGTCGGCGCGGTGGACGATGCGTCCGCGCGCATCGACCTCAAGGTCACGACCGGCGACACCACCGTGCTCGTCAAGGCGCAGCTGCGCGTCGCCGTCCGATGAGCGACGTCGAGCCGATCCGGCTGGCCGAGCTCACGACGCTCCGCACCGGCGCCGCCCCCGCGCGCATGCGCGAGGCGACGACGACGGCGGAGCTCGTCGCGGTCCTCCGGGAGACCTGGGCGGAGGGCGACCCCTGGCTGGTACTCGGCGGGGGTTCGAATCTCTTCGTCGGCGACGAGCCGTTCGAGGGCACCGTCATCCGCATCCGCACGAGCGGGATCGAAGAGCTCCCGTCGCCGCATGCCGGCCGCATCCGCCTGCGCGCGCAGGCCGGACACGGCTGGGACGATCTGGTGTCGTACGCGGTCGAGCGGGGCTATGCCGGACTCGAGGCCATGAGCGGCATCCCCGGCACGGTCGGCGCTGCGCCCGTGCAGAACATCGGCGCCTACGGGCAGGAGATCCAGGAGACCCTGGTCGAGGTCGAGCTGATCGATGAGGGTTCCGGCGAGATCTCCACTGTTCCGGCGACCGAGCTCGGGCTCGGATTCCGCACCTCGGTGCTCAAGCACCATCACGGGAGCGAGCCGCAGCGCCGGGCCGTGATCCTGTCCCTCACGGTCGATCTCCTCGTCGCCCGCGAACGCGTGGTCCGCGGTGAGCAGCTGCGACGCGCTCTCGGCCTGACCGACGACACCCCGGTGCCGCTGGTATGGGTCCGGGAGCGCATCCTCGCCACGCGCGCATCGAAGGGCATGCTGCTCGACGCCGACGACCCGGACACGCACGGGGTCGGCTCCTTCTTCCAGAACGCGATCGTCACGGCCGCCCAGGCCCGGTCCCTTCCGCCGGAGTGCCCGCGCTGGCCGGTCGCCCCCGACCTCGACGCCGTGACCGTCATCCCCCTCGCCTCCTACGACGGACACGTGCCGCCGACGAAGACCGAGGCCCCGGACGTGAAGGTGAGCGCCGCCTGGCTGATCGAGCAGGCCGGCATCCGCAAGGGGTTCAAGCTGCCCCGCTCGCGGGCGTCCGTCTCGACCAAGCACGCCCTGGCCCTGACCAACCGGGGCGGCGCCACGGCGGCCGAGGTCGCCGAGCTCGCCCGATTCATCCAGCACCGTGTGCACGCCGAGTTCGGTCTGGTGCTGCAGCCGGAACCCGTTCTGGTGGGCGTCGACCTGTGACGAAGCTCGAGCGGGTGTCGCGGACGCAGGCCGTCGTGGACGGTCTGCTCGACGCCATCATCACGGGTCGGCTCGAAGCCGGACAGCCGCTGCCGCCCGAGGGGGAGCTCGCGGAGCAGTTCGGGGTCTCCCGCCTCACGATGCGCGAGGGCGTCCGCCTGCTGCAGGCGCAGGGTGTGATCGTCGCGGTGCCCGGCACCCGACACCGCATCGCGCCGACCGACGAGTGGACGGGCCTCGACGCGGTCGTCCGGCACGCCCAGAGCGCAGGCGCCCGAGAGCGCTCCTCGCTGGAGATGCTCGAGATGCGCATGATGTTCGAGACCGGGGCGGCGGAGTTCGCGGCGGGGCGCCGCACCGAGGAGCACCTCGCCGAGATGGCCGCGCTCCTCGAGGAGATGCAGGCGGCGCACGAGCGGGCCGACGTGGACGCCTTCGTGGCCGCCGACCTCGCCTTCCACGACGTGATCATCCGCGCGGCGGAGAACCGCATCCTCGTGGCCTCGATGCGTCCGCTGACGACGATGCTGCAGGCCACCCGCAGCGAGACGAGTGCCATCCCGGACATCCGCGAGCACGCGCTGGCGGAGCACGCGGCGGTGCTGGAGGCGATGCGGACCGGGTCCGGCGCGGCTGCCCGCCAGGCCATGCGCAGCCACATGCGCCAGACCCGCGACGACCTGCTGCGCTACGTCCACGGGCGCTGAGCAGCACGCTCTCCGTCGGTTTGGAAGGACGGTGATCGTGAGGTACGCTCGTCGTTATCTGATATCGGATAGCGATGCAGATTCCCCTGGCCCGTGGCCCCCACCACGGGCCATCTTCCGGAACGAAGGAGTTCGTGTGCACATCGACGACCTGCTGGCCCCCCTGCCTGCACCCGTCGCCGTCACCGCGGCCGACGTCCGCACCGAGGTCGACCCCGCCGCCGTGCTCCTCGTCCTCGACGACGACCCGACCGGCACGCAGTCGGTCGCGAACCTCCCGGTCCTCACCCGATGGGAGCGCGCAGACCTGGACGAGGCGCTCGCGACCGGCGCCGCCGCCGTCTATGTGCTCACGAACACCCGGTCCCTCGACGAGGAGGCCGCGGCCGCCCGCAACCGCGAGATCGTCGACGTGGCCCTCGCCGCCGCCGAGGCCCAGGGGCGGCGCGTGACGTTCGTGTCCCGGGGCGACTCGACGCTGCGCGGCCACTTCCCGCTCGAGACCGATGTCCTCTCGGCGGAGGTCGGTGCCCGCACCGGCCGCACCCCCGCACTGACCCTGCTCGTCCCTGCGTTCCCCGACGCCGGGCGCATCACGGTCGACTCCGTGCACTACTGGGTGACCGACGGCGAGGCCACCCCGGTCGGCGAGACGCCTTTCGCGGCGGACGCGACCTTCGGCTACGGCTCTTCCGACCTGCGCGAGTGGGTCGCCGAGAAGACCGGCGGACGCATCCCGGCGTCCGCGGTCGCGGGTCTCGACATCCGCACCATCCGCGCCGGGGTGGACGCCGTGGCCGGCTTCCTCGAGGGACTGACCGACGGCACGGTCGTGGTGGTCGACGTGGTCGAGGAATCGGACATGCGCGTCGTCGCGCTCGCGCTGCACCGCTTGCGGGACCGCGACGTGCTCCTCCGAGTCGGCCCGCCCTACGTGCGCGCGCACATCGGACAGGAGATCGCCGAGCCGGTGCGCGCGGAGGACATCCCCTTCGCGCATGATCGCGGTGGCCTCGTGGTCGTCGGCAGCCACGTGCCGCTCACCACCGCTCAGCTCGAAGCTCTCACAGCGGCCCGGCCGAACACCCGCACGATCGAACTCGACGTGCGTGCCCTCATCGGCTCCGAGCGCGAGACCCACCTCGAGACGCAGGCGCACGCCGTCGCCGAAGCGCTCGCCACGGGGACCGTGATCGTGCACACCACCCGCGAACTCGTCACGGGTGCCGACGGCGACGAGAGCCTCGCGATCGCCCGCCGCATCTCCAGCGGCGTGGTCGAGCTCGTGCGTCGGGTCCTCGCCATCGCTCCGCCCCGCTTCGTCATCGCGAAGGGCGGGATCACCTCCAGCGATGTCGCGAGCGAGGCCCTCGAGATCCGCCGGGCCACCGTGCTCGGTCCCATGCTGCCCGGCCTCGTGTCGCTGTGGCAGCCGGAGACCGGCCCTGCCGTCGGTATCCCGTACGTCGTGTTCGCCGGCAACGTCGGCGACGCGGACTCCCTCGTCACGGTCGTCGCCACGCTCGCAGGCGACGATGGAAACAACCCGGAAGGACACTCATGACATCCACCGTCGCTGTCATCGGACTCGGCGCCATGGGGCTGCCGATGGCCACCCGCCTCGCCGAGCGCTTCGCGGTGCGTGGCTTCGACATCGCTGCCGAACGCGTCGCCCTCGCCGCAGAGGCGGGTGTCACGCCGGCGGCGTCCGCAGCCGACGCCGTGGACGGTGCCGACGCGGTGCTGGTCGCCGTCCGGACCGGCGCGCAGCTCGAGGCGCTGCTCTTCGGCGAGGACGGGTTCGCCCCGCACCTCGCGGACGGCGCGGTCGTGATCCTCACTAGCACGGTGGGCACGGACGGCATCGATGCCATCGCCGCCCAGCTCGCCGCGCACGGTGCGCAGCTCGTCGACGCTCCGCTGTCCGGAGGGCCGGTCCGTGCCGGGGAGGGCGACCTCCTCATCGTCGTCGGCGCCACCCCGACCGCTCTGGAGACCGCGCGGCCCGTGCTCGACCAGCTCGCCTCGACGCTGTCCATCGTCGGCGACAAGCCCGGGGACGGCCAGGCGCTGAAGACCGTCAATCAGCTCCTCTGCGGCGTGCACATCGCCGCGGCCGCGGAGGCGCTCGCGCTCGCCGACGCCCTCGGACTGGATCGCGCCCGCACACTGGACGCGCTGACGGCCGGTGCCGCGAACTCCTTCATGCTCGGCAACCGCGGTCCGCGCGCCCTGCAGGCCTACGACGAGGACGGCGCCGAGGTGCTCAGCCGCCTCGACATCTTCGTCAAGGACCTCGGCATCGTCGGCGACGCCGCCCGCCGCGCGCACCTGTCCACGCCGGTCGCTGCCGCGGCCGAGCAGCTGTTCCTCCTCGGCGAAGCGCAGGGCCTCGGGGCCCTGGACGACTCCGCCGTCATCCGCGTCGTCGCACCCGAACGACTGTCCTGAGCGCGACGTCGCGCCCTCACTGAAAGAAGAGATCCAGAGATGCTTCCTCTTCCGATCCTCATCCTGATCGGCCTGGCGGGCCTCGGCCTGCTGCTCCTGCTCATCATCCGGTTCAAGATGCAGGCGTTCTACGCCCTCATCCTCGTGTCGATCATCGTCGGCATCGCGGCAGGTCTACCGCTGACCACGATCCCCGCCGACGGTGACACCCCCGAGCAGCTCGGCGTCATCCAGGCGATCATCGCCGGTGTCGGCGGCACCCTCGGCTCGGTGGCCGTGCTCGTCGCCCTCGGCTCGATGCTCGGCAAGATCATCGAGCTGTCCGGCGGCGCCGAGTCGCTCGCCGGACGCTTCACCAGCTGGCTGGGCCCGAAGCGCGTGGGCATCGCGCTCGTCATCGCCGCCGGCATCCTGGCGATCCCGGTGTTCTTCGATGCCGGCTTCATCATCCTCATCCCCATCGTGTTCGCCTTCTCGAAGGTGGCCGGTCTCAACCCGATCAAGTTCGGCCTGCCGGTCGCGGGCATCATGCTCGCGGTGCACGTCGCGGTGCCCCCGCACCCGGGCATCGTCGGCGGTTCCGCGATCCTCGGTGCCGACATCGGCTGGGTGACGATCTTCTCCCTCGCGATCTCCGTGCCGCTCGGCGTGCTGTCCTACCTGGTGGCGAAGTGGATCAACACCCGCGAGTTCGCGATGCTCGCGGCCACGAAGGAGATGTACGACAACTTCGGGACGGAGAAGTCGACGCTCACCGGCGGACTCGGCGAGGGCGAGAAGGCGCCGGGCGCCGGCACCGTCCTCGGCCTCATCCTCCTGCCGCTCGTGCTCATCATGCTCGGTACCGCGGTCGCGCCGCTGTTTGAGGCCGGGACGTTCTGGAACGGATTCCTCAGCATGGTCGGCCAGCCGATCTTCGCGCTCATGGTCGCGATCGCCGCCGCGATGTACCTGCTCGGCGTGCGCCGCGGCTGGTCCGCCGCCCACCTGGGCGAGGTCATGGAGTCGGCGCTGCCGGCCGCCGCGGTCATCATCCTCGTGACGGGTGCCGGTGGTGCCTTCGGTCGGGTCCTGACCGAGACCGGGATCGGTGGAGCGGTCGCCGAGGTGCTCGCGTCCAGCGGGATGCCCCTGCTGCTCGCGGCCTTCCTCATCTCGCTCATCATGCGTGCCGCCCAGGGGTCCGCGACCGTCGCGATCGCCACGACCGCGGGGCTCCTGCTGCCGTCGGTCTCCGCGATGGGGCTCGACACCGTGCACACCGCGCTGCTTGCGGTCGCGATCGGCTACGGCGGTCTCGGCCTCAGTCACGTGAACGACTCGGGCTTCTGGGTGGTCACGCGGTACCTCGGCCTCTCGGTGAAGGATGGTCTGCGCACCTGGACGCCGCTCACGACGGTGCTCGGCGTGACCGGCTTCGCGCTGACCTGGATCCTCTACGCGGTGATCCCCGTCTCCTGACCCGTCCGCACGAGCGGCCGTCGCCTCCGGGTGGCGGCCGTTCGGCGTCTCCGGCGGGTGGTGACCGGGGCCACGGCGGACTACGCTCGCGGGATGAGCGGACTGATCCCGTACCTGCTGTTCCCCGGCAATGCCGCAGAAGCGCTCGGCCACTACCGCGACGTCTTCGGCGGCGAGCTCCAGCTGATGGACTACGCGAGCGCCGGTCGTCACGACGGCCCGGGCGATGCGGTCGCGCACGGACAGCTCAGCGGGCTGGTCGAGCTCGCCGGGGCCGACGCGGGCGCCGATGACGACGCGGTGCAGATGAGCGGGATGTTCCTCTCGCTCCTCGGCGCCGCCGCCCCGGGGACGCTCACCCGCTGGTACGACCGCCTCGCCTCCGGCGGCCGCGTGATCGACCCGCTGCAGCAGCGCCCGTGGGGAGACGTCGACGGCACCCTCGTCGATCGCTACGGCGTCCGCTGGCTGATCGGCTTCCACCCCGAGGACTGACCCGAGACCCCGGATTCACGCCGAGACCCCCTCGTACCTGCGCAGGTACGAGGGGGTCTCGGCGCTAAAGCGGGGTCTCGGGTCAGGAGGAGAACAGACGCTGCAGGCGCTGCACGCCCTCGAGGAGCTGGTCGTCGCCGAGCGCGTACGACATGCGGATGTAGCCCGACGGACCGAACGCCTCACCGGGGACGACGGCGACCTCGGCCTGGTCGAGGATGAGGTCGGCGAGCTCCAGCGAGGTGGTCGGAGTCACGCCGCCCCAGGTGCGACCGAGCAGGCCCTGCACGTCGGGGTAGACGTAGAACGCTCCGAGCGGGTTCGGGACCACGAGTCCGTCGATCTTGGACAGTTCCGACACGATGAGCTGGCGGCGGCGGTCGAAGGCCTCGCGCATCTTCTCGGCCTCGTCCTGCGGACCGTTGAGCGCCGCGATCGCCGCCTTCTGCGCGACGTTGTTCACGTTGCTCGTGAGGTGCGACTGCAGGTTGCCGGCGATCTTGATGGCGTCGGCCGGACCCACCATCCAGCCCACACGCCAGCCGGTCATCGCGTAGGTCTTGGCGACCCCGTTGACGAGGATCGTCTGGTTCGCGGCCTCCGGCACGGCCTCCACGATCGAGGTCGCCTTCACGCCCTCGTAGGTGAGGTTCTGGTAGATCTCGTCGCTGATGATCCAGATGCCGTGCTCCACCGCCCACTCGCCGATGGCCTTCGTCTCCTCGGCGGTGTACACGGAACCGGTGGGGTTCGACGGCGACACGAACACGAGGACCGTCGTACGATCGGTGCGCGCCGCCTCGAGCTGCTCGACGGTCACCTTGTACTCCTGGTCGGCGCCGGCGAAGACCTCGACGGGGGTGCCGTCGGCGAGACGGATCGCCTCCGGGTAGGTCGTCCAGTACGGGGCCGGCAGCAGCACCTCGTCGCCGGGGTTCACGACCGCCTGGAACGCCTGGTACACCGACTGCTTCCCGCCGTTGGTGACGATGACCTGACCAGGGGAGACCTCGAGGCCGGAGTCGCGGAGCGTCTTGGCGGCGACCGCCTCGCGCAGCGCCGGCAGTCCGGGAGCGGGGGTGTACCGGTAGCTCGCGGGGTCGGCCAGCGCCTCGGCCGCCGCATCGACGATGAACTGCGGCGTGGCGAAGTCGGGCTCGCCCGCGGCATACGAGATGACGGGCTTGCCCTCGGCCTTGAGGGCCTTGGCCTTGGCATCGACCTTGAGGGTCGCGGACTCGGCGATGGCGGACAGCTTGCGGGAGAGAGGAGCGCGTTCGGTCACGGTTACGAGCGTACTCGGGTCGATACGGCGGGGGAGGTGTGGGATGCCGCCAAGATCCGAGGTTCTTTCGGGTTCGACAGGTCAGTCGGTGGAGAGGCCGTGCGCCTGGGCGACGGCGTCCAGCGTGATGCGTCCCCCCTGCACGTTGAGGCCCTTCGCGAGGGCAGCGTCGTCGGAGGCCGCCCGCTCCCAGCCCTTGGCCGCGATCGCCGAGACGTAGGGGAGGGTGGCGTTCGTGAGCGCCCGGGTCGCGGTCGTCGGCACGGCTCCCGGCATGTTCGCGACGCAGTAGTAGATCGAGTCGTGCACCGCGAAGGTCGGGTCGTCGTGCGTGGTCGGACGGGAGCCCTCGAAGCAGCCGCCCTGGTCGATCGCGATGTCGACGAGCACGGACCCCGGCTTCATGGCCGCGACCATGTCGTCGGTCACCAGCTTGGGAGCCGCGGCGCCGGGGATCAGGACGGATCCGATGACGAGATCCGCCGTCGTCAGCTCCTCGGCGATGTCGTACCGGCTGGAAGCGCGCGTCTCCAGAGCGCCGCCGTAGCGGTGCTCGAGTTCGCGCAGCCGGGGGAGCGCCACGTCGACGACGGTGACCTTCGAGCCGAGTCCGAGCGCGTTCGCCGCGGCGTGCTCACCTGCGACGCCGCCGCCGATCACCACGGTCTTCGCCCGCGGGGTGCCGGCGATGCCACCCAGCAGCATGCCGCGACCGCCCTGCGAGCGCAGCAGCGAGTGGGACCCCATGATGACGGAGAGGCGGCCGGCGATCTCGCTCATCGGCACGAGCAGCGGCAGGGTGCGATCCGGCAGCTGCACGGTCTCGTAGGCGACGGCGGTCGTGCCGGCCGCCACGAGCGCCTCGGTCAGCGGGCGGTCGGCCGCAAGGTGGAGGTAGGTGAAGAGCGTGAGGTCGGGACGCAGGAAGCCGTACTCCTCGGCGACGGGCTCCTTGACCTTGATGAGCAGGTCGGCCTCTCCCCACGCGTCGGCGGCGGTCGCCACGATCTCGGCACCGGCCGCGCGGTACGCGTCGTCGTCGATGCTCGACCCGACGCCGGCACCGGACTGCACGAGCACGCGGTGCCCTTCCCGCACGAGCCGATCGGCGCCGGCCGGGGTGAGGGCGACGCGGTTCTCGTTGTTCTTGACTTCGGTCGGGACGCCGATCTTCATCGATCCTCCAGGTGTCGGGGCGCAGGGTGCAGCCAAGGATCGCAGAAACGTCGAGACATTGACAGATTCGATGAAGACTCTTCGGCGAAGGCTCGAATCCTGAATAATGCTTCGTATGACCACCGCCGCCGCGTCATCCGAGCCGAACAGCGTTCGGGCGCCCGCGCTCGGCCCCACCGACGCGCGCATCGTGCAGCTCCTCACCGCCGACGGGAGGATGACGAACGCCGAGCTGGCCGGACGGCTGGGAGTCGCCCCGTCGACGGCGCACGCACGACTGCGCGGGCTGATCGAGCGCGGGGTCATCACCGGGTTCCATGCGAGCGTCGACGAACGCGAGCTCGGCGCCGGACTCCAGGCGATCATCGGCGTCAGCCTGCGCCCGGCCGCCCGACGGGAGAGCATCGTGGAGTTCGCGGATCGTGTGCGCGCGCTGCCGCAGGTGATCCAGGTGTTCTTCCTCGGCGGAGACGACGACTTCCTCCTGCACATCGCGGTCGCCGACTCGTCGGAGATGCGCGAGTTCGTGCTCGAGCACCTGTCCGCTCAGAGCAGCGTGGCATCGACCCGCACGAGCATCGTGTTCGACTACCACCGCAACTCGGTCGCCGCGTCGTTCCACTGAGTCGCCGCGCGGCGACTCAGGTCTCGAACGAGGAGGGGACGGCGCAGTAGTCGGCGAAACGCCGGGTGGGATGGGCCGGATCGGTCACGTCGACCAGGGCGTTCGCCGCGGTGTGCGGGGGCTCGTCTCCGGCGAGCTGCCAGAGGACGTAGTTCCACATCCCGCGTGCGCTCGGCGACACGATCGCGCCCGGTCCGGACACGAGGAGCACGGCGTCGCTGTCGGTGGCGCGGAACGGCGCCACAATGTCGGCGCGGAGGGCGGCTTCCTCCCCGTCCGCGGTGTGTGCGCGCTCGACGGTCTGGCCGGCAGCGGTGAGCGCGGCGGCCAGGCCATCCGCGGCCACGCGCGAACGCTCGGCGTCGGCCCCGGCGACCGCGACCAGCCGTCGCCCCCGCGGATAGAGGTGCAGGAACTCCTCGGCGATGCTGTCCCATACGGCGATCATGGCTCCAGGCTACGCCCGGCAGGGCACGTGCGGGCCGGGTGGGACGTGAGGATGCCGCGGACCTCGCGGCCCGCGGCATCCCGGCGTCGTCAGTCCTCGTCGACCAGGAACCGGCTGTAGGCGCCCAGGGTGAGGAAGGTCGGGAACTCCTCGCGGAGGGCGACCTCGCGGAAGATCTCGGCGGCGTCGTCGAAGCGGTCGCCCTCGCGTCGCTCGACCTCGTCCAGCACCTCGCCGATCAGCCCTTCGACGTACTCGACCGTGATGGGGGTGCCGTCCTGCGTGGTGCGGTCCTGGTGGATCCACTGCCACACCTGGGAGCGGCTGATCTCCGCGGTCGCGGCATCCTCCATGAGGTTGTCGATCGCGACGGCGCCGAGCCCGCGCAGCCAGGCCTCCAGGTAGCGGATGGCGACCGAGACGTTGTCCCGCACGCCCTGCGCCGTGATCGGGCGACCGATGTGCAGGTCGAGCAGGTCGCGTGCCTCTACGTGCACGTCGTCGCGCTGGCGGTCGATCTGGTTCGGGCGGTCTCCGAGCACGGCGTCGAACTCGGCCTGCGCCGTCGGGATCAGGTCCGGGTGGGCGACCCAGGTGCCGTCGAAGCCGTCGCCGGCCTCGCGCTTCTTGTCAGCCGACACCTTCTCGACCGCGCGTGCCGTCACCTCGGGGTCGCGGCGATTGGGGATGAACGCGCTCATGCCGCCGATCGCGAAGGCGCCGCGCTTGTGGCATGTCTGCACCAGCAGCTCGGTGTAGGCCCGCATGAACGGCACCGTCATCGTGACCTCGCTGCGGTCGGGGAGCACGAAGCGGGCGCCGCGGCCGCGGTAGTTCTTGATGATGGAGAAGATGTAGTCCCAGCGCCCGGCGTTGAGGCCCGCGCAGTGGTCGCGCAGCTCGTACAGGATCTCGTCCATCTCGAACGCGGCAGGCAGCGTCTCGATCAGCACGGTCGCGCGGATGGTGCCGTGCGGGATGCCGATGTACTCCTCGCTGAAGGAGAAGACGTCGTCCCACAGCTTGGCCTCTTCGCTCGACTCCAGCTTCGCGATGTAGAAGTACGGTCCGCGTCCACCCTCGATCAGCGCCTGCGCGTTGTGCAGGAAATAGAGGCCGAAGTCGACCAGGGAGCCGGACGCCGAGGTCTGGCGGCCGGAGCGGTCGATGAAGGCGAGGTGCTTCTCCGGCAGATGCCACCCGCGCGGGCGCATCACGATCGTGGGGGTGCGCTCGGCGGTGACGCGGTACTCCTTGCCCTCGGGGGAGGTGAAGGAGAGCTCGCCCCGGATCGCGTCGCGGAGGGACAGCTGCCCTTCGATGACGTTCTTCCAGGTCGGGCTCGTGGCGTCCTCCTGGTCGGCGAGCCAGACGCGAGCCCCGGAGTTCAGGGCGTTGATGGTCATCTTCGGGTCGGTGGGGCCGGTGATCTCGACGCGGCGGTCCTCGAGCCCGGGGCCGGCGCCGGCGACGCGCCAGGTGGTGTCCTGACGGATGTGCGCGGTGTCCTCGCGGAACTGCGGGTCGTGCCCGTTGCCGATCTCGAAGCGGCGGCGCATCCGGTCGGCCAGCCGGTCATGGCGGCGGGAGGCGAATCGGTGGTGGAGCTCGGTGAGGAAGGCGATCGCCTCCGGGGTGAGGATCTCGTCGTAGCGATCGCGCATCGGCCCGGCGATCTCGATCGCGGGCCCCTGCCGGGTCGTCTGCATCGGTGCGGTGGTCATGATGGTGTCCTTTGCCTTATGCCGAGCCCCGGGGTGTCGTCGAGACCCCGCGCTCCCGGCGTGTGCGGGGCGGGGTCTCGACGAGAACCGGGGGTCTCGGGGGAGAATCAGTGGAACTGGGCGGTCTCGGTGGAGCCGGCCAGGGCGAGGGTCGCGCTGTCGGGGTTGAGCGCGGTGGAGATGACGTCGAAGTAGCCGGTGCCCGCCTCGCGCTGGTGCTTGGTGGCGGTGTAGCCGTCGGCCTCGGCGGCGAACTCGGCTTCCTGCAGCTCGACGTAGGCGCTCATGGCGCGCTCGGCGTAACCGCGGGCGAGATCGAACATGGAGTGGTTCAGGGCGTGGAACCCGGCCAGGGTGATGAACTGGAACTTGTAGCCCAGGTCTGCCAGCTCCTGCTGGAACGTCGCGATCTCGGCGTCCGACAGGTGGCGCTTCCAGTTGAAGCTCGGCGAGCAGTTGTAGGCCAGGAGCTTACCGGGGAACTGTGCGTGGATCGCGGTGGCGAACTCCCGTGCCAGCGCGATGTCCGGCTCCCCGGTCTCGACCCAGAGCAGGTCGGCGTAGGGGGCGAACGCGAGGCCGCGGCTGATGACCGACTCGATGCCCGGGCGGATCCGGTAGAAGCCCTCGGACGTGCGCTCGCCGGTGGTGAACTCCCGGTCGCGCTCGTCGACGTCGCTCGTGAGTAGATCGGCGGCGAGGGCATCCGTGCGGGCGATGATGACGGTCGGAACGCCGGCGACGTCCGCCGCGAGTCGTGCCGCGTTCAGCGTGCGGATGTGCTGCTGCGTGGGCACGAGCACCTTGCCGCCGAGGTGGCCGCACTTCTTCTCGCTCGCGAGCTGGTCCTCCCAGTGGATGCCGGCGGCACCGGACTGGATGAGGGACTGCGCGAGCTCGTAGGCGTTGAGCGGACCGCCGAAACCCGCCTCGGCGTCGGCGACGATCGGCGCGAGCCAGTCCTGCGTGATCTCGCCCTCGGCGTGCTCGAGCTGGTCCTGCCGGAGCAGGGCGTTGTTGATGCGGCGCACGACCGCCGGGACCGAGTTCGCGGGGTAGAGCGACTGATCGGGGTAGGTCTGTCCTGCGAGGTTGCCGTCCGCGGCGACCTGCCAGCCGGAGAGGTAGATGGCCTTCAGCCCGGCGCGCACCTGCTGCACGGCCTGGCCTCCGGTGTAGGCGCCGAGAGCCCGGATGTAGTCCTCCGTGTGCAGAAGGTTCCAGAGGTTCTCCGCGCCGCGGTGGGCGAGGGTGGCGTCCTCGCGGACCGAGCCGCGGATGCGGATGACGTCCTCCGCGGAGTAGGTGCGCTCGACGCCGTCCCACCGCGGGTCGGTGTCCCAGATCTCCTGAAGCTCCGCGGCCGTCTGGACCTGGTCGCCGGCGCGCAGGCCGGCGGGGCGCGGGGTGGGGGTCGCTGCGGTGTTCGTCATGGTGTCTCCTCGGATGGGAATCGGCGTCGGTGCCGATGGCGTGCCTCCACTCTGTGTGAAGTTCCCCTGCTCTCCCACGCCGGATCCAGGAGAAGTTTGCGCGAATTTCTGCTTTTGTGACAGACTCGGCCCTCACGCCCCGCTCACCCGGCTTGCCGGGATCAGAAAAGACCCCGGCGCGGTCTCGCGCGGAGCGTTCCCGATCCCGCACCGACGCGGACGGTGGGCCGAGAGGATCCGACATGGACGACACCACGGAAGACGCCGACGCCCTCACCGTCGGCCGACGCATCCGCCAGCTGCGCACAGCACGGGGCCTGACGCTCGAGGAGCTCGCCGCCGCGGTCGATCGCGCGCCGAGCCAGATGTCGATGATCGAGACGGGCAAGCGCGAGCCCAAGCTCACGCAGCTGCAGGCCATCGCCCGCGCGCTCGGGGTGACCATCGACGCGCTGCTTTCCGGGGAGCCGCTCGACGAGCGCAGCGCGATCGAGATCGCCCTGGAACGCGCGATGAAGGGGCAGACGTTCCAGGCGCTGGGCATCGCGCCGTTCCGCATCGCCAAGAGCGTGCCGACGGAGGCGCTCAAGGCGCTGCTCGCCCTGCAGGGCGAGATCGACCGCCTCAAGGACGAGCGCGCCGCGACGCCCGAGGAGGCGCGGCGCGCCAATGTGGACCTCCGGCACTTGATGCGCCGCCAGGACAACCACTTCGCCGACCTCGAGGCGAAGGCGGCCGACATCCTCGCAGCCGTCGGTCATCCCGGGGGGCCGCTGACCCAGCGCACCGCATCCGAGATCGCGGCGTACCTCGGCTTCACCCTCCACTACGCCGCCGACCTGCCGCAGACCACCCGCAGCGTCGCCGACCTCGCCAACGGCCGGCTGTACCTGTCGAGCAGCGTGCCGGCCAAGGGGGATGCCCGCACCGCGGTCCTGCAGGCGCTGTCGAGTCGCATCCTGGGGCACGCCGAGCCGCGCAGCTACGCCGAGTTCCTCCGCCAGCGCGTCGAGACGAACTACCTCACCGGCGCCCTGCTGATGCCGGAGGCCGACGTCGTCCCTGCCCTGCAGGACGCGAAGCAGCGGCGCGCGATCTCCATCGAAGACCTCCGTGACGCGTACTCGGTGTCGTACGAGACGGCGGCGCACCGCTTCACGAACCTCGCCACCCGGCACCTCGACATCCCCGTCCACTTCCTCAAGGTGCACGAGTCGGGCACGATCACCAAGGCGTACGAGAACGACGACGTGAACTTCCCGACCGACCGGCTCGGCGCCATCGAGGGGCAGATGTGCTGCCGCCGGTGGACCTCCCGGGTGGTGTTCGACGAGGACGACCGCTTCAATCCGTACTACCAGTACACCGACACCGGCAACGGCACCTACTGGTGCACCGCCCGTGTGGAGGCGTCGAGCGAGGGCCTGCACTCGGTGAGCGTGGGGGTGCGGTTCGACGACACGAGGTGGTTCGTCGGCAGGGACACCCCGCACCGCGGTGTGTCGAAGCACTCGGTCGAGGTGTGCTGCCGCCGGGCCCCCGCCGAGCTGGAGGAGCGGTGGCGCGAGAACTCCTGGCCCAACGTGAAGACCCCGCGCACGCTGCTGGCGACTCTGCCCACGGGAGCATTCCCCGGCGTGGACACCACCGACGTGTACGAGTTCCTGGAGTCTCACGCGCCCCGGTGATCCCGCTCGGTACGCTCGGTCGATGAGCAGCGGTGTCTTCCCCGGTCCCTTCGGTCCGATGCCCGAGGCGGGTGCCGCCGCGATCCTGTGGATGCCCCCGCAGCCGGACGCTCCGGGGCCGGTCCGGTTCGTCGACGGCTTCGAGCCCTTCGTCGAGTTCGCGCGGGGCCAGGGGAACGACCCTGCAGCGCTCGCCGTCGATCTCGGGGCGACGTGGGACTTCATCGCCGGTCATCCGGAGGTCCTCGAGAGCGACCGGCTGGCCACCGCGGCGGCGCGGTTCGTGGGGAACGTCATCGCGGTCGTGCATCCGGCCGCGACATGGCGGATGACGGGCGAGCCGGAGATCGGGACCAACACCCTCTCGATCCCGGTCGCGGGCCTCGTGCAGGGGATGGTGCAGCAGCCCGAGCAGCGGGACGCGCTTCTGCAGATGCTCGCGTCGTGGGAGCAGGACGACCTCGACGACGAGGAGATGAGAGCGCTGTCCGCGGAGGATTCCGCTCCCGCGGTCGTCGTCATCCCGGCGCGCGCGTATGTCCGGCCTGCTCTCCCGCTCCTGGACTTCCATGACGAGAGCGGCGAGGTCATCCGTTACGGACGCCGCTGGCCCGATGGCATCGCGCCGGAGGAGTCGTACTCTCGGGAGAGCCACCCGGAGCGCTTCGCGCCGCTGCTTCTCGTGGTCGATGCGCTCGTCGAGCACCTCTCCCGCGAGTACGAGGTCGAGGCGCGGCGAGAGTCGGGGGAGGACGGGACGGAACGCATCGTGCTCGCACCGGCGTGCGGTGCGCGAGTCATCCTCACGCCGACCGTTCCCTCCGTCAGCATCGAGGCGGGCGCCCTGTTCCACGCGATCGTGCCGTCGTGCATCTGCGATGCGTGCGATGAGACCGCCGAGACCGCGGCGGACGAGCTGGAGCGGATCGTGCTGTCGATCGCCGCTGGCGGCTTCCGGGAGAAGCACCCCGTCGGTCGCCGTGCGTGGCTGTACACCGAGATCCGGTCGCCGGACGGCGAGCGGCGGGAGAGCAGTTCCGGCCCCGCCCCGGACCACTCCGCCGAGGATCACGAGCGCGCGGCGGCCCTGCTGAGCGGACTCGACGACGGCTGGTGGCCTGCCTGGCCGCTCCGCTCGACCGCACAAACTTAGTTTGATCTTGCTTAGTCAAGATTGACTATGTTACTTTCATCGAGCCATCAATGACGAACGGCCGAGAAGGGACCCTCATGGCTACTTCCTCTGCGGAAACCCGATTCCGCACCACTGCCACCCTGACGTGCGTTCTCGCCGCCACGCTGACGCTCGGAGCATGCTCCTCGCCGGCGCCCGGCGGCGATACCGCCCCCACGAGCGCGGGCGGCAGCGACGCCTGTCAGCGCAACCAGGATGCCGGCACCATCACCTACATCTCCGGCTACGGGTACTCCGCCAGCGCCGGGCAGCTCGACGTGTTCCTGGCGAAGGAGCTGGGCTACTTCGACGACCTCTGCCTCGACGTGGAGATCAACGCCTCCGGCGCGAACGGGCAGCAGCTCGTCGCCTCGGGGCAGGCGCAGTTCACCGCTCTCGGCTCCGCCTCCGACGTGATGCTCGCCGCGGCGAACAGCAAGAACCTCACCGCGGTCGCGACCTACGGCACGACCCCGCCGTTCTCGATCTTCGGCAACGAGAAGCTCACCGACCTCACCGACCTCGAAGGCGGTTCGCTCGGGTACTTCATCAACCTCACGCCCATCGCCTCGGCCATGCTCGACGAGGCCGGCGTCGACGTCTCGAAGATCGAGATGGTGAAGATGACCAACTACGACCCGACCGTCGTCGTGCGCGAGCAGGTCGATGCGATCGTCGGCTACGCCTCCAACCAGCCGCAGACGCTCAAGGCACAGGACCTCCCGTTCAGCGAGTTCCTGCCCTCCGACCTCGGCGTCGAGGGCACGTACAACGTCATGGAGGTGAACTCGCGCTTCCTCGACGAGCACCGCGAGGTCGCGGCCGACTTCATGCGCGCGAGCCTCAAGGCCCTGCAGTTCTGTCTCGACGAGGCGGACGAGTGCATCGACATGCTGGCGGCCCTCGCGGAGGAGAACGGCCAGGGTGCGGCATTCCCGCGCGATCAGCTCGCCCGCACGTGGGAGGTGGAGTCGGCCTGGGTGCGCGAGAGCGCGGGCGGCAACCCCGGCGTGCAGACGGCGGACATGTGGCAGCCGGAGTACGAGATCGTGCAGGAGTACGGCGACGTGAAGGACCTCCCCGCCATCGCCGACATGATGGACCCGGATCTCGTGGCCGACCTGTACGACGGCGACACCCTCATCTGGGCGGAGAAGTGATGACCGCAGCACAGGGGGCGGGCGTCGAGGTCAGGAACGTCTCGAAGGCTTTCGGCGTCGACGGAGCCCAGGTGACCGTGCTCGACGACGTGAGCCTCACGATCGGCATGGGCGAGTTCGTGTCGGTGATCGGCCCCAGCGGCTGCGGCAAGTCCACGCTGCTCAAGGTGGTCGCCGGACTCCTCGACGCCGACTCCGGCACCGTCACGATCGACGGCGAGAGCGTCACGGCGGCCTCCCGCGACAAGAAGATCGGTCTCGTCCCGCAGTCCCCGGCGCTGCTGCCGTGGAAGACGGTGCGCGAGAACGTCGAGCTCCCCGTGCGGATCAACCGCGGAGCCAACGGCGACCGCGCCCTCCGCGACCCGGCCGAGCTGCTGTCGACGTTCGGGCTCGGCCATGCGCTGAAGAAGTACCCCGGGCAGCTCTCCGGCGGTATGCAGCAGCGCGCCGCGATCGCCAGGGCCTTCGTGTTCGATCCGGCGATCATGCTGATGGACGAGCCGTTCTCGGCCCTCGACGAGATGAACCGGGACCTGCAGCGCATCGCCCTGCTGGACTTCTGGCAGTCGAACCGCAAGGCCGTGATGTTCGTCACGCACTCGGTGCCGGAGGCGATCATGCTGTCCGACCGCATCGTGGTCATGGCGGCCCACCCCGGACGCATCGCCGAGGTGATCGATGTGAACCTCCCGCGGCCGCGGACCGAGGAGGCGTACGCGACAGACGAGTTCCGCGACCTGGAGGCAGTCGTGCGCGGTGCGCTGCGCGCGCAGACGGAGAAAGCCCATGTCTGAGCTGACGATGAGAGACACCACCGCCACCCTCGCCACCGCCCGGCTGAAGGCGCAGCCCCGCCGCGGCATCCCCGGGTGGCTCCGCTGGGGCTCCTGGGTGCCGTCCCTGATCACGTTCGTGATCGCGGCCCTGCTCTGGCAGATCGTGGCGTGGACCACCTCCTTCGTCCTCCCGACGCTGGAGGCCATCGGCGCCAGCCTCGTCGAGGACGCGGGCATGTACTGGTCGTACTTCCTCGTGACGCAGCTCGTGGCCGTCGTCGGCGTCGCCGGCACGGTCGCCGTCCCCTTCGCGCACTGGCGCGACGCGGGCGCCGCCGACGCCTTCAACGT
>NZ_JAGXJJ010000080.1:0-280 GCF_019091465.1 Microbacterium sp. GbtcB4
GGTGCTGAACGGCGTGCTCCGCGTGGCACTGGCCTCGGGGCGTTCAGCCAACGTGCTCACCGGCCGCCGCAACCTGCTCGCGGAGGACGTGGCCCGGCTCGCCGGCGCGACGGCGACGCTGGTGACGGACGGCACGCTCACGGTGCGCCTCGGCGGCAACGCCCTGGTCGCCGGCGGCGACGCGCGTCACCTCGCGCTGGCCGGCTCGGCCCCGATCGACGGTGCTCCCCGCGTCGGGGTCGCCTGGGAGTCGGGGCCGGATCTGCCCCTCGTCCTCGAC
>NZ_JAGXJJ010000792.1:0-229 GCF_019091465.1 Microbacterium sp. GbtcB4
GGGGCCACGTGGGAGATATTCTTGCGGGTCGCGCGCTCCTTGCGCACGCGGCGGCCCGGGGGGGGGGGCGTCGTCCTGCGGCCACCTTATCGCGCATCCGAACCAAAACTGTATTGACACCAAGACTGGTATCGCTACACTTTCGGTATGACTTCACTTGATCACCGGGTTCGCGGTGCCGGCCGCGCCTGGGTCATGCTCGTCTTGCTGACGATGCTCACGGTCACCG
>NZ_JAGXJJ010000793.1:0-229 GCF_019091465.1 Microbacterium sp. GbtcB4
CATGTGCAAAGGCGACTAGGGGTGTCGATGACGATGAACACTTATTCGATGGTAAGAGAGGTGACTGACATGACAGTTTACTTATGAAAGCAAGAGCATGACACCTATTTGGGGTGGAGGGGAGTAACTGTTGGGGCTAGCTCATGCGACGAGGGGACAGATGAGGGTGATCGTTGTACGGGTAGCATTATCATTTAAAAGAAAATATTATATGAAAAAAATTTAAAGT
>NZ_JAGXJJ010000794.1:0-229 GCF_019091465.1 Microbacterium sp. GbtcB4
CTTCCTCTTGTTGACATCAGCGAAGTACGAGCCGACCAAGATCGAAGTCGACAAGCACGTCGGGATCGACCTCGATCTGCCCGTGGCCGCATTGCTTCCGCTTGAGCGCCATGCGCAGTGGGCGAGGCTCGGGCAGCTTCCGACCAAGGTCGCTCAGAGCATCACCTGCGGCGGGACACAGCATCTAGCCGTCGCGCTCCTCGGCAAGCAGAATAAGGGCAAACTCGGT
>NZ_JAGXJJ010000795.1:0-229 GCF_019091465.1 Microbacterium sp. GbtcB4
AAGGTTTAAATTAAGTAGGATTAAAACTGAATATATAAAATATAATTTTAGTGATTCTAAAAATTGACAAGAGAATATAGTTAAATTGGATGGACAAGAAGTCCTTTTAAGTAAATGCTTTAAGTAACATCGTTCATTTATTCAACAAGATGGAGAGATCAATAAAGATATTATTCATAGAGTAAAAATAAGATGATTAAAATGACAAAGGGTATCGAGAGTTTTGTTT
>NZ_JAGXJJ010000796.1:0-229 GCF_019091465.1 Microbacterium sp. GbtcB4
CAGCAATATTCGCAAGCGAATAATTTTGGCTGACTTCATACGTGTGAATTTAAAATTGGCTATTTTTTATGTTTAGATGTTTCCCTTCATAAACCACTTCTTTATCGCATGCTGTATCAAGATCCAGGCGCCTTGTTTTATTAGGCGTTATCATATTTATACGGAAGGTTCTTTTTTGCAGCATCCCGTTGAATGATCCCTTCCGGTCTCCGATGGTAACGGTTCCTGT
>NZ_JAGXJJ010000797.1:0-229 GCF_019091465.1 Microbacterium sp. GbtcB4
CGACCCCGATCGCTTTCGCGCCCGCGGCCTCGGGCCTCGCGGTGCATTTCGGGTCCACGGGTCTGCTCAACTACGGCATGGCGGCGTTCATGGCGATCGGCGGCTACGGCTACGCGATCTCGTTCCTCACCTTCGGATTCCCGTGGTGGCTGGGCGGGCCCGGCGGCATCACCGGCGGCGCGCGCTTCGCCCTGCCGCTGGGCATCCCCCCGCTGCGGCTGCGCGCCGG
>NZ_JAGXJJ010000798.1:0-229 GCF_019091465.1 Microbacterium sp. GbtcB4
AGGCGCGGGCGGGCCCTGGGGGCCGGGCGCGAGCCCGCCCCCCCCCCCGGCCCCCCCCTCCCCGGTCCCGGGGCTGACCGCGGGGGCGAAGAGGGGTGGCGGCTGCGCCGGCCGGGGCCAGACCCGGGCGCGGTGCACGCGCACGAGACCGTCGTGGGCGGCCTCCTCTCCGGCCCGCAGCCCCCGGATCACGGCCACGCCCTCGCCCAACCGCGCGCTCCGGACGTCC
>NZ_JAGXJJ010000799.1:0-229 GCF_019091465.1 Microbacterium sp. GbtcB4
GACCCACCCCCTTCTGCACGAGCCACCCCCCTGCGAACGGTCGCAAGGGGGTGGCTCGTCTCGAAAGGGGTGGGTCGGCGGGTCAGGCCGGCGGGGAGTCGGGGTCGAGCGTGCGGAGGGGGTCCTCCTCGGCGGCGTTGTCGGCCGCATGCTCGTCCTCGTTGTTCTCGACGGCGCCCGACGGTGCGTCCCGGCCCGGGCCGGGACTGCCCTGGGTGGCTCCGGCGGG
>NZ_JAGXJJ010000800.1:0-229 GCF_019091465.1 Microbacterium sp. GbtcB4
CCCGAGGCCTCCCAGCGCGTGCGCCGCCTGGGCCCCCCGGCGCGGGAGGTCGGCGTAGGTCACCGAGACCCGGTGTCCGGGCTCCCCTTCGAAGTGCAGCGCCACCTTGTCTCCGCGCCCGGCGTCGTCATGACGGTCCACGCAGTTCACCGCGACGTTCTGTCGGCCGCCGAGGTACCATCGCGCTGCCGGGGCCGCACCGTCGTCGGGCGGGTCCCACTCCTGCACG
>NZ_JAGXJJ010000801.1:0-229 GCF_019091465.1 Microbacterium sp. GbtcB4
ACGAACCCGCAGCCCAGGGCCCCCCCCCGGGCCCCGCCCGCCACCGGCAGCAGGCGCAGATCGCGCGCCACGCCGATCCCTCCTCGGACCCCAGGGACGAACGCTGCCTCTCATGCAACGGATCACCCTAGAGTCGCGCCGGGGCCCGCTCCGCCCGCCCCGACCACCGCCGCACGAGCAGAGGACAACGACCCTGGAGGTCAGGGTGGGGGGGAGCACTTCTCTGGTG
>NZ_JAGXJJ010000081.1:0-279 GCF_019091465.1 Microbacterium sp. GbtcB4
CCCATCGTCATCCCCACCGACACCGTCTACGGCGTCGCCGCCGACGCCCTCTCGCCGCCCGCGGTGCAGCGTCTCCTGGATGCCAAGGGTCGCGGCCGCAATCAGCCGCCGCCCGTGCTCGACGGCACGAAGGAGACGCTGACGGCCCTCGCGGAGGCTGTTCCGGAGCCCGTCCAGCGTCTCGTCGACGCGATCTGGCCCGGGGGACTCACGATCGTGCTGCCGGCGCAGCCCTCGCTGGTGAGGGATCTGGGGGAGACCCAGGGCACGGGCGCCGGC
>NZ_JAGXJJ010000802.1:0-229 GCF_019091465.1 Microbacterium sp. GbtcB4
GGGGGCGGCCGCGTGGCCACGGGCCAGGGTGGCGGCGGGGGAGAGAGCGCGCAGCGAGGCCCGCAGTTCGCCCGCCCGCCGGCCGGCGTCGTCGAGCTGCCTGGTCACCGCGACGCGGCCGCGGGCGAGGAGCAGGAAGGTCTCCTGGGCGCGCGGGTCGATGAGCGGATCGGGTGAGCGCAGCACCGGACGGGATCGCAGCTGCTCGAGCTGCGCGTTGTGGTGCGAG
>NZ_JAGXJJ010000803.1:0-229 GCF_019091465.1 Microbacterium sp. GbtcB4
CCAGGGCCCCGACCGAGCAGATGTCCGGGCGCACGCCGGCGACGCCGGCCCAGCCCCCCGCGTCGGGTAGGAAGAGGAAGTCGAAGCCCGCGTCCTCGACCAGGCGGGCGGTGTCGCGCCAGTAGTCGAGCTTGTCGAAGAGGTAGCGGCGGTTGTCGGGGTGGCGCCAGGTCGCGGTGCCGGAGTCGTTGGCCTGAGCGTTCTCGAAGAGCCCGAGCCGCAGGGTCTT
>NZ_JAGXJJ010000804.1:0-229 GCF_019091465.1 Microbacterium sp. GbtcB4
TTCTCCACGAGCACGTGCTTGCCGTGCTCCAGGGCGAGCCGGGCGTTCTCGTGGGGCATCGGGTGCGGCGTGGAGACGTGGGCGAGGTCGACGTCGGGATGGGAGACCAGCGCCTCGAACGACGGATGCGCGTGCGCGATGTCGAAGGGTGGGGCGAAGGCGTGGGCCGACTCCTGCGAGGGGGGGCCCCCGGCGGCGGGGGGGGGGCCGCCCGGCCGCAGACGGGGTG
>NZ_JAGXJJ010000805.1:0-229 GCF_019091465.1 Microbacterium sp. GbtcB4
GCCGGCTACCGCGCCGGCAGCGTCGCCTAGGGACGCCATGGCGGCGCCGCCAGCGACCTCGGCCGTCGCCGTCCTGCGCGTCTGGCGCGGTTGGCCGGACGTGCTGGCGGCGCTGTGGCGACGGTCGCACCGGTTCCGCACTCACGCGATCACCCTGGACGCCACGGCGTTGGCGAGCTTCATCACGTGCGTCACGATGGCGCTCGTCATCCAGAACGACCTCTTCGTG
>NZ_JAGXJJ010000806.1:0-229 GCF_019091465.1 Microbacterium sp. GbtcB4
ATTTTCCTAATCCAATCAATGCCGATGATCTGAATTAGAAGTACAACTACTGGAGGTAGGATGCTGACTACTTTAAAGTTGCATTAGGAAGCGGGATGAAAGTCAATGTGAAAACCCAACATTAAGAAATATATGGCTACAACTACATTTTAATTGACTTGTCTAGTAATGCTGATCAACATATATATGTAACCATGTGATGCCTAGTCATCCTATGGTCTCCTCCAAT
>NZ_JAGXJJ010000807.1:0-229 GCF_019091465.1 Microbacterium sp. GbtcB4
GAGCTGCGGGCCGACGACGATGACCGAACGGCCCGAGTAGTCGCCGCCCTTGCCGAGCAGGTTCTGGCGGAAGCGACCCTGCTTTCCCTGGGGCATGTCGCTCAGGGACTTCAGGGCGCGGTTGCCGGTACCGGTGACGGGGGGACCGCGGCGACCGTGGTCGAACAGCGCGGCGGCGGCCTCCGGCAGCATCCGCTTCTCGTTGTTGAGGATGGTCTCGGGGGCACCG
>NZ_JAGXJJ010000808.1:0-229 GCF_019091465.1 Microbacterium sp. GbtcB4
ATCGAAAAGGTGTCCAGGGAGCTCGGCGGCCGGGTGCTCCTGGGCAAGGTCGACGTCGCTGCGAGTCCGCAGCTCGCGCAGGGCTTCCGTGCGCAGTCGATCCCGGTGGTCGTCGCCCTCATCGCAGGCCAGCCGCTGCCGCTGTTCACGGGCGCCGTTCCTGGGCTGCAGGTGCGTGAGGTCTTCGCGCAGCTGCTGCAGGTGGCCCCGCAGCACGGCGGCTCGGGGT
>NZ_JAGXJJ010000809.1:0-229 GCF_019091465.1 Microbacterium sp. GbtcB4
CGCTGACCACTCTCGGGCTCGCCGTCCGCGACGCGTTGTCGCTCGCTCCGGTGCGCAGCCAGCTGCCCGAGGCGACGCTCGCGGCGATGGGCTGCACGGCGGTGGCCGGACTCGACAACATCCCCGGGCTCGTGCGCTGGGCGCGCATCAGTCGCATGGACTTCTGGGTCGGCTCCTCCGTGGCGGCCATCCGTCTAACCACGGGGCTGCGCCCCGCGGTGGGTGTTGG
>NZ_JAGXJJ010000810.1:0-229 GCF_019091465.1 Microbacterium sp. GbtcB4
AGAGATGCCGAGTACCTCCGGGATGAGGTTGCCGACGTGCGCCGGACGGATGGAGTCGAGCCCCTCCTGCTCGCGGAGCGCCGCGATCCGGGACTCAATGTCGTCGTAGGCGGCGGCGAGCCGGGCGGCCTTGCCCTTGTTCCGCGTGGTGACGTCGGCGCGGGTGAGGATGAGCAGGCGCTCCAGCAGGTCCCCGGCATCGCGGACGTAGCGGCGCCCGGCGGCATCC
>NZ_JAGXJJ010000811.1:0-229 GCF_019091465.1 Microbacterium sp. GbtcB4
CGGGGGGGCGGAGTCCCTCTCCCCCACGTGCCAGGCGCCCGGCGCGAAGTAGACGCCCCTCTTGGCGACGGCGACCGCGTGGGCCGCGAAGCGCTCGTGGTACCGGCTCGCGAGCGTCGCAACGACCGTGGCGACGGCCCCGCCCTTCCAGTTGTCGCTGAGCACCTTCCCGAAGACGCTGGCGTGCAGCCCATCGACGTCGTCATCGGCGTTGCGGATGGCATCCGCG
>NZ_JAGXJJ010000082.1:0-279 GCF_019091465.1 Microbacterium sp. GbtcB4
TATTTCAATAACACCATTGGAGATGCTATTCCCAATTTAATGACCCTGAACGGTTTGGTTTCTCCCAAATTCGCACAGAATTGCCCCTCAGATTTGTAGCGGATTTAAACAACAGGCATGAGTAAGGGTATATTTCGCAACAGGTTTTCTATCATCTGGCTGGTCACGGTTTTGTTCTTAGCGGTTTCTGTACTTACCCGCACAGTGCTTTTAATCAGCACGCCGGCCCCTGGCATTACGGCCGGGCAGTTTACGGGTCTCTTTTTTATTGGATTGCTG
>NZ_JAGXJJ010000812.1:0-229 GCF_019091465.1 Microbacterium sp. GbtcB4
CGGCGGGGCGCACGCCCCTGGGGGGGCACGTTGCCCCACCACCGAGGGAGCACCCATGACTGCCTACAGCCGTCTTCGGGGGGGGCTGGGGGGCGCCGGGGCCGGGGGCCCCCGGGGGGGGGCCCCCCTGCCCCCCCCCGGCGGGGGGCGGGCCGCCCCCGGGGGGCGCGCGCGGGCGCGGGGGGGCTGGGGGGCGGGCCCCCCCCGGGCCCCCCCGCGGGCGGCCCCC
>NZ_JAGXJJ010000813.1:0-229 GCF_019091465.1 Microbacterium sp. GbtcB4
TCCGAAGTAACGGCGAGCTTCCACGTAGATGCCGTCGTCGCCTACTACCGCTACGAGCTGGTTCAGCTCCGAAGCGCGCTTTGCGTAGGTGATGCCGCCGAAGTTCAGCTTCGCGGCCTCGGGGTGGGGGATGGCGGCGACGATGGGGTGCGGCGGGGGGGGCTGGTCCGGCTGGTGCGCCCGGGCCTGGCGCCGCAGGGGGGAGGCCACCCAGGCGTCGGGGACTCGG
>NZ_JAGXJJ010000814.1:0-229 GCF_019091465.1 Microbacterium sp. GbtcB4
CCCGCGGCATGAGGAGGTCGAGTTCTCCTGGAAGATCCTCGACCCGGGGGAGAAGTACTGGGCCGCCCAGGGCGGTCCGGAGGGGCAGTACGCGCCCGGCTCGTGGGGTCCGGCCTCGGCCGCCGACCTGCTGGCCCGCGACGGGCGAGTCTGGTGTCGCCCCGGATCATCCGCCTTCCCCCCACGACCGTCTGCCCGGTCGCCAACCTGCTCGGCATGGGGGGCCACG
>NZ_JAGXJJ010000815.1:0-229 GCF_019091465.1 Microbacterium sp. GbtcB4
CGCCCCCGCGACGATGCCGGCGGAGAGCCGGCGCTGCACGACGACGAAGAAGATCATGACGGGTACGGTGATGATCGTCGAGGCGGCCATGATGCTGCCCCAGTCGCTGGAGTACAGGCCGAAGAACGACTTGAGGCTGATCGAGACCGTGTACTGGTCGGTCTGCGCGCCGAGGATCGTCATGGCGAAGGTGAACTCGTTCCACGCCGTGATGAAGCTGAAGATGCTC
>NZ_JAGXJJ010000816.1:0-229 GCF_019091465.1 Microbacterium sp. GbtcB4
TTATTTTTGTCTTTATTGGTATCTCCGTTTCTTAGGTGGTCTTCAACTTCAAGTCTTCTTCATTTATAGTCAAAATAAATTTATATGCTCTTCGCTTGTCACAAAAATCATACACTTGTTCTGATACTATGTTCAAGTGTAGTTTTGAGATGTGAAAGATCCAAATAGTTCATAAAAAGAGAGAGCACCAACATAGAGAAGTAATAGACAGGAGAGACGATGAAATAGA
>NZ_JAGXJJ010000817.1:0-229 GCF_019091465.1 Microbacterium sp. GbtcB4
CGCTGCAGGTGTTCATCATGGTGGGGGGTGTCACGGGGGTCACCCCGCTGCCGGGCCTGCCCCCCCCGTCCCTGGCCGCGGGGGGCTCGTCCCTCGTCGCGACCTGGCTCATCGGGGCGCTCCCCCTCCCCCTCTCCGACGGCGGCCCCCGGCAGCCCCGGGTGGGGGTGGGCGGCCATGACCAAAGGGCTCCGCAGACTCAGCAGCGTCATGCGGTCCATGATGATCG
>NZ_JAGXJJ010000818.1:0-229 GCF_019091465.1 Microbacterium sp. GbtcB4
GCCGCGCGCTACACGCCCACAGGCTCGGAGAGCGCAAGGGTTGGGGTCTCCCGGCGGGCCGCGGCGGGGCCCCCGCCGGGTAGGCGTGGCTAGGCCGCGCGGGGGCTGTCGGGGAGCCGCTCCTCGGGGAACCCGGACGCGTGGCGCGGGGGGCTGAGGCGGTACCGTAGCGGGGCAGGTGCTCAGGTGGGCGTCGGGCGGCACGCGGCCGGCGTCCTCGAAGGGCATC
>NZ_JAGXJJ010000819.1:0-228 GCF_019091465.1 Microbacterium sp. GbtcB4
CGCCTCGGGCGGGGAGCGGGTGCGGGTCGGCGGGGAGGACGGGATGGGCGTCGCGCTCCTGGGGCGGGCGGGGGTGCCGATGCTGATCCTCTCCACCGAGGTGAACCCGGTGGTGCGCGCTCGCGCCGCCAAGCTCCGTGTCCCCGTCCTGCACGGGATCGACGACAAGGAGGCTGCGCACCGGCAGTGGGCCCGGGAGCAGGATGTGGCGCTCGCCGACGTCGCCTA
>NZ_JAGXJJ010000820.1:0-228 GCF_019091465.1 Microbacterium sp. GbtcB4
GGCGACCCCGAGGTCATCTACCTCGACGAGCCGACCACGGGCCTCGACCCCGAGTCGCGCATCGAGGTGTGGGTCGTCGTGAAGGAGCTCGCGGGCGGCGGCACGACCGTGCTGCTCACCACGCAGTATCTCGATGAGGCGGTGCAGCTGGCCGACCGCATCGCGATCCTGCACGAGGGCCGCATCATCGGGCACGACACGCTCGCCGGACTGAGGCGACTCCTTCCG
>NZ_JAGXJJ010000821.1:0-228 GCF_019091465.1 Microbacterium sp. GbtcB4
ACGATGACCGTCCCCCGGCAGACCTTCATCGGCGGTCGCGCCGTCACCGCAGCGGGGAGCGGGCGCCTGCCGCTCATCGACCCGGTGACGGAGGAAGCCTACGGCGAGATCCCGATCCCCGACCGCACCGACGTGGATGCCGCGTATGCCGCGGCCGCGGCGGCGTTCCCGATCTGGCGGGACACCCCGCCGGCTGCGCGCCAGCTCGCGCGGTTCCGCATCGCCGTG
>NZ_JAGXJJ010000083.1:0-279 GCF_019091465.1 Microbacterium sp. GbtcB4
CGGCTGTGCGGAATGCACTGCCTCCGGCAATTGCTCCCAGATGCTGGTAAAGGGTATCATGGGTACAGCCGGGAAGCTGATGGTGGGAATAGGCGCTGGTATGCGCGGCAATGCCTTATGCAGATGATTGCTGATCATTTGCCGGAATGCCATGTATTTGGCCGTAGCTACGCCCTGCTCATTAATAGGCGCATCATAATCATAGCTGGTAAGGTCCGGCTCATAACCTTTTCCGCCGGAATTGGCGCCGGCTGTATAGGCAAAGTTGGTACCGCCATG
>NZ_JAGXJJ010000822.1:0-228 GCF_019091465.1 Microbacterium sp. GbtcB4
CGCACGGATGTACTCCGCGGAATCACCTCGCATCATCCAGTAGTCCAGGCGCGCGCCGCCCAGGAGACGCAGACGAGCGAGATCGACCATCTGCATGACGATTCGTCCCGCCAGCATCTTCTGGAGGCGGGGGTACTCGACCTCGATCTCCTGAGCGAGATCTGTAACCTCCTTCCTCTTCTCGTCCAGGTACAACTCACGAACTCCGCGCGAGAGGTTGTGCTGCGA
>NZ_JAGXJJ010000823.1:0-228 GCF_019091465.1 Microbacterium sp. GbtcB4
GAGCCGCGGGGCCCGACTGTCGACTATGTATACATTCGCGGCCGAAATCGGGGGTACCACCTGCGGTTCCCTCCGCCTTTGGCTACATAGAAGACCGTGCGGATAGACTCAGCGTGTCGTGTGGAGCATTCGATGAAGATCTTCGTCCTGGTCAAAGTGGTGCCGGACACCTATGGCGATCGCACGTTGAATCTCGAGGCCGGACTCGCCGAACGCGGCGCGGGGGAT
>NZ_JAGXJJ010000824.1:0-228 GCF_019091465.1 Microbacterium sp. GbtcB4
GGCGCCACGCTCCCCGCCGCCCCCGCCCTCTCCGGCTGCGCCAACAGCACCCCGCTGGACGCGCCCACCGACGACGCCGGCGACGGTGGTGGCAGCGTCACCATCGTCATCGGCTCGCAGGCCTACTACTCGAACGAGATCATCGCCGTGATCTACGCGCAGGCGCTCGAGGCCGCCGACTTCGACGTCGACCGCCAGTTCAGCATCGGCCAGCGCGGCGCCTACATG
>NZ_JAGXJJ010000825.1:0-228 GCF_019091465.1 Microbacterium sp. GbtcB4
GGGCGGTCGCGCTCGACCCGCCACGACTCGCTGAGCGGGCCGACGTTGACCGTGTCGAAACCGGCCTCGTCGTAGTAGCGGGTGACGAAGGCCACGGCCTCCGCGTCGTCCCCGGCCGCGGCCAGCGCGCGACGGTTCGGCGTACCGGCCGGGGTCCCGTCGGGGGTGGTCTCCGCGGCGTAGATGTGGTTGGACGCCTTGGCGATCTTCGAGTCCGGGGGCTGTGCC
>NZ_JAGXJJ010000826.1:0-228 GCF_019091465.1 Microbacterium sp. GbtcB4
TTCACGATGGCGTCCGCCTCCGGGTCGTCGATGTCGATGTCGATGTCTTCAACCTCCTGCTCGCCGTCCTCGTCCTCGACGTGGACCGCGACGTGCTCGGCAGAGGTGACCGGGAGCTCCTCGGCGGCGAGCACGTTGCCCTCCTGGGCCTCGTCCTCCTCGCTGGCCTGCTCTGCGGCGGGCGCCCCGTCGGCGTCGTCGGAATATCGTTCAGCCACGTTGCTTCTT
>NZ_JAGXJJ010000827.1:0-228 GCF_019091465.1 Microbacterium sp. GbtcB4
TACCGGCTACCGTGAGCGGGTAGTACTTGCGCACCGGACCGCTCTCCGACGGCCGGTCGAACGACGTCACCCAGCCGTTGTCGCGTAGCCGCCCGAGGAGCGGATACAGCGTGCCGATGCTGGCGAACAGCCCGGCGCCGGTGAGTGCATCCGACAGCTGCCAGCCGTACATGGGCTCGCGCGAGAGCAGACCGAGAACGCTGTACTCGGCCACTACCTTGCGCATCT
>NZ_JAGXJJ010000828.1:0-228 GCF_019091465.1 Microbacterium sp. GbtcB4
CTACGAGCACGTGAACGTGCTGGATGTCGCGGGCTTCACTCCTCAGCTCGTGGGAGCGGAGGTCGCACGATGACCTCCGTCGACATCGTCTACTACCGCGCCTTCGACGACAACGACGACTGCGGCATCACCGAGCGCGAGGTCCTGGGTCGCGGCCGCGACCTCCAGCAGGTCGACGAATCCACTGTGGCCTTGGCCGAAACCCGCGTCCCGCAGACCGGCAGCCTC
>NZ_JAGXJJ010000829.1:0-228 GCF_019091465.1 Microbacterium sp. GbtcB4
TCGGCGAACGCGACAGCCGTGTCCGCCGGGTCGCGCGTGTTGATGCCGATGAACTGCACGTCCGCGCCCTGGTGCACCTGCCAGACGGCCTCCAGGTCAGGGGCCCCGACGCGGCACGGGGCGCAGCCGGCGTACCAGAAGTTCACGACCGCGACCTTCCCGGCGATGACGGCGCTGTCGAAGTCCTCGCCGTGCTCGGTGTACCCGGCGAACTCGACCGGCTCGCCG
>NZ_JAGXJJ010000830.1:0-228 GCF_019091465.1 Microbacterium sp. GbtcB4
CCGCCAGCTGGGGTCCGGCGGTCAGCGGCTGGTGTACGTAGCCCATCTGCGCGATCATCCCCGCGTAGCCCACCTCCTTCACGACGGGATCGCCGTCGTCGTCGTGCACCGGCTGCCCGCTCGCATCCGTGAGGGTGCGCTCCGCGGCGATGGGCGTGAGGGTCAGCGTCCGGTCGGAGCCGTCCCGGCGCACGACGAGGGCGAGGGGATCGCCCGGTGAGGCCTGGA
>NZ_JAGXJJ010000831.1:0-228 GCF_019091465.1 Microbacterium sp. GbtcB4
TCTCCCGCCGCCGCAGCGTGCCCGATGCCCAGCAGCAGGATGTGCAGACCCACCAACCAGAACGACCAGAAGCCGCCCTGTCGATGAAACCGCGTGATCCCCTCACGCCCAAACCCCCGCTCGAACAGCGGAACCTTTGCCATCAACAACACCTGATAGAGCAACAGGTTCGCTGCGACAAGCCCGGAGAGCCGTCCCAGAGTGGTTACGCTCTCCGCAGAGAAACTG
>NZ_JAGXJJ010000084.1:0-279 GCF_019091465.1 Microbacterium sp. GbtcB4
TACAACACTTCTATTTGCATGTTCTCTAAACATGAGTGGTATTGAAAAGAAGAGATTCCTATTGGCCAAGAGAAAGGTATTTTCCCATTAACGCAAGTGAGGGAGAGAAACGAGCTAATTACTTCTGCATCTACCTCCAATTGGCCAAGGAAAGCTTATTTTTAATGGGTACAAATGACATGGGTTGTGCTGCCTCTTATCTTGTAAAAAATATCGATAGATCAGGACGAAAAATTGAAACTTAATATTATAAACCAGTAAATGAAGATTATTAATATT
>NZ_JAGXJJ010000832.1:0-228 GCF_019091465.1 Microbacterium sp. GbtcB4
CTTGAGCGGCATCGTCAGGGACAGGCCGAGCCAGGTGTCGACGAGGGCGTCGACCGCTTCCGTGAAGCCCACCGCGCCGACCTGGCGGCGCCCGTACTCCCAGTCCAGTCCGAGCACCGCGTAGGCCGCAGCGTGCAGCTCCGGCGACCGTGAGTGCCCGAACGGGTCGCCCCAGACCGCCAGCCGTCTCCGGTTCACCGCGTCAGCAACCGGCGTCGGGGTTCGCGC
>NZ_JAGXJJ010000833.1:0-228 GCF_019091465.1 Microbacterium sp. GbtcB4
GGACGAGCGACCCCGGAACCGCGGTCGGGAGGTCCTTCAGCGACTGCACGAGGAAGTCGCACCCGCCGGCGAGGAGGGCTTCGCGGAGCCGGGTGGCGAAGATGCCGAGGCCGCCGATCTCCGACAGCGAGGCGCGGTTGGTGTCGCCCTCGCTGGTGATTGGGACGAGTTCGACGCGACGACCGGTGACCTTCACCAGTGCGGCGGCGACATGACCGGACTGCGCCT
>NZ_JAGXJJ010000834.1:0-228 GCF_019091465.1 Microbacterium sp. GbtcB4
CGCGCGTATCCCGTCCCGCCGTCGCCGACCTCGGCATCGGCCAGCTCGCCCTGCTCACCCTCGTCGTCGTGGCGAGCCTGCGGTCCCTGCCCGCGATGGCGAACTACGGCCTCGGCAGCATCACGCTGTACCTCATCCCCGCGGTGCTCTTCCTCGCCCCCGCCGCCCTCGTCGCCGCGGAGCTCGCGACGGGGTGGAAGGGCGGGGTGTACGTCTGGGTGCGGGAGG
>NZ_JAGXJJ010000835.1:0-228 GCF_019091465.1 Microbacterium sp. GbtcB4
CGCAGGGCCCCCGTGCGCGAAGACGACCAACGGCATGTCGCCGTCCGAGTGGCCGGCCGCCACGAGCGGGCGCCGGCCGATCCGACTCCAGATCCGCACCGGCTTCTCCGGCCCGTCGTCGAAGTAGGCGAGGGCGGAGGAGTAGCGGACGCTGGCTTCCTTCTCGTCGTTGGCGAGTCCGGGCGCCGTGCCGATCTCGCGCTCGGGGGGGATGCCGTAGTTCGCCTG
>NZ_JAGXJJ010000836.1:0-228 GCF_019091465.1 Microbacterium sp. GbtcB4
GTGATCGCCGCCCGCCGCCTGGGGATCGCGGTGCCCACCGAACTCAGCGTCGTCGGGATCGACGACCACGCGCATGCGGAGATGTTCGCCCTCACGACCATCGGGCAGTCGCCGCGGGATCAGGGCCGGGGGGCCGTGCGCCTGCTCATGCGGCGGATGAGGGGGCCGGCGGCTCCGGTCGGGCGGGCCGGGGCCGCCCCGGCCCTCGTCGGCCGCCGCTCGCCCGCG
>NZ_JAGXJJ010000837.1:0-228 GCF_019091465.1 Microbacterium sp. GbtcB4
TCGGTGAGCAGCCGGGCCGACTCGACGATCTGATCGATGCGTTCCCAGCGCGCCGGCTCGGAGTAGGGATCGATCACCGTGCCCATGCCGAGCGCATTCGCGGCCGCGAATACCTCCGCGGGCGAAGGCACGGGGGCCGTGGGGCCGGAGCCGTCAGGGCGTACGAAGGTCGGCGAGGCCAGGAAAGCGGGCCCGGAGGGGGCGGTCAGTCCCGCGGCCGACACGGCG
>NZ_JAGXJJ010000838.1:0-228 GCF_019091465.1 Microbacterium sp. GbtcB4
GAAAACACATCGCGGCAGCACTGCCTGGTTTATGCTGGATGCGGCCCTTAGCGCAACTATTGACCGTATGGCCACAGAAACGCAGGTAACGCCTTTCTCCGTATTGCTGGCAGCCGTGAACCTGCTGTTATACCGTTACACCGGGCAAAAAGACCTGGTAGTGGGTGTACCCATTGGCGGCCGCGACCACCCGGAGCTGGAAAACCAGATCGGTTTTTATACCAACAT
>NZ_JAGXJJ010000839.1:0-228 GCF_019091465.1 Microbacterium sp. GbtcB4
GGTAACAATGCAGCCATCTTCAAAGCAGGCGCCAAGGTAAAACGCATGCATAACCAGCGTTACAAGCTGCCCAATACCATTGTAAGCTCTTATACCGGCGACAAGGCTGCAGGTAATCTCAGCAACTTTTCCGGTCTTACCCAGGTAGATGATCACCTGCTGGATGGTAATATGAACTTTGGTTTGGGAGTAGACCGTGACAAAACGATCAGCTACTTCAACGAAAAT
>NZ_JAGXJJ010000840.1:0-228 GCF_019091465.1 Microbacterium sp. GbtcB4
CCCCGCCGAGCAGGTGGCGGGGACGCGAGCACGTGATCGGTGGTCGGGTTCGGGTGGCGATGCGTTGTGCAGAAGAAGCCAGGTCATCCCCGGATACCGGAGCACGCGCGAATGACGGTGGTCGGTCGTACGTTCGAACCATGAAAGGGGAGACCATGACCACCGCCACCGCTTCGATCCCCGCTCCCGGTGTCCCGCTTGCACCCCCGCCCCTCGCTCCCCGTCCAG
>NZ_JAGXJJ010000841.1:0-228 GCF_019091465.1 Microbacterium sp. GbtcB4
CCTAACACGGGAGCCGCGCCGAGCGTGACAGGGGTGGTGACGTCTTCGAGGTCGGCGACCGAGGTGAGGTCGTTCTCCTCGGCGCAGCTCTTGAGCACCGTGTAGGTGCCCTGGTCGGAGGCCTCGGCGTAGTCCAGCGCGGTGAGGCCGTCCGGGAGCGTGTCCTTCAGGGCCGCGTGGACGTCGTCCGGACAGTGGTCGGTCGCTACCTTGTCCAGGTACTCGAGC
>NZ_JAGXJJ010000085.1:0-279 GCF_019091465.1 Microbacterium sp. GbtcB4
TATTTCCCCTGCATCTTCGCAATACAGCTGGTAATAGCCCAGGTCTTTATGGGCAATGTCTATTACATCTGCCCCGTTGCCGGACAGCAGTGGCTGGCTTTTATCCGGCGCCCAGTCCCAGGTATTGCGGAACCACAGTGTGGGTAAGATATGCAGGTGCGCAGCATTTTTTGCGCGGTTATGTACGGTGATCTTTATAAGCAGGTCTTCCGGCGCTGCTTTGGCATATTCCACAAATACATCAAAGTATTCATCGTTATCAAAAATGCCGGTATCAAT
>NZ_JAGXJJ010000842.1:0-228 GCF_019091465.1 Microbacterium sp. GbtcB4
GGCCGCCCACCCCGATGCGCTGTACGCGTGCGACCCGGTCATGGGCAATGCCAAGTCCCGCTGCTGCGTGGCTCCGGCCATCCCGATCCTGCTCCGCGGACGCGTGGTTCCCGTGGCCGACATCATCACGCCGAACCAGTCCGAGCTCGGCTTCCTCACCGAGGCCGAGCCCGACACCCTCGTGTCCACCCTCGCGTCGGGCGACCTCGCGCGGGCGATGGGGCCGCG
>NZ_JAGXJJ010000843.1:0-228 GCF_019091465.1 Microbacterium sp. GbtcB4
TTGGGTGCCCTGATGTCGCCCAGCGCCGCGCGCAGTGTCTTGGAGCGGTCGCCGCCCACCTGCTCGTAGCCGAGCCGGGCGGCCTCGGCCCGCCGCTGCGCGGCCTGCGACACCGGCCGCACCTCGCCCGCGAGGCTGAGCTCGCCGACGCCGGCGGCCGTGCGCGGGACCGAGATCATCTGGATGGGCCCGGCGACGGCGATCGCGGCGGGCCGATCGGCGGCGGGC
>NZ_JAGXJJ010000844.1:0-228 GCF_019091465.1 Microbacterium sp. GbtcB4
CCCAGCCCCCCCCGCTGTCCCACTCTTGATTGGCGGTGCCCCGTCCCCGTCACCTCACGCCGCCCGAGCGGCACCGGCGGCCCACGGCCTCGCGCCCGTGCCCGACGTGTTCGTCTCCGACACCCCCTGGCAGTGGCCCGTCGACGGGTCGCGCCGCGTGGGCGTCGCCTATCGCGTGCCAGTGCACGCCTACGGCTCCTCACACCTCGGCGTGGACGTCGCTGCGGC
>NZ_JAGXJJ010000845.1:0-228 GCF_019091465.1 Microbacterium sp. GbtcB4
AGTCCCACGACCAGCGCCCCCGCAAGAGCCTCCGCCACCCCCGGCGGGACGAGGGCGACGGTGCGGATGCAGACGTAGTCACGCATGACCGGGGTGTCCGAGACGACCACGGGACGCGCGGTGGCGAGCGCTACGAGGGCGACCGTCAACCCGGATGCGTGCAGGATCGGGCGGGTCGCGGACACCACGACACTCGCTGACGCGTAGAGATCGCGGAGTTCGGTGTGC
>NZ_JAGXJJ010000846.1:0-228 GCF_019091465.1 Microbacterium sp. GbtcB4
CCCTCCGACTCCACGCCGGGGCGGATCCGGGCGATGTCGTCGCCGAGGGTCTCGACCTTCCAGCCGGGGATCGTGGGGGGGACCATGGCGAGATTCGACTTGCCGCAGGCCGACGGGAACGCGGCGGCGACGTGGTACGCCTTGCCATGCGGGTCGATCACGCGGATGAGGAGCATGTGCTCAGCGAGCCAGCCCTCGTCACGGGCGACAACCGACGCGATGCGCAGT
>NZ_JAGXJJ010000847.1:0-228 GCF_019091465.1 Microbacterium sp. GbtcB4
CCCGGCGCCCGGCCGGACCATGAGCGTCTGGGCGGGCACCGGCAGCGTCGCCGGCGGTCTCATCGTCGGCGCGAGCATCACGGGCGACATGACCCGCTTCAACCGCTCGCGGGCCGACGCCGTCAAGCAGACCGTGCCCGGCGCCTCCCTCGGCGAGTTCGTGTTCGGCCTCGCCGGCGTGCTCCTCGCCCCCGCGGCGGCGACCGGGGACATCGTCGCGATCGTCCC
>NZ_JAGXJJ010000848.1:0-228 GCF_019091465.1 Microbacterium sp. GbtcB4
AGCAGGCGGACGACGCCGCCCGTCACCATCGCGGCCGCGGAGTCGACGTCGTTCCGGGACTCAGGGTCGCCGAAGTCGTGACCGTACAGGGACTGACCCCAGTCGATCACGCCGGCGACGGCCTGCGCGTACGGGACGAGGAGCAGCTTGATCGGGTTGGACCGCTGTCCCTGGGCAGAGTCGTAGGGGCCGGGCACCCGGTAGCCGTAGAGCCGTCCCGGCTGCACC
>NZ_JAGXJJ010000849.1:0-228 GCF_019091465.1 Microbacterium sp. GbtcB4
CCGCGCATACGCGCACGGCGGCCGCCCCCCGACCCCCAGGTGGCCGCCGTCACCGGCGGCCCCCGCGGCATCGGCCGGGAGGCGGCCCCCGGCTTCGCGCGAGCGGGGGCATCCGCCGTCCTGCTCGCCCGCGGTGGGCAGGCGCTGACCGAGACGGGCGAGGAGGTCGCCGCGGCAGGCGGGCACGTCCGCGGGATCGTGTGCGACGTCTCCGACCGCCGGGCGGGG
>NZ_JAGXJJ010000850.1:0-228 GCF_019091465.1 Microbacterium sp. GbtcB4
TGGACGCCGCCGGGAGGGGGGTGTGCACGGACGGGGGGGGTCCGCCGAGGAGGGCATGCGCGCACGCGAGGCCGGTCGTGAACGCGGCGCCGTCCCAGACGAGGAGCATCACGGGGTTGCGCAGGAGCGTCGCGGGGTTGAGCTTCCGGAGCGCGCCGGGGAGGGCCTGGGCGACCTGGGCGGCGCCGAGGGAGCGGGGGGGAGGGGCCGCCGCGGCGGGGGCGTCGT
>NZ_JAGXJJ010000851.1:0-228 GCF_019091465.1 Microbacterium sp. GbtcB4
GGCCCCCACCCGCAGGCGGCCAGCACCCGGGGCGGTGGCGCTGTGGAGGCCCGGGGTGGGCGACCCCTCCGGACCGGCGCGGAAGTCCGCCCCGTCCGACGCGACGGCGAGTCCGGCATCCGTGGTCATCCGCGCGCCCTCCGCCGCGCGGTCGACCTCACCCGGCGGCACATGCACGTCTCCGCCCCACTCGATCACGTTGAGACCCGCGGCGGCCGCGAGCGCGAC
>NZ_JAGXJJ010000086.1:0-279 GCF_019091465.1 Microbacterium sp. GbtcB4
TAAATCAGAAGAATAAACCTGAATTCCAAATCCAAATTGGAAATTTTGGCCCCAACGAAATCGTACCAGGGACTACAACATCTAAATTAAAACTTTCCCGATCAGAATAGCAAGAAATTCCCAAAATTCGACTAATTCAATATCAAAATCATCAACCGAGCATAGATCCAACCAAAACAGCACAAAAAGGAGAACTTGATTCTCGATCCACTGAATGAATCGACAATTCCATAATCCTCCATTCAAAGATCAAGCAAATCGTGTAGAAATCCCAAACAG
>NZ_JAGXJJ010000852.1:0-228 GCF_019091465.1 Microbacterium sp. GbtcB4
CCCTCCACGCCGCGTCCGATGACACGGACTGCGGCGACGACGTGCAGGTACGAGTGGTGACGGAACTCCACACGGGCGTAGACGTCGGAGATGAGGACCTCGGCGGAGGGCAACGCGACGCCGGTGAGCGCGACGCGCAGGGCGACGGAGGTGTGGGAGAGGCCGCCCGGGTTGATGCCGATGCCCGCGCACCCCGCCCCCGCATCGTGGATCGCGTCGATGAGCACG
>NZ_JAGXJJ010000853.1:0-228 GCF_019091465.1 Microbacterium sp. GbtcB4
GGACGTAGAGCACCGCGATGATCATCGACATCGCCAGCACCAGCACCGCCGAGGTGGATGCCATGGAGAAGTCGTACTTGGCGAATGCGAGCTTGTAGGTGAAGGTGCTGAGCATCTCGGTGACGTCGATCGGACCGCCGCCCGTGGTCAGCCAGATGAGGGCGAACTGCTGCGAGGTCCAGATGAGGTCGAGCAGCACGAGGCTGACGATGATCGGACGCAGCTGCG
>NZ_JAGXJJ010000854.1:0-228 GCF_019091465.1 Microbacterium sp. GbtcB4
GACACGGTCGTGATCTACGTCGACAAGAACAACTGGTGGGCCGCCTACGCACTGTGGGTGTTCTCGCTCTTCTGCCACGTGGACGTGCGCCTCCTCGACGGCGGTCGTGTCCGCTGGATCACGGAGGGCCGCGAGCAGACCCGGGGGGCGACGAACCGGCCCGCCACGGAGTACCCGGTGGGGGAGCGCGTCGACTCGGTCATCCGCGCCTACAAGGAGGACGTGCCC
>NZ_JAGXJJ010000855.1:0-228 GCF_019091465.1 Microbacterium sp. GbtcB4
AGAGGGGAAGGAACTCGCCGACGTGGACGCCATGCCCCGCATGACCCCCGTGTCCACCGTGCGCGTCGTGTCCACCAAGTGCGTCATGGCCGGCCTGCTCGCCGTGACCCTGGTGGGCCATCGGCGCGCCGCTTCCGTGCGGTGCAGTATCGGGACCGTCGTGGTGCACCGCGGTGTCGTGGTGAGGGGTGTGGGCGGGGGGGTCTTCTGTGGCCGCGGCGGGGCCCG
>NZ_JAGXJJ010000856.1:0-228 GCF_019091465.1 Microbacterium sp. GbtcB4
GGCGAAGGGCGCCTCGTGGAGGGCTTCGCCGAGACGCTGGACGCGACCGTCGACTGGGCGGTCGACAGAGAGGCGAACCTCGCCGAACGGCTGCACGACCACGCCCTCGACCTGGCCGACGGCGGGTTCACCGCTGACACCCCCTGGGGCGACAAGGCGGCGATGCCCGTCCCGTCCGACGATGCGACGACCGCGGGCGAGACGAAGAAGCACGCCATGCTCACCGTT
>NZ_JAGXJJ010000857.1:0-228 GCF_019091465.1 Microbacterium sp. GbtcB4
TTGCCACTTGGATCCGATCGATTGATGAAGCGATTTATGAGTGTCACATGGGGACAGACAACTACCCAATCTCGTGCTTGATGTTGGGTGGCAACGATTTCGACCAAATCTCATGCCCTATAAGAGATTGATATAGTATTTTTAGACAGGCTTTAATATTATTACTATGGTGGTCAAAACATTATAATGGGACTCCGAATTACAATAAAAATATTATTTTAACCACTA
>NZ_JAGXJJ010000858.1:0-228 GCF_019091465.1 Microbacterium sp. GbtcB4
GCCCCGGCCCGGGTGCCCCGGCCCGCGTCGGCCCCCGCAACGGAGACGCCCAGCGCGGGGAACCGCGTCGTGGGCGGCCGCGTCCCCCCGATCACGGCTTCCCCCCCCGTCGCGTCGTCGCCCTCCCCGCCGGGGGGGTGCACATCGGGGGGCACCACGCCCGGGCCCGTCCCCACGACCAGGGCGTCCCCCGGGGCCACCCCCGCCCCCCCGCCCCCCCCCCGCACG
>NZ_JAGXJJ010000859.1:0-228 GCF_019091465.1 Microbacterium sp. GbtcB4
CAGATCGACCTCGAGGCCGTGACGTTCCGGAACGGCGCCGGCGAGCCGTCCTCTGTCGGGTCCGGCACCGCGAGCGTGATCCCGGCCGGAGCGGAGAACGCCGCGGCGGCGTGCGCGTGGATGGTGAACCTCTCCTCCGACGACGCGTGGGATGCGGCGGGCGTGGTACGTGCCGGGACCCTGAAGTCCGACGGCGGGATCAACTCCGGGCTGTTCACCGGGTCGCCC
>NZ_JAGXJJ010000860.1:0-228 GCF_019091465.1 Microbacterium sp. GbtcB4
GTGCACCTCTAGTACGCCGTCGTCCTGTTCCCCGCTTTCCGCTCGGGTTCGGACCCCGGCTGCGCCCAGTACGCCACCGCGTACTTGACCGGGTGCTACCGTCAGCTGCTCGGCTTCGGCCGGCCGCTGGTCGTGATCGTCGCCCTCGTCGTCGCCAAGCGAGGACTTGGCCGGGGCGACGCGCGCCGGGTGTCGAGTCTGGGCGTGCCCGTGACTGCGCGCCTCGAG
>NZ_JAGXJJ010000861.1:0-228 GCF_019091465.1 Microbacterium sp. GbtcB4
GGGTCATGCCCGCCATCGCGGTGTTGGCGCCGCCGTGGGCCATCGAGCCCACGTCGCCCAGGGAGACTTTCCCCTCCGGGGCGTCCCCCCACAGGACCCCGAGGGGGCTGGGGGGGAACGGGGCCGGGGGGATCGGGGGGTGGAAGGGGTGGCGCCCCCGGGAGCACCCCCCGGGGGACCCGGGTCCCCCCCCGGGGGGGGGTGGGTGGACGGGCAGGAGCGCGGGGG
>NZ_JAGXJJ010000087.1:0-279 GCF_019091465.1 Microbacterium sp. GbtcB4
CATACTATGCCAGCATGGTCTTGACAATTATACAACCCATAATGACCTCACGAAGTTGGTAAAAACTTAACACTCAGAAAGATAGGAAAGAAACAAAGTGATTGAAAATCAGCCATGACTCTTAAGAACTATAATTGCATTTTCTTTCTCGGTCCACGAGAACGATGTGGGTCACTCTTCATATCTATGAACTTCTCCATTTACTTGATAATAAAATAATCTTTCGACAAACTAGTCTTAATCAGAAAGGTGATGAAGACCAACTACTGAATATAGTGT
>NZ_JAGXJJ010000862.1:0-228 GCF_019091465.1 Microbacterium sp. GbtcB4
GTTCATAATAGTCGTGCTGGTTAGATGCAATGTTGAACGGCACCATACAGGAAAACTGCAGGCTGGAGTTAGGCGCAAAATTCTTATCCACACCGGTGATCATTACGCTTTCCTTATGTTCCATCTGCAATGATTTTCCCATTGCATTAGCCGCGCTGCCAAAAAAACGTCTGGCCATATCTTCAGTAACCACAATGGACGACACATCTTTGAATGCATTTTTTGCCG
>NZ_JAGXJJ010000863.1:0-228 GCF_019091465.1 Microbacterium sp. GbtcB4
CCACCAGCGGCGTGGCGGCTCCGGAGTCGTGGAGGCGGATCACGGCCGGCCCCACCGGGAGGCCACCCTCTTCCCGGGCGCGGCGGTGGGGGAGCGTCCCGCCGGGGAACGGGGGGAGGGGGGGGGGGGGGCCGTAATCCGGCTCGGACGCGGGGAGGGGCTCCTCGGCTCCGGCCGCGAGGTGGGGCTGGGCGGCCGCCCGCCCCCGCCCCCCCACCATGGGGGTGG
>NZ_JAGXJJ010000864.1:0-228 GCF_019091465.1 Microbacterium sp. GbtcB4
GTGACCACCACCCACCCAGCGCCTCCACCCCCTCACCCTCGCCCCCCCCGGCGGAGCCCGACATCGCTTCGGCGCCACCGGCGCAGCCCCCATCGAAGGCCGGAGAGGGCGCTCCCGCCGACGCGGGAGTGGGCGCGCCCGTGGCGGGGGGCGGCGGGGGGCCGGTGGGCTCCACCTCCGGGGCGGGCGCGCCGGCCGGCCGCCGGAGCACGGGCACGGGGCACAGGC
>NZ_JAGXJJ010000088.1:0-279 GCF_019091465.1 Microbacterium sp. GbtcB4
CTCATTCTTTCACTGCCTGGGTGCATTCTTATACCACTGAGCGACAGTCTGATACCTACTACTTACACTACTGAGCTCCATTCCGAGACACCGGGAGAGAAGGCTGATATCCACTACTTTTACTCCAGGGCCACGGGCTTCCACCACTTAGGTACAGGCGCCGAAGCCTAATCAAAGTTCTAAACTGCCCACGTAGCTAACGGAGCTCTTTCCACAACAATTCCTATCTTGGATTTGGAAGCAATACAGTGTGCGAGTTCCCTTGCTAGTTTAGTGAGG
>NZ_JAGXJJ010000089.1:0-279 GCF_019091465.1 Microbacterium sp. GbtcB4
CGTCCACCTCCCACTCCTCGCCCCCCGGGGAGAACCAGGGGTCTCCGGCGGGGGCGCCCGGTCCGGGGGGCCCGTTCTGCCCCCCCTCCGGGGGGGGGGCGGGGGCGGACTTGCCGGCGGGGGGGGGGGGGGCGGGGGGGGGGGGGCGGGGGCGGGGGGGGGGGGTCGGGCGGGCCTGGGGTGGGAAGACCCCCCGGCCCCGGGGAGGGGGCCCCCACCGGGGGCGGCCCCGAACGCCCGCGCCCCCCCCGGGTCGGTGCGGACCCCGGGGGCGTGGGC
>NZ_JAGXJJ010000009.1:0-207696 GCF_019091465.1 Microbacterium sp. GbtcB4
CCGCACGGGACGCCGCACGGGCAGCCGCACGGGCCGCCGCACGGGACGCCGCAGGGGCCGCCGCAGGGGCCGCCGCAGGGGCCGCCGCAGGGGCCGCCGCACGGGCCGCCGCACGGGAGTTCCTGGCACCCACCGTCGCGACCCTCCAGGCGGATGCAATTCGACTGCTCGCCGAGCAGATGATCGATGTCGCCTGACCTACTCGACCTGCTCGAGCAAGACGAACTGGACGCCGTGGACTGGTCACCCGGTGCACGCGTCCGGTTCGTCCTCTCGGAACAACTGGAGGATGCCGCATGACCGGTCTCGCTTGCCTCTTCGGGATGCACGCACCGCAGCTCGTGAGCATCGTCGAGCACCGCGGCGGGCGCATGGTTGTGGTCGGCATCACCCGGTGCGGGCGGTGCGGCATCCGGATCGCCGAGGAAGTACGACCGCTCGAGGACAAGACGTGACAGGCAAGCACCGCGACCCCGAGTACCTGCGCAACGCGCGCATCGTGCGGGCTCGGGTCCGGGCGTGCTGGCGCAACGGCACCGAGGTCAGGTGCTGGCGCACGGGTGCTGTGCTCGAGCCGGGGATGCCGTTCGACGTGGGACACATCGAGTGGGACGGCGGCAACGCGATCTCGAACCTCGCACCCGAGACCGTGAAGAGCAACCGCTCCGAGGGTGGACGGCGTGGCGCCGCGATCACCAACGGTCGGGCGGCTCGGGCGCTGCCGGTCATCGCGCCTCGGCGGTCGGGAAAGACATCGACCGAGGGGCTCGCGCCGTGGTGAGCCGGTCTTTTTTTGAGCCGCCGTGCAACCCCCGCCTTCGGCTCCAAGAGCAAAATCCCCCCCTGAACTGGAGAAAAGCATGACTCGACCGCCCACTCTCGGCTCCGGCGCGACCTACCTGCCGCCCGGTGCGGTGATCGTCCACTTCGGTTCGCCAGCCGGGACCAACTATCGGCCGGCGTGCTCGGTGTGCGGTTCGCGCGAGCACACGTCATGCGATCGAGGTGGGGAGCGGTGAGCGCGACGCCGACGCTGGCTGATCTGTGGTCGGAGGCGAACTGGTTGGAGTGGCGGTCGCGGATCGAGCACCTCGCGCCGATACGTCTCGACGCGCTCGTGACGACGGAGCAGTCGCGTGGCGAGTTCATCCAGGGTGCGCACCTGCTCCGCCTCGATCACCGCCAGCGCGCGGGCGACATGGGGCGCGGGCCGTCGCCGATGCAGCTCATGGTCGCGGACCTCCTCGCCGCGGGGAACTTCATGAACGTGGTGTTCGAGCCGCGCCGGTCGACGAAGACGACGGCGGTGCAGGCGGTGATGCTCGGGCGGTGCTGGTCACGCGACGACTACACCATCGGGTGGACGATGTTCACGACCGGCTTCAAGGCGGGGCAGCGGTTCCGCGAGGACATCGTGAAGCACCTCGACAAGCTCTGGCCGGACCGCCGGAAGAGCCCGGTGGCGATCGGTCTGTCCAAGGGTGGCGAGCAGCTCCAGTTCCGCGACACCGGATCTCTGCTCCTGGTCGGTACGCCCAACGGTGACATGTTCCGCTCGGGCGGTTTCGACATGGCCTTCGGAGACGAGGCCGGTGAGGCGGACATCGAGCAGGGCGAGGACGTGAACCGCGCCGTGATCCCGACGATGGACACGAAGCCGGGTGCGCAGTTCGTGTTGGCTGGCACGGGGCAGAAGTGGCGGACGGGGCAGCTCCTCTGGGAGAACCTCCATGACGAGGACGCATCGGTGCTGTGGCACGGCATCCCCGAGACCGTCGACCGCGCTGAGCTGGTGTCGTGGGAGCCGGACCTCCCGCACCCGCGCACGGGCGCGACGGGCGGGCGGATGCGCGAGTGGATCGAGTTGACGCACCCGGGCCTCGGCTTCACGACGCTGACCGACGCGCCGCAGCGGTCCTTCAACAAGTTCCCGCTGGAGGACTTCCTCCTGGAGTACGGCGGTCAGTTCGGGACCGAGGGCGCCGCGGACGTGGCGCTCGCGCCGGCCCTCGTCGACCGCGCTCTCCGCAAGCTCCCGTTCCCGGAGGAGGCGCCCGAGCGTTTCTCGGCCGCGCTGAAGGTGAATCACCTGGGCTCGGCATCGTCCCTCGCGATTGCGTGGGAGTACACCGAGCCTGGGGACCTTGTGAGCGAGGCGCTGGAGATCGCGGGGGAGGCCGTGCCGAAGCGGAAGAAAGCCGTTGCTATGTGGTGGTGGCAGGAGGGGCACACCGGGGTGGAGCGGGAGGTGCTCGTGCGCTTGCGGCGTTCGCCCACGAAGCTGTTCTACGACGCGTACGGGTACACCGAGACTGTCGCGACAAAGCACCTCGCGAAGGCGAACCCGGCGCCGAGCCTCCAGGCAACGAAGCCGGGCGACATCCCGAGGTCGACCGCGAACTTCATAAAGGCGCTCGATGACGGCGACCTCGTGATCTTCCACCACCCGCAACTCGAAGCCGCTCTCCGGCGCGCCAAGCGCCAGAAGTTCGGCAACTACGGCACGTTCCGATTCGGCCCGCCGGATTCCGATCCCGAATTTGATGTGTCTCCGTTGGAGGCCGTGGCCCTCGCCCTGCACTTCCTCGACGACGCACCGACGACCGTCAAGCCCGAAGACGTATTCCAGTTCTAGGAGACGACCAGTGATCCGACTCGACTGCACCCAGATCAGTGTCGTCATCGTGTGCGAGACATGCGGCGTGTGGCATGCCTTCGCGTTCTCGAAGCTCGAAGGGTGGGAGCGCGCAGCCGCTCACGAGAAGCGTGCTCATCCGGGGGAGACCCAGGCGCAGGACGCGCTCTCGGAGCTTCGACGCAAGCTCCGACTCGCCGTGTGATTTTCATCTGTGGGATACCGGCCCGATCTTCGATCACATGGGCGTCTGGGAATTCCTCACCGGCGGACCGGCTGTCAAGGCTCAGCCGGTCCTCCCGCTGTCACCGTTCACGCCGCAGGACTCCCTCACTGAGATCACCGTCGCTCAGCTCTGGCCCGAGCACGACACCTCGAAGACACTGACCGATCAGACCGCGCTCCGCATCGGCCCGGTCAAGCGGTCCTACGAGATTGTCTGTGGTGTCCTCGCCCGGATGCCGTGGCGGCAGTACGACGGCGACACCGAGGTCACCGATCAGCCGCGGTGGCTCTTCACGTCCGACTCAGGCATCGGCCCGCGCAGCCTCCGCTACGGCGTCGTCGGTGACCTCTTCATGCACGGCTGGGCCGTCATCGGTTTCAAGCTCGGCGACGACGGATACCCGGTCGACGCGATCCACATCCCGAAGGGCTGGTGGAGCATGAACGCGCAGACTGGCCAGATCGATGTCGAGCCGTCCGTCAGCCCGCAGTATCGCCAGCGCATCGTCGCGATCCCGCTGGGCTACCAGTCGAACGGGATCATGAACGACGGCATCGAAGCGCTTCGCGATGCACGCGCGATCGGCGCCGCCTATCGCGACCGTATCGACAACCCCATCCCGCAGACCATCCTCACGGTCGAGGCTGAGCAGTGGAAGTCCTGGACGCCCGAGGAACGCGAGAAGTTCCGGCAGCTCTGGATCAAGGGCCGCGCGAGCGCGAACGGCGCCACCGCCATGAAGCCGAGCTTCGTCACCGTCGACATGCCCGGTGCACTCCCCACTGACCTCTTTGAGTCGGGTCGCAACGCGAACCGCCTCGACATCGCCAACCACGCCGGTATCCCCGCTGACCTCATCGAAGGTAGCAAGCAGTCTGGCGGCGGCGACATCCACTACTCGACCGAGGCGGGAGGCGCACAGCGCAATGAGCTCTGGGACTTCGGACTCGAAAAGTTCGCCGACGCGATCGCCGATCGACTCTCCCTCGATGACGTCTGCCCTCCAGGACTGTCGATCAGAGTCGACGCCTCCCACTACCTGACGACCCCCAACCCCACCACACCGCTCACGAGTGAGGACTGAGACATGGATGCAGTAATCATCGACGCCGGCACGCTGGCATTCAGCGAAGAGGACCTGACCGCCACCGGCCTCCTCGTCCCGTTCGGCGTCAAGTGCCGATCCAACCTCGGCGAGTTTGAGGTCGAGAGCGGCGTCTTCGCTCTCCCGGCCGACACCACCGGATCGCCGCTGAACATCGAGCACAAACGCGAGGACGTCGTCGGTGGGATCGCGAAGGCGTGGGAGCAGCCCGAGGGCGTCATGGGAACCTTCAAGTTCGCGAACACCGAAGAGGGCCGCGCAGCGTTCGCCGACGCGAAATCCGGCAAGCGGAAGAACCTCTCCGCGGAGGTTGCGAAGGTCACCATCCGCAACGGGAAAGCGACCGGCGGGCGCCTGTTCGGCGCCGCTCTCGTCGAGCGGCCGGCGTTCGCCGGTGCCACCCTCCTCGCCGCCGAAGACACTGACGCGGCAGTGCCGAGCGAGTACGACGCCCCCGAGCGTTCCAGCCGATCCCAGTACGTCACTGAGTTCACCGACGAGGACGGCGCGAAGTGGCGCCGCGTCGAGGAAAACGTGAGCACCACCACGGTCACGAAGGTGACCGACGAGACCAACGCCGCCCCGGCTGAGGAAGACACCGAAGAAGAGGAGTCCACCATGACCGCATCCGCAGTCGCAGAGACCGGGGCCAAGGTCCCCGACACGCTGCTCGCATCCGCCCCGGCGGGAGAAGAGGAGGTCGATCTCGGATCGGTCTTCGCGTCCATCGCCAAGATCAAGAACGGCATGGGCGACACGTCCGACGCCGAGACCCTGCTCGCGGCGCTCACCGACATCAAGTACAACGCCAACGGCGGACTCACCACCGCCGCGAGCGGGGTGCTGCAGCCCGCATGGGTTGGCAAGCTCTGGCAGGGTCGCCGGTACGCGCGGAAGTACATCGACCTGGCCACGCACCTCTTCGGCGGCATCCAGCTCGGCGGACGCTCCGGCTTCACCATCGATGCGAGCGGCGAGCTCGTTCAGGAGTGGTCGGGCAACAAGACCGAGATGCCGTCCGGCGGAGCGACCACCGCGACCCAGAAGTCGGTTCTCCGCAAGTACGGCTGGGCGGCTGACATCGCCCGTGAGTGGTTCGACCTCGAAGGCGGCGCAGACGTCATCGAGGCATTCCTGCAGCTCGTCGTCGACTCGTACGCCCGCGTCACCGACCGCCGCGCGCTCACCGACATCATCGCCGCCGCGGCCGGCACCGACAACTCGCGACTCGTCGCACCGGGCACCTACCCTGCGGTCGCGGGCCACGACTACCCCATCGCGATGGGCATGCTCATCGACGCGATCGAGGGCGTCAACGACAACGAGGACGAGCCCGCCTTCGCCGTCGTCAACCCGGTCGCGTGGCGTCAGCTGCTCTTCACGCCGAAGGACCTCGTTCCCGAGTACGTGCAGTTCTCCGTGCGCGCCGGTACCGGCGAAGGCCAGGCAGACGGCAAGGTGATCGTGAAGAAGGCGCCGGCGACCTACTTCACCGGCCTCGACCCCGCCGAGCCCGCCGTCGCCGCCGGCGCCAAGGGGGCGATCGAATTCCGCGAGCAGGGCACCACGCCTATCCAGGTCGACGCACTCGACATCGCCCGAGGCGGCGTCGACAAGGCCGTGCTCGGCTACCTGGAGACGTTCGTCGTTCGAGAGGAATCGCTCATCCTCCTCGGCACCGACGACCCCGCCGCCTGAGAGACGCGGGAGCGTAGACATGACCGCTTGGTACAGCACCTCCGACGAAGGACGCCTCCTTGGCGCATGGGCCGACGCGCCGATCGAGGACTCGGAGACGTGTGGCTTCCTGCTGGAGACCTCACGCATCCAGGTGCTGGCTTACGCTCCCGAGCCCGCCACGCTCGGCTCGGCGATCGAGGACGCGCTCGCACGCTTCGGAGTCTCCCAGCACCTCGACGCCGTGCTCGCGGTCCTCGACGCCGAGCCGACCGACCCGCCCTTCAACTACGTCTACGCGCAGCTCCGGCAGGCGCAGAACCTCTGGAACGCGGGCCGGGTGTCCGGCGGCGGAGACGTCGGTGATGGGCAGTTCAGCTACACTCCGCGCCCTCTCGACAAGACCATCCGCGGCATCATCCGCCCGGAGGACGGGAAGCCCGATGTCTACTGACACCGACACGCCCACCGTCCGCGAGTACGTGTTCGGCGTACTTAAGCCGCTCGTGCCCGCTGACTGGAAGGCCGAGGACGGCATCCCCGACAAGATGCACGCCCTTTCTCGGCCCCTCATGTGGCTGGAGTACACGGGCTTCGAGCCCTTCCCGGAGGCCCCGCTCTCGAAGATCGCCGCGACGGTCGACGTCTGCATCGCGACCAACCGCATGGACGTGCGCAAGGCCGAAGCGGACGCGGACGAGTCGGTGGCTGAGCTCTACGAAGCCGCGCTCTCCTCGACCAGCTTCTACCGCATCAGCGCCTCCAAGGCGGTGTTCTGGGACGCCTACTTCGGGTGGCGGCTGAGTATCACCGTCATCACGACCAACCCCGTTACCGCCCCGCCGGCACCAGCCGACCCAAGCTAGGAGCACACACTCATGCCTCAGATCGAAGTCCAGCCCATCGTCCTCCGCGACGTGCTCCTGCGCATCGCGGAGTCCGACTACGAGAAGCACGTCTCCGGCGTCACGCTCACCCCCACGACGGGCAACGTCACCTGGAACGGGCTGACCCCCGACGCCACCTACAACTTCCCGACCGCCACGACCTGGGGTGCGCAGCTCGACTACGCCCAGGACTGGGAGACCCCGGACTCCCTCTCGATGTACCTGTACGAGCACGAGGGCGAGAAGGTCACCATGCTCTTCGAGGTCGTCCGCGGCGGCCTCGGATGGGAGGCCGACATCTTCATCGCCCCCGGCTCCATCGGCGGGCAGGTCAACGCGGTCGCCACTTCGTCCGTTACCCACGGCGTCCAGGGCCGCCCGCGGCCGGTGCCCGTGGCAGCGCCAGGCGCATAAGCGAGTGGTGGCCATGCAGCTCGACGTGCGGCGCAGCCCCACGCTCACCGCGCTCGTCCAGGTCATGGCCACCATCCCGCGCGAGGTCGCGAAGGAAGCCCGCGCGCAGACAAAGCGCGTCATCGTCCCGGAGTGGAAAAAGCTCCTGGCCGAGAAGTCGCCCGGGGAGGCGATCTTCCACAAGCGCCTGGTGGCTCCCGCCACCGTCTACGTCTCCGATCGCGGCGCCAAGCTCATCGCCGGAGCCAACGGCAAGTTCCCTCGCGAGACCGAGTTCGGCGCCTACCGCGAGGACTACGCCACCTATCAGACACGCCGCGGATCGGTCACCCGGCGCACGCAGCGCCAGTTCTGGCACTACGTCAAGACCGGGCGCGTCGTCTATCCCGCGCTCCGGGAGTTCATCCCGCGGGCCTGGTCCCTCTACGCGCAGACCGCCTACCGGACGGTCGCCGAGACCATCGAGAAAGCCACAGGATCATGAGCAAACGATTCGAGATCGACATCGGCCTCAACGCCTCCGGCGTCGCGAAAGGCGCGAAGGACGGCGAGAAGGCCCTCGCCGACCTGGAGGCCGCCGTCGAGGGCGTCGGCGACGAATCGGCACGGTCCACCCGCCCGGTCGACAGCTTCGCCGCCAAGCTCGTCGAGGCATCCCGCAAGGCGGGGAAGTCCGACGACGACATCAAGGACGCCCTCCGCGCGATGGGGCTCTCCGCGAAGCAAGCGGAGCGCGCCGTCGAGGGCATCGGCGACGAGTTCCGCGACGCCGGTCGCGACGGCGAGCGGGCTCTCGACGGGATCGAGGACTCCCTCCAGGACGTGCAGCGGCGCTCCAAGGACGCGTTCGACGACATCGGCGACTCCAGCGCCCGCGGCTTCGAGAAGGCCGAGGAGGGCGTCAAAGGCCTCAAGGACGAGGCGATGCAGTCCGCCCGCGAGACCGCGGCGAGCTTCGACGGCTCCTTCGAGTCCATCGCCGAGCTTGGCCAGGAGGTCGCCGCCAACGCCTTCGCGGACTTCGGGCCCGCAGGTGCCGCCGCCGGTCTAGCCGTCGCGGCAGCCGCGGGCGTCATGGTCAACCACTTCAACGAGGTGCAGGAGTCCGCGGACGAGGCCCGCGAATCTGCGTTCGGTCTCGCCTATGACGTGGCTGGGGCGCTTTCCGCGGCGGGCTACACCCAGCGGATCAGCGAGTGGACGAGCGAGACCGAGAAGTACAAGCAGGTGACGGACCTCGCGAATGTCTCGGGCTGGGATCAGGTCGACGTGATCGACGCCCTCGCCTCGGGTGGGCCGAAGCTTGACCGTCTAACCGAAGCGTTTGCCGCGAACGGAATGACGACCTCCGTCACGAGCGGTCGGGTGCGCGAGCTGGAGGCCGTCCTCAAGGCCACGGAGGAGGGGTACATCAGCGGCGCTGACGCCGCCAGTCTCGCCGAGCGCACCGCGTACCAGTACGCGATGACCGTGGGAGTCGCAACGGGGGAGACCGACGCGCTCGGCAATGCGATCTACCGCCTCCCCGACGAAACCGAAGTGGCCGTCAACGCGAAGACGAAGCGGGCCACCGAGGACATCCAGCGAGTCGAGGACAAGGCGGGCAGCATCAAGTCCGGCACGGTCAAGGTCAATGCCGACACGTCCTCGGCGGAGCGCAGGATCAACGCGCTTACCGCTCGCCGTCGCACCATCACGGTCGACGTGGTGCGCGGCGGTGTCGCGGCTGGCTTGGCGAAATGGGACTGACATGACGACGATCACGCACACGGCCGGGACCATCACCCCCGAGCTCATCGACGGCTACCAGGCGAGCCGTACGACACGCTCGATTGTCCACGACATCCTCAACCGGCCGAACCCCGACATCACCTTCCGTCCCGCTGGTCTCCGCCGCGGCGAGTTCCGCTGTCTGTTCATGGATCAGGCCGACGCTCTCTCCGCCTATGCCGCGCTGTCCGTGCCGCAGGTGCTGTCCATCAGCGACGCCGACGTGCCGGCTATCGACATGTCCTTCGTCATCGGTCCCGAGGGCGAGCAGCTCGACATCGAACTGGACGACGACACGCGCTCCGCATGGTGGATCGTGGTGCCCTTCGTGGAGGTCATCCCGTGAGCACCACCCAACCGATCTACGCGGCGCGCATCCTCGGGACTCCAGCAGACATCGAGGTATCGATGTCCGACGACACGGGCCGCATCGTGTTCGACTCCGGGAGCGCACCACACGTCGAGGGCACCGTGCAGCTCGCTGTCGAGGACGCGGCGCTGTTCGAGGACCTCGACCCTCGCGACAACCACCGTCTCGCGGTGGACGTGTGGGCGGACTCGGAGTGGACCGAGACGCCAGAGGGTCCGGTGCAGGTGCCGACAGGGACGCCGCGCACCTTCGACCTCGGCATCCGTCGCGCGTCACCCTCCCGCGCGGATTCCCGGGTGAATCTCACGCTGGCCTCCGACGAGGCGCTCCTCGGCGATCACCGCCCTGTCGCCGGGATCGACATGATGAGTTACGCGTCCGACATCAAGGCTCTCTGTCAGGCGGTCATCGCTGCAGCTATCGGCGCGGCGGTCGCGATCAGCGGGCCTACCGGGTCTGTCTACCCGCTGTGGGACGTCACTAACCTGATCCCGTTCCCGACCGGGCACTCTGGGACAAGCGGGTGGGTCACCTCCACCGGAGCATCGAACCTTACCGCCGTCGCACCCCCGGTGACGGCACCGGTCGGCTCGTCCGTCGTACGTTGGCGCGCGAACGCGGGAACGAGCATCGTGCAGGCCGGGGGATGGAACGGCGTCGATACGACGAAGGTGTGCGCGGTCACTCCCGGCAAGCAGTACACCGCTTCGATCTACCTACTGTCCTCCACCGCGCGGAATGCGACGATTCGCCTGGCGTTCCGCGACGAGAACGGCAAGAGCCTTCCTGGCGCCGTCACTTCCTCCGCACCGACTATGACTTCCACCACGGTGTGGACCCGCCTCAAGGTCACGGCGATCCCTCCGAAGCTCGCCCGGTACGCGTACATCATCGTGGACACCGCCGGGAACACCGAGGGGCAGCTCCACTACGGAAGTGTCGTGATGCTCACGGAGGGGCCGTTCCTGCCGGAGCCCTTCACCGGCGGGTCGGCGAACACGGCCGACTACACATACGAGTGGGCGGAGACACCGCAAGCGTCCGCGTCGATCCGCACCCCTGTGCGGGACGCTCCCGACAGGGATGCGCTCTACTGGTCGGCGGGTATGTCGGCGCTGGACTTCCTCGCCCCGCTGGTGCAGGCCCTCGGGTTGCGCCTCGTGTGCAACGAGGCGCGTGCGTGGTCCCTCCGCAACGCTGAGTACCGCGCATCGGGGAGCATCACCTTCCGCGACGGCGTGAACATCATCGCCGCGAGTGAGGAGCTCTCCCGAGACTCCGACGACTGGTTCCAGGGCGCCGTGTTCCGCTACTCGTGGGATGACCGCGACGGCATCGCGCAGACCCGCGATGACACCTACGTCATGCCTGGCATCACAAACCCGAAGGTCGTGCTCCGCGAGATCAACGCCCCCTACCCGGGTCCCGGGCGCGCCCAGTACGCCGTGCAACGGGCGCAGGGACGCGGGCGGACGGTCACCGCGGAGAAGGTTGCACGGTGGACGGAGGCGGCGGAGCAGCCGCTCAGCGCGATCCTCGAAGGCACTCCCATCCAGCTCGGTACCGCGGAGCGGGTCGAGTTCGACCTCGGGAAGAACCGGGTCACCGTGACTTCCCGCACTACCGACACCCCCGCCGGAGCGATCGTGTTGCTCCCCGGCACCATCAACGCCCTCCCGGGCACCATCAACAACCTGTAGGAGACGACATGGCTACCGGTGACGACGCCGCAGCAGCGGGCATGGACATCCTCACTGGGAACGAGCTGGCCAACACCCTCGCAACCGAGGAGAACAAGACACGGGACTACATCGCCCAGCGCACGAATGCCGTGACCCCGGTCGCGAAGGGTGGCACTGGCGCGGAAACCGCCGCCTCGGCGCGCTCGAACCTCGGGATCGTGCTCACCACCACCGCCGGCAGCTCGCCCGGCGGGAAGGTGCCCGTCTACACCACTGGTGGCCAGCTCGCCACGCAGACCCCCAGCTCCGCAGGCCACGCCGCGAACAAAGAGTATGTCGACGACAAGGTCGCGGCATCCGTTCCCAGCACGAACAGGAACTGGGAGTTCGGGCGCGACGTGATCGTGCAGGGCAACATCTACGCCGCAGGCGCGACCCCGGCGACCTCCGGATATGCCGTCGCCTACATCAACGGCGACGGTCGCCTCTCTCGTAACGCTTCGTCCGAGCGGTACAAGAAGTTCGTCAGTGAGATTGACCCGGCCTCTCTCGGCGACATCTGGCCGGCGCTCAGCCGCTACCAGATGCGTCACGGCGACGGCTCGTGGAAGTACGGGTACATCGCCGAACGGCTCGACGAGTCCGAAGACCTCCGCCCGTTCGTCGTCTACACCACCGTCGGCGACGAGGGCGAGCCGATCCCGGACAGCATCGACTTCATCGCGCTCCTCATGGCACAGAACGCGCAGCTCCACCAGGCCGTGGACCTGCTCGCACAGCGGATCACCGCACTCGAGGAGGCGGGGTGATGGGCGGCCTCGTCATCGAGACAGTCCGCCCCGGCGTCGAGTTCACACCCGAGGCCGCGGCGGCGTTCCGTCGGGCGGAGGCTAAGGTGCGTGCCGAGCTTCACCGAGACATCGACGTCAACTCGACGTACCGAAAGCGCAGCACGCAGCTTCGGATGTACAACGCCTGGCAGGCGTACATCGCCGGCCGCGGGCCCTATCCCGGACACTCCAAAGCACTGCACCCGGACGACCCGCTCGCCTTCCACACGAAGGGCACCGCGCTCGACTCCGACGACTGGGTGAACGCCCGCGTCGTCGCGATCCTCGCCGACAACGGCTTCATCCGAAACCGGCTCTACGTCCCCAACGAGAACCACCACTTCGAGTACATCCGTGCTCGCGACAAGAACCACGGCAAACCGATCGTCACGGCGCTGACGCCTGAGAAGCAAGGAGACATCACCATGCGCGTCATCTACAACACCCAGAACAAGGACGAGAGCAGCCGCCGCGCCGTCGTCGGCGAGCTCACGTTCCACGTCCAGGGCGCCTCTGCATCCGCAAAGGAGCGCACCCTGTGGGGCGACGTCGAGAACGTCAACAACGCCGGCTGGAAGTCCGCCCTCGACATGGTGAACACCCGTCGCGCGATGAACGGGCTCAAGCCGCTCAAGGGCGTACGCGGCGAGTTCTCGACGCCAAAGGCGTGACAGTGCCTGGCGACGACACCGACCTTCGGATCAGCGTGGCTCGCATCGAGGGCATGCTGACGGCGACGCTCGCCCGCCACGACCAGCGGCTAGACCAGCACGAGGGCACCCTCAACCAGCACGAGGCGCGGCTCAACGACAAGGGCAAGACCCTCGCCCGGCACGACGAGCGCCTCAACGACCTCGAAGAGGACAGCGCCGCGACGTGGGGCCGCATCACCGGCGTCCTCGCGCTCCTGCTCAGTGCTGGCGGCATCCTCTGGAGCATCATCACCCCCTGAAAAAGGAAAGACCATGACCGACATCACCCCCCGATCCCGGCGTGCAGCACTCATCGCCGACGCCACGACCGTGACCAGCACAGAGGACACCGCGTCGCCCGTGGAGGAGTACCGCCCGGCCGTGACGCCCCGCGTCCGGGATGCCGTCTACTGGACCACCCTCGCGACCGCGGCCGCGTCTGCCCTCGCCTCCGGCATCGCGGGCATCTGGCTCCCGGACATCGCACCGCAGGTGCTCGCGACCGGCGGCGTCGTCACGACCGTCATGGGCATCATCGGCGGCGGCGTCGGCGTCGTCTACCGACCCGGTGCGCGCTGAGCGTCCCGGGAAGCCAGCAGGACGCGCAGACCGCTAAGCACAAGCGCGGCGGCCAGAACTGGGGCCAGGGCTCCGGCTGCGATCCCAAACTCTGCCGTTGCAGCCGGAGCGACGCTTCCAGCGCTGGCCGCCGCAGCGAGTGCGCCCAGAACCAGAGTGATGAGCGCGAGGACTCCGGTAATGATCCACGCTGCTAGCTCGACGATCGTTGGCTTGCTCATGCCGCGATCTTAGCGGCACCCCTCCCGGACCGTGCGGGCACCTCGCGCGGCGTGAGCGTGCGAATGCCGTCATGCTTCCGACGCTCGCTGACCGCGGTGTAAATCTGCGTCGTCGACAGGTGCTCATGCACAAGCAACTCCTGGACGACGCGGATGTCGACGCCCTGCTCCACGAGGTCGGTTCCGAAGGCGTGGCGGAGCGAGTGCGGCGTGAGCTTCGGGTCTGTGATCCCGGCGCGTACCTTCGCCTTCGTGATGAGGTCGGTTACCGACGATGCCCGGATGTGGCCGCCCTGCCCGCCGCGAGCCGGGAACCAGTAGCCGTCGCGTGGCATCGTGAGCGCGAGGTCGGCGATGACGTCGTGGAGCGGGAGGCGGCGCTCCTTGCCGCCCTTGACCAGCGTGGCGATGGTTCGGCCGTCGAGGTCGATGTCGTGGCCGTGGACGCGGGCGATGGACGAGACCCGGAAGCCCTGGTAGTAGCCCAGGAGGATCATCGCCCGCGTCTTCGCGTACGCGCCCGAGGTGAGCATCGCGTCGATCTGCTCGGGCGTGAACGGGCGGGGCTGGCCCTTCGGGACGCGCACCACGGGCAGCTTCGCCGCGGGGTTGTCATCGCGCAGGCCCTCGTCCTGCAGGAACGTGTAGAACGCGATCAGCGCGCCGCGCTCGGTGCGGCGCGTGCCGGCGCTCACGGCGTCGTCGCGACCGATGTAACGGCGCAGGGTGAACACGTCACACTCGACGAGCGTCCCGGTGCGCCGTGCGAAGGTGGTCAGGATGCTCCTACGGTTGCGGATCGTCGTCACGGCGAGGTTCTGCGCGCGCTGGTAATCGATGAACATCTCAAGAGCGGTGATGTCCTGGAAGTGCATGTGTCTCTCCTCGGGTTAGAAGGCCCCCTCCAGAGCCTGTGAAATGACCGTACGGAGCGTCTCGAAACGCCCGCGACGACCGACGCGCCCAGGAATCACGGCGATTCGCTGAGCGCGTCGTTCACAGGAGCCGACGGCGGCTACGGTGTATCGACCTCGATGGACTGCTCGTCGACGTGGTTCTGGAGCGACACGATGCGGCGCTTCAAGATCGAGAGGCGCACGGACTGCATGTTGTCCCGATCCATCGCGACCTCCATCATCTGACTAAGGGCGGCGGTGACAACCGCGGCGTTCACCATGCGAGTCACGATGCTTCCCGCCCCGCGAAGAGGTTTACGATGGGTGCCAAGTGTGGGGACTCCACCGTGGATGTCGTCGGTTCGATCCCGGCAGGGCCCACCCGTAACGTTTGCAGCGGGGAGCGCAATGACGCGACGCATCGTCATCAGCGGGGCATCAGGCCTCATCGGTTCTGCTCTCGCCGCCTCCCTGCGGGCGGACGGCATCGAGGTGAGCACCCTCGTGCGACGTCCCCCGCAGGCGGAGGGCGAGATCGAGTGGGCTCCGGGGGAGGCGTCCCTGGATCCCGACGTACTCGCCGGGGCGGAGGCCGTCGTCGCCCTCGGGGGTGCGAGCGTCGGCCGGCTGCCGTGGACGCGTGGGTACCGTCGCCAGCTCGTCGAATCGCGGCTCGACGCGACGAACACGCTCACCACCGCTCTGCGCGCCCTGCGCACCGACGCGCCCGCCTTCCTCTCCGCCTCCGCCGTGGGCTACTACGGGTCGGCGCCCGGCGAGGTGCTCACCGAGCACTCCGGCCCCGGGAGCACCTTCCTCGCCGACCTCACGGTGCGCTGGGAGACCGCGGCGCGGCGGGCCGAGGACCACACGCGGGTCGCCCTGCTGCGGACGGCACCCGTCATCCACCGCCGGGGTGTGCTCCGGCCGATGATCACGCTGACGAAGCTCGGCGTCGCCGGCCCGCTGGGGCCGGGTACGCAGATCTGGCCGTGGATCTCCTTGGACGACGAGGTGCGCGGTATCCGCCATGTCCTCGATGAGAAGCTCGCGGGGCCGGTCAACCTCACCGGGCCCACCCGGGCGTCCGCGAACGACATCGGTCGCGCGCTCGCGCAGCGGATGCACCGGCCGTTCTGGGTGCCCGCCCCCCGGTGGGCCCTGCGCCTCGCTCTCGGCGACGCCGCCGAATCCTTGCTGCTCCCGGATGCCGATGTGCGGCCCGAGGCGCTGCAGCATTCCGGCTTCCGGTTCACCCATCGCACAGCAGCCGAAGCGGTCGCCGCCGCGATCTGACGAGCCCGCGATTCTCCCGGCGACACCCCTGCCGTCGCGGCGCTCGCGCTGTCAGGATGGGCGCATGGAGATCATCGAGAACTCGAAGCTCACCGTCGTCGGCGCCGGAAGCGTCGGATCGAGCGTCGCCTACGCGGCTCTGATCCGCGGCTCGGCCCGCCACGTCGCCCTCTACGACATCGCGACCGAGAAGGTCGAGGCGGAGGTGCTGGACCTCGCGCACGGGACGCAGTTCACCGGCAGCAGCGACATCATCGGGGGCAGCGACATCTCGGTGGCGGCCGGTTCCCATGTCGTGGTCATCACGGCGGGAGCGAAGCAGAACCCGGGACAGACGCGCACCGAGCTCGCCGGGGTGAACGCCGGCATCATCCGGCGCATGATGCCGGAGCTGCTGTCCGTCGCGCCGAACGCGGTCTACGTCATCGTCACGAACCCGTGCGATGTGCTCACCGTCATCGCTCAGCAGGAGACGGGCCTGCCCTCGGAGCGCATCTTCGCCTCCGGAACGGTCCTCGACACCTCCCGGCTGCGCTGGAAGCTGGGGGAGCGGGCGGGAGTGTCCACGGCGAGTGTGCACGCCCACATCATCGGGGAGCACGGCGACACCGAGTTCCCGCTCTGGTCGCGGGCGACGATCGGCACGGTCCCGATCCTCGACTGGGAGACGCCGGAGCACCCGCGCTTCACACTGGAGGAGCTGGACGAGATCGCCGTCGACGTCCGCGACGCCGCCTACAAGGTGATCCAGGGGAAGGGCGCCACGAACTACGCGATCGGGCTCTCCAGCGCGCGCATCGTGGAGGCGATCCTCCGGGACGAGCATGCGGTGATGCCCGTGAGCACGGTTCTCCGCGACTTCCACGGGATCGACGGCGTCGCCCTGTCCGTGCCGTCGATCGTCAGCGCCGCCGGGGCCGTGCCGATCCGCACGACGGCGTTCTCGGATCGGGAGCTCGACCTGCTGCGGCAGTCCGCCGACGCGCTCACCGCGGTCGCCGCATCCCTGCAGGAGTGACGCCGGTGGGGCGGCGGTCCGCCCCACCGGGGTTCACCGGCCGTGCGGATCCGTGCGGTTGAGGACCGTGACGACCTCGTCGTAGTCGCCCCGCGCCTCGCCGTAGCGGAGGAACTTCACCCGCTCGACTTGGATCTCGGTCGCGTCGGGCTGGGTCTCGATGAGCGTCATGACCTCGTCGACGAACGCGTCGAGCGGCAGAGCGGCCTCGTTCTCCGCATGCCCGGGCATGAGGTCCGTGCGCACGGCGGGCGGCTCGAGTTCCTGCACCGCGACGGTCGTACCCGCGAGCTGCAGCCGCAGCGACTCGCTGAGCATGTGGATCGCCGCCTTGCTCGCGTTGTACGTGGGCGTGACCTTCAGGGGCGCGAACGCGAGACCGGAGGAGACGGTCATGATGGTCGCCGACGGCTGGGCCCGCAGGTGCTCGATGAAGGCGGCGATGAGACGGATCGGGCCGAGGATGTTCGTCGTGACGGTCTCCTCCGCGGTGGACAGGAAGCCGGCCGGCGTGGTCCAGTCCTCCGTGCGCATGATGCCTGCCATCGTGATCAGCACGTTCAGCGTCGGATGTGCGGCGAGGACCGCGGCCGCGGCCTCGTCGATGCTCGCCGAGTCCGCGATGTCGATGCGGACGGTGTGGAGCCCGGGATGCGCGGCAGTGATCGCGGTCAGCCGGTCCCCGCGGCGTCCCCCGACGATCACGGTGTTGCCGCGCTCCTGCAGCCGGAGCGCCAGCGCCAGACCGATCCCGCTCGTCGCGCCGGGGATGAAGATGGTGTTTCCGGTGATGTCCATGACCTCAGCCTCGGCGCTGTACCGGCCCCGTTCCAGAGACGGCTGATCGGGGGATCGGCGGTCCCTGGATCCCGTCCCGCGTCCGGGGGATACTGCACGGATGGATCGCGATGCCCTGGCCGACTTCCTCCTGCGCCGTCGGGAGGCGCTGCGTCCTGCCGACGTGGGCCTGCCCGAGGGGACTCGGCGACGGACGGCCGGACTGCGCCGCGAGGAGGTCGCACAGCTGGCGACCATGTCGACGGACTACTACACGCGTCTCGAGCAGCGTCGGGGCCCGCAGCCGAGCGCGCAGATCCTCGCCGCCCTCGCCCGCGCGCTGCGGCTGTCCTCGGACGAGCGTGACTACCTCTACCGGCTCAGCGGGCTCAGCGCTCCCGATCGGGCGGTGATCACCGACTACGTCCGTCCCGGAATCCTCCGGGTGCTCGACCGTCTGCACGACACCCCGGCGTTCGTGGTCTCGGCGCTCGACGAGGTGCTGGTGCAGAACGACGCCTCGCGCGCGCTGATCGGAGACGCGAGCGGGCTGACCGGGCTCGACCGGAGCGGCATCCACCGCTGGTTCGCGCGCCCGGGGGAGGAACGGCGGCGATACCGGGAAGTCGATCACCCCCGGCAGTCACGGGCGCTGGTGGCGGCGTTGCGCGCGGCGTACGGGACGATGGGCGCGCGGTCGCGGGCGGGGGAGATCGTGGCGGATCTGTCGGAACGGAGCCCCGAGTTCGTGCAGCTCTGGGCGGCTCACGAGGTCGCCCGTCGCTTCGAGCAGCACAAGGTGATCGTTCATCCGGAGCTGGGGGAGATCGAGGTGGACTGTCAGGCGCTGTTCACGGAGGACGAGTCGCAGGCGCTCATCGTCCTCACGGCGCAGCCCGGGAGCGAGGCGGCTGAAAAGCTGGAGTTCCTGCGCGTACTCGGCACGCAGAGCGTCTGAGCCTTCGCGGCTCAGGACTCCTCGTGCACGGCGGGATCGCCGTCGAACAGGCGCCCGTCCGCGCGTCCGAGTGCGGTGATCGCGGCGACCTCCGCGTCGTCGAGCACGACCGCGGCGGCGGCGAGGTTCGCGGCCTGGTGCTCTGCGGACGACGCCTTCGGGATCGCGACCGTCTCCCTGGCCACGTGCCAGGCGAGGACGGTCTGCGCGGGCGTGATGTCGTGAGCGGTGGCCACCTCGCGGACGACATCCTCGTCGAGGAGGGCCTGCGCACGCCCCAGGGGGCTCCAGGCCTCGGTGAGGATGCCGCGCTCCCGGTGATAGGCCAGCTGCTCCTCCTGCGGGAAGTACGGGTGCACCTCGATCTGGTTCACGACCGGCCGGACCCCGGTCTCCCGTTCGATGCGCTCGAGATGCTCGGGGAGGAAGTTCGAGACGCCGATCTGGCGGACGACGCCGCGCGACTGGGCGTCCACGAGAGCCGCCCATGCCTCGACGTACTCGTCCTGGCTCGGGTTCGGCCAGTGGATGAGGTGCAGGTCGGTCGCGTCGAGGCCGAGGCGGGATCGGCTCTCCTCGATGCTGGCGGTCGCCGTCGCGCGGGCATGGTGCCGTCCGGGGAGCTTCGTCGTCACGATGACCTCGGAGCGGGGGACGCCGGAGGCCGCGACGCCGCGCCCGACGGAGCCCTCGTTCTCGTAGTTGAACGCCGAGTCCACGAGTCGGTAACCCGCACGGAGCGCCTGGGCGACCGCCTCCGCCCCGGCGTCACCGTTCAGCCGATACGTGCCAAGACCGAGGGCCGGCAGGGCGAAGCCGTTGTGGGCGCGGAAGGTGGGGACAGTGGTCATCGATGCTCCTGGCGTTGGCGTGCCTCCAGCGTAGGGCGAGTTGGCGCATCACGGCCCTCCGCGCGATGCTGGCAGGCATGACCCTGATCGTCGCGCTCCCATGACGGCGTCCTTCCGCTGCCCCTGCGCCTCGGGGGATACGTTCGCCGCCTGCTGCGGACCGCTCCTCGACGGGGCATCCGCGCCGACCGCCGAGCGACTGATGCGCTCGCGCTACACGGCTTTCGTGCGGGAGGACGGGGCGTACCTGCTCCGTACCTGGCACCCGGAGACGCGACCGGAGACGATCGCCTTCGAGGACGACCTCGAGTGGCGTCGGCTGGTGATCGTGGATCGCGTGGCCGGCGGCCCGTTCGACACGGAGGGCGTGGTCGAGTTCGAGGCCTTCTGGCGGCAGGGCGGCACGCGTGGATCGTTGCACGAGCGCAGCCGCTTCGTCCGCGAGAACCGGACGTGGCTCTACGTGGACGGCGACATCCGATGATGCGGCGCTCGGCCCGGCAGCGACTAGATTTGAGAGCGTGAACGCCACCCCGGAGAACCAGCGCACCCTGCTCGACATCGCGGACCTCGACCGGCGCATCGCGCAGGCGGAGCGTGCCCGCACGCAGCCGAGCCAGGCGGGCCGGATCGCCGAGCTCGTCGCCATCCGTCAGGAGCAGCTCCGCGAGCTCACGGTCCTGACCGGCGCCAGGGACGACGCCCGCACCGAGCTCTCGCGGCTGGAATCGGATGTCGCGCTGGCGGAGCAGCGGCGCGACCGCGACGCCCAGCGCCTCGCGGCGGCCACCAACCCGAAGGAGGCGCAGGCCCTGGAGCACGAGCTCGCCAGCCTCGCCAAGCGTCTGAGTGACCTGGAGGACGCGGAACTCGACGTCATGGGCCGGGTCGAGGAAGCCGACGCCGCCGTGGCCGCGCAGCAGGCGCTGCTGGATGCGACGACCGCGGAGGGCAGCGCGCTCACCGCCCAGGGCAAGGCCGATGTCGCTGCGGCGGCCGAGCTCGGCGCCCAGCTCGCCCGGGACCGGGAGGCCGTCGCCGCCACCGTTCCCGCTCCTCTGCTCGCGGAGTACGATCGTCGCGCCGCGAACAGCGCCGGAGCTGCGCTCCTCACCCGCGGAACCTGTGAAGGCTGCCGCATGATGCTCCCCGGCACCGATCTCAACGAGATCCGTCGCGCGCCCGAGGACGAGGTCGTCTCGTGCCCCGAGTGCGGCTGCATCCTCGTGCGCACCGAGGAGTCGGGACTCTCTTCATGAGCGCATCCGGCCTGCACCGCCCGTGACGGCGCCGGCGTCGGGCCCGGAGCGACGCCTCGCGCTGGTCGGCCTCGGTGCGGGGGCGTACGCCGCGATCGAGCTCGACGAACACGACGAGGAGCAGCAGCGCACGCTCCTGCCCGCGGCGGAACTCGCCGGATGGGTGGCCGCGGTCGAAGCCGCCGACGCCCCGCGGTGGATCATCCGTAGCGCGGCCGAGATCTACGCGCTGCTCCTGAGCGAAGGCGTCAGGATCACGCGCAGCCATGATCTCGTGCTCTGCCACGCGATCCTGCGCGACACGGCCATGGCGTCCACGCCGCTGGTACCCGCGGCGGCGTGGGAGCGCCGCGACCCGGTCGACACCACCCCGTCCCTGTTCGACGTCCTCGACGAGGAGTCCGGCGAGGACGCGATCGCCGCGGCACTCGAGCAGTACCGCGCACAGCGGACCGTGATGGCGGAGGCGGCCGACGGGCGCCTGACGCTGCTGTGCGCCGCGGAGTCGGCCGGCGGGCTGATCGCGGAGGAGATGCGCGTCGCGGGGCTCCCGTGGGACGCCGGGGTGCACGATGCGATCCTCACCGAGACCTTGGGGGCTCGTCCGGCCGCGGGCGGGCTGCCCCGACGGATGGTGGAGCGCGGCGACGAGGTGCGGGCCCTGCTCGACGACCCCACGCTGCACCTGGACAGCCAGCCGAAGCTGCTGCGGGCGCTGCACCGCGTGGGCGTGTCGGTGGAGTCGACGAGCAAGTGGGAGCTGTCCGCCCACGAGCACCCGGTGATCGAACCGCTCCTCGCCTACAAGAAGCTGTCTCGACTGCTCAGCGCGAACGGCTGGAGCTGGCTGTCGGAGTGGGTGCAGGACGGCCGCTTCCGTCCGGTGTACATCCCCGGAGGCGTCGTCACCGGACGGTGGGCGTCGGCCGGCGGCGGTGCCCTCCAACTGCCGCGCAACCTCCGCCCCGCGGTGCGTGCGGATCCGGGCTGGGCCCTCGTCGTCGCGGACGTCGCCCAGCTGGAGCCGCGGATGCTCGCGGCCATGGCGTCCGATGAGGCGATGGCGGCCGCGGCGCGCGGCGGCGACCTCTACGCGGGGGTCGTCGCGTCGGGTGCCGTCGCGACCCGCGAGGAGGCGAAGTACGCGGTGCTTGGTGCGATGTACGGCGCCACCAGCGGCGACAGCGGGCGACTCGTTCCTCGGCTGCGGAAGGTGTACCCGCGTGCGATGGCGCTCGTCGACGACGCGGCGCGTGTCGGGGAGGATGGCGGCATCGTCTCGACCTGGCTCGGTCGCTCCTCGCCGCGTCCGTCCGCGGAGTGGATGCGGCTGCAGGCCGATGCCACGGGCGCCGACGCCGATCCCGCCGTGGTCTCCCACGCACGCCGCCGCGCACGGGAGTGGGGGCGCTTCACCCGGAACTTCGTCGTCCAGGGCACCGCGGCGGAGTGGTCGCTCATCTGGCTCGCCGAGATCCGTCACCGCCTGGCACAGCTCCCCGAGGTCTTCGGCGCGGCCGAGGCATCGGGGCCGTTCGCCCGGGAACCGCACCTGGCGTTCTTCCTGCACGACGAGGTGATCCTGCACACGCCGCAGGAGCGCGCGGAGGCCGCGGCCGACGCCGTCCGCGAGGCCGCTGCCGTCGCCACCACCCGCCTGTTCGGCACCTTCCCGATCGATGTTCCGCTCGACCTGCGCATCGCGGACTCCGCAGAGAAGTGAGGCCCCGTAGACTGGAGGGGCGAATGGGTCGACTGGACGGTCGCGTGGCGGGCAACCGCACCGAGGAACGTCCGGGCTCCACAGGGCAGGGCGGTGGGTAACACCCACCCGGAGTGATCCGCGAGACAGTGCCACAGAGAGCAGACCGCCCCGCGAGGGGTAAGGGTGAAAGGGTGGTGTAAGAGACCACCGGGGGTCGTGGTGACACGGCCCGCCAGGTAAACCTCGCCCGGAGCAAGGTCAGACAGAGGATGATGACGCGGCCCGCCGAGTCCTCGGGTAGACCGCTGGAGCGGCACGGCAACGTGTCGCCGAGAGAGATGGCCGTCGAAGGGGCGAAGAACCCCGGAACAGAACCCGGCGTACAGGTCGGCCCATTCGCCTCGAACGCCGAAGGCCCCGATGACTCCCGTCATCGGGGCCTTCTCTCGTTTGGGTCCCTGAGCCTGTCGAAGGGCCCTGAGCGTCCCGTTGGTCCCTGAGCCTGTCGAAGGTCCCTGAGCCTGTCGAAGGGTCAGTCGCCGGCGAGCGAGGCCGCGCCGATGATGCCGGAGTTGTTGCGGTGGATCGCCGGGACGATCGGCGTCTTCAGGTCGAGCAGGGGCAGGAAGTCGCCCGCGTTCTTCGACACGCCGCCGCCGACCACGAAGAGGTCGGGGCTGAACAGGAACTCGATGTGGGAGTAGAACGCCTGCAGGCGCTCGGCCCACTCCTCCCAGCTCAGGCCCTCCCGCTCGCGCGCCGAGGTGGCCGCGTAGGTCTCGACGGACTCGTACTCGCGGAAGTTCAGGTGGCCGAGCTCCGTGTTCGGGAGCAGCACGCCGTCGTACAGGAACGCGGAGCCGATCCCGGTGCCGAGTGTGGTCAGGAGCGTGAAGCCGAGCACATCGCGGGCGGCTCCGTGGCGAGCCTCCGCGACGCCCGCGGCGTCGGCGTCGTTCACGAAGACGATGTTGCGGCCGAGGCCGTCGCGGAAGAAGCGCTCGGCGTCGAAGTCGATCCACTCCTTCGAGACGTTCGCCGCGGAGAGGGTCTTGCCGCGCTTGACGATCGCGGGGAACGCCACGCCGAGCGGCAGGGTCGACTCGTGCACGTCGAGCGTCTTCAGGACCGTCTGCACCGCGACGAGGACGTCTTCCGGTGCCGCGCCGGCCGGAGTGGGCACGCGCACCCGATCCGAGGCCATGGTGCCGTGTTCGAGGTCGACGATTCCCGCTTTGATGCCCGTGCCGCCGATGTCGACGCCGATCGCTTTTGCCATGGCCGATAGCTTAGCGACCACGGTGCACGCCAGTAGGATCGATGACATCACCCCAACCGCTCGCGGGAAGAAGGAGCAGCCATGACCGACGGCGATCACAAGTACTGGTACAACTCCGTCACGGGCGAGGTCGAGTTCGGCATGCTGTCGCCGTCCATCGACCGCATCGGTCCGTTCGACACCGAGGCCGAGGCGCGCCGCGCCCCCGAGGTGCTCAAGGAGCGGTCGCGCGCCTGGGCCGAGGAAGAGGCCGCGGAGCAGGGCTGGGACGCGAAGCCGTCCAGTGGCTTCGGCGCAGAGAAGGGCCAGGGCGCAGAGTAGCCATGGACAAGCAGAGGGACTTCGTCCTCCGGACGATCGAGGAGCGCGGCGTCAAGTTCGTGCGCCTGTGGTTCACCGACGTGATCGGCACGCTCAAGTCCGTCGCCATCGCGCCGGCCGAGGTCGAGGGCGCCTTCGCCGAGGGCATCGGGTTCGACGGCTCCGCGATCGAGGGGCTGACCCGCACGTACGAGTCCGATCTGCTCGCCCAGCCCGACCCGACGACCTTCCAGACGCTGCCGTGGCGCGGGGAGATCGACCCGACCGCGCGCATGTTCTGCGACCTCACCACGCCCGACGGACAGCCCGCGGTGGCCGATCCCCGTCACGTGCTGAAGCGGACGCTCGCGAAGGCCGCCGATGCGGGCTTCACGTTCTACACGCACCCGGAGATCGAGTTCTACCTGCTCAAGTCGTCGTCGTTCGGTCCTGAGGGGCCCGTCCCCGTCGACTCCGCCGGCTACTTCGACAACGTCCCCGGGGGTACGGCGCACGACTTCCGTCGCCGTTCGGTCCGCATGCTCGAAGACCTCGGCATCTCCGTGGAGTTCAGCCACCACGAGGGCGGCCCCGGCCAGAACGAGATCGATCTGCGCTACGCCGACGCCCTCACCACCGCGGACAACGTGATGACCTTCCGCACGGTCATCAAGGAGGTCGCGATCGAGCAGGGCGTGTACGCCACGTTCATGCCGAAGCCGCTCAGCGGCCAGCCCGGCAGCGGCATGCACACGCACATGTCGCTGTTCGAGGGCGATCAGAACGCGTTCTACGAGGAGGGTGCGAAGTACCAGCTCTCCAAGACCGGACGCCACTTCATCGCGGGCCTGCTCAAGCACGCCAACGAGATCTCCGCCGTGACGAACCAGTTCGTCAACTCGTACAAGAGGCTCTGGGGCGGCGACGAGGCGCCGAGCTTCATCACGTGGGGCCACAACAACCGGTCCGCGCTGGTCCGCGTCCCGATGTACAAGCCGAACAAGGGGCAGTCGTCGCGCGTCGAGTACCGCGCGCTCGATTCCGCGGCGAACCCCTACCTCGCGTACGCGCTCATGCTCGCCGCCGGTCTCAAGGGCATCGAGGAGGAGTACGAGCTTCCGCCGGAGGCGGAGGACAACGTCTGGGCGCTGAGCGACGCCGAGCGCCGGGCGCTGGGCTACTCCGCCCTGCCCGCCAGCCTCGACCACGCCCTGGAGTACATGGAGGCCTCCGAACTCGTCGCGGAGACGCTGGGGGAGCAGGTGTTCAACTACGTGCTGCTCAACAAGCGCAAGGAGTGGGAGGCGTACCGCGGCCAGGTCACGCCGCTGGAGCTGAAGAACAACCTCGAGCTCCTCTGAGCGCGGCATGGCTCGCCCCGACGCCTCCGTCTCGCTCTCGGCACTCGCCCGGCTCGGGTTCGCTGAGCTGAGCGAGGCCGCGGCGTCGCTGGCGGAGCTCGAGAGCCTGCTCGGCGTGCCGCGCGCGATGCTGCTCGAGGCGGCCGTCGCGGCGGACCCGGATGCGGCCGTTCGCGGGATGCTGCGGGTCGCTCGACGAGACCCTGCCCCGCTGCGGGCGCTCGCGGACGACGAGGAGGCGCGCCGACGCGTCTGGCGCGTCTTCGGTGCCTCCGTAGGACTGGCGGAGTTCTTCCTGCGGCATCCCGACGAGCTGGACGTGCTGGCGGCACCGATCGACGTGCTCCCCTCGGCGGACGTGTGGCGCGATCGCCTCCTCGCTGCCGTCGGGGCGGAGGACGGGTTCGCGGACTCGGCGGACGACGGGACGGTCGTGGCGCTCCGCGTCGCGTATCGGCGGAACCTCGCGGAGATCGCCGCCTTCGATCTCGGCCACTCGCGCCCCGAAGAGGTCGTCGCCGCGGTGGCCGCTTCCCTCGCGGATCTCGCCGGCGCCGCCCTCGAGGCCTCGCTCGCGATCGCCCGCACCCGCCAGGCGCCGTCCGCCGGTCGCGAGGCCGTCGCTGCCACTCAGCTGGCCGTGATCGGCATGGGGAAGGCCGGCGCGAGGGAGCTCAACTACGTCAGCGACGTCGACGTCATCTTCGTCGGCGGCACGACGGATGAGGAGGCGCTTTCCGAGCCGCAGGCGATCGACATCGCCACGCGTCTGGCCAGGGACACCATGCGCCACCTCAGCGCCATCGAGGTCGAGCCGCCGCTCTGGGAGGTCGACGCGGCGCTGCGCCCGGAGGGCAAGCAGGGCGCCCTCGTGCGCTCCCTCGCGTCGCACGTCGCGTACTACGACCGGTGGGCGAAGAGCTGGGAGTTCCAGGCTCTGTTGAAGGCTCGTCCGCTGGCGGGCGACCCCGACCTGGGCGCCGCCTACATCGATGCGGTGCAGCCGCGCGTGTGGTCGAGTGCCGCCAGAGAGGAGTTCGTCGAGAGCGTCCAGCGTATGCGCGAGCGGGTCATGGAGCACATCGACCCGGAGGACGCCCCGTACCAGCTCAAGCTCGGCGCGGGCGGGCTGCGCGACATCGAGTTCACGGTGCAGCTGCTGCAGCTCGTGCACGGTCTCACCGACGAGTCGCTGCGCACGCGTGGCACGCTGGAGAGCCTGGACGCCCTGGTCGCCGGCGGCTACATCGGTCGCGCGGATGCGGGGACCTTCGCGGACGACTATCGGGTGCTGCGCCTCATGGAGCACCGTCTGCAGCTGCGCGACCTCAGCCGCACCCACCTCATGCCCAAGACGCCGGCCGGCCTGCGCATCCTGGCGCGCAGCACGAAGCTGGCGGAGACGGGAGAGGGCGTCTGGGCGCGGTGGGAGAGCGTCCGCCGCGAGGTGCGCGACATCCACACCCGCCTCTTCTACCGGCCGCTGCTGAGCGCCGTGGCCGGACTGCCCGAGGAGGAGCGCACCCTCTCCGCGGAGCAGGCTCACGACCGGCTCGCCGCGATCGGGTTCCGCGACCCGGCGGGAGCGCTGCGCCACATCGGCGCGCTGACACGCGGACTCAGCCGCAAGGCGACGATCCAGCGGCACCTCATGCCCGTCATGGTGCGCTGGTTCGCGGACGGCAGCGATCCTGACTACGGCCTCCTCGCGTTCCGCCGCATCAGCGAGCGGCTGGGGGACACCTCGTGGTTCCTGCGCATGCTGCGGGACTCCTCCGGCGCGGCGGAGAGCCTCACTCGACTGCTGTCGTCGTCGCGGTACATCGGCGAGCTGCTGGAGTGGATCCCGGAGTCGGTGGCGTGGCTGGACAGCGCCGAGCGGCTGCGTCCGCGGAGCGCGCAGGCGCTCGACGACGAGGCCCGAGCGATCCAGACGCGCCATGAGACGGTCGCCGACGCGTTGCGGGCCGTCCGGGCCCTGCGGCGTCGCGAGCTCCTACGCACGGCGATGGCGGCCGTCCTCGACGTCGTCACCATCGAGGAGGTGGCCACCGCGCTCACCGACATCACGGACGCGACGATCCAGGCGGGCCTCCGCGCCGTCCTCCGCGAGGTCGTGCCGCCTGAGGACGCAGCGCTCGACTTCGCGGTCATCGGCATGGGGAGGTTCGGCGGCGCAGAGCTCGGCTTCGGGTCCGATGCCGACGTCCTGTACGTTTACGACGCGAACGGCGTCGACCCCGGCAGAGCGGAGAAGCTCGCGACGAGGATCGTGGCGGGACTCCGTGAGCACCTCACCGATCATCGCCTCCCTCTCGACCTCGACGCGGGTCTGCGGCCCGAGGGGCGCAACGGTCCGATCGTGCGGTCCCTCGACGCCTACGCGGCCTACTACCGCCGCTGGTCGCTGTCGTGGGAGGCGCAAGCGCTGCTGCGGGCGCGTGGTGTCGCGGGGAGCACGAAGCTCATCGGGCGGTTCATGGAGCTCGCGGACAGCATCCGGTACCCGGAGGCGGTCGATCTTCAGGGCCTCCGGGAGATCAAGCGGATCAAGGCGCGCGTGGAGGGGGAGCGGCTGCCGCAGGGCACCGACCCGCGTCGTCACCTCAAGCTCGGGCCGGGGACTCTCAGCGACGTGGAGTGGCTCGTGCAGCTCCTCCAGCTGCAGCATGCGACCGACGTTCCGGGTCTCCGGACCACGTCCACGCTGCACGCGCTCGACGCCGCGGTCGGAGCCGGGCTCGTCGGGGAGTACGACGCCGAGCGCCTGCGGGCCGCCTGGCTGCTGTCGAGCCGTCTCCGTTCGGGCATCACGCTGCTCACGGGGCAGACGAGCGACGTCCTCCCCGCTGACCGCCGTCAGCTGGATGCCCTGGCCCGTCTGCTCGGCTATCCACCCCGGTCCGCGACACCGCTCGAGGAGGACTACCTGGCGGTTACGCGGCGCGCCCGGCGGACCTTCGAGCAGCTCTTCTACGGCTAGACGGCCGGTCGAGTTGCACGATCGTCCTCCGTCGCTCAGAGTGAGCGTATGACCTCTCCTCGCATCGGCGTGATCTGGAACCCGACGAAGTCCGACCGGGATGTCCTCGGGGAAGCGGTGACCCTCGCGTTCGGCGAGGAAGCCGATGTGCGCTGGGGGGAGACCACCCCGGACGACCCCGGTCGCGGCGTCGCGGCGAAGGCCGTGGAGGAGGGCTGCGCCCTCGTCATCGCAGTCGGCGGCGATGGCACGATCCGCGCCGTCGCGGAAGCTCTGGTCGGCACCGATGTCGCCCTCGGCATCGTGCCGCAGGGCACCGGCAATCTCCTGGCGCGCAACCTCGGCGTGCCGCTCGAGGGCGTGCTGCCGGCGCTCGAGCACATCCGCGACTCGGAGCCCCACCGCATCGACCTCGGCTGGGTGGAGTTCGACGGCGAGGAGCACGCCTTCTCCGTCATGGTCGGCTTCGGGGTCGACGCGCAGATGCTCGTGGAGACCAACGACGACCTCAAGGATCGCGCCGGCTGGCTCGCCTACGTGGAGGCGATGGGGCGGGCACTCGCCGGCACCGAGATGACGGACATCACGCTGCAGCTCGACGACCACGAGCCGGAGGAGGTGCGCGGGCACACGCTGCTCGTCGGCAACTGCGGCATGCTCCAGGGCGGCATCCGCCTGTTGCCGGACGCCGTCCTCGACGACGGCCTCCTCGACATGCTGCTCATCAGCTCCGACGGCGCGCTGCAGTGGCTGGACACCGTCCGCTCGGTCGTCTGGGACAACGGGATCCGTCGCATGATCGGGAACGTCGATCAGGCGGTCAGCACCGACTCCACGACCCATGTCTCGGCGGAGCGGATCCGGGTGCAGCTCGCCGCGCCGCAGATGTTCGAGATCGACGGCGAGGAGGTCGGCGAGATCGACGCCTTCACCGTCCGTGTGCAGCCGGGCGCCGTGCTCGTCCGCTGATCAGGCGACGGTCACCGCGGGCGGCGTCTTCTTCCTGTCCTGATTGGGGAAGACGACCTTCTGCACGATGATGATGATGCTCGCGGCCACCGGGATGGCGACGAGCGCACCCAGGATCCCGCCGAGCGCGCCACCGGCCACTGCGGCGATGACGACCAGCGCGCCCGGGACGTCGACGGCCTTGTTCATGATCCGCGGAGAGAGCACGTATGCCTCGATCTGCATGTAGATCAGGTAGTAGATGATCGCGATCAGCGCGGTCGTCGGCGAGACGAACAGGCAGATGAGCGAGATGATGATCGACGCCGAGAGTGTCCCGACGAGCGGGATCATCGAGCCGATGAAGGCGATCAGCGCGAGCAGTGCGGGCACCGGCGCTCCGATGATGGTCAGGAAGATGAGGCTCAGGATGCCGTTGGTGAGCGCGAGACTCGCCTGACCGATGACGTAGCGACCGACGGCACTGGAGACGTCCTCGAGGAGCTCGCTAAACGTGTCGCGCTGGTAGGCCGGGACGAACCGGGCAGCCACCCGCTTCATGCTGCGCAGCGACGCCATGAAGTACAGCGTGAGGATGACAACGATCGTGATGCCCGTCAGGCCGCCGGCGATCCCGGCGCCCACGGCGAAGACACCGCCGCCGATGTCGAGGAAGTTGTCCGGGTTCTGCACGAAGCCGAGTACACCGTCGACCGCGTCCTTGATCGTGCCGCCGAACTGTCCGCTGACGTCCTGGAACCAGGCGCTGTTCGTGAAGTCCTCGATCATCTTCGGACCGTCTTTGATCAGGTTCCCGATCTGCTCCACGAGGGTGGGGACGATGGCGAGGATGATCCCGGCGAAGGCGAGGAGGACGCCGATCACGACCACGGCGACCGCCGCGGGACGGGGGAGCTTACGCTCGATGAACCGCACGATCGGATCGAGGCCGAGCGCCAGGAAGAGCGCGACGCCGATGTAGACCAGCACGGTGGCGAGCTGACCGACGATGCCGCCGATCATGAGCGCGACGAGGACCCCGAGGGCACCGAGGAGACCGAACATGAACGGGTTCGCCCTGGCGCCGGCGACCACGCTCGACGGCGACCGTCGCTGCGCGGACACGCTGGGTGCCTGATCCGGCGGTGCGATCAACTTCCTGCGACGCATGGTCCCCTCCCTCTGTCGATACTCGACACTCGATCATCCTCCACCCGGTCCCGCGCGCCGCTCAGCGACACCCGCCGGCTCGGCGGGCGTCGGGAGCGTCGGATCAGTGGCTGCTGTTGCCCTTGCCGTTGTTGCGGTCGCGGCCGGGGCTCTTGCCTCGGTTCTCCTGCGCCTGCGGTGCGGCGTTCTCGGGCAGGCTATCCTCGGCGACCGACTCGGTGACCGGTGCCGTCCGTGTCACCGGGGTCGCGGCCACCGGCTCCACGGCGACGGTCTCTGATGGCTCCGAGTCGACGACGGCGTCCGCGGGAGTCGGCTCGACCGGGGGGAGGTCCTCGACGATCCTCGAGGCACCGTCGGAGACGGCACCCGAACTGGCGAGGGCCTGCTCGCCGTGTCCGAGCAGTGCTGCGGAGGCGGTGGTCACCGCGCCGAGTACGACCACCGCAGCGATGAGCAGGGACTCGCGACGACGGCGCGTGCGCCGGGCCGGGGACGCGGCGGGGTGCGCCGAGGCGGCGCGACGGCGGGCGCGGGCCTCGGCGCGGGTGCGGGGGAGGGTGCCTGCCGTCGGCGCGGGAAGCGGCACGGTGACGTCCGTGGCGACCTCCTCGGTCGAAGGGAGGTCGATCAGCCGGCGAAGTTCGCTCTCGACCTCCAGAGCGTGCGGCCGTGCGTCGGGGTCGATCGCCGTCATCGCGCTGAGCAGAGCGGCCCACTCCGATCCCAGTTCCGCCGGGATCTCCGGCGCGATCTGGAGACGGGCGAGGGCGGATTCGACGCTGAGGGTGGGAGCGAAGCCGGGCTTACCGGTGAGCGCCTCCAACAGGACGAGCCCGAGCGCGTAGACGTCGACCGCGGGACGGATGTCGCCGTTGCGCAACTGCTCCGGTGCCATGTAGGTCAGCGTCCCGAGGACGATGCCGGGAGTGGTGACGCGGGACATGTCGATGGCGCAGGCGATCCCGAAGTCGGCCAGCTTCGCGCTCCAGCGGCCGTTCGTGTCGAGGGGCGGCGTGAGCAGGACGTTCGAGGGCTTGATGTCGCGGTGCACGATGCCGGCGCTGTGCACGGCGTGGAGGGCGGAGGCGATGTCCGCCCCGATCGTGGCGATCTCCCGCGGTGGGACCGTCGCGCGGGCCATGCGCTTGCTCAGCGTCGGTCCCGGCACGTACTCCATCACGAGGTACTTCGGTCGTCCGGGCTCGAGGTGCGCGTCGAGGAGTGTGACCAGGCCCGGGTGGTTGAGGCCCGCGAGGAGCGCCTTCTCCGAATGCACCCGCTCCACGGACACGACGGCATCGTCTGACTCGCGGAACATCTTCACCGCGACGGTGCGTTCGAGGGCGATGTCCTCCGCGCGATACACGGTCGCCATCCCGCCCATGCCGACAGCCTCCGCCAGGCGGTAGCGGCCGTCCAGAAGCGCGGCGGTGGGCGGGGCTTCCTGGGTGATCACGGCGTCCTCCACTGGCGGGACCGGGTATCCCGACGATGTATTCACCGTATCCGCGCAAAAAAAGCGACGCGTTGGGGTTGACGTAGAGCCCGACACCTGCAATGGCGGATCCACGGGGAGCTGAGAGACTGGACGGATGGCAGGGATTCACCACGTGGAGGTCTGGGTCGCCGACCTCGTGTCGTCGCGAGCGGAGTGGGGGTGGCTGCTCGGTGCGGTGGGTTTCGTCCGCGCCGGTGCATGGCCCGAGGGCGAGTCCTGGGAGGCGGGTGGCGCGTATGTCACCCTCACGACATCCCCGAACCTCAGCAGCAGTGAACACGATCGTCGTGCCCCGGGCGTGAACCATCTCGCCTTCGCTGCGGGCCCGCGGGACCGTGTGGACGCGATCATGGCAGCGGCGCCAGAACACGGCTGGCGGCCTTTGTACGCGGAGCGCTACCCGCACGCGGGCGGGCCGGATCACTACGCCGGATGGCTGGAGAACTCCGCGGGCTTCAAGGCCGAGATCGTCGCCGACGAGTTCTGACGCGGGCCATGCCCGGAGCACCGTTACCGCCAGAGGCGGGCGGCGGTGCTGGCGGTCTCCAAGACTCTCATCGTTGCTCCGACAGTTCTTGGCTGAGGTCGAGCTCGCGGAGGACGTACGGCTGAGCGACGGCGTCGGTGAGGTAGTAGGTGTAGAAGATGACCGCGGCTTCGTTGGCGGTGAACACCTCGTTCGAGAACACGCGCACCGCACGGGTCTGACTGATCGGGATCAGCGTCGTCCCATCGGCAGGCTCGGGACGACCGACCGTGTACAGGCGGGTCTGACCGTCAGGCCCTGCCAACCGGACCTCCACGGTCATCTGATCGGCTGAACCCGCCGCCTGCATGAAGGATCCACCAGGCTTGGAGTCGAACCCCACGATGCTCGTCGGGTCGCTGCCCCGCCAGATGATGTAGGTGAATGCCTCCAGGCCGTCCAGTGCTTCGAGCCTCAGCCGAAGAGTATCCGGGACCGGACGAAAGACCTCTTCAATCCACCCTTCCTGGCCGCGTGGGGTTCTCTCTGCGAACGGTCCGTAGCTGCTCATGGTTCCCTTCTCACAATCACCCTAGAAATCTCGATACTCTCACCATTGAGCTGCCCTCTCGCGACGGCCCCATCGTTCACTTGCGCGTCGAACTGGCGCTGTGTGCTCCCCGGCCGGAAATACGCGTCATAAGCACCACCGGACTTGACCTCGATGGCTGTGAACGTCCCGTCAGGGTTTCGGACGAGGCCGTCATAGTATCGGCCGTCCTGTGGCGCGCCGTCGTAGCCCACCTTGGCTTTGATACGGATCACTTCCACTTGCTCCTCAGCGGCGAACTTGTCGAGTCCGATCTTCTCTTTGTCGACCCACGGCTTTTCCTCCTGACCGTTTGCGTATTTGCCCTCGTAGTCTCGTCCATCCCCGCGATCGACACCCTTGCGGGAGTCGGCGGCTCTGTCGGTTTCGCGGAACCACCGCCCGGTTGCATCCCCGATGAGTCCCGCACCGACGCCGGCGACGCCGAGGCCTGCGGCGGCGATGGCGGGTGCGCCGGCGAGTGCGCCGGCTCCGGTGATGGTCAGACCTCCGCCACCGACAGCGAGTGCCGCGCCTCCGATGAAGGTCGCAGCCCCGCCGAGGAGTTCGAGGATGATGTCCGGGTGCTCCCACAGCGTCTGCGTGGAGACGGCGAGCATGTCCGTCGTGGCCTGGAACGGCTGCACGACAGCAAGGGTGAACACCGCCTCGGTGACGGCATGCTGGGCTGCGGTCGCGGCCTCAGCCTCGGTGAGCGGCATGCGCGCGGCCTCTGCAGCCTGCTCCAATCGGACAGCGCAGTCCCGGGCGAAGACCTCCAGCGTCGCCCGGGCGGTGAACAGCACCTCTCTGGCCTGTTCATGCGCCGGACCGGACGGGTCGACGAACGGCACCTCCACGTCCGGGTGCCGTAGACCCTGCCCGACCCGAAGCTCGCGGACGTACGCGCGGTGCGCGGCTAACGCCGTGGCGGCCTGCTGCTCGGCCTCGTCCCACAGGGTGATGGCGCGCGCGGCTTCCTCCTGCGCCCACTCCAGCGCATCCGCCCAGGTGAACAGGGCGTGAGCGCCCTCGCGGAGCCCGTCGCCGGCGTTCGACCAGTGCAGCAGCTGACGGTCGAAGCGCGCCAAGTACGCGTCGTAGGCCTCGCCGGTCCAGGTGCCCTCATCGTCGAGCGTCGCGAGCTTGTCGTGCACCCGTGCTGCAGCCGAGCCGTGTGCCTTCCACGCCTCGGCTGTCTGCCGGACCTCGCCGGGGGAGCCGGGAATGAGGGCGGCGGCGGAGCGGGTCTGCCCGAGCTCCATCACTCTTCCCAGATCATCGCGTCGACCTCGGCCTTCGCGGCATCCGTCCCCTCGTCGAAGATCCGGGCCGTCGTCGCCAAACGTTCGGTGAAAGCGTCGGAGTCCGTCACCCGGGCCGCGAGGCCCGCAGACCAGGCTTCGGCGAACCGCTCAGAGGCCGCGACCACCCACTCGTGGCCGGCGCTCGTCGGCGGGGTGAGGTCGGTCGCCCCGACGTCTGAGATGATGCGTCGCGTCTTCGCCGCCATCGTCCGCAACACGTCCGTGTCGACCTCGTAGTCCTGCGACATGCCGCCCTCTTCCTGCGAGCCCCCCCGGCTGCGGGATCGAGCATAGGCGAAGACGTGGTCAGAGGATAGCGAAATGTCTGTGTATGCGTAGGAAGTAACCTCGGATGAGTACGGAGGGATAAGGCTGCCGTCATCGCCCGGCCCTGGACAGCGAAAGAGCCCGCCCCCGGATGGGGACGGACTCTTTCGCGATCTGCGTTCGGCTCAGACTCCGAAGTACAGCTCGTACTCGAACGGGTGCGGGCGCTGAGCGATCGGCAGGATCTCGTTCTCGTACTTGTAGGAGATCCAGGTCTCGATGAGCTCCTCGGTGAACACGCCGCCCTCGAGGAGGAACTGGTGGTCGGCGCGGAGCGCCTCGAGCGAGTCCAGCAGGGAGTTCGGCACCTGCGGGATGTTCTTGGCCTCCTCGGGCGGGAGCTCGTAGAGGTCCTTGTCGACGGGCTCGTGCGGCTCGATGCGGTTCTTGATGCCGTCGAGGCCCGCCATGAGCTGCGCGGCGAAGGCGAGGTACGGGTTGCCCGAGGCGTCGGGGGCGCGGAACTCGATGCGCTTGGCCTTCGGGTTCGAGCCCGTGATCGGGATGCGGATCGCGGCGGAGCGGTTGCCGGCCGAGTAGACCAGGTTGACCGGAGCCTCGAAGCCCTTGACCAGACGGTGGTAGCTGTTCAGCGTCGGGTTGGTGAAGGCGAGCAGGGCCGGCGCGTGCGCCAGGATGCCGCCGATGTACCACCGCGCGATGTCGCTGAGCTGACCGTAGCCGGCCTCGTCGTAGAACAGCGGCTTGCCGTCGTTCCACAGCGACTGGTGGGTGTGCATACCCGAGCCGTTGTCGCCGTACAGCGGCTTCGGCATGAAGGTGGCGACCTTGCCCCACTCCTCGGCGGTGTTCTTGACGATGTACTTGAACTTCAGGATGTCGTCGGCCGCGTGCACCATGGTGTCGAAGCGGTAGTTGATCTCCTGCTGGCCGGCCGTGCCCACCTCGTGGTGGGAGCGCTCGAGGATGAAGCCCGCATCGATGAGCTTGAGGGTGATGTCGTCGCGCAGGTCGGCCGTCTTGTCGACCGGGCTGACGGGGAAGTAGCCGCCCTTGTAGGGGGTCTTGTTGGCGAGGTTCCCGCCCTCCTCCTCGCGGCCGGTGTTCCACGCGGCCTCCTCGGAGTCGACCTTGTAGAAGCTCTCGCCGGCGGTCACGGAGTAGCGCACGTCGTCGAAGATGTAGAACTCGGCCTCGGGAGCGAAGAACGCGGTGTCGGCGATGCCGGTGGAGGTGAGGTACTTCTCCGCCTTCTTCGCGACCTGACGCGGGTCCTTCGAGTAGATCTCGCCGGTGCGCGGGTTGTAGATGTCGAAGATCATCACGAGGGTGCTCGCCTCGCGGAAGGGGTCGATGTACGCCGTCGTCACATCCGGGATGAGCTGCATGTCCGACTCGTGGATGCTGGCGAAGCCGCGGATGGAGGAGCCGTCGAACAGCTGTCCGTCCGTGAAGAAGGCCTCGTCGACCGTCGCCGCAGGGATGTTGAAGTGCTGCTGCACACCAGGGAGGTCGGTGAAACGGATGTCAAGGAATTTGACGTCGTTCTCCTTGATGTAGGCCAGTACCTCGGACGAATCTTTGAACATGTACGACTCCTGTGATGCGGATCGATGGCTTCGGGGCCACTTTGCACAGTACGGACGGGGGATTTCTCCACGGTATCCGCTTTGTTTCGTCCGTGTTACAGCGTGAGCAGGATCGGAGGGCATCCACAGCCTCGGTAGGCTGGAGGGGTGACGGATGCTGTGAACACGTACCCCGGTGAGCGACTCGGACTCCCGGAGTCCGGACCGGGAAGCATCGGCCGCCCCGGTCGCCGGATCGGCGCCCTCGCGATCGACTGGACGGCAGCCGTCATCCTCTCCGTCGCGTTCTTCCAGTACGACCCGTTCGCCACGCTGCTCATCTTCGGCGTCGTGCAGATCCTCTTCATCCCGACCGCGGGCGGCAGCCCCGGGCACCGCATCCTCGGCATGCGCGTCGTCCGTCTCGACGGCGGCTGGGTCGGCCTATGGCGCCCGATCGTACGCACGCTGCTGCTGCTGATCGTGATTCCGGCCGTGGTGTGGGACCCGGATCAGCGCGGTCTGCACGACAAGGCCGTGGGAACGGTCCTCATCCGCGCCTGACGCTCAGGCGCGGCCGCGGTTGCGCCGGCGTGCCTCACGGGGTGCGCGGCCGCCGAGGAAGGAACGCGCCGGATCGACGACGTAACCGCGACGCAGCGCTTCGCGGCCGATCAACATGCGGAAACCCATCTCGTCCCGGTTGCTCAACGTGACCTCGGCCATCACCTCGCGGTCGACGAGCCGGATCATCAGCTGCACGACGAGACGCTCCTGCGCGTGTCCGGACGAGCTCCGGACGGCTCGGCGGTCGTGGATGGGGGACTCCACGACGACCGCGTCCTCCTGGCTGTCCTGCCAGGGCTTCACGCGGAAACGCACCCACGCCTCGCCGTCGCGCTCGAACTCCTGGATGTCGAACGCGTGCAGGGACGAGGTGCGGGCGCCGGTGTCGATCTTGGCTTTGATCCAGTCGACGCCGAGATCGGGCAGGCTCACCCACTCGCGCCACCCCGTAAGGGTGTTTGAATGGGTAGACCTACTCACCTGATACATCCTGGCAGGAAATCCCCCGTGAAGATCGCAGTGCTGTCCCGTGCGCCGCAGGCGTACTCCACCCAACGCCTCCGCGCGGCCGCACTGCAGCGGGGCCACAACGTGAAGGTGCTCAACACGCTGCGCTTCGCGATCGACCTGACCTCCGATGAGCCCGACCTGCACTACCGGGGCCGGCAGCTCAGCGACTACGACGCGATCCTGCCCCGCATCGGCAACTCGATCACGTATTTCGGCACCGCCGTGGTGCGGCAGTTCGAGCAGATGGACGTCTACACCCCCAACACGGCGAACGGCATCTCCAGCGCGCGCGACAAGCTGCGGGCGAACCAGATCCTCTCCCGGCACAACATCGCTATGCCTCCGACGGCCTTCGTGCGCAACCGCGCCGACGTGCGACCGGCGATCGAGCGCGTCGGGGGTGCTCCCGTGGTGATCAAGCTGCTCGAGGGCACCCAGGGCATCGGCGTCATCCTCGCGCCTCAGGTGAAGGTGGCCGAGGCCATCATCGAGACGCTCCACTCCACCAAGCAGAACGTGCTCATCCAGAAGTTCATCGCCGAGAGCCGGGGGCGCGACATCCGCGCGCTCGTCGTCGGGGACCGCGTGGTCGCGGCGATGCGGCGCTCGGCGGCCGGAGACGAGTTCCGCTCGAACGTGCACCGTGGCGGCTCGGTCGAGGCGATCGAGCTCGACCCGGTCTACGAGCGGGCCGCCGTGCGATCGGCCCAGATCATGGGACTCCGCGTCGCCGGCGTGGACATGCTGGAGGGGGACGAGGGACCCCTGGTGATGGAGGTCAACTCCTCCCCGGGCCTGCAGGGCATCGAGACCGCGACCAAGCTCGACGTCGCGGGCGCGATCATCGACTACATCGCCGGTCAGGTGGCCTTCCCGGAGATCGACGTGCGGCAGCGCCTCACGGTCTCCACGGGATACGGCGTCGCCGAGCTCATGGTCCACGGCGCCGCCGACCTCGTCGGCAAGACGCTGGGGGAGGCGGGTCTGTGGGAACGCGACATCACCGTCCTCACGCTGCACCGCGGGGTGAGCGTGATCCCGAACCCGCGCAAGCACGTGGTCCTCGAACCCGACGACCGCCTGTTCTGCTTCGGCAAGCTCGATGAGATGCGCTCCATGATCCCCGAGCGTCGTCGCCGTCGGGCGAAGGTGCGCCGTCTCCCCAAGCAGCCGCTCTCGGAATAAGAGAAGCGCGGCCGCCCTCGGTGAGGACGGCCGCGCTTCGCGGTTCGGGGGAGCGGGTCAGCGCGGACGCTGGGCCCGCACCTTCGTCGGGTCGATCCCCTTCGGGATGGGAAGCGACGACAGCGACTGCGAGACCGAGTCGATGCGGCGGATGACGGCCGCCATCGTGGCCTTGTCGATGGCCTTCGGGAGCTTCTTGATGGTCTTCGCGAGGTCGGCGATGGGGACCTCGTCCTCGCCGTGCCCGACGTAGAGCACCGTGATCGGCACGCCGTGGGCGACGCGCTGCGCCCGGCTGCGCTCCTCGTTCACCAGCCGCGTGAGACGTCCGCGGGCTCCTTCGCCGACGACGACGATGCCGCCGCGGCCGACCGTCCGGTACACGGCCTCCTGCGTCTTCGGGTTGATGCCCACCGGGGTCTCGGAAGCCTGCCACTGGCGACCCAGGCTGGTGCTGAGCACGTGACCCGTCGCACCGGGCATGCCGTCGATCTTCGTGTACATGGCCGAGGTCGAGAGCCTGGTCATGAGGAAGAGGGCGCCGAGCACGCCGAGCATGAGGCCGGTGATCGCCCAGAGGACGAGCGTCCACACCTGGAACGGCGGGATCAGGTAGCCGGCCAGGAGACCGAGGAGCACGCCGCCGATGAGGATCGCGGCCTGCGCCCAGGGGAGCCAGGGGTAGGCCTCGCGCGTGAACCGGAAGAGGGACTTGATCTGGGAGAAGAACCCAGGACGCTTCTCGGGTTCGGGAGCACGCTTTGCCATGGAGACCAGCCTACCGAGTCCGAGCGCCTTGCGATGCCGCCGTTCGCGTGCAGCGGAGAGCAGAGGGTGACCGTTCCTGCACAATTCGGACCGCGACCGGATCCCCTCCCGGCGGCACCGAACAGCCACGGCGGGTCCGGCGGGTCGGGTGGGATGGACCACATGACACCAGCGCGTGAGACTCCGTTGCAGGAACCGGCCGTGCTCGCCCAGGCGCACCGCACGATCCGTCTCCTCGACCGCTCCGAAGGGCCCTTCCACGGTGCGCTCGTGACCTCACCGGACGAGCCGCTCGTGCGCGCCGACGCTGAGAGCTTCGCCGGCTGGGCGGGCTGGCGGTACGCGGGCTCTCAGCACATCGCGGCTCCGGTCGACATCGCCCGACGGCTGGACGGGCATGACGTGTTGCTTCCCTGGTGCACGGAGCGGCTGGAGTCGTACCTGGACCGACGGCTCCGGACACAGGGTGGGCTGCCGCCCGGGGAGATCGGCACGGTGGTCGTGAGTCTGCTGCGCGGACTGGCGGAACTGGGTCCGGCGCCGGCTGTCGAGGCGCAGGGAACATGGTGGCTCACCGAGGGTGGCCGGCCGCTCTTCGTGGTCGGGCCCGGCCAGGAGGCGGCGTCTGCCGTCTCCGAGATCGTAGGCCGGCTGCGCGCGGAGTGTACGGACAAGATGCTGGCCCGGGCTCTCGACCGCGCCCGGGATCGAATCGACACGGCCGCGGCACAGCGCAGGGTGCCACGGCGGCTGCTCGAGGAGGTGGAGAGCGAGCTCCTGGAGATGGCGGCGCCGCGACCTTTGGAAGAGGCGGCCGAAGACCGGGCAGGCCCTCCCGTGGAGACGGGGGTTGCCGGGGCGCTGCGGCGCGTCCGGGTCGAGCCGGTTGCCCGTGCGCGACTGCGGCACCGCCGGGCGCGGGTGGAAGGAGCCGGCGGACCGCGCTCGACACGGATCGTTGCCGACATTCTCGTTCTGCGTGACCGCCTCGTCGGCAGGACGCGAGCCCTCATCGGCCAGCAGGCCGGCAGGCCGCGCCGGGCCGCACCGGAGCGGGGGACCGGATCCCGACGGCCGCGGGTTCTCGCCGTGGCCGGTGCCGGCGCGGTGGTGGTGCTGCTTGCCGGTTTGCTGTGGCCTAACGAGCGAGATGAGCCGGCGGACGGGCCCCCGGAGAGCCGGCCCTCGGCCTCGCCCCATCGAGCGGGGGCCGACTCTGCGGACGTAGACTCCCCGTCGCCGGCTCCCGCGGCCCGCACACCGGTGGCGCCGACGGGCGACGATCCGGTGCTCGCCCTGCCGGGGCTCGTGGCCCAGATCGAGGAGTGCGAAGCTCAGGAGGACCGGGTGTGCGCTTCCGCGGTCGCGGCGAGCCCGTCGGAGGTCATCCCGCTCGTCTCCGGAGCCGCCGACGTCCAGGACGCCGCTCTCATCGATCGGTATGGAGACATCGCCGTGCTGGAAGTGCCGTCATCGTCCGCTGACGAGGAGGGGACGGAGGGTGCGATCACTCTCGTTCTCGCGCGCATAGAAGAGAAATGGCTGGTCCGCGACGCATATCGCGTCGCGGACCAGCCGAGGTGAGACGAAGCCGTCGAGTCAGGCGCCGAGCTGACCGCTGAACTGCGCGGCCTCCAGGCGAGCCTTGACAGCGCCGAGGAAGCGGGCCGCGTCGGCACCGTCGATGATGCGGTGGTCGTACGACAGGGCCAAGTACACATAGGAGCGCACCGCGATCGCGTCCGTGCCGCCGACCTTGACCAGGCCAGGGCGCTTGACGACCGTGCCGGTGCCGAGGATCGCCGACTGCGGCAGGAACACCACGGGGGTGTCGAACAGCGCGCCGCGCGAACCGGTGTTGGTCAGTGTGAACGTGCCGCCCGCGAGCTCGTCGGGCTTCAGCTTGTTGTCGCGCGTGCGCGCCGCGAGGTCGGCGATCTCGTGGGCGATCTCGGCGATGTTCTTCGACGCCGCGTCGCGGAGCACCGGCGTGAGCAGACCGCGCTCGGTGTCGACCGCGATCGAGACGTTCTCGGAGGCCGGGTAGACGATCTGCTCGCCGTCGACCGTCGCGTTGATGATCGGGAAGGCCTGCAGGGCCTCCGCCGCCGCCAGCGCGAAGAACGGCAGGAAGGAGAGCTTGTCGCCCGTCTTCTCGAGGAAGGACGCCTTGACGCTGTCGCGGTACTCGGCGAGAGCGGTGACGTCGACCTCGACCACGGTGGTGAGCTGAGCGGTCTGCTGCATCGACTCGACCGCGCGCTTGGCGAGGACCTTGCGCAGGCGCGACATCGGCTGAGTGGTCCCGCGCAGCGGCGACACCTCGAGGGGTGCCGGAGCCGGTGCCGCGGCGGCGGCCGGTGCGGCGGTCGCCGTCTCGGCCGCCTTGAGGACGTCCTCCTTGCGGATACGGCCTCCGACGCCGGTGCCCTTGACCGTGGCGAGGTCGACACCCTGCTGCGCAGCCAGACGGCGGACGAGCGGGGTCACGTACAGGTTGTCGCTCTCGGTCGGCAGCGACAGCTTGGGAGTCTCGGCCTGCGCGGGCTGTGCCGGAGCAGCGGGCTGTGCGGGAGCAGCGGGCTGGGCCGGCGCGGTGGGAGCCGCGGCCTGCGGGGCAGGAGCAGCCGGAGCCTCGGGCTGTGCAGCCGGAGCCTCGGGCTGTGCAGCCGGAGTCTCGGCCTGCGGAGCCGGCGCGGCGGGAGCCTCGGCCTGCGGCGCGGCGGGAGCCTCGGCCTGAGCCGCGGGAGCAGCACCGGAACCGACACGTGCCAGCACGGCGCCGACCTCGACGGTCTCGTCCTCGCCGGCGACGATCTCCTGCAGCACGCCGGCGACCGGCGATGGGATCTCGGTGTCGACCTTGTCGGTGGAGATCTCGAGGAGCGCCTCGTCGACCTCGACCGAGTCGCCGACCTGCTTGAGCCAGCGGGTGACCGTGCCCTCGGTGACGCTCTCGCCGAGCTCGGGGAGCACGATGTCGGTTGCGTCGCCGGACGGAGCCGCAGGGGCGGCCTCGGCGGGAGCGGACTCGGCGGGAGCCTGCTGCTCCGCTGCGGGAACCGCCTCGGGCTCCGGAGCGGCGGGGGCGGCGGCTTCGGCCGGAGCGGCCTCGGCGGCGGCAGGGGCATCGCCGGCAGGGGCCGCGCCGCTGCCGTCACCGATGCGGGCCAGCAGAGCACCGACCTCGACGGTCTCGTCCTCGGCGACGAGGATCTCCTCGATGACGCCGGTGACGGGAGAGGGGATCTCGGTGTCGACCTTGTCGGTCGAGATCTCGAGCAGGCCCTCGTCCGCCTGGACGGTGTCTCCCACCTGCTTGAGCCAGCGGGTGACCGTACCCTCTGTGACGCTCTCACCGAGAGCGGGGAGGACCACGGATGTGCTCATGACTGAGTCTCCTTCAGAAGTTGTATGACGCTTGTCTAGCTTAGTGACTCGGGCACCGGTTGGTGCTCAGAGGGCGTGCAGGGGCTTTCCGGCCAGCGCGAGGAAGGCTTCGCCGAGGGCCTCGCTCTGGGTCGGGTGGGCGTGGATGAGCGGCGCGATGTCCTCCGGGTGGGCTTCCCACGCGACCGCGAGCTGCCCCTCGGTGATGAGCTCGCCGACGCGGTCGCCGAGGAGATGCACGCCGAGGACGGGACCGTCCTTGAGGCGGACGACCTTGACGAGGCCGCCCGTGCCGATGATCTCGCTCTTCCCGTTGCCCGCGAGGTTGTACTCGTAGGAGTGGACGGCGTCGGCGCCATGTGCCGCGATCGCCGCCTCTTCGGTGAGACCGACCGAGGCGACCTCGGGGCTGGAGTAGGTCACCTTGGGGATCTGCACGTCAGGGACGTTCACGGGGGTGAGGCCCGCGATGCGCTCGGCGACCGCGATGCCCTGCTGGAACCCGCGGTGGGCGAGCTGGAGACCCGGGACGATGTCGCCGACCGCCCACACGCCGGGGACGCCGGTGCGGAGCTCGTCGTCCACCGTCACGAACCCCCGGTCAAGGCGCACGCCGGCCTCCTCGAATCCCAGGTCGGCGGTGGCGGGGCCGCGGCCGACGGCGACGAGGAGGTAGTCGGCGGTGAGCTCCTTGCCGTCCTCCAGGGTGACGGTCACGGACGAGTCGTCCTGCGTGGCGGTCTGGAAGCGCACGCCGAGCGAGTACTGGATGCCACGCCGGCGGAACGCGCGTTCGAGGCCCTTGCTCATCGCGATGTCCTCGTTCGGGACGAGGTGGGGCAGGGCCTCCACGATGGTGACCTCGGCGCCGAAGGAGCGCCATACGCTCGCGAACTCTACGCCGATCACGCCGCCGCCCAGGATGAGCACGCGCTCGGGGATGACGTCCAGGGCGAGGGCCTGCTCGCTGGTCAGGATCCGTCCGCCGATCTCGAGCCCCGGCAGCGAGCGGCTGTAGGAGCCCGTGGCGAGGATCACGTCGGTGCCGACGTAGACGTCGTCGCCCACGCTGATGCTCCGGTCCGTGTTCAGGCGGCCGAGCCCGGGGACCGTCGTGATCCCGCGCGCCTTCACGAGCCCCTCGAGGCCTTTGTACTTCTTGGCGACGATGCCCTCGCGGTACGTGCGCACCCCGGCGACGTCGATCCCGCCGAACGAGGCCGTGACTCCCACGGAGGAGGCGTCGCGCACGTGGTCCGCCACCTCGGCGGCGTGCAGCAGCGCCTTGGTGGGGATGCACCCGCGGTGGAGGCATGTGCCTCCCACCTTGTCCTTCTCGATCAGTGCGACGGACTTGCCGAGCTCGCTCGCTCGCAGTGCCGCGGCGTACCCGCCGCTGCCGCCGCCCAGGACGACGATGTCGAAGGTGTGGGTTGTCATGGGTGTCATGCCTCCGGGTGGGATGCTGCTTCGGCGAAGGCGATGATCGATCGGACCATCGCCCCCGTGGGGCCCTTCTCGGTGAAGCCGTAGGGGGCGCCGGCGTGTTCACCGGAGCCCGCGATGTCGAGGTGCACCCAGGGGATGCGCGGCGCGTCGTCCGCGTCCGAGGTGCGGCCGACGAAGCGTCGCAGGAAGAGGCCGGCGAAGGACGCGCCGCCCATCCGATCTCCCATGTTGGCGTTGATCATGTCGGCGATGGGGGAGTCCAGCGTCTCCTCCATGTAGGCGGGCAGGGGCATGTGCCACGCCGGCTCTCCCGTGCGCGCAGCGGCGGCGAGGAACTCCGCGACCGTCTCGTCGTCGCCGAAGACACCCGTGTGGCGGTGGCCGAGGGCCGCGACGATCGCGCCGGTCAGGGTCGCGACGTCGATGATGACGTCGGGGTTCTCCCGGCTCGCGGCGACCAGGCCGTCGGCGAGGACGAGGCGCCCTTCCGCGTCGGTGTTCAGCACCTCGACGGTGGTGCCGTCGAGGATGCGGATGACGTCGCCGGGGCGGAGGGCGCGGCCGGACGGCATGTTGTCGGTGATGCAGAGCCAGGCGGTCACGTGCACGGGAAGTCGCAGGGCTGCGATGGCGCGGAGCGCGGCGAGAGAGGTGGCGGCACCCGCCATGTCGAACTTCATGCCGACCATCGACGCGGCCGGCTTCAGGGAGAGCCCACCGGTGTCGAACGTGATCCCCTTGCCGACGAGGGCGATGTGGCGCTGCGCGTCCGCCGGCGCGTAGTCGAGGCGGACGAGACGCGGTGGGCGGTCGGAGCCCTGGCCGACGCCGAGGATGCCGCCGAAACCCTGTTCCGCGAGAGCGGTCTCGTCGAGGATCTGCACGGTGACGTCGAGGTCGGCGACGCTGTCGGCGGCGCTCTGCGCGAGCTGTGCGGGACTCTGCCACTCCGCGGGCACGTTCACGAGGTCCTTGATGAGGGCGACAGCCTCGCCCGTCACGTGGGCGCGGGCGATCGTCTCGTCGTCGAGCGGGGCGTGGACGACGACCGCCGTCGCCCGCTTCTTCCTGCCGTTCTCGGCGCGGTAGTCATCGAAGCGGTAGCCACCGAGGACGGCGCCCTCCGCCGCGGCGGCCGCGTGCGCCTCGAGCCCGGAGGCGAGGCCGAGCGCGACGGTGTCGAAGCCGGTGAGGGAGCGAAGAGCCGTGCCGGCGGCGCTCCGCACCGACGCGTCGTCGATGGTAGAGCCGACGCCGACGACCGCGAAGGGGAGGGTCGTCACCTCGGGGGCGTAAACCCGCGCGAACGCTCCGGCGGCGCCGGTGAAGCCGATGCCCGCCAGGACGTCGGCGAGACCGGGGTGAGCCGCCAGCGACTCGGCCGACTCGGAGAGATCGGGGACGACGAGCACTGCGGCATCGGCAGCGCTTCCGGGGAACTGATCGGTGGTGTGCGAGAGCACGGGAAGCGTCATGCTCTCCATCCTAGGATCTCCGCACCGGGGTCGTCGGTCCGGCGGCCGGGGTGTGTTCGCTCTCAGCGAGACACGTCAGAGCCCGGCTCCGGGTGCGGCTCGTAGCATGGAGACATGCCCTTCTCCGGAGAGATCCACGAACGCGTCGCGAACGCCCCCGCGGTGCCCCACGGCCTGCCTCTCGTGATGCTGCTCACCGGGTTCACCGACGCCGGCAGTGCGGTGTCCGGGCTCATCGATCACCTGCGGGAGACGACGTCGCCGCAGCCGCTCGCGATCTTCGACAACGATGTGCTCCTCGACTACCGCGCGCGCCGCCCGGTCATCTCGTTCGACCAGGACCACCTCGCCGAGTTCCGCCCGCCCCGCCTCGAGCTCTCCCTCGCCACGGATGCGCTGGGACGCCCGTTCCTGCTGCTCACGGGGTATGAGCCCGACTTCGCATGGAACGCCTTCGCGGAGACCGTTCTGGATCTCGCTGCGGAATTCGAGGCCTCAGGACTGCACTGGGTCCACTCGATCGCCATGCCCGTGCCGCACACGCGTCCCATCGGGACGACGGTGAGCGGTAATCGGCGCGATCTCGTGGTGTCACACTCCGTATGGCGTCCGCGCACGCAGGTGCCCGCCACCGCCGGCCACCTGCTCGAGTTCCGGTTCGCGGAGCGGGGCGAGCGCGTCGTCGGCTTCGTGCTGCTGGTGCCGCATTACCTCGCCGAGACGGAGAATCCGGAGGCGGTCAGCGCGGCGGCAGAGAAGCTCATGGCGTCGACCGGTCTCGTGCTCATGCTCGACGCGGTGCAGGAGCGGCGCGCGGACTACATCGCCCGGGTCGACGAGCAGGTCGCGGCGAACGACGAGCTGCAGCAGATGGTGCACAACCTCGAACGTCGTTACGACGCCTACATGGCCGGTCGCGACCCCGAAGACGACTCGTACGACGAGGGCGGGTTCAGCGAACGCGACCTGCCCAGCGCCGATGAACTTGCGGCCGAGCTCGAGCGCTACCTCGCCTCGCGTCCGTCCGGCGACGAGGACAAGCCGGGGCGCGGCTGAATCTCTCGCAGCGGATCGCCCTCGAATGCGTCCTCATCGCCATACGTGTGCGATACTAGGAGTCCGACCCGTTGTCAATCAGTGTTTTCGAGCGCTGGACTTGACAAGGGTCTTACTAGTGTCCGAAATGTCCCGGGGTCTCCCAGCGGCCCCGTGAAAGGCGAAACGTGACTCCTGCCACGACGAAGAACACGCGGACGAAGAAGGCCGATCAGATCACCGCGGATCCCGAGGTCGAGGACGTCGAAGCGACCGAAGCGGCTCCCGCGCCCAAGCGCGCCGCGGCCAAGCGCGCCCCCGCGAAGAAGAAGAAGTCGGACGACGTCGTCGAGGAAGACGACGCCGCTGCGGCCGAGGGCTCCGAAGACGCCGCGGGCGACGAGGAGGAGGACGACGCGAAGCCGGCCTTCACCGAGCCGCTGCCGACCGGTGCGATCGTCATCTCCTCCAAGGACGACGAAGAGGTCCCGGTCTACTCGACCCAGATCACCGGCGCGACGGCCGACCCGGTCAAGGACTACCTGAAGCAGATCGGAAAGGTCGCGCTGCTGAACGCGGCCGAAGAGGTCGAGCTCGCGATGCGCATCGAGGCGGGTCTGTTCGCGGAGGAGAAGCTCTCCGCGATGTCTCCCGCCGAGAAGACGAGCCAGCTCGGACTCGACCTGCAGTGGGTCGCCCGTGACGGTCAGCGCGCGAAGAGCCACCTCCTCGGCGCGAACCTCCGTCTCGTCGTCTCCCTTGCCAAGCGCTACACCGGACGCGGGATGCAGTTCCTGGACCTGATCCAGGAGGGCAACCTCGGCCTGATCCGCGCCGTCGAGAAGTTCGACTACACCAAGGGCTTCAAGTTCTCGACCTATGCCACCTGGTGGATCCGTCAGGCGATCACGCGTGCCATGGCCGACCAGGCCCGCACGATCCGCATCCCGGTGCACATGGTCGAGGTCATCAACAAGCTCGCCCGCGTGCAGCGCCAGATGCTCCAGGATCTCGGTCGCGAGCCCACCCCGGAAGAGCTGAGCCGCGAGCTCGACATGACCCCCGAGAAGGTCGTGGAGGTACAGAAGTACGGCCGCGAGCCGATCTCCCTGCACACGCCGCTCGGCGAAGACGGCGACAGCGAGTTCGGCGACCTCATCGAGGACACCGAGGCCGTGGTCCCCGCCGATGCCGTGGGCTTCACGATGCTGCAGCGTCAGCTCGAGCAGCTCCTCGACTCGCTCTCCGAGCGCGAGGCCGGCGTGATCCGGATGCGCTTCGGCCTGGGCGACGGTCAGCCGAAGACGCTCGACCAGATCGGCGACACGTTCGGGGTGACGCGTGAGCGCATCCGCCAGATCGAGTCCAAGACGATGGCCAAGCTGCGCCACCCGAGCCGCTCGCAGTCGCTGCGGGACTACCTCGAGTGATGCAGGCGAACGAGGGCAAGGCGCTCGAGACGAGCGTCGACGGAAAGAGCTACGCGCGGATCCCGCTGCGCACCCGTGTCGTGATGCCGGACGACGATCTCGACGCCATCATCACGGAGTACGCCAAAGATGCCGTCCAGCCGGGCGACCTCCTCTTCGTGACCGAGAAGATCGTCGCGATCACGCAGGGGCGGTCCTACCGCCTGGACGAGATCAAGCCGCGGAAGCTCGCGCTGTTCCTGTCGAAGTACGTCACGCGCACGCCGTACGGCATCGGTCTCGGCATGCCGGAGACGATGGAGATGGCGCTGCGTGAGTGCGGTACGCCGCGCATCCTCTTCGCGGCGGCCGTCTCGGCGATCACCAAGGCGTTCGGGCGCAAGGGCGACTTCTACCGCATCGCGGGGGACAAGGCGCGCGCGATCGACGGACCGACGAAGCACACCATCCCTCCGTACAACGAGGCTGTGGTGCTCGGGCCGAAGGATCCGGACCGGGTCGCGGCGCACCTGAAGACGCTGATCGGCGGTCAGGCGGAGGTGGCCGTGGTTGACATCAACGATCTCGGCGGCAACATCCTCGGCTCCACGCTGGACAAGGCGGGGGAGCTGCGGCTGGTGAAGATCCTCGGTGACAACCCGCTGGGGCAGGGCCTCGAGTCCACCCCGCTCGGCATCGTCCGCGCGGTCTGAGCGGGTCGAACCACCCCTTTACATACGAACCGGCCCCTTGCGTTTGAACCCAAGGGGCCGGTTCGTTCGTAAGGGGCCGGGTCGACGCTTCGACAGGCTCAGAAGCCGATGACCTCGCGGTACCGCGGCTTGTGCCCGGTGCGGATGCCGGTGACGCTGGGCTTGTTCTCGTACACGCCTGCGCCCCAGTTGCCCTCGACGAGCACGGGGCCGTCAGGGGTCACGACGACGTCCCAGCCGACGTACTGCACCTGCGGCACGACGCGGGCGACCTGATCGATGAACGCCCGCACCTCGTCCATATAGGGCAGCTGGAAGTCGGCGATACGGAACCCGGAGTCCGGGTGCGTCTCGTGGACGTGGCCGTGCGAGTCGTAGCCGGCCCCCACCGCGTGCCCATTCTCGTCGAGCATCGTGTAGAAGCCGCCGAAGGTCATCTGGTCGCTCACCGCGCCGCGTCCGAACTTCTGCGCCATCGCGAGGATGTGCGCCTTCTCGCCGTCGAAGAACGCGGTGATGCGCGTGGTGTTCACGGTCCCGGGGCACACGGCTGCGAGGTCGTCGTGCTGGCGGATGACCTGTTCGATCAGCAGCTCGCCGCGATCGAGGAGGCCGCGGTGGAACTCGGTCCAGTCCGTGATGTCGGCCGCGTGATACCGGTGCACACCGGTCCCGGCCTGGCCGACCGGCTCCTTCGTGACGATCGTGCCGAGGCGCTCCGTCAGGGCGCGGACCTCGTCGGCGTTCCCCTCCTCGACCACCATCCACTCACGGTGCAGGTGCGCGGAGAACTTGCGGTTGAACTCGATCTTGTCCTGGAAGATCCAGCGGAAGTCGGGGTGGTCGTACTTCTGCGAGAGCTGGTTGGACACGGGGTGCGTCATGTACGTCTCACGCTCGGCCCGGTTCAGCATCGCGAAGTCGTAGTCGATGTAGTCCTGGAAGCCGACGTTGTGACGGGCCGCCGACCAGAGCATGTCGGCGACGATCGTGGGCACGGGCCGGTGATGCTGGGCCGAGGCCTCCTTGGCGCGTTCGAACACCGAACCGACGTCGATGCGGCGGGCACGGCCGAGGAGGTAGCGGATGCGGGGCGCGAGAGAAAGACGAGACATGAAGCTCCGGGTCTAGGGATCGACGTCCCAGTCTACGCGGGGAGCCCCCAGGCTCCTGGGAGCGCGGAAGCTAGGCTGGAGCACGTGTGTGACACGAGTTCGAGTGCGCTTCCGCAGGCGATGATCTCGCGTTCGGCCCTCGCTGCCGGCGCGTCCGCGGCGATCCAGGCGGGAGGTCGCCGGGCCGACTTGCGGCGCGATGCGTGGGGTCACGGTCTGCTCGCCGTCGCCCAGGCGGTGACCGCGGCAGGAGCGGAGGAGGTCCTCGTCGACTCCCCCGGAGAGGTCGAGGCGCTCCGTCTCGAAGGCATCACCGCCACGATCACCGGAGAGCCGGACGTCGATCCCGCTCTCCTCTACGGGCTGCCGTCCGCGGAGGGCCTCCCGACGACGCCTCCGGTCATGCGCCTGGTCGGCCGTGTCATGTCCACCAAGCGCCTGCGGGCGGGAGAGGCCGTCTCGTACGGCTACACCTTCCGGGCGGCGGCGGACACCACGGTCGCGCTCGTGACGGGCGGCTACGCTCAGGGCATCGTCCGGGCCCTGGGCAACCACGCGGACGTGGAGATCGACGGCGCGCTGCACCCCATCGTCGGGCGTGTCGCGATGGACGTCTGCGTCATCGACCTCCAGGGGGCTCCCGCGGAGGTCGGCGACGCGGTGACCTACTTCGGAGGGACCGGACCCGCCTCCGGCGCCATCGCGCGCTGGGCGGAGCTCACTCGGATGACCCCGGCTGAGCTCGTCGCGGTCCCGGGAGCGCACGCCGTGCGCGGATGGGAGGCATGATGGGAGGCCCGATGCGCCCCGAACTGCGTCTGGACAGCGCCGTCTTCCGCGCGAACATCGCGGCGGTCCGTGACCGCCTCGGCGACTCCACGCTGATGCTGGTCCTCAAGGACGATGCCTACGGCCACGGGCTCCGCTGGGCGGTCGAGACGGGCCTCGAGGCCGGGGTGACGTCGTTCGGCAGCTATGACGTGCGCGGAGGCGTCGAGGTCCGGCGCATCGCGGGCGGAGAGGTGACGGTGTTCGCCTGGGCGACCTCGACAGATGAGGAGATCGACGAGGCGCTCCTGCAGGACATCGAGCTCGGCGTCGGCACGGTCGAATATCTCCGGCGCATTGCCGCCCGGGCGGAGGTCCTCGGCGTGCGCGCACGGATCCACCTCAAGATCGACACCGGGCTGCACCGCAACGGCGTGCGCCCGGAGGACTGGGCGGCCGCGGTCGCCGATGCCCGGGACGCCGAGCGGTCCGGCGCCCTCGCGCTCGTCGGCGTCTGGAGCCACATCGCCGAGGCGAGCGATGCCGAGGACGACGAGGCGCAGGCCGTGTTCCTCGACGCCGTCCGGCAGGCCGGCCTGACCGGGCCGCAGCCGGCGTCTGTGCACCTCACGGCCTCGGCCGCGTCCTGGTGGCGACCCGAGCTGCGCGGGACCGTGTCGCGGATCGGCGCGTTCTGCTACGGCATCCGCTCGGCGGACGGCCCGGACCTCGACGGGATCCGTCCCGCGGCGCGTCTCGTCGCGCCGGTCGTGCGGGTGGAGGGCGAGAACGCGATCGTCGCCGTCGGGAGCCTGGACGGCGTCCCCTCCACGCTGACCGGGATGACGGTGGGCACCCCCGCCGGCTCGCGTGCCGTGTCGACCATCGATGTCGCCACGATGACGGTCGAAGGCTGGCCGGGGATGGCGGTCGGCGACGAGGTGACGATCTTCGGCCCCGGCGCACAGGGGGAGGAGACAGCAACGACCCTCGCCGAGCGGATCGATACGGTGGGCGAGGAGATCCTCACCCGCCTCGGTCCGCGGATTCGGCGGAGGGTCGTGGACTGAACCGGCCCGGCCGGGTCAGGCGCTGATCAGACCGTCTCGATGAGACGAGCGGTCTCGTCGTGCCAGCTCGTGGCCACGCTGCGCAGCTTCTCTTCGTACTTGCGGCCGTGGTGGGCGCAGAAGAGCAGCTCGGAACCGTTGACCTCGGCGGCGATGTAGGCCTGCGCTCCACACGAGTCGCAGCGGTCCATCGCGGTCAGGCGGTACTCGACAGCGGAGGTCTCACGTTCGGTCGTTGCATTCATCTCGGGGCCTCCTCGGGTGTCGGCGTCCTTGTTGGTCGTGCTCAATACAACCACGCTGCACCTGGGGGCATGCCCGGTCGACGGCGTGTTTCGCTCAGCGCGTACGCGCGCACCCGCGAAGGCGGCGCCCCGGGGAGTGTCTGCGAGGGGCGGCTCCCTCCCGCGAATAGACTCGGAGATTGTGAATGCCGAGTACTCCGCCCATCATCTCCAGGTGCTCGAAGGACTCGAAGCGGTCCGCAAGCGCCCCGGCATGTACATCGGCTCGAACGGTTCGCCCGGGCTCATGCACTGCCTCTGGGAGATCATCGACAACTCCGTGGACGAGGCCGTCGCCGGCAACGGTTCCCGGATCGACGTCATCCTCCACGACGACGGCAGCGTCGAGGTGCACGACCGCGGTCGCGGCATCCCCGTCGACGTCGAGCCCCGGACCGGTCTGACCGGCGTCGAGGTCGTGTACACGAAGCTGCACGCCGGAGGGAAGTTCGGCGGTGGCTCCTATGCGGCATCGGGCGGTCTGCACGGCGTCGGCGCCTCGGTCGTGAACGCCCTCTCCGAGCGCCTCGACGTCGAGGTCGACCGCGGCGGCAAGACCTACGCGATGTCCTTCCACCGCGGTGAGCCCGGCATCTTCCAGGACTCGGGGGAGAAGCGGCCCGATGCGCCGTTCACCCCGTTCGAGGAGAACAGCGAGCTGCGCGTCGTCGGCAAGGCGCCGCGCGGCGTCACCGGCACGCGGGTGCGGTACTGGGCCGACCGCCAGATCTTCACCAAGGACGCCGCGTTCCAGCTCGCCGAGCTCGAGACGCGGGCGCGTCAGACGGCCTTCCTGGTCCCCGGGCTCGAGATCGTGGTGCGCGACGAGCGCGCCGCGAGCGCCGGGGTGGGGGAGGACGGTGCGCCGACCGGCCCCGTGGAGACCTCGTACCTCTACGAGGGCGGCATCTCCGAGTTCGTGGACTACCTCGCGGTCGACCCGCCGGTGACCGACACCTGGCGCATCCAGGGGGAGGGCACGTTCACCGAGACCGTCCCGGTCCTGCAGCCGGACGGGCACATGGTGGCGACCGAGGTGGAGCGCGTCTGCGCCGTCGACATCGCCCTGCGCTGGGGCACCGGCTACGACACCCGCATCCGCTCCTTCGTGAACATCATCTCCACGCCGAAGGGCGGCACGCATCAGCAGGGCTTCGAGCAGGAGCTGTTGAAGGTGCTCCGCAGCCAGGTCGAGCAGAACGCCCGCCGGCTCAAGGTCGGCAACGACAAGCTCGAGAAGGACGACGTCCTCGCCGGCCTCACCGCGGTCCTCACGGTCAACGTGCCGGAGCCGCAGTTCGAGGGTCAGACGAAGGAGGTGCTCGGCACGCCCGCCGTGCGCCAGATCGTGGCCCAGGTGATGCGCAAGGACCTCCAGCAGCGTTTCACCTCCACCAAGCGCGACGACAAGAGCCAGGCCACGCAGCTGCTCGACAAGATCGTCTCCGAGATGAAGGCCCGCGTGTCGGCACGCGCCCACAAGGAGACGCAGCGCCGGAAGAACGCGCTCGAGTCGTCCACCCTGCCGACCAAGCTCGTCGACTGCCGGACGAACGACGTGGAGCGCAGCGAGCTCTTCATCGTCGAGGGCGACTCGGCCCTCGGCACGGCGAAGAACGCGCGCAACAGCGAGTTCCAGGCGCTGCTGCCGATCCGCGGGAAGATCCTCAACGTGCAGAAGGCGTCGGTCGGCGACATGCTGTCCAACGCCGAGTGCGCGTCCATCATCCAGGTGATCGGGGCCGGCTCCGGTCGGACGTTCGACATCGACGCCGCGCGCTACGGGAAGATCATCCTCATGAGCGACGCCGACGTCGACGGCGCGCACATCCGCACTCTGCTGCTCACGCTCTTCTTCCGCTACATGCGGCCCCTCATCGAGAACGGACGGGTGTTCGCCGCCGTGCCGCCGCTGCATCGGATCATCGTCATCAATCCGGGATCCAAGCCGAACGAGACGATCTACACCTACAGCGAGCAGGAGCTGCACGCGCTGCTCGCGAAGCTCCGCAAGGCCGGCAAGCGCTGGCACGAGCCGATCCAGCGCTACAAGGGTCTCGGCGAGATGGACGCCGAGCAGCTCGCGAACACGACGATGGACCGCTCCGGTCGTCTGCTCCGCCGCGTCCGGATGGAGGACGCCGAGGCGGCGGGCCGCGTCTTCGAACTCCTCATGGGCAACGAGGTCGCCCCGCGGCGGGAGTTCATCATCGACTCCGCCGACCAGCTCTCCCGCGAGTCCATCGACGCCTGAGTGCAGAGGTCACGAAGAAGGGGACCCGGCGTGGCCGGGTCCCCTTCTTCGTGGAACGGATCAGACGAGCGTGCGGCCGATGCTGCCGATGACGCCGTCGATCGGCTGACCGGAGGCGTCGCGTCGTGCCCCCACGTCCGGGAGCTTGCGCACCGCGCCGGTGGGGTCGACGGCCAGTGCCGGACTCGGGCCGACCCAGGCGACGGTGAGGCGGTCCTCGCCCTTCAGGAAGGCGTGGGCGCGGACGCCGCCAGTCGCGCGGCCCTTCGACGGGTACTCCGTGAAGGCCGAGACCTTCGCGCGGCCGGGATCGGTGCCTGGCAGGATGCTCTCCGCACCGGACACCGTGGCGACGACGGCCTCCGTGTCCGGGCGGACGGCGCCGAAGAAGAGGACAGAGGCGCCGGAGCCGAGCTTGATGCCCGCCATGCCGCCCGCCGGGGCGCCCTGGGGGCGGACCGTCGAAGCCGAGAACCGGAGGAGCTGCGCGTCGGTGGTGAGGAACACGAGGTCGGCGTCATCCGCAGCGTCGGCCGCACCGACCACGGCGTCGCCGGCCTTGAGGCCGATGACCTCCAGGTCGGGCCGCACGGGCAGGGTCGACGGCACGATGCGCTTCACGATGCCCTGAGCGGTGCCGAGGGCGACGGGGGTCTCGCTGTCGAAACGGACGAACCCGAGGATGCGCTCGCCCTTGGTCGTGATCCCGAGGTAGTCGCGCAGCGGAGTCCCCGCGGCGAGCTGCACCGAGGTGCCGGGCACCGAGGGCAGGTCGACGGGGGAGAAGCGGACGACGCGTCCCGTGCTGGTGAGCGCCCCGACCTCGCCCCGGACCGTCGTCTCGACCGTCGCGAGGATGGCGTCGTGCTTGCTCCGCCGGGCCGGGGCGGTGAGCTCCTGTCCTTCGCCGAGGTCCACGCGCACGGCGCGGCCCGTCATCGACAGGACCACGGTGGTCGGAGCATCGGCGATCTGCAGATCCACCGCGCCCTTCGTCGCGCGGGGCTTCGGCGGGGCGGCGTTCATCAGCAGCGTGCGGCGCGGCGTGCCGTAGGCCTCCGCCACGGCGTCCAGCTCCTGGGCGACGGCGGCGCGCAGCAGCGCCGGGCTGGCGAGCAGTTCGCGCAGCGACGCGATCTCCGCGAGGAGGGCGTCGCGCTCCGCTTCGAGCTCGATGCGGGAGAACTTGGTCAGGCGGCGCAGTCGCAGTTCGAGGATGTACTCGGCCTGCGGCTCGCTGAGGTCGAACACCGACCGGAGTCGGGTGCGGGCCTGCTCCGTGTCGTCCGAGGAGCGGATGACCTGGATGACCTCGTCGATGTCGAGGATCGCGATGAGGAGCCCCTCCACCAGGTGCAGGCGCTCCTCCCGGCGGGCGAGGCGGTACCGGCTGCGGCGGGTGATGACCTCGATGCGGTGGCCGACGTAGACGCTGAGCATCTCCTTGAGCCCGAGCGTGCGGGGCTGGCCGTCGACGAGGGCGACGTTGTTGATGCTGAAGGAGTCCTCCAGCGGGGTGAGCCGGTAGAGCTGCTCCAGCACGGCGTTCGGATCGAAACCGGTCTTGATCCCGATCGCGACGCGCAGGCCGTGGTTGCGGTCGGTGAGGTCGGTGACGTCGCTGATGCCCTGCAGCTTCTTCGCCTGCACCGCGTCGCGGATCTTCTCGATGAGACGCTCCGGGCCGACCATGTAGGGCAGCTCCGACACGATGATGCCCGTGCGCCGGGGGCCCAGCGGCTCGATCGACGTTCGCCCGCGGACCTTGAGGGCACCGCGCCCGGTCGTATAGGCGTCCTTCACGCCATAGAGCCCCATGAGGATCCCGCCCGACGGGAAGTCGGGACCGGGGACGTACTCCATGAGATCCTCGGTGGTGGCGTCCGGGTTCTCGAGCAGGTGGGTCGCCGCGGCGACGACCTCGATGAGGTTGTGCGGCGCCATGTTGGTCGCCATGCCCACCGCGATGCCGCTGGCACCGTTGACGAGCAGGTTGGGGAACGCCGCGGGCAGCACGGCCGGCTGCTGGAACTGGCCGTCGTAGTTCGGGATGAAGTCGACGACGTCCTCGTCGAGGTTCTCGGTGAGCGACAGCGCGGGCGCGGCGAGGCGCGCCTCGGTGTACCGGGCGGCGGCGGGGCCGTCGTCCAAGGAGCCGAAGTTGCCGTGACCGTCGACGAGCGGCACCCGGAGGGCCCACTCCTGCGCGAGGCGGACGAGGGCGTCGTAGATGGCCGAGTCGCCGTGGGGGTGCAGCTTTCCCATGACCTCGCCCACCACGCGGGCGCTCTTCACATGACCGCGGTCCGGGCGCAGGCCCATCTCGGCCATCTGGAACAGGATGCGGCGCTGCACCGGCTTGAGGCCGTCTCTGGCGTCGGGGAGTGCCCGCGAGTAGATGACGGAGTACGCGTACTCCAGGAAGGATCCCTGCATCTCGTGAGAGAGATCGATGTCCTGGATGCGTTCCTCGACGGGCTCGGGCGGCGGGGTTTTCGGCATGGACTTCCTGAGGGCGTACGGGAGCCTGTGTCAGACTGGCTCGGATGTCCTTCATGCTACCGTCCGTGCCGCCCGGCGCCCGGAGCGTCGTCGGGGTGGCGGACGACCTGTGCGCCGCTCTCCGAGGCGAATCCGCCACGCTGCCGAGCGCCGATTCGGCCGTGCTCGTGGTGATCGACGGCCTCGGGGCGATCAGCCTCAGGGGCCACGCCGGTCATGCCCGGTCGCTCACCGCATCCATGACCAAGAAGGACGTCGCCCAGACGGTGTTCCCGACGACGACGGCGGCGGCGCTGACCAGTCTCACCACGGGTGCCTGGCCGGGGGAGCACGGCCTCGTCGGGTACCGGGTCAGGGATCCGGAACGGGACGTGCTCGTGAACCAGCTCAGCGGGTGGGAGACGGACGGCCTGGATCCCCTCACCTGGCAGGGGACGTCCACCGTGTTCGAGCGCGCGGCGTCGGTCGGACAGGAGACGTTCGCCGTCGGACTCGCGACCTACGCGCACAGCGGCTTCACGCGGGCGACGTTGCGGGGAGCGACCTTCGTGTCTGCCGCGACGCCGGAGGAGCGGGTCGAGGTCGCCTACACGCTGGCCGCGGAGCATCCGGGCTCGCTGGTGTACTGCTACCTCCCCGAGGTCGACAAGGCGGGGCACAAGCACGGTGTCGCGTCCGCCGAGTGGGTGGCCGCGTTGGAGCGGATCGACGGGGCGCTGTCGCTCCGCGTCCCCCCGCGGGTCGGCGTGGTCGTGACCTCGGATCACGGGATGGTCGATGTGCCGTTCCACCGTCAGGTAGTGCTCGAGGAGTCGCATCTCGCGGGAATCCGTCACGTGGGCGGGGAACCCCGCATGCTGCACCTCTACCCTGAGCCGGACGCCGATGCCGCTCTGGTTGCGACGCGGCTTCGCCGCGACCTCGAGGGCGCGGCCGATGTCGTCACCCGCGCGGAGGCAGTGGAGGCCGGGCTCTTCGGTCCGGTCGTGCGAGACGAGGTCCTGGATCGCATCGGCGACGTCCTGGTCATCGCCACGGGAGTCCGGGCACTCTACGACGGCACTGCCGACGACCAGCGCAATCGCGGCATGGTGGGGCAGCACGGGGCGCTCACGCCGGATGAGACGCGGGTTCCCTTCCTGCGGTTCGGATCGTTCGCCTCCTGAGGCTCGACCGGGAACCGATCACTCGTCGGTGCGCGCTCCGAAGACGATCTCGTCCCACGACGGCATCGCGTTCCGGCGGCGCCGACGCCCGCTGCCGTCGCTGTCCCCGGAAGCAGGCTGACGCGGCGCGGGCTCGGGGGCCTCGGGCTCGTCGTCCGGCTCCTCCAGGGCGGCGAACAGAGCGATGGGGTCGGACTCTTCCGGAGTCTCCTCGATCTCGTGCTCGATCGGCGACGGTTCCCGCTGACCGCGACGGCGGCGCAGGGCTTCGAGGAGGTCGGCGGTCTCCGGACTCGTCGAGGCGGAGTCGGGTGCGCGGTTGATCGCGGCGTCCTGGACCGCCGGCGCCGACCGCTCGGGCTGCGCCGGCTCGTCGGCCTCTGCAACCGGAGCCGGGACCAGACGAGGACCGAAGGCACCGGAGTCAAAGCGGCTGTCGTCCTTGTAGGGGGAAGCGGCACGGTCCGCCTCCACCGCCCGCAGGCGCGGGATGAGGCCCTCCGGGAGCGAACCCTGGCGGGAGAGCTGCGTGGCGTCGGCGTTCAGGGGGGAGAGGGCGCTGCGCCGCGGATCGAAGCTCCAGCGGGCGTCATGCTCGACGTCGTTGGCGGAGAACTCCAGCTTGATGATCCAACCGGATTCCTCCTTCCAGCTGGCCCAGCGTTCGGACGACGCGGCCACCTCGGCGAGCTTGGCGCGGATCGCGGCTCCGAAGGTGGGCTGCGCATCCGGCTCGACCTCGCTGCCGATGAGGACGGGCACGGCGAGCGCCTGGCCGATGATGTGCTCGCGCTCGGCGAGGACGGGGCCCTCGAACCGGGCGACGTCGTCGACGCTGATCCCGAGGAGCTCCGCGACCTCCGCGGCGGTGAGACCGGCGCGGATCTGTGCCTGGATGTCGCGTGGACTCGCAGCGAGCTGCTGGGCGGCCGGCTCGGCCTGGCGCGTCGCGCGGCGGATCTCCCGCTGCAGCACGGCGTCGATGGGCAGCGCGAACCGCTCGCCCGCCTCGGTAGCGAGGACGAGCACTCCTGCCTCTGTGCCGACGATGGTGACGTTTTCCATGCGAATGCCCCTCTGATGGGTGTGCGTTCATGGTGTCACGCCGGGCTGGCCGGAACGGGGAATACGGCGGGCGTGCCGTGAGTTTGCCCTGTCGCATGGGAGGGCATTTGCGAAACGCCCGCCGGTCATGCAAACTATGGCCGCCGATTACCCGACGGCGCACCCGCCCACTCGCACCATGAAAGTGGAGATTCACCGCATGGCAACCGATTACGACGCTCCCCGAAAGAGTGAAGACGACTCCGAGTCGATCGAAGCCCTCAAGGAGCGTGTGCCGGACAAGCTGTCCGGCACGACCGGAGACGAGGACTCCGACAACCCGTCGAGCTTCGACCTCCCTGGCGCGGACCTCTCCGATCTCGAGCTGGATGTCGTCGTGCTGCCCGCGCAGCAGGACGAGTTCACCTGCATGAGCTGCTTCCTCGTGAAGCACCGCTCGCAGCTCGACCACGAGGGACCCGATGGCCCCATCTGCAAGGAGTGCGCTGCCTGAGCAGCCCTCTGAGCGACGCCCCACGCGCCCCCGACCATCCCGGTCAGGGGCGCGCTGTCGTCTGCGGGTGCGGTCAGTCCCGTGCGGCGCGGATGGCCGCGGCGAGGCGGTCCGGGGTGCGGGTCGAGATCGTCCAGGCGACGACGGGGTCCGCCTCGTCGGCGTTCGGCACCACGACGACTCCATCGATGCCACCGCGGATGAGGTGCCAGCCGCGTGCGGGGAGCTCGGGTCCTCTGGCGCTGCGCGCGTCCTCGCCGGTCAAAGCCATCGGCTCGCCGAGATAGCGCACGTCGATGTGAGCAGGCCCGGCGCGGAGTACGTCGTCCTGCACCGAGACGACCGGAGCCAAGGCGATGGCCGCCACCACGAGCAGCGCGGACACCGCTCCGCCGAGCAGCAGCGCGAAGGTCGAGCCGACCGGCACGAAGATGAGGGACACCATCGGTCCCGCCAGGGCGATCGTGACCAGCAGCCACAGGCTGGGGGCCAGGCGTTCGTGGTAGCGGGGACGTGCGTCCGTTGCGGGGTTCTGCATTAGCCTCATGGGGTGACCGATTCCGTTGATGTCCCCATTATCGCCGCAGTGGTCCCCGGCTATGCGCATCCGGGCGACGCCGGAGCCGATCTCGTGGCCGCCGAGGCCGTACGGCTCGAGCCGGGGGAGCGGGCTCTCGTGCCCACGGGCGTGCGTATCGCGCTGCCGGACGGCTATGCGGCCTTCGTGGTGCCCCGGAGCGGTCTCGCGGCGAAGCACGGCATCTCGATCGTGAACTCGCCCGGCACCGTCGACGCCGGCTACCGGGGCGAGATCAAGGTCAGTCTGATCAACACGGACATCCACAGCGCGTACGATGTCGCCGTCGGCGATCGCATCGCACAGCTCATCGTGATGCCCGTCACCCGCGCCCGGTTCCTCCCGGTCGACGAGCTTCCGGACAGCGTCCGCGGCGCCGGCGGATTCGGCTCGACCGGCTACCAGGCACAGACTCCCGAGAACGAAGCAGGACAGGCGAAATGACCGACAGCAACGACACTCCTTCCAAGTCGGCGCCCGAGAACCGCGCCACCGAGGGCCCGTTCGACGACTCCGAGGCGAACCCCGTCCGCCCGTACATCGACCTCGGCGGGATCAAGATCCTGCCGCGCGAGGGACTGAACCTGCGGCTCGAGGTCGAGGAGCAGAGCAAGCGCATCGTGGCGGTCGGGCTCGACTACGCCGAGTCGTCGCTCCAGGTGCAGCCGTTCGCGGCTCCGCGGAGCGGCGGTCTGTGGGATGAGACGCGGGTCCAGCTCCGCGACCAGGTGAAGGCGCAGGGCGGTCGCGTCGAGGAGCGGGAGGGTCCGCTCGGCAAGGAGCTCCTCGCCGAGGTCCCCGCGACGGCCAGCGAGGGCTCCGGCCTGCGTCTGGCGCGCTTCATCGGCATCGACGGCCCGCGCTGGTTCCTCCGCGGCGTGATCGGCGGAGCGGCGGCGTCCGACCCCGAGGCCGCGGCGAAGGTCGAGGACCTCTTCCGCTCGATCGTCGTCGTCCGCGGGGGAGCGCCCATGCCGCCGCGCGACCTCATTCCCCTGAAGATGCCGGCGACGCCGGGCTCCGCGTGACCACGCCGGACGCCGAGGAGCCACGCACGCAGAGCGCGTCGGAGATCCTCGGAGCAGCACTCGGCGGCGCCGCGCGCAAGGCCGGGCTCGACCCGTCCGAAAGCGCGAGCACGCACAAGGTGGTCTGGTCGGCCATGGGCGGCTGGCGCGGGATCCTGGAGTCGGTGCTGCCGAGCCTCGCGTTCGTGATCCTGTTCACCCTTCGGCCTGAGCCCCTGCTGCTGCCCCTCGGAGTGTCCGTCGGTCTGGCGGCCGTGTTCACCGTCGTCCGGCTGGTGCAGAAGTCGCCGCCGTCGGCCGCCCTCGGCGGGCTGATTGCGGCCGTGGCCGCCGCCGGTCTGGCGCTGTGGACCGGCCGCGGCGAGGACAACTTCGTTCCCGGCCTCATCACCAACGCGGTCTACGGCTCGGCGATCCTCGTCTCGGCTCTCGTCGGCTGGTCGGTCATCGGTCTCGCGGTCGGCTTCCTCATGGGGGAGGGCACCGCCTGGCGTGCGGATCGTCGCAAGCGGCGGGCCTTCTTCTGGCTCGGCATCGCCTGGGCCACGCTGTTCTTCGCGCGGCTGATCGTGCAGTTCCCGCTGTACCTGGCCGGTGACGTCACCGCCCTCGGGACCCTCAAGCTCGTGATGGGACTGCCGTTGTTCGCGCCCCTGATCGCCGTGACCTGGCTGGTCGTCCGCGCGCTCTATCCCCGCGCGTCGTCGCACGACGACCCCGCGGCGGCGTGATAGATTTATCTCGACATCAAGATAAATCACGGGCTTTCGCCGGTGACCTGCGCGGAGCAGACTGGTTAGGTCCCCCTTGCTAGCCGCGCGGCCGCACCGGCGAGCAAGATGGAGGCGCCTGTCGCTCCCATCCGAATAGAAGGAGACGGATTCGTGTCCACGGTGAACAGCTTCGGTGCCAAGAGCACCCTGACGGTCGGCAGCACCGACTACGAGATCTTCCGCATCGACACGGTGCCCGGTTTCGACAAGCTCCCCTTCAGCCTCAAGGTCCTCCTGGAGAACCTGCTCCGCACCGAGGACGGCGCGAACGTCACGAAGGCGCAGATCGAGGCGCTCGGGTCCTGGGACGCCAACGCGGAGCCCAACACCGAGATCCAGTTCACGCCGGCGCGTGTGGTCATGCAGGACTTCACCGGTGTGCCCTGCATCGTCGACCTCGCCACCATGCGCGAGGCTGTGACGGCGCTCGGCGGCGACCCGAACAAGATCAACCCGCTCTCGCCGGCCGAGATGGTCATCGACCACTCCGTCATCGCCGACCTGTTCGGCACCGAGAACGCCCTCGAGCGCAACGTCGAGATCGAGTACGAGCGGAACGGCGAGCGGTACCAGTTCCTGCGCTGGGGCCAGACCGCGTTCCAGGACTTCAAGGTCGTGCCCCCCGGCACCGGCATCGTCCACCAGGTCAACATCGAGCACCTGGCGAAGGTCATCTACGACCGCACCAACGGCGGCGTCCTCCAGGCCTACCCCGACACCTGTGTCGGCACCGACTCGCACACCACGATGGTCAACGGACTGGGCGTGCTCGGCTGGGGCGTCGGCGGCATCGAGGCCGAGGCCGCGATGCTCGGCCAGCCCGTGTCGATGCTCATCCCGCGCGTCGTCGGCTTCAAGCTCTCGGGTGAGATCCCCGCCGGCGTGACCGCGACCGACGTGGTGCTGACCATCACCGACATGCTGCGCAAGCACGGCGTCGTCGGCAAGTTCGTCGAGTTCTACGGCGAGGGCGTCGCCTCGGTGCCGCTCGCGAACCGTGCGACGATCGGCAACATGTCGCCCGAGTTCGGCTCGACCGCCGCGATCTTCCCGATCGACGACGTCACCCTCGACTACCTGCGCCTCACCGGCCGCAGCGACGAGGCCGTCGCGCTCGTGGAGGCCTACGCCAAGGAGCAGAAGCTCTGGCACGACGCCTCCCACGAGCCGGTCTTCAGCGAGTACATGGAGCTCGACCTGAGCACGGTCGTCCCGTCGATCGCCGGACCGAAGCGCCCGCAGGACCGCATCCTCCTCTCGGAGGCGAAGACGCAGTTCGAGCAGGACATCCTGAACTACGCCACGGCCTCGACCAGCGACGACATCGTCGACCTCGAGTCCAAGCACTCCTTCCCGGCGTCCGACCCCGGTCAGGTCCCCGGCGAGGAGGAGCCGACCACGCGTCCCGTGCACATCAGCAGCGGTGCGCCGGCCAACGTGTCGAACCCCGTGCCGGTCACGACTCCCGAGGGCGAGAAGTACACCCTCGACAACGGCGCCGTCACGCTGGCCGCCATCACGTCGTGCACCAACACGTCCAACCCGTCGGTCATGATCGCCGCCGGTCTCCTCGCCCGCAAGGCGCGGGAGAAGGGCCTCAAGCAGAAGCCGTGGGTCAAGACCACGCTCGGCCCCGGCTCGAAGGTCGTCACGGACTACTACGAGAAGTCGGGTCTGGACAAGGACCTCGAGGGTCTCGGCTTCTACACCGTCGGCTACGGCTGCACCATCTGCATCGGAAACTCCGGTCCGCTGATCGAAGAGGTCTCCGAGGCGATCAACTCGCACGACCTCGCGGTCACGGCCGTCCTCTCGGGCAACCGCAACTTCGAGGGTCGCATCAGCCCGGACGTGAAGATGAACTACCTGGCCAGCCCGCCGCTGGTCATCGCGTACGCCCTCGCCGGCTCGATGCACTTCGACTTCGAGACCGACGCGCTCGGCAAGGACGCGGACGGCAACGACGTGTTCCTCAAGGACATCTGGCCTTCGCCGGACGAGGTGCAGGAGATCGTCGACTCGTCGATCTCGCGCGACCAGTTCATCAAGCAGTACGCCACCGTGTTCGACGGTGACGAGCGCTGGCGCAACCTGCCCACGCCGGACGACGACACGTTCCAGTGGGACGAGAACTCGACCTACGTGCGCAAGGCCCCGTACTTCGACGGCATGACGATGGAGCTCACCCCGGTGAAGGACATCGAGGGTGCGCGCGTCATGGCGACGCTCGGCGACTCGGTCACCACCGACCACATCTCGCCCGCCGGAAACATCAAGCCGGGCACCCCCGCGGCCCAGTACCTCACGGAGCACGGCGTCGACCGCAAGGACTTCAACTCCTTCGGCTCGCGGCGCGGCAACCACGAGGTCATGATCCGCGGCACCTTCGCGAACATCCGCCTGAAGAACCTCATGGTCTCGGCCGTGAACGACGGACAGGTCGTCGAGGGTGGCTACACCCGCGACTTCACGCAGCCGGGCGGCCCGCAGTCGTACATCTACGACGCGTGCATGAACTACGCCGAGCAGGGCACCCCGCTCGTCGTCTTCGGCGGCAAGGAGTACGGCTCCGGCTCGTCCCGTGACTGGGCGGCCAAGGGCACGAGCCTCCTGGGCGTGAAGGCCGTGATCACGGAGAGCTTCGAGCGTATCCACCGCTCCAACCTCATCGGCATGGGCGTCGTCCCGCTGCAGTTCCCCGCCGGCGAGAGCTGGGAGTCGCTGGGTCTCGACGGCACCGAGATCGTCTCGATCACGGGACTCGAGGAGCTCAACAACGGCGTCACCCCGAAGACGGTCAAGGTCACCGCCACCCCGAGCGAGCACTCGCCCGAGGGCAAGCAGCCGGTGGAGTTCGACGCGGTCGTCCGCATCGACACCCCCGGTGAGGCGGACTACTACCGCAACGGCGGCATCCTGCAGTACGTGCTGCGCTCGCTCGTCTGAGCCGCGACGACGAAGGGGCCCGTGTCCACGGACACGGGCCCCTTCGGCGTGTCAAGGGTCTCCCGCCCTCGGGGGATTCCCGGCTCCGAGCGGTAGGATCGGGAAGACGTCCGCACCCGTTCGGACGCTCTGCCGAGGCCTGTGAGGAGGCGCAGATGCCCATTCTTCCGAGCATCTCTGGACCGCGTGATCTTGATCGACTCTCGCCGGAGCAACTGGAAGAACTCGCTGCGGAGATCCGGGCTTTCCTCGTCGAGAACGTCTCGCAGACGGGCGGTCACCTCGGTCCGAACCTCGGCGTCGTCGAGCTGACGATCGCCCTGCACCGCGTGTTCTCGTCTCCGGACGATCCTTTCATCTTCGACACCGGCCACCAGTCCTACGTCCACAAGATCCTCACCGGCCGTCAGGACTTCTCGAAGCTCCGCGTCCGGGAGGGTCTCGCCGGTTACCCGCAGCGTGCGGAGAGCCCCCACGACGTCGTCGAGTCGTCCCACGCCTCCAGCTCGCTGAGCTGGGCCGATGGTGTGTCCCGGGCGCTCACCGCGACGGGTCGCGCGGACCGACACGTCGTCGCGGTCGTCGGCGACGGTGCGCTGACCGGCGGCATGACGTGGGAGGCGCTGAACAACATCTCCGACGACAACGACCGCAACCTCGTGATCGTCGTCAACGACAACGGCCGCTCCTACGCGCCGACCATCGGCGGCATGTCCCGCTTCCTCAACCGGGTCCGCACCGCGGCGGCCTACAAGGACCTCCATCACAAGTCCGATCGCCTGTTCCGCGCGTTCGGGCCGGTGGGCCGCGCGGTGTTCCGCGGCGTGCGGGGCGGCACTCACGGCTTCCTCTCCCGGTTCACGAACAACGAGGCCCTGTACTCCAACCTCGACATCAAGTACCTCGGTCCGGTCGACGGTCACGACCTTCCGGCCCTGCTGGAGACCCTGGAACTGGCGAAGTCGTACGGCGCTCCGGTCATCGTGCACGCGATCACCGAGAAGGGCCGCGGCTACCAGCCGGCCCGTGACGATGAGGCCGACCAGTTCCACGCGGTCGGAAAGATCGACCCGACGACGGGGGAGACGCTGTCCTCGGGCGGCCGCGGGTGGACCGACGTCTTCTCCGACGCTCTCGTGAAGGTCGGGGAACGCCGCTCGGACGTGATCGCCATCACTGCGGCGATGCTCCGGCCCACCGGTCTCGCCCCCTTCGCGGAGCGCTTCCCCGACCGTGTCTACGACGTCGGCATCGCCGAGCAGCACGCGGTGGCCTCGGCCGCCGGACTCGCCTACGGCGGCCTGCACCCGGTCGTCGCCGTGTACGCCACGTTCATGGGACGGGCGTTCGACCAGGTGCTCATGGACGTCGCGCTGCACCGCGCGGGCGTCACCTTCGTGCTCGATCGGGCCGGCGTCACGGGTCCCGACGGTCCCAGCCACCACGGCATGTGGGATCTGGCCATGCTGCAGATCGTCCCGCATATCCGCATCGCCGCACCCCGTGACGGTGCACGACTGACCGAGGCGCTGGACGAAGCGGTCGCCGTCGAGGACGCTCCGACCGTCATCCGCTTCCCGAAGGGCGACGTCTCCGCCGATCTGCCGGCGCTCGAGCGCCTCTCGGACGGCGTGGACGTGCTGGCGCGCGGCGAGGGCGAAGACGTCCTCATCGTCGCCATCGGCCCCTTCGCCTCCCTGGCCGTCGACGTGGCGGAGCGGCTGCGCGCCCAGGGCATCGGCGCCACCGTGATCGACCCGCGGTGGGCGATCCCGGTGCAGCCCTCGGTCGTCGAGCTCGCGGCGCGGCACCGCCTGGTGATCACGCTGGAGGACGGCATCCGCGTGGGCGGCATCGGCACGCGCGTGCGGCAGGTGCTCCGCGAGGCGGGCATCGACACGGCGGTGGACGAGCTGGGTCTTCCCGACGAGTTCATCGACCACGCGTCGCGTGATCAGATCCTCGCCGACGCCGGGCTCACGGCATCGAAGATCGCCCAGGACGTCGTGGCACAGGTGCTGGGCACCCGCATCCCGAAGGCCCGCCACGCCGGCGAGACCGGCGCGATCGAGCTCCCGCTCCACGAGCGCCACTGACGCGTTTCCCGAGCAGGACTCCCCGTCGGTCAGCCGAGGTCGGCCACCGTCTCGGCGACGATCTGTTCCACTACGGCAAGGGCGCGGGCGCGCTCGTCGGGGACGAGTCCGATCCGCGTGCGGCGGTCCAGCACATCGGCTGCCGTGAGCGCGCCCTGGAATCGGACGGCGTGCTCGACGGCGGCGCGGGAGAGAGTGGTGCCCTCGGCGATGCCGTCCTGCGAGCCGTCACCCGGTGCGGGATCGTCGATCAGGCGCAGCGTCGCGGTGTTGCTGGGACCGGCCAGGAGGCCTCGCTGCTGCACCGCCAGGTCCACGGCATCTTCCGCCATCCGGCGGTAGGTCGTCAGCTTGCCGCCGAGGACGGAGATGATGCCGGACTCGGAGGCGCGCACGAGGTGACGACGGGAGACGTCCGCGGTCTCGGCTGCTCCGGTGTCTACGAGCGGGCGGAGGCCGGCGAAGGCCCCACGGACGCGGTCCCGCGCCACTGGCACCGCGAGCAGGCGGTTCAGCGTCTCCAGGAGGAAGCTGATCTCGGCCTCGGTGGGCTCGGCGACGGAGGGGATGGGGCCCGGCGCGTCGACATCGGTGAGACCGACGATGAGACGCCCGCCGCGCTGTGGCAGGGCGAACACATAGCGGCTGATGGAACCTTCCAGCGGGATGGTCAGCGCAGCGGCCGGATCGCCGAGATCCGCGGCGTCCAGGACGATGTGGGTGCCGCGGCTCGGGCGCACTGTGAGACCCTTGTCGAGGGTCGCCGCCCACACCCCGGTGGCGTTGACGACCGCCCGTGCCCGGATATCGATGCGTTCCCCGGTGAGCATGTCCGTCGCCGTGGCCCCGTCGGCGGGCAGCCGCTCGGCGCGGACTCGCGTGAGGATCCGCGCGCCGAGACCGGCAGCCGTGCGGGCGACAGCCACGACGAGGGCGGCGTCATCGGACAGCTGGCCGTCGTACGTGACCATGCCGCCGCGGAGTCCGCGGGGGTTCAGGGCGGGGAACAGGCGCAGGGCCCTCGCCGTCCCGACGGGGTGCGGCCCCGGGAGGGTCTTCGCGCTCGTGCGCGCCTGCAGGCGGAGGAGGTCCCCCATGGCCATCCCCGCCGCCCCGGCCCCCCGCTGGCGGCCGCTGACACCGGGGGCGAACGGGAGCAGCTGTCCGAGCGGACGGATGAGGTGGGGTGCGATCACCGACATCAGCAGATGCCGCTCCCGCGCACTCTCGCGCGCCGTCGCCACGTCGCCCGTCGCGAGGTACCGCAGGCCGCCGTGGACGAGCTTCGAGCTGAACCGGCTCGTCCCGAAGGCGAGGTCCTCCGCCTCGATGAGGGTCACGCGGAGACCGCGCGACGCGGCGTCCAGGGCGACGCCCGTTCCGGTGATCCCGCCACCGACCACGAGGAGGTCGCACGTGTCGTCGGCCGCGGCCACGAGCTCGCTTCGGCGGCGCAGCGCGTTGAGAGCGGTCGAGGCGGAGGTCATGGCCGCAGGTGGCCGTCCAGCGCGGCGCGGAGCTCGCGTTCCCAGGCCTGCTCGTCGATGAGGTCGGCCACCGTGCCGTGCGACAGCACGGCGGACTGGGCGATCAGGAGCAGCATGACGGCGATCTCGCCGGGTTCGCCCGCACGTACCGAGCCCTGGGCCTGTGCCGCTGCGATCGCGTCGGCCAGCCACCGGAGGATGAGCCGCTGGCTGGAGCCCACCCGGTGCAGCGTGTACCGCGTGAACGCCTCGGGTTCCTCCTCGAGGAGACGGCTGTACACCGGGTCAGCCCGGAAGAGGGAGGTGAACTGCAGCACATCGGCGACGAGCGCATCCCGGGATTCGACCTTCGCCGGGAACTCCTGGAGGAGGTCGGCGACCCGCCGCAGGAGCGCGGAACGGACGACGTCGTCGGCGTCGCGCCAGGTCCGGTAGATGGTGGGACGGCTGAGGCCGGAGCGCCGGGCGAGTGCGGCGATGGTCACACCGTGGACACCGCTGCGGACGAGCAGGTCGTCCGCAGCGTCGAGGACTCGGCGTTGCGTGGCATCCCAGGCGGGAGTGAAGGCTTCCGAGGGAACATCCGAAGGTTGACGTTCTTCCATGATGTGTCACACTGTAACCCATGGAGCAGCGGAACGGCAGAGGAGCCGACAGGCCCGAGATGCGCTGGAACGGCTGGGGGGACCCGGAAAGGGCGAAGGACCTCCCTCTCGCGGTCCGGGGCCTGCTGCCCCTGCTGCTGGGCCGTGTTCCCCGCCCGCCGCGTCCGCCCGCGCTGGACGACGTGCGTGTACGGCCCTCCCGGCTGACGGTCGATGATCTCGACGCGCTGGTGGCCGCGGTCGGTCCCGACGCGGTCGATGCCACGACGTCGATGCGCCTTCGGCATGCCGGGGGGCGCTCCACGCCCGATCTCCTGCGGCGGCGGGCTGTCGAGCAGGACGCTCCCGATGCCGTCGTGTTCCCCGCGGACCACGACGCCGTCCGCGCCTGCCTCGCGCTGGCGGGGGAGCGCGGGATCGCCGTGATCCCCTTCGGCGGGGGAACGAGCGTCGTCGGGGCGCTGGACCCGGAGACCGGCCGACATCGTGCGGTGCTCAGCCTGGACCTGCGCCGGCTTTCCGGGCTGCTCCGGCTCGACGAAGTGAGCGGCGAGGCGACCCTCGCAGCAGGCACGACCGGACCCGAGGCCGAAGCGCTGCTGTCGGCGCACGGGTTCGAGCTGGGGCACTTCCCGCAGAGCTTCCGGTATGCGACCATCGGCGGTTTCGCCGCCGCTCGGTCGTCCGGACAGAACTCGGCGGGCAACGGGCGCTTCGACGCGATGGTGACCGGGATCCGCGTCGCGACGCCCACGGGGAATCTCGACCTCGGCCGCGCGCCGGGATCGGCGGCCGGGCCCGATCTCCTCCGCCTCTTCCTGGGCTCCGAGGGGATCTTCGGCGTGATCACGGAGGTCCGCGTCCGCGTGCACCCGGTACCGACGGCGCGGATCTTCGAGTCGTGGACCTTTCCGGACTTCGACCGCGGCGCCGATGCGCTCCGCCGGGTCGTCCAGCAGGGGGCCGGCCCCACGGTCATCCGGCTCTCGGATGAAGCCGAGACCGCCGTGAGCCTCGCCCAGGTCGGCCGGATCGGGAAGGCTCTTGCGAAGGGGGCGAGCGTCGTGACGGTGTTCGAGGGCGACGACGCCGCGGCACGCCGGGACCGGACCGCGGAGATCCTCGCCGCGGCGGGTGGACGGTCTGCGGGCACCGGCGACGCGGAGGAATGGGCGGCGGGACGCTTCGACGGTCCATACCTGCGTGACGCACTGCTCGATGCCGGGGTGTTCTGCGAGACGCTGGAGACCGCGACCACCTGGTCGAACCTGCGCACTCTGAAGGAAGCGGTCGAGGGGGCGCTGCGGGACGGCTTCGACGCGGCGGACGCCCGCTCGTACGTCATGTGTCATGTCTCGCACGTGTACCCGACCGGCGCGTCCCTCTACTTCACGGTGCTCGCCGGGCTGCGACAGGATCCGCTCGGCGCCTGGACCGTCGTGAAGGGCAGGGTGAACGACGCGATCCTCGCGAACGGCGGGACGATCAGTCATCACCACGCCGTGGGTCGCGATCACGCCCCCTGGCTCGCACAGGAGATCGGGGACGCCGGTGTGCGGATCCTCACGGCCGTGAAGCGGGAACTCGATCCTCGCGGCATCATGAACCCGGGCGCCGTCCTCGTCGACGGCGGGCACAGGGCGACCGTCTGACATGGGTCACATCGCGGTGCTGTCGAACCCGCTGTCCGGCAAGGGCCGCGGACAGCGCGTCGCGCAGGAGGCGCTCGATCATCTGCGGCAGCGGGGCGCGGTCGTCCGCGTCTACGTCGGAGAGTCGGCTGCGGACACGAGGCGACTGGCCGGGGCCGCGCTGGACGCGGCACCCGACGGACTCGTCGTGGTCGGCGGCGACGGCACCCTCTCCGGCATCCTCGAGCTCGTGTGTGCCTCGGGCGTCCCGGTCACGGTCGTCCCCGCCGGCACGGGGAACGATCTGGCGCGCGCTCTCGGGCTGCCGCGCGCGGACGTGGCGGAGGCGGTCGAGCTCGCGCTGACCGGCGTGCCCCGTGCCTTCGACGTCGGCGAGGTGCGGACTGCGACGGGCACCTCGCTGTTCCTCACCGTGGCGGCTCTGGGTTTCGACGCCCGGGTGAGCGATCGCACCAACCGTCTCCGCTGGCCCTCCGGCGCGCTGCGCTACTACCTCGCGCTGCTGATCGAGCTCATCCGGCTGCGTCCCCTCGATTTCACGATCCGTGCCGATGACGGCCCGATGACCCCGGCCCGCGGCACCCTCGTGGCGGTCGGGAACACGGCCAGCTACGGCGGGGGGATGCCGGTCTGCGTGGGCGCGGCCCCGGACGACGGCGCCCTCGACGTCGTCGCCGTGGGCCCCCTCGGCCGCCTCCGGCTGCTGCGCCTGTTCCCCCTCCTCCTGCGCGGGATGCACCTCGCGCGGCCCGAGGTGCAGCACCTCCGCGCCCGCACCGTCACGGTCTCCGCTCCGGGCCTCGTGGCCTACGCGGACGGCGAGCGCGTGGGGGAGGATTCCTGCACGATCTCGGTCCGGGCGGGGGCACTGACCGTCATGACCCGGGCGGAGCGGAGGGACGCGCATGTTCGATGAGGACGTCGTCATCGTCGGGTCGGGCTTCGGCGGCTCCGTCGCGGCCCTCCGGCTCACGGAGAAGGGCTACCGCGTGCGTGTGTTCGAGGCCGGGCGGCGCTTCGCCGACGAGGACTTCGCGAAGACGAGCTGGGACGTCCGTCGCTACCTCTGGGCACCGGCGCTCGGGTGCTTCGGGGTGCAGCGCATCCACCGGCTCCCGCACGTCATGATCCTCGCGGGGGCGGGCGTGGGCGGTGGGTCGCTCAACTACGCGAATACGCTGTACGAACCGGGCGCGGCATTCTTCGCCGACTCCCAGTGGGCGTCGATCCGAGACTGGCGGGCGGCCTTGGCCCCGCACTACGCCATGGCCAAGCGCATGCTCGGCGTGGTGGAGCGCTATCCGCACGAGGGTCCTGTGGAGCGGATCATGGCGGGAGCCGCGGAGGACCTCGGGGTGGGTGCGACCTTTCGCCGAGCCCCGGTCGGCGTGTGGTTCGGGCAGCCGGGGCAGCGGGTCGCCGATCCGTTCTTCGGCGGCGAGGGTCCGGAGCGCACGGGCTGCACGCTCTGTGGGAACTGCATGGTCGGCTGCCGCGTCGGCGCGAAGAACACCCTCGTGAAGAACTACCTCGCCCTGGCCGAGCGCCGCGGGGCGGTCATCGAGCCGCTGCGCACCGTCACCGAGGTGCGTGAGCTGCAGGACGGCGGCTTCTCCGTCACGACACGACGGAGTGGTGCCTGGTTCCGGCGGCGTGAGCAGACCGTCACCGCGCGAGAGGTCGTGCTGGCGGCGGGGACCTGGGGCACCCAGCAGCTCCTCCATCGGATGAAGGCGTCTGGCGCGCTCCCGCGGATCTCCGACGCCGTGGGCCGGCTCACCCGGACGAACTCGGAGGCGTTGGACGGCGCCGTCGCGGTTCGCGTGCCGGAGCGGGTGGAGCTGGCGCGGGGCGTGGCGATCACCACCTCTTTCCACGTGGACGACCGCACCCATGTCGAGAACGTCCGCTACGGTCCGGGATCGAACCTGATGGGCGCTCTCGCCACCGTGCTGGTCCCCGGTGACCGCGCCCTGCCGGGTCGCCTCGTCGCGCTCGCGGGGCAGGTGCTGCGCCGTCCCGCGCGGGCCCTCCGCCTCGCCTCCCTCCGGCGCTGGAGCGAGCGGGGGATCATCGCGCTCGTCATGCAGACCGCCGACAACTCGCTCACGCTGTCGCTGCGGCGGCGCTTCGGGCGCGTGCAGCTCACGAGCGCCCAGGGGCACGGCGCACCGAACCCCAGCCACCTCCCCGAGGCGCATCGTGCCGCCCGTGCCATCGCTGCTCGCCTGCAGCGCGAGGGCGGAGTGCCCACCGAGCCGCGCGGCTCCTGGCCGGAGGTCTTCGGGATCCCGCTCACCGCGCACTTCCTCGGCGGGGCGGTGATCTCCGGCTCGCCGGAGGAGGGGGTCGTGGACGAGTATCAGCGCGTCTGGGGACACCCGGGGCTGCACGTCGTCGATGGAGCCGCCGTACCCGCGAATCCGGGGGTGAACCCGTCCCTGACCATCACCGCCCTCGCCGAGCACGCCCTGTCGCACTGGCCACGACGCGGCGAGCCGGATACTCGGCCGGCATCGGGGACGACGCAGGGGGCCGCGCCCATGGCGCGACCCCCTGCGGAGAGCTGATCAGCGGTTCTCGATACCGCGGATCTGCGGCGTGTGGAACGAGCCGCCGAACGCGCGCTCGGAGGCCCCCTCGCGGTCGAGGTACGGCGACGCCCCACCATCGATGAACGGCCAGCCGGCGCCGAGGATGAGGCACAGGTCGATGTCCTCGACCTCCGGCACCACGCCCTCGTCGAGCATCAGCTTGATCTCGGTCGCGAGTCCGTCCTGCACGCGCTGCAGGATCGTGGCCGCCGACGCCGGGCTCTTGCCGACGGCGGGCGCCAGGACCTTCTCGGCCTGCTTCGTCCAGCCGACCACCCGGCCGCCCTTGTCCTTCTCGACGACCTGGTCGAGCTCGGCCAGGGCATGGAAGTTCTCGTTGGCGTAGAACCGGTCGGGGAACGCGCGCACCATGGTGTCCTGCACGTGCGCGGCGACCTTCCAGCCGACGAGGTCGATGAGCTGGAAGGGGCCCATCGGCAGGCCGAGCGGCGCGAACGCCTTCTCGACGTCGGCGATCGGGGTGCCCTCGTAGACGGCGCGCGCCGCCTCGCCCATGACCTTCGCGAGCAGACGGTTCACCACGAAGCCCGGGGCATCGGCGGTGAGCACCGCGTTCTTGCCGAGGTTCTTGGCGACGACGAACGCCGTCGACAGGGCGGTGTCGGCGGTCGTCGGCGTCTTCACGATCTCGATCAGCGGCATGACCGCGACCGGGTTGAAGAAGTGGAAGCCGACGAGCCGCTCCGGGTGGGCGAGCTTCGCGCCGATCTCCTCGACCGAGAGCGACGAGGTGTTCGTGGCGAGCACCGCGTCCTCCGCGATGATCTTCTCGATCTCGCCGAAGACCTGCTGCTTGACGCCGACCTCTTCGAAGACCGCCTCGATGACGAAGTCGCAGTCCGCGTAGAGGCTCTTGTCGGTGGTGCCCGTGACGAGACCGCGCAGCTTGTTCGCGGTGTCCGCGTCCACCCGGCCCTTGGCCTCCAGCTTGCCGATCTCCTCGTGGATGTAGGCGACGCCCTTGTCGACGCGCGCCTGGTCGAGGTCGGTGATCAGCACGGGCACCTGGAGCTTGCGCACGAACAGCAGCGCGAACTGGCTGGCCATGAGACCCGCACCGATGATGCCGACCTTGGTGACCTTCTTCGCGAGCTCCTTGTCGGGGGCGCCGACCGGACGCTTCGCGCGCTTCTGCACGAGGTCGAAGGCGTACATCGACGCGGCGAACTGATCGCCGGTCACCAGTTCCGCCAGAGCCTCGTCCTCGCGGGCGAAGCCCTCCGCCTTGGTGCCGCTCTTCGCCTTGTCGAGCAGCTCGAGAGCCGCGTACGGCGACTTCGGCACGGTGCCGATCTTGGACTCCAGCATGCCCCGCGCCATCTTGATGGCGATCGGCCACTTGGTGAGGCGCTCGATCTTGCCCGGCTCGTTCTTGCGCACGACCTTCGTGCCGCCGAGGACCGCGTCCGCCCAGGCGAGCGAGTTCTCGAGGTAGTTCGCCGCGGGGAAGATGGCGTCGAAGATGCCCAGGTCGAAGGCCTGCTGCGGCTTGAGCATGCGGTTCTGCTTGAGCGGGTTGGAGATGACCACCTCGAGGGCGTTCTCGATGCCGATGAGGTTCGGCAGCAGGTAGGCGCCGCCCCACCCGGGGATGATGCCGAGGAAGACCTCGGGCAGCGCCACGGCCGCGGCCGAGGCGTCGACCGTGCGGTACGTGGAGTTCAGGGCGATCTCCAGGCCGCCGCCGAGCGCGAGGCCGTTCACGAACGCGAACGACGGCACGCCGAGCTCGCTCAGCTTCCCGAGGACCTTGTGACCGAGCTGGGCGATCAGACGCGCGTTGTCGCGCGAGCCGACCTTGCTGATGTCCGAGAGGTCGGCGCCGGCGGCCATGATGTACTGCTTGCCGGTGATGCCGACCGCCTGGATCTCGCCGGCCGCCGCGCGGGCCTTGAGGCCGTCCAGCGTCGCGCCGAGTTCGGTGAGGGTGGCAGGACCCAGGGTGTTCGGACGGGTGTGGTCACGACCGTTGTCCAGCGTGATCAGGGCGAGGACCTTGCCCGACGCGAGGCGGATGTCGCGCACGGGGGAGTGCGTGACGACCTCTCCCTCGGTGAGCGCCTGGATGGGCGAGAAGTCGACGTCGTCGTAGCTCACTTCTTCTTCTTTCCGTCGTAGTGCGGGTTCTCCCAGATGACCGAGCCGCCCTGGCCGAGACCGACGCACATCGCCGTCAGGCCGTATCGCACGTCGGGGCGCTCCGCGAACTGCGCCGCGAGCTGGATCATGAGGCGGACGCCGGAAGCGGCCAGCGGGTGGCCGACCGCGATCGCGCCGCCCCACGGATTCACCCGGGGGTCGTCGTCGTCGATGCCGAAGTGGTCGAGGAGGGAGATCACCTGGATGGCGAACGCCTCATTGAGCTCGAAGAGTCCGATGTCGGAGATGTCCAGACCGGCCTTCTTGAGCGCCTTCTCGGTCGACGGGATCGGGCCGATACCCATGATCTCGGGCTGCACACCGGCGAACGCGAACGAGACCATCCGCATCTTCGGCGCGAGTCCGAGCTCCTTGACCGCGCTGCCGCCGGCGAGCAGCGACATCGTCGCGCCGTCGGTGAGCGGCGAGGAGGTTCCGGCGGTCACGCGACCGTGCGGGCGGAACGGCGTCTTGAGGCCGGCGAGGTCCTCCATCGTGGTCTGCGGACGGCGGCCCTCATCCTCGGTGGCGAGGCCCCAGGCACCGTCGGCACCCTTGATCGCGACGGACACGAGGTCCGGCTGGATCTTGCCGGCGTCGTACGCCGCCTGCACCTTCTGCTGGCTGCGCATGCCGTAGCGGTCGGAGCGCTCCTTGGTGAGGTGCGGGAAGCGGTCGAAGATGCGCTCCGCGGTGACGCCCATGTTGAGGGCGCCAGGGTCGACCATCTTCTCCGCCACGAAACGCGGGTTGGGGTCGGCGTTCGCGCCGATCGGGTGGTGACCCATGTGCTCGACGCCGCCTGCGAGGGCGAGGTCGTACATGCCCACGCCGATCGAGGCGCCCATGGTCGTCACGCTCGTCATCGCGCCGGCGCACATGCGCTCCACCGCGAGTCCGGGGACGGTCTGGGGGAGTCCGGCGAGGATCGCCACCGACCGCCCGAGGGTGAGCCCCTGGTCGCCGGTCTGGCTCGTCGCGGCGATGGCGACATCGTCGATGCGGTCCGCCGGCACGGCCGCGTTGCGCTCCATCAGGCCGATGGTCGCCTTCACGGCGAGGTCATCCGCGCGGGTGTTCCAGTACATGCCCTTTTCGCCGGCGCGCCCGAAGGGGGTGCGCACTCCATCGACGAAGAAGACGTCCGAGATCTCGGCCACTCTGCCTCCAAGTTAGTGCGGTGGCCTCAGTCTATGAACGGCCGGAAACCGGGAGGAATCGGTTGGATCGAACCTACGAAGCCGTCGCGGACGTGGTGTCCGGCGATTGCGCCGCCTCTACAAAGGCGTCGGCGATCTTCTGTGCAGTCTGTTCAACCTGCCAGGGGCGGGCCCCGAGCGCGGACAGCGCGGCGCCGATCTCTTCCGCCGTCGTGCCCGGGCCGTCCCACGCGACCCGGCGCAGGTACTCGGGCGTGAGGAGGTTCTCCGTGGGCATACCCAGCTCCTCCGCGACGGCCTCGACGGCGGGACGGGCGGCCTTCAGGCGGGCGTCCGCCTCCGGGTTGCGGTCGCCCCAGGCGCGGGGCGGCGGGAGCGCGTCGCTGGGCACACGCTCGCGCGGCAGCGTCTCGGCGGCACGGCCGTCGACGATCGCCTGCCACCAGCGGTCGAGCTGGGTGCGGCTCGCGCGACCCTGGAACTCCTTGACTCCCGCGAGAGCCTGCTTGGAGGCGGGGTTGGCGAGGACGGCGGCGACGAGGGAGCGGTCGGGCACGAGGCGCCCGGGCGAGATGTCCTGCTGCTGCGCGTACATCTCGCGCGCCTCCCACAGGGCGCGGGCGACGGCGAGGTTACGGGCGCCGCGCACCTGGTGGAGCCCGCTCAGCCGCCGCCAGGGGTCTTCGCGCGGGGCCTTCGGGGCGCGCGCCAGGGTGGCGGCGAACTCCTGCGCGGCGAACGCGGTCTTGCCCTGTTCTTCGAGCTCGGCGACGAGGGCGTCACGGACGTCGACGAGGTGCAGCACGTCCAGCGCGGCATAGTCCAGCCAGGAGTCGGGCAGCGGACGGGTCGACCAGTCGGCTGCTGAGTGCTCCTTCTTCAGGGTGATGCCGAGCGTGTCCTCGACGACGGCGGCCAGACCCACCCGGTCGTGACCGAGCAGGCGGGACGCGAGCTCGGTGTCGAAGATCTCCTTCGGCTCCAGGTGCAGCTCGCGCAGCGACGGGAGGTCCTGGCTGGCCGCGTGGAGCACCCACTCGACGTCGCCGATGGCCTCCTGCAGGGGAGCGAAGTCGCCGATCGCGGGCGGGTCGAACAGGAACACCCCGGCCTCGCGCCGGAATACCTGAACCAGATAGGCCCGCTGCGAGTAGCGGAAGCCGGACGCCCGCTCGACATCGACGGCGACCGGGCCGGTGCCTGCGGCGAGCGCAGCACAGGCGGCGCGGAACTCCTCGGTTTCGGAGATCACGGAGTATTCAGTCACGTACAGCCTTTCGCGCGCCGATCACGGCGATGCCCTCGGAACCCGGCGGAAGCCCCGCCAGCATTCCGACCAGCTCGGCCCATGCTTCGACGTGCGGTCGGAACGGGCCCTCCGGAGTCCAGGACGCCCGCAATTCTATCTGTGCACCGTCTCCCTCGTCGGCGAGGCCGCCGAATCCCTTCGACAGCGTCTTCGTCGACGTGCCGGACGGGGAGTGGTAGATCGCGTCTCGAGAATCCAGCGCGTCGACGAGCCACGACCAGGTGACGTCGGCGAGCAGGGGGTCTGTGCCGATCTCGGTCTCCAGCGGAGCCTGGGCGAAGATCACGATGCGCCAGGCGCCGCCCCAGGCATCCGGTTCGTCGGGATCGTGCAGGAGGATGAACCGTCCGGTCCCGTATACGGAGTCGCCGTCCTCGCCCGGGCGGACGTCGGCGGACAGGGCGATCGCGAAGGGCGCCAGATTCTGCGGGGTGGGAATCTCACGGACCGCGATGTCGTCGCGGAACGCGGTCGCGCGCAGTTCGGCGACGGCGGCGTCGAAGGGCGTCCCGGCCTCGGGGTGTGCGGTCACGGCAACAGGCTAGAGTCGGAAGGCGATGAAGAGTCTCAGGCACGCCGTTGCGATCGTTGTCCCCGCGCTCCTCGCCCTGGGCGCCACCGTCGGCGTCCTCGTGATCGCGGCGGCGCGTCGGGTCGTCATCCCGTTGCGAAGCCGCGTCCAGGACACCGAGATCCTCGCGATCGACACCGGGGCCCAGACGATCGAGCTCCGCCGCACCCTCGACACCGAGCTGCCGGGGCGATACGGCCTCTTCACCACGGGCACCTACGGCTACGTCAAGCTCGGCGCGGTGCTCAGCGCGGACAGCACGACCGTGCGGCGCAAGCTCCTCACGAAGATCGAACCCGGAGCCCGGGTGGACCGCGGAGCCTCGTTCAGCGGCAGCTACTACACGTCGCCGAGCGAGTTGCACCTGCGATGGGAGAACGTGCTCATCGGCTCTCCGGCCGGACCGTGCCCCGCGTGGTTCTTCCCCGGGAACTCCTCGACCTGGGTCATCCAGGTGCACGGTCGCGGCACGACGCGGGCGGAATGCCTCCGTGCCGTGCCGGTGCTGCATGCGGCGGGGCTGCCCACGCTCGTCGTGTCGTACCGCAACGACGGCGAGGCGCCGCGGACCAAGGCGGGCGCCTACGCCCTCGGGGCGTCGGAGTGGCGGGACGTGGACGCCGGGATCGCCTACGCGTTGCGTCACGGCGCGGAGCGGGTCGTGCTGATGGGCTGGTCCATGGGCGGCGCCGTGTCGTTGCAGGCCGCGGTCAACTCCGGCTATCGCGACCGCATCGCGGGCATCATTCTGGAGTCGCCGGTCGTGGATTGGCGCACCGTGCTGCGCTTCCAGGCTCGGGTCGCCCGGGTGCGTGAACCCCTTCCCGCCCTCGCGATGGGGGCGCTGCAGCTGCCGCTCACGGCGAAACTCAGCGGCGCGGACGAACCCATCCTGTTCGACCGCCTGGATATGGTCGCCCGTGCCGACGAACTGCACGCGCCGATCCTCATCCTGCACAGCGACGACGACGGCTTCGTCCCCGCGGACGCCTCACACGCCCTGCAGGAGGCGCGGCCGGAACTCGTCACCATGCCGCGCTTCACGGTCGCGAGGCACACCAAGCTCTGGAACTACGACGAGAAGGGCTGGACCACCGCGATCACGGAGTGGCTTGCGGCGCAGGGGCTCAGCGCTTCTGCCTGACCTGGTTCTTGGCGCGCATCAGCATGCCGGTCATGCCGCCGATCCGCAGCGGTGACACCGCCTTCGTGAGCCCGATCGACTGCGGGTAGTCCTCGGGGATCGCCAGGACCTCGTCCGCCGTCAGCCCGGTGAGGCCCTGCACCAGGATGCTCGCGAACCCCCGGGTCGTCGGCGCCTCTTCCGGAGCCGTGGCGTGCATGGTCACGACGTCGTCGTGGACTTCGACGTAGATGTAGACCGGCGATTGACACTCCGCGACGCGCTCGCACATCTCCGGATGCGCCGCCACCTCGTCGGAGACGGCGGGCAGCTCGTCCGCATACTCCAGGAGTAGCAGCAAGCGGTCCGATTCCGGGGTCTCCAGGAATCCGTCGCGGATCTCGGCGAGAGTGTCAGGCAGGGCGGAGGCGTTCATCCCCGCCATTCTCCCACCTCAGACGGTCCCGGGCTCTGTGCCCGTCACGATCGGGACGCGCACGGCGCTGCCCCACTCCGTCCACGAGCCGTCGTAGTTGCGGACGTTCTCGAAGCCGAGGAGGTGCTTGAGCACGAACCAGGTGTGGCTCGAGCGCTCCCCGATGCGGCAGTATGCCACGACGTCGTCGCCGTCCTGCAGCCCGGCGCCATCGCGGTAGATGGCGTCGAGCTCGGCACGGCTCTTGAAGCCGCCGTCCTCGGCGACGGCCTTCGCCCACGGCACGCTCTGCGCGGTGGGGATGTGGCCGGCCCGCAGCGTCCCCTCCTCCGGGTAGGCCGGAGCCGTGGTCCGCTCGCCGCTGTACTCCTCCGGCGAACGGACGTCGATGAGCGGATTGCCGAGGTGGGCGAGCACGTCCTCCTTGTATGCGCGGATGACCGAGTCGTCGCGCTCCACCACCGGGTACTCCGTGGCGGGACGGTTCGTCGCCTCCCGGGTCAGCTCGCGGCCCTCCGTGATCCAGCGGTCACGACCGCCGTCGAGGAGGCGCACGTCCTCGTGGCCGAAGAGCGAGAACACCCACAGTGCGTAGGCGGCCCACCAGTTGTTCTTGTCGCCGTAGATCACGACCGTGTCGTCGCGGGCGATGCCCTTGCGGCTGAGCAGCTCGGCGAAGCCCTCACCGTCGACGTAGTCCCGCACCACCGGATCGTTCAGCTCGGTGTGCCAGTCCACCTTCACCGCTCCGAGGATGTGGCCCGTCTCGTAGAGGAGGACATCCTCGTCCGACTCGACGACCACGAGGCCGGGCTCTCCCAGGTGGGCGGCGAGCCACTCGGTCGTCACCAGGCGGCCGGGCTCGGCGTACTCGGCGAACTTGGGGGAGGAGGAGTCGAACTCGATGGCCATGGGGTCTCCGTAGCGGTGAGCGGGCGAGCGGGCGGTGCGGACGGCGTAGTGTGGATCCGTCCCTTCGACGATAGATCCTCCGCGCGCCCCCGGGACCCGATCCGTAAGACTTCGACACAGGCCGTTGCCTGATTCAGGACCGTGATGACCGACCCGACCACCCGCACCGGAACCGTCCACCTCACCGAGCGCACGCCGACGGTCAGCGGACCCGAGATGCTCGCGAGCCTCGTGCCGCCGCCGCAGTTCGACGACGCCACGTTCGACAGCTATCGGGCGGACCCCGCCTACCCGTCCCAGGAGGAGGCGAAGCAGACGCTGCTCCGCTTCGCAGGACGCGGCGCTCCCGTCAAGCGCGGCGGTCTGTTCAGCCGGGCCAAGAAGGAGCCGGAGCTCAAGCCCGGCGTCTACCTCGACGGCGGCTTCGGCGTGGGCAAGACCCATCTGCTCGCCTCGATCTACCACGCGATGCCGGCCCGACGGAAGTACTTCGGCTCGTTCATCGAGTACACCGCCCTGGTGGGTGCCCTCGGCTACAAGAACACCGTCGACCTCCTCAAGGGCGCCGATCTGCTCTGCATCGACGAGTTCGAGCTCGACGACCCGGGCGACACCATGGTCATGACGCGCCTGCTGGGGGAGCTCGTGCCCACCGGCACCCGGCTCGCGGCCACGTCCAACACGCCGCCGAACGCGCTCGGCGAGGGGCGCTTCGCCGCGCAGGACTTCCTCCGCGAGATCCACGCGATGTCGGACAGCTTCCAGACCCTGCGCATCGACGGCGTCGACTTCCGGCAGCGCGCGATCGACGGTCACGCCGTGGCGCTGGACGATGCCGCCTACAGCGCCGCCGTAGACGCCGCCGCGGCGGACGGCGCCGTCTCTGACGACACGTTCGACGACCTCATCCGGCACTTGGCGCAGGTGCACCCCTCGCGCTACATCCGGCTCATCGACGGCCTGCACCGGGTGGGGCTGCGGGGCGTACGCCAGCTCACCGACCAGTCCGAGGCCCTGCGGTTCGTCGCCTTCGTCGACCGTGTCTACGACGCCCAGATCCCGATCCTCGCGACGGGCCTCGGGCTCGACGCCGTGTTCTCCGACGAGATGCTCGCCGGCGGCTACCGCAAGAAGTACCTGCGCGCCATCTCCCGGCTCAACGCACTCACGCATTCTGCGTAAGCCCGCAGGCCGGCGTAACGCGATGTTCACACGCGGAGCCGGGCTGTAACCGCGGGGAAACAAACCTCACGCATGGGCGAAATCGCCCGTGGTCACACTGAAGCTCTCAACTACTTCGGATGTGAGGTTTTCCTATGGATGCTCCCGGCAACATCTCGTGGGCGATCACCGCGACGGCACTGGTGCTGCTCATGACGCCCGGCGTCGCGTTCTTCTACGGCGGTCTCGTCAAGGCGAAGAGCGTCGTCAGCATGATGATGATGAGCTTCGGCTCGATCGGACTCGTCGCCGTGCTGTGGATTCTCTTCGGCTTCTCGATGAGCGCCGTGGACAGCCCGACGGCTTTCGCGGGCAACCCGTTCGCGGACATCGGCCTGTCCAGCCTCGCCTCGGGTGAGGGATCGAACGTCGCCCTCCTCAGCGTCGCGTACGGCGCCACCTTCGCGATCATCACCGTCGCCCTCATCTCCGGGGCGATCGCCGATCGGGCGAAGTTCGGCAGCTGGCTGATCTTCGCGGGCGTCTTCGCCACGGTCGGCTACTTCCCGGTCGCCGCCTGGGTCTGGGGCGGTGGCTGGATCATGAACCTCGGCACCACCCTGTTCGGCGAGGACAGCGGCATCGGCGTGATCGACTACGCCGGCGGCACCGCTGTGCACATCAACGCGGGCGCCGCGGCGCTGGCCCTCGCCCTGGTGCTGGGCAAGCGCATCGGCTTCCAGAAGGGCATCCTCAAGCCGCACAACGTGCCGCTGACGCTGCTGGGCGCCGCCCTGCTGTGGTTCGGCTGGTTCGGCTTCAACGCCGGCGCGGAGTGGCTTGCCGAGGACATGGGCGGCGTCGGCCTCATCGGCCTGAACACCCTGGGCGCGACAGCGGCCGCGATCCTCGGCTGGATCCTCATCGAGCGCATCAAGGACGGCAAGCCCACCTCCGTCGGCGCCGCGTCCGGCGCGGTGGCGGGTCTCGTGGCGATCACCCCGGCGTGCGCCAACCTCACCCCCGGGTGGTCCCTCCTGCTCGGCGCGGTCGCCGGCATCGTCTGCGCCCTCGCCGTGGAGCTGAAGTTCCGCCTCGGCTTCGACGACTCGCTCGACGTGGTCGGTATCCACCTCGTCGGCGGTCTCATCGGCACCGTGTACCTCGGTTTCTTCGCGACCGGCACCGGCCTGTTCGTCGGCGGCGACGCCCGCCAGCTCGCCGTCCAGGTGATCGCCGCGGCCGGAGTTCTGATCTACTCCTTCGTGGTGGCCTGGGTGATCGGCTTCGTGATCCAGAAGACGATCGGGTTCCGCATCACGAGCGAGGACGAGATCGCCGGTGTCGACCAGGTCGTCCACGGCGAGGAGGGCTACGCTCTCGCGAACGCGTGACGACGGTTAGGGTGACCGTGTGGGCACGACCAGCAACGGCATCCTGAAGACACTCGCGGATCTCCTGCGCCGAGCAGTGGGCTCCCCCCGGGCGTCGCGGACCTCTCCCGGTCCGCGGCGCCCGGACGCGCGTCTGCGGACGGCCGAGGAGCGCGAGCGACGGTCGGCATCGGATGCCGGCGTCGAGCCGGGACGCGCCCGCGGCACCGAGACCGTGCGGCTCGACGCCGGGCGCATGCCGGCCGTCCGCGTGTCGTACGCGCCGCAGCGGGACGGGGCCCCGGATGCGGGCGAGGTCGTCTGGACCTGGGTGCCGTACGAGGAGAACGACGGCCGAGGCAAGGACCGGCCGGTGCTGGTGATCGGACGGCAGTCGTCCGAGCGGGTGTACGCGGTGCGGATGACCAGCAGGCCGCACGACGGCGACCGTGACTACCTCTCGATCGGGAGCGGGGAGTGGGACGGGCAGGGCCGCGAGTCCTGGGTCGACATCGAACAGCTCTACAGCGTCCACGAGCGTGGTCTGCGCCGGGAGGCGGCGGCCCTGGACCGTACCCGGTACGCCCGGGTCGCCGCGGCGCTCCAACGGCGATACGGGTGGGCACAGAGCTGAGGCGGACGCCGCGTTCCCATCCGATGGGGGCAGGGCTCCGAACCTTCCTGTGAGTCGCCGCCGGCGGCACCCAAGGAGGAATCATGCGTTTCATCCCGACCAAGGTCCATGGAGTTCTCGACTACGTCGTCGGAATCGCCCTGATCGCCGCGCCCTGGCTCTTCGGCTTCGCCGGCATGGGCGGAGCCCCCGTCGTCATCCCGATCGTCCTCGGCATCGGCCTCATCGTCTACAGCCTCTTCACGAAGTACGAGTGGGGTCCGTTCGGGCTGATCCCCATGCCCGTGCACCTCGTCTTCGACATCGTCGCAAGCCTCTTCCTCGCCCTGTCGCCGTGGCTGTTCGGCTTCGCGGACGAGGCGCTGAACGTCTGGCTCCCGCACGTCGTCGTCGGTGCCGCCGTCATCGTCGTCGTGCTGTTCTCCCAGCCCCAGCCGCAGAGCACGCGCGGACGCGCGGCGACCGCCTGACGCCGGACACGACGAGGGGCGACCGGATGCCGATCCGGTCGCCCCTCGTCGTCGCGAGGATTACTCCTCGTCGTCGGCCTCGGCCTGATGCTCCTGCTGCTGCTCGGTGTCGACCTGGGCCGGAGGCAGGTCCTGGAGGAACTGGCGGTCGCTGTTCGGGTCGCCGCTCCCGTCGCCGGCGAGCGGATCCTGCGCGCTGACGTCGTCGGCGGGGATGTTCTCTCGTCCGTTCATGTCTGTCCTCTCACGCGGGGCGCCGGGTGCGCCCGTTCATGGGCGAGTCTGCCTGCCGTCCGCGAAGGTCGGGATCCCCTGGTGCGATCGGACGCGTGGTGATAGGCGGCTCAGCCCCGGAGAGCGGCGCTGATCCAGCGGGCGTACTGGTGCCAGGGGTCGCCGCCCTGCTGCAAGCGGGCGATGTGAGCGCGGATCTCGGGCGTCAGAGTGAACCACTCGCCGCCTTCGCGGGCGGAGGCGAACTCGCGATGCCGCTGCTGTTCGCGCACCCGGTCGCCCTGTTCGAAGGCGAGGAGCTCGTCATGACGGATGCTCGCGAGGCGGCGCCGTGGCTGCCTGCTCGTGCCGATCTTCACCCTGCGGTCGTAACGGAGGTAGTACACGACGTCGATCCGCGGGAACGGCAGGTCGGGGTCGGGGGAGTCCCCGTAGCGCCAGTCGCAGAGCGCGCAGTGCCACGCATCGTCCGTCCGCAGCCCGGCGAGACCGCCGCACAGCGGGCAGGGTCCGGGGAGAAGGCGGGGTTTCGGCACCGGAGCAGCGTACGTCGTCCCTCGGACATCGCTGCCACTTGGCAGCAGCCGGCGCTCCTGTCAACCACTGCCGCGGAGCGTCGTCCCTTGCCAGACTCGGCCTATGGTCTTCATCGGATTCCACGCCTCCCATGAGCAGATCCGCCCCAGCGCCTTGCTCGACGCGGTCGTCAGCGCGGAGTGGGCCGGCTTCGACGGGGCGATGTGCTCCGACCACCTGGCCCCGTGGCTGCCCGAGCAGGGGGAGTCGGGATTCGCGTTCAGCTGGATCGCCGCGGCGCTGGCCCGCACCCGCTTCCCGATCGGCATGGTCAACGCGCCGGGACAGCGGTACCACCCCGCGATCGTCGCGCAGGCCTTCGGAACGCTGGAGGAGATGTTCCCCGGACGGTTCTGGGCCGCGCTCGGCAGCGGGGAAGCCATGAACGAGCACGTGACGGGCGACATCTGGCCGGCCAAGGACGTCCGGAACGCGCGGTTGGGCGAGAGCGTGGACGTGATCCGGCGGCTGCTGGCCGGAGAGGAGGTCGACCACGACGGTCTCGTGCGCGTGCACCGCGCCCGGGTCTGGACCCGGCCGGCGCAGCCGCCACCCCTCTTCGCCACCGCGGTCAGCCCCGAGACCGCGGAGTGGGCGGCCGGGTGGGCGGACGGGCTCGCGACCGTCGCCCAGGAGCCGTCCGCGCTTCGGAGGGTGGTCGAGGCCTACCGTTCAGCCGGAGGACAGGGGCCGTGCATCCTGCAGACGCACGTGAGCTGGGGCGCCGACGATGCCGAGGCGTACACGGTCGCGAAGGAGCAGTGGCGGCAGGGGATCGTCACGCCGCCGCTGGCGTGGAACATCGAACAGCCGGAGGACTTCGATGCTGCCGTCGGCGAGGTCGACGAGACAGCCCTGCGACGAGCGGTCCTCGTCGATCATGACGCCCGTTCCCTCGCGGGACGACTGGCGGAGCTCGTGGGCATCGGCTTCGACCGGATCTACCTGCACCACGTCGGTCGGGAGCAGACCGGATTCCTGAAGGCGGCCGCCGCCGAGATCCTGCCCGCCCTGAGGGAGCGCACATGAAGATCACCGACACGAGCGACCTCTGGTGGAAGACGGCCGTCGTCTACTGCCTCGACGTGGAGACCTTCCTGGACGCGGACGGCGACGGCGTCGGCGACCTCCGCGGCCTCGCGCAGCGGATCGACTACCTCTCGCAGCTGGGTGTGACGTGCCTGTGGCTCATGCCGTTCTATCCCTCGCCCGACCTCGACGACGGCTACGACGTCAGCGACTTCTACGGCGTGGACCCTCGTCTGGGCACCCACGGCGACCTCGTGGAGGTGATCCGCACGGCCCGCGACCGCGGTATCCGGGTGATCGTCGACCTCGTCGTCAACCACACCTCCGACCGCCACCCGTGGTTCCGCGCGGCGCTCCGGAGTGTCGACTCGCCGTATCGCGACTACTACGTGTGGCGCGACGACGCGCCGCCGAAGGGCCAGAAGAACACGGTGTTCCCCGGGCAGGCCGACGGGATCTGGACGAAGGACGAGAAGTCGGGGCAGTGGTACCAGCACAGCTTCTACGAGCACCAGCCCGACCTCAACATCGCCAATCCCGTGGTCAGGGATGAGATCGCGAAGGTGATCGGATTCTGGCTGCAGCTGGGCATCTCGGGTTTCCGGGTGGACGCCGTGCCGTTCCTCCTCGAGGTCCCGAAGACGGCCGACCTCCCCGACCCGCACGAGCTGCTGCGGGACATGCGACGCTTCCTCCAGCGTCGGTCCAGCGAGGCGATCCTGCTCGGCGAGGTCAATCTCCCGTACGAGGAGCAGCGGGCGTACTTCGGGGGCGCGGACGGCGATGAGCTGACCATGCAGTTCGACTTCGTGGCGATGCAGGCGCTCTATCTGTCGCTCGCCCGCCGCGATCCCGCGCCGCTCGTCGAGGCGCTCACGGCCCGCCCGGTTCTCGGGCCGGAGGTGCAGTGGGCGAACTTCCTCCGGAACCACGACGAGCTCACCCTCGACAAGCTGAGCGACGCCGAGCGCCAGGAGGTCTTCGAGGCCTTCGCCCCGGACGAGCGGCAGCGGGTGTTCGGGCGCGGGATCACCCGACGGCTGCCGCCGATGCTGGAAGGCGATCCCCGGAGGATCCGGATGGCCTACAGCCTTCTCTTCACCCTCCCCGGGACGCCGGTGCTGTTCTACGGCGAGGAGATCGGGATGGGCGAGAACATCGCCATCGAGGGGCGGCAGGCCGTACGCACCCCGATGCAGTGGTCGGCGGATCGCAATGGCGGCTTCTCCGACGCCCGCCCCTCGCGTCTGGTGGCGCCGCTTCCCGCGGACGGCTATGCCCCGGCGCACGTGAACGCCGCCGCGCAGCTCGAGGACAGAGGATCGTTGCTGCACTTCGTCCGCGACCTGATCGCGCGCTACCGGGTGTCGCCCGAGCTCGGGTGGGGCACGTTCGGCGTCATCGACCAGCCGCAGGAGGCGCTGCTGGTGCACTCCCTGGAGGCGGATGTGGGACGCACGATCGCCGTTCACAACTTCGCGGAACGGCCGGCGACGACGCGGTTCCGGCTGGGGGAGGAGCCCGCGGGCACGACCCTGGTCGACCTCCTCGACGCGCGGCGCGTGCCCCTCGACGAGGGCGGCGGGGTGGAGCTGGAGCTTCCTGCCTACGGCTACCGGTGGCTGCGTGTCTCGCGCCCGGGGGACGGCAGGGTCCTGTGACGATCCGAAAACGCCGAAGGCCCCGGGTGACCGGGGCCTTCGGAGGGATTCTGTGGGCGATACCGGACTCGAACCGATGACCTCTTCCGTGTGAAGGAAGCGCGCTACCAACTGCGCCAATCGCCCATACCCGCGGGGTACGTCAACCGATACTACCCGACCCGCGAGCGCCTCGATGACCAGTCTGGGAGACACGCGCGAGATTCGCCACGGGTTTGGCGGAGCGCGGATCATCGGCTAATGTTTCATAAGTGCCCGGGACAACCGGGAACAAAATGCGGATGTAGCGCAGTTGGTAGCGCACAACCTTGCCAAGGTTGGGGTCGCGAGTTCGAGTCTCGTCATCCGCTCGAGTGCAGTAGATCTTCTCGAAGATCGGCGGCACGTGGGGTCAATCCACACGGTGGCGTGGCCGAGCGGCTAGGCACCGGCCTGCAAAGCCGTTTACACGGGTTCGAATCCCGTCGCCACCTCACGGGAAAACTGAATAGCCCCAACGGGCGCGATTGGCGCAGCGGTAGCGCGCTTCCCTGACACGGAAGAGGTCACTGGTTCGATCCCAGTATCGCGCACCACCTGAAACCCCCGGTTCTGCCGGGGGTTTTTTCTTGCCCGCGCGCGACGTCGCAGATCTGCGCGAGGTCGCAGCCTCACGGCGGAGCCCTGCGACCTCGGCGCGAATTTCCGAGTCGGCGCCGCCGGGATCGAGTTCGAAGAAGTGTTCGAATATCGGTATCCTGGAAGAGGCCGGAGGAAGGAGCCGGTGTGGGGAACTCGGGTCGCGCGCTCTCCGCGTACAACGACATGCGGTCGCAGCATCAGGCCATCGAGGCCGCCGCACGCCGCGGCCCCCTGCAGTCCCTGTCCGATCGCGAGCTCGCCTTGCGCGAGTCCGCTGTCACCGTCTATCCGCACGCGCTCCAGCGGCGGGTGCGGGCGTGGGTGCGGTTCGGCCCGGAGGCGATCCGCGTGGAGGCCAAGGTCGTCCGCTCCACTCCGCTCGCGGCGGGCATCGAGTTCCGTGCTGGCGAGCGCACCTACCGCTGCTGGGTCTGGGGGAATGCCGTGCAGCCGGCGGAGGGGTGACCGGGGAATGGACACCGCTCGCACGAACTGTTCGTTTCCTGTCCGCACAACGGTGTCTTCGTCCTCCCGGGTGCGGTGCCGGTGACAGGGTGGACGGACATCACCACCGGCGATCGACGATCGCACCTCCGTGGGACGAGATCACGTGGCGATCATCTCAGGAAGGGCGGACATGGGCAGATTCATCTACGACGGAAGCACCAAGGTCGAGGTCGAGGACCGCGCGCTGCGGCATCTGCAGCTGGTGATGACCGCGAAGCTGCGGCGGGGCGAGCCCTTCCCGTACACCTGGAAGGAGGACGCCAGCATCGGGGGCGGACGGATCACCGTCTGGCTCCACGCCGGGAGCTCCATGGTGTTCAAGTACGTCGGCAGCCGCCAGCCGGAGATCAACCGGGCCTGGGTCGACGCGCTGGCGTATACGGCGAACTCGCCCGGTGGTCTGTATCTCGTGCCGGAGCCCGCCGGGAGCGCCGTCACCGGGAACCTCGACGGGGCGTAGGGCACGGGACGGCGACAGCACGGACGCCCCCTCCGCGAGGCGAGGAGGAGGCGTCGCGACGTGGTGCACCGAGCGTCAGATGCGCGCGGTGCCGGCGCCGTTCTGCGGGACGCGCGGCTCTCGACTGACGAAGATGCCCAGCAGCACCATGCCGATCGCGAGACCGAGGTGGAGCCAGTTGTCGGCGTTGTTCACCGGCAGGAAGTTCAGCTGCTCGTTGCCGACCGCGATGAGGCCGTACAGCCAGACGACGAGGTACGCGAGCCCGCCGATGATGAGGTAGAGGCGGGAGGCGCGCGGCGAGGCGGCGAGCGCGATCCCCGCGACGGCGAACAGCAGGTGCACGACGTTGTGCAGGACCGAGACCTGGAAGAGGCCGAGGAGCAGGGCCTCCGACGCTGCTCCGGCTCCGTGCAGGTGTTCGGCCGAGTGGGTCAGGCCCGGGATGAAGCCGGCGATGCCGACGATGAGGAAGACGATGCCGACGATCAGCGCCGTCTTCTGGATCGGTGTCTCGGCGTAGCGGGTGGTGCGGGTGGTGTCGCTCATGATCCCCTCCAAGGTGGGTGCGGTTGCCCGAAGGTAGAACCCCTGGGTACGGGCTGAGAGGGCATTGACGCGGCGGAAGCGGCGCGGTAGCTTCCCCCGCGTCCGCGAGCGCTCCGGCGATGATGCGCTCGATGCCCGGATTGTCAATCCCCCTCGGCGTCGTCACGGCCGCTTCTTACGCTCGGGCCATGACCGATGCTGCTCTCGACCGCACCTGCGGGCCCGTCTCTGCTCCCGATCGCGACGCGGCGACCGGGCTGCGACGCATCGACCACCTGGCGCAGCTGGCCGCCGTCGTCCGCGCATGCCCCGGCCTGCACGTCCGCTACTCGGAGGGGCCGGATGCGGATGCGCGCCGTTCCAGCGTCGACACCGAGAGCGGACTCGAGCTTCCCGGCCTCTCCGTCAATCCCCTGGATGCCGAGCGCTGGTGGACGCGTCCGCTGGAGGACTGGCTCGCGCGCCAGCTCTGTCAGTACCGACACCTCGCCGAGAAGGATCCGCAGCGCATCGCCTGGGTCCTGCGAGGCGAGCACTGCGGCCGGGGGCCCGACTGCGAGCCGCTGCTGCGGGAGGTGGAACCCATCGCCGTGATCGGCGCACACGTGCTGCTCGAGGCCAGGGAGCGGTACGAGTGCAACTTCGATGCGGGTCGCGGACCCGCCGACGACGAGGAGGACCGGGGATGAACAGAGGGCGGCAATGGAGGGAGGTCGTTCCCGGCTTCTTCGGCATCAGCGTGGCGGACGTCAACTGCTACCTCGTGCAGACCGCGGACGGGCTGACGCTGTTCGATGCGGGACTGCCGCGCAGCCGGGGCGTACTGCGCGACCTGCTCAGCCACCTCGGGGCGAAGGAGACAGACATCGATGCGGTCGTCCTGACGCACGGGCATTTCGACCACGTCGGTGTCGCGTGCAGGCTGCACGAGGAAGGGGTCTCCGTGTTCGTCCACCCTCGCGACGCACGGCTGGCCCGTCATCCCTACAGCTACCGTCCGGCCTCACCGCGCGTCCCCTACGTGCTCACCCATCCGAGGGGCATCCCGACGATCACCCGGATGGCACTCGCCGGAGCCCTGAACGTCCGCGGCGTCGAGGCGCAGCCGCGCGTGAGGCACGAGCATCCGATCGATGCCCCAGGGACCCCGATCGCCCTGTGGACTCCCGGGCACACGGAAGGGCACTGCGCGTACCTCTTCGAGGAGTCGGGGGTGCTCATCGCCGGCGACGCCCTCGTGACGCTCGACCCGTACACCGGCGAGACCGGTCCCCAGATCGTCGCCAGGGCGGCCACGGCCGACACCGCCGACGCGATGGAGTCGCTGGAGACCCTGGCACGGACGAGCGCGCGAGTGGTCCTGACGGGCCACGGAAAACCCGTCCTTGACGGCGTGGGGCCCGCCGTCGCCGCCGCGCGGCGACGCGGACCCCATTGAGTCCTCGGCCTCAGTCGAGGAGCGTCTCCCCGATGTAGCCGCCCTCCGCGCACCCCGGCGGAATGGCGAACACGGCGGATCCGATCGGGACCGTCCACTCGTTGAGCAGGTCGAGCTCGTCGAGCCGTTGCTGCATGGGGACGAACTGCCGCGCGACATCGGCCTGGAACGCGGCGAAGAGCAACCCGGATTCGGAGACGCCGTCTCCGGCCGGGCGCTCGTCGTAGTTGTACGCCCGTCGGAAGATGCGCTCCGCGCCGTCGCCCCGTGCGCGCCGGATGTGCGCGAACGCCGGGATGACGGGGAACCCGATGGCCGTCGTCGCGTCGAAGTCCGGCTCGTCGAACTCCGACGTCCCCGTGAGCGGCGCACCGTCACGGAGCGTCCGCCCCACCGAGGCCTCGCGGCCTCCGCGATCCAGGCGGTCCCAGGCGTCGAGGTCCATGCGGATGCGGCGGAGGACCATGCCCGTGCCGCCGGCGAGCCAGCCGTCATCGCTCCACACCACCTGGTCGAAGTCCGCGGTCCCCGGCTGCGGATTGCTCGTGCCGTCGACCTGGCCGAAGAGGTTGCGCATGGTCGTGCCCGGTCGCTCAGTGCCGTGTGCCCGGCGGAAGCCCCGCTGGATCCATCGGACGGTCGCGAAGCCTCGCGCGTCCTTCAGGAGCATGCGCTGCGCGTGCGCGACGGTCAGGGGGTCGTCGGCGGCGATCTGCAGGAGCAGGTCTCCGTCCGAGAACTCCGGCTGCAGGCGGTCAACGCGGAAGGCGGGAAGCGGAGCGAGCCACGCGGGGGTATTGCCGCCCGCTCGTGCCACGAGCGCCGGGCCGAAGCCGAACGTGACGGTCAACCGGGCAGGGGCGACGGCGAGCTCCGGCTCGGAGTCCGCGAGCGCCGATCGTCCCTGGGTGAGCCGCGCCGCATCGTCCGTGAGGATCCGCAGGAGCCGGCGGAGCGCGTCGCGGTCGACCTCCGGCCGGAGGTCGAGCGCCACGAAGGAGCCGTGCGCCTGGGCAGGGGTGTCGATCCCGGCCTGATGGACACCGTGGAACGGGACGGTGAGGGAGCCGTTGAGCGGTGCGGGGGCCGCGGGAGCCTCCGTGTCCGCCCGCGTGAGGGCGAGGTCGGCCCCGACCGCGACGGCGGCGCCGACACCGGCGACAGCCCCTCCGAGGAGGAACTGCCGCCGGGTCGAGCCGGTGCGGCCGGTGCGCGCGCCCGAGACGCGCGCGGACATCAGTGGTCCATGCCCTCGTGGTCGTCGGCGCCGTCGTAGTTCTCGTTCGCGCCGGAGTAGTCCTTCACCGGCGCGGCGAACTCGAACGTGGAGTCGTCCGACAGGGTGACGGTGAACGCGACCTCGTCACCGGCTTCCAGAGGCTCGGAGAGGTCCATCATCATGATGTGATTACCCCCGGGCTCGAGGGCGAGGCTGCCGCCGGCGGGGACGACGAAGCCCCCGGCGATCTCCCGCATGACCATCTCCCCGGCCTCGTTCTCCACGGTCTCGTGGAGCTCGATCATCGGCGAGGCGGCGGAGGTGACCGATGTCACCGTCACGTCCTCCTCGCCCTCGTTGACGAGCACGCCGAAAGCCGCGGACATGCCTTCGTCGGCCGCCTTGACCCAGGCGTCGTCGATCCGGAGATCGTCACTGGCGGGGGTGCTGGTCGGGGTCTCGGTTTCTGTGGGCGCGGTGCACCCGGTGAGCGCGACCAGCGAGAGGACGATCGCCGCGCCGAAGCGGGGGAGAGAAGTGCGAGTGTTCATGATGATGCCTTTCAGGAGTTCTCTGCCGTGTCGTCGCCGGATTCCGGCGGCACGGCGGCCGCGCGGCGGCGGCGGAGGATGAGGAGGAGGGCGAAGGCGGCGACGGCGAGTGCCGCGCCCGCCCCGCCGACGAGCAGGACCCGGACCGGGCCGCCCGTCTCGTCTGCGTTCTGATCCGATGCGGTCGACGATCCGCCCGTGGCGGACGCGGTCGGCTCCGGGTTCCCTGTCGACTCCAGCGGAACGGCGTCTCCGACGGCGAAGGGGATGACCCCCGCGATCGGGTGCCCGTCCTCGGAGACGACCTGCCAGCGCACCTGGTACCCGCTGTCGGGCATGTCGGGCAGGAGGGCGGCGGTGACGTTCCGTCCGCGCACCTCCACCTCGCCCGTGGCCCAGTCCTCGCCCTCCGCGTCGACGACGAGGACGACGGCCCCGGCGGTCGACTCGTCGAGGACGAGGAGCTCGCCCGAGAACGTCATCGTGACGCTGACGGGCGCGGCGTCGAGCCGTTCCCCGTCGGCGGGGCTGCTCTCGATGAGTTGGTCATGGGCGGTCGCCGGCGCTGCCGTCGCGAGGATCGCGACAGCCGCCAGCACCGCCCCGGCCGCGAATCTGCGGACAGGGGACATGGAAGAGCCTCTCTTCAGACGTCGCCGAGCGACGCGGGTACCTGCGTTCGGACGCGCGTCACAGCGGACGGCGCGAGGACGCACCGCACGGCGGGAGGCCGCGGGCGCGGATCAGAGCGCGGGGAGAGAGGGCGGGGCGCGCCCGAGAAGCGGAGTGAGGAGGCGAAGACCACGGCCCGCCGGCACGAGGAAGAGCCCGGCGAGGCGGAACGGAGAAGCAGCGGCGCGCGGGGCGAGCGTCGCGTCCGCACGCCGACGCACCCAGCGGACCATTCGGACCGCGAGAGCGCGCAGGGTGAGCAGCAGCCGCTCCCCGCGGTGGAGCGCCGTCACCGTGACGACCGCGGCGAGGGCATGTCCGAGCCACATCGCGGCATCCCCGCTCGCGACGACCGCAGAGCCTTCGGCTGGGGGGAGCACGAGCGGAGCGCCGTGCACGTGACGGATCGCCGCGCCGGACGGAGTGACCGTGCCGAGCACGAAGAGGACGTGGAAGAGGAACTGGCTCACGACCACGGAGAGCGTGAGCCGGGTGAGAGAGAGCCTTCGTCCGGCGAGGAGCACGCTCACCATGAAGGCGAACAGCCAGGGCACCAGGATGCCCAGAGGGCCCGGCATCTCTCCGCCGCCGCTCACGTGACCCGCCAGGGCCACGAAGATCGCGAGCGACGAGGTCGCGAAGCCCCGCACGACGGCGGGCTTGCGGGACGGGCTCACGGGCACCAGTCTGCCATGCGCCGGCGGTGGCCGCGGGCGTGAGCCAGGCGTCAGCTCCGCGGTGCGCCGGAGCGCTTCACGACGTCGTAGGCCGCGAGCGCTGCCTTCCGAGTCTCACCGAGGTCGACGATCGGCTCGGCGGGGGCGCCCGCAGCCCAGCGGCCGATGTACTGCCCCTCGCCGTCGAACTTCTTGGCCTGCAGCTCCGGGTTGAACACACGGAAGTACGGGGCGGCGTCGGCACCGGAGCCCGCGACCCACTGCCAGTTGAACGGATTGCTCGCGTCGTCGGCGTCCACCAGCGTGTCCCAGAACCACTCCTCGCCGAGCCGCCAGTCGATGAGGAGGTTCTTGACGAGGAACGATGCCGTGACCATCCGCACCCGGTTGTGCATGTACCCCGTGTGCCAGAGCTCGCGCATGCCCGCGTCGACGAGGGGGACTCCGGTCTCGCCGTGCTGCCAGAGCTCCAGCCGCGCGGGGTCCAGGGGAGGCCACGGGAAGGCGTCGAACTCGCGCCGCAGGTTCTTCGTCGCGAGATCCGGGAAGTGGAACAGCGTGTGCCAGGCGAACTCGCGCCAGCCGAGTTCCGAGAGGAATCCGCCGGCCCCGTCGACCTCGATCGCCTCGTGCCACACGGTGAACGGACTGAGCTCGCCCCAGCGCAGACGCGGGGACAACCGGGAGGTGGCACCGGCAGCCGGCGCGTCGCGAGCGTGGTCGTACGTGCGGAGGTCTTCGGCGAGGAAGTGCCGCAATCGGCGGCGCGCGGCGGGCTCGCCGGGCTCCCAGGTATCGCGCAGACCGCCCGCCCAGTCCGGGTCGGTGGGCAGGAGCCTCCAGTCGTCCAGCGCGTCGGAGCGGAGCCGCCTGCCGTCGCCGCGGAGCTCTCGAGGCTCAGGGAGCGGGGCGCGCGGGGCCGGGAGGGCCAGGCAGGCCCGCCAGAACGGCGTGAAGACCGAGTAGTGCGTGCCGCTCCCGGTGGTCACCGTCCACGGCTCGTGCAGAAGCGACGCCGCGAAAGACGCCACCTGGAGACCGTCGTCGCGCAGCGCCGCCTTCAGCCCCGCGTCGATCTCGCGCCCGGCCGCCCCGTAGCGGCGGTTCCAGAAGATCGCTCCGGCGCCCGACTCCACAACCAGCTCCCGCACGATCCGGTCGGCGGGCCCGCACCGCAGCACCAGCGTCGCCCCCTTCTCCTGCAGCCGCTCGGCGAGCGAGGCCAGCGAATGGTGCAGCCACCAGCGCGCCGCGCCGCCCAGCGGACGGATGCCGGGGGACTCCTCGTCGAGGACGAAGAGCGCGATGATCGGTTCGTCGCGCTCGACGGCGGCACGCAGCGCGGGGTTGTCGGTCAGGCGGAGATCGTCGCGGAACCAGACGATCGAAGGCGAGGTCATCGGGTCGCCCACAGGGCCCAGGCGATCAGCAGAGGTTGCAGGAACAGGCGGCCGAACCGCCGTCGGTCCGTATCGAGTCCCGGCGTCGATCGCCCGGTGCGCCACTGGTGCCAGTTGCCGGGGAAGACCGCGGCGAAGAACCCCGCTGTCGCCCACCCCATCTTCCGTCTTTCTCGCGGCAGTGCCACCAGCCCCGCGGCGAGCGCGACCTCGGCCGCACCCGACGCCAGGACGATCGTGTCCTTGTCCATCCGGGTCAGGTGGGTCGCCCAGTCGGGCACGACGACCCGGAACCCACGGGTCTGGGTGAAGTGCAGCACGCCCATCGCCCCGAGGGCGAGCGCGAGGAGCCAGCGGGCGATCGTCCGTGTCATGCGCCCACGCTACCGTCCCCGTCGGACGCCGCGGCTGTCACACTGAGGCGATGACCGTGCTGCGCATCGCCGTCCTCTTCCTCCTCGCCGCCGTCGCCGAGATCGGCGGTGCCTGGCTCATCTGGCAGGCGGTGAAGGAAGACCGCGGGTGGTTGTTCGCGGTCCTCGGGGTCATGGCGCTCGGTGCGTACGGGTTCATCGCCGCCCTGCAGCCGGATGCGAACTTCGGCCGCGTCCTTGCTGCGTACGGCGGGATCTTCATCGCCGGATCCCTCGCCTGGGGCGTCATCGTCGACGGATTCCGCCCCACCTCGTGGGACGTCATCGGCTCCGTGGTGGCGCTGGCCGGGGCGGCGATCATCATCTTCGCGCCGGTGGCCGCGGATCCGCTGTCGGAGACCGCCGCGTGACGGTCGGCGACCCGCGAGCGGACGAGTAGCCTAGATCCAGACCCAGATGGAGTGATCAGTGCCTGAAAACGCCCAGCCGACAGACGGCTTCGCCCTGTTCTCTGACCGAAACGTCGTCGCCATGCGCGTCGGCGGCGTCCTCAAGGACCTCGCTGCGACGGTCACCGAGACCGACGACGTCGAGCCCGTCACGATCGACAGCCCCGACGGCCTGAACATCCTGCGTCACTCGACCGCGCACGTCCTCGCCCAGGCGGTGCAGCGGATCAACCCGCAGGCGAACCTCGGCATCGGTCCGCCCATCACCGACGGCTTCTACTACGACTTCGGCGTCGACACCCCGTTCACGCCGGAGGACATCAAGGCGATCTCCAAGGAGATGCAGCGCATCGTCCGCGAGGGCCAGCGCTTCGTCCGTCGTGTCGTGACGGACGAGGAGGCTCGCGCGGAGCTGGCGGACGAGCCGTTCAAGCTCGAGCTCATCGGGCTCAAGGGCCCTTCGACAGGCTCAGGGACCCAGGGTGCTGCCGAGATCGCGGAGGGGGCCTCCGTCGAGGTGGGCGAGGGCGAGCTCACGATCTACGACAACACCACCCGCGACGGCGAGGTCGTCTGGAAAGACCTCTGCCGCGGTCCGCACCTGCCCAACACGCGCATGATCGGCAACGGCTGGGACCTCACCCGCATCGCCGCCGCGTACTGGCGGGGGAGTGAGAAGAACCCGCAGCTCCAGCGCATCTACGGCACCGCATGGCCGACGAAGGACGAGCTCCGTGCCTACCAGGAGCGCATCGCCGAGGCCGAGCGCCGCGACCACCGCAAGCTCGGCGCCGAGATGGACCTGTTCTCCTTCCCGGACGAGATCGGCTCGGGACTGGCGGTGTTCCACCCCAAGGGCGGCATCATCCGCTACGAGATCGAGGAGAACCTGCGCAAGCACCTGCTGCGCAACGGCTACGACCTCGTCAACAGCCCGCACATCACGAAGAAGGATCTCTTCATGACGTCGGGGCACCTGCAGACCTACGCGGACGGCATGTTCCCCCCGATGCACCTCGACGAGGTCGTCGACGACGAGGGCAACGTCACCCGCCAGGGCCAGGACTACTACCTGAAGCCGATGAACTGCCCGTTCCACAACCTCATCTTCCGTTCGCGCGGGCGCTCCTACCGGGAGCTGCCGCTGCGTCTGGCCGAGTTCGGCACGGTCTATCGCTACGAGAAGAGCGGAACGCTGTCGGGGCTCACCCGCGTGCGCGGCCTGACCCAGGACGACGCGCACATCTACGTCGCCCAGGACCAGGTCAAGGAGGAGCTCACCACCAACCTGAACCTCGTGCTCGACCTGCTCCGCGACTACGGCCTCAACGACTTCTACCTCGAGCTCTCGACGAACGAGGAGGGCAACCCGAAGTTCCTGGGCGAGCCCGAGCAGTGGTCGACGGCGATCGACACGCTGCGCGAGGTCGCGATCGAGTCCGGTCTCGAGCTCGTGGCCGACCCGGGCGGCGCCGCCTTCTACGGCCCGAAGATCTCGGTGCAGGCCCGCGACGCCATCGGCCGCACCTGGCAGATGTCGACCATCCAGCTCGACTTCAACCAGCCCGACCGCTTCGAGCTGGAGTACACCGGTCCTGACGGGCAGAAGCACCGCCCCGTGATGATCCACCGGGCGCTCCTCGGCTCCGTCGAGCGCTTCTTCGCGATCCTGCTCGAGCACTACGCCGGCGACTTCCCGCTCTGGCTCGCGCCCAGCCAGGTGGTGGGTGTGCCGGTGGCCGAGCAGTACGGCGACTACCTGGACGACGTCATCGCGCAGCTGCGCGCGGCGGGCGTGCGGGCCGACGTCGATCACTCCGACGACCGCATGCAGAAGAAGATCCGGAATCACACCACCGCGAAGGTCCCGCTGATCCTCATCGTGGGGGAGCAGGATCGCGCCGCGGGCACCGTGTCGTTCCGCTTCCGCGACGGCACGCAGGAGAACGGCGTGCCGGTCGCCGACGCCGTGCGCCGGATCAGCGCCGCCATCGCGTCGCACGCGCTGGTGTTGAAGGCGGGAGACCTCGCATGACGGGCGGTGAGGCGGACCTCGAGGACGCCTCCCGTCTCGTCGGGGTGCCCGACGAGTTCCAGCGGCTGTGGACCCCGCATCGGATGGCGTACATCCAGGCCGGGCCGGAACCGCTGCGCGAGGAATGCCCGTTCTGCGAGGCGCCGAAGTACCCGGACGCCGAGCGGCTCATCGTGGCGCGCGGGGAGACCGCGTACGTGCTGCTGAACCTCTTCCCGTACAACTCGGGGCATCTGCTCGTGTGCCCGTACCGGCACATCGCCACCTACGACCAGGCGACGCCCGAGGAGGTCGCGGAGATCGGCGCGCTCACGCAGACCGCGATGCGCGTGCTCCGCGAGGTCTCCGGCTGCGACGGCTTCAACCTCGGGATGAACCAGGGCGCGGTGGCCGGAGCGGGCGTGGACGCGCATCTGCACCAGCACGTGGTGCCGCGGTGGCGCTCGGATGCGAACTTCTTCCCGATCATCGCCAAGACGAAGGCGCTCCCGCAGCTCCTCGGTGAGGTGCGGGAGGCCGTCGCGGAGGCCTGGCCCGCCGCCGATCGCTGAGCCGTCGCGGCGGCGCCGGAGTGGGTCGCTGAGCCGCCTCTGGGTCGCTGAGCCTGTCGAAGCGTCGTGACCCGGCCCTTCGACAGGCTCAGGGACCCGCCGTCGGGGAGGAGTCAGCGCACCTGGCGGGCGGTGAACTGCATCCGCGGGTTCGCGTAGAACTCCTGCGCCTCGACGAGCTGCAGCTCGCGCTCGCCCGAGTCGAGCGTGGCCTGCAGCAGGTCGTAGACGCTGGAGGCGGTGCGCTCCAGAGCGATCTGCGCGCTGCCGGTCGCGACGTAGTGCGCGGTGAACAGCGCGGCCGTCACGTCGCCGGAGCCGTTGGCCTTCATCGGCAGGTGCGGGGTCTGCACGAGCCAGGCGCCTGCGTCGTCGACGGCGAGCATCTCGATCGTGCCCTCTTCGCGGTCGGGCCGCTCGACGCTCGTGACGAGCACCGTGCGCGGCCCCATCGCCCGCGCGAGGTCGACCGACGCGAGGGTGGACTCGAGCGTGTCGGGCTCGGTCTCGGTGAGGAAGCCGAGCTCGAACTGGTTCGGCGTGATGATGTCGGCCACGGGAACCACGCGTTCGCGGAGCAGGATCGGGATGGCCGGAGCCACGAAGCAGCCGGACTTGGCATTGCCCATGACCGGGTCGCACGCGTACAGCGCATCGGGGTTGGCCGCCTTCACCCGGGAGACCGCGTCGATGATGACGTCGCCGATGCCTTCGCTGCCCTGATAGCCGCTGAGCACGGCATCGATGGAACCGAACACGCCGCGTTCCTCGATGCCGGTGATGACCTCGCCGACGTCGGCCGGGTCGATCAGCGGGCCGCGCCAGGCGCCGTAGCCGGTGTGGTTCGAGAACGTCACGGTATAGACCGGCAGCACCTCGACGCCGATGCGCTGCAGCGGGAAGACGGCGGCGGAGTTGCCGACGTGACCGTACGCGACGGCGGACTGGATGGACAGGATCTTCATACCCGGTCCCTTTCATTCTGGGCGGGGCGGTCCCCGCGTCGGGTGATCATCGTCCGGCGGCGACGAGGTCGGCGATGAGGGTCTCCGTGTCGTCCTCGGCGAGGTCGTGCACGGTGAGTCGGAGGTGATGCGAGGGCTCGGCGCGCTCGTCGAGCGCGAAGTCGTCACCGGTGCGCGCGAGCCAGCCGCGCCGCATGAGGTGGTCGGCGACCGTGCGCGCGGGCTTCTCGAATCCGACCCACAGGCTCAGGCCGTCCGGATCGGGCGCGTCGATGCCCGCGGCGCGCAGGCGTCCCGCGAACGCGGCGTTCCGCGCGGCGTAGTGCCGGCCCGCCTCCGCGATCTCCTCGCGGACGTCGGGGTCGGTGAGCTGGGCGAGCGTGAGGCGCTGCAGCAGGTGGCTCACCCACGTGGTGCCGGGGCTGAGCCGCATCGCCAGGCGCTCTGCGGTTTCCGGGTCGGTCGCCGCGAGCGCCAGGCACATGTCAGGCCCGAGGAACTTCGACACCGAGCGCACCAGGGCGAACCGCTGGTGGCCGGGGCCGATCAGCGATTCGTAGGGACGCTGGGAGAGGAGAGAGAAGTGGTCGTCCTCGATGACGAGCACATACGGGTGGTCGGCGAGCACGCCGCGCAGCGCCTCCGCGCGGGCGGGGGAGAGGCTCACCCCCGTCGGATTCTGCGCGCGCGGGGTGCAGATCACGGCGCGGACGCCCGCGTCCAGAGCGGCGCGGAGACCGTCGACCGTCATGCCCTCGCTGTCCACCGGGACTGTGATGGCGCGATACCCGCCGAGCCGCACGGTGTGGATGCTCGCGAGGAAGCAGGGGTCCTCGAGTGCCACGGCGTCGTCACGCATGAGCGCCTGCGCGAGCAGGCGTTCGACGGCATCCACCGCACCGCTGGTCACGGTGACCCGGAAGTCGTGACCGGGGAGGTCGGCACCCATCCATTCCCGCGCCCACGCTTCGAGACCGCGGTCGATCACCGGCTCCCCGTAGAGCACGGGACGACGACCGATCGTGCCGAGCGCCTGCGACGGGTCGGGGATGCGGGCCGGGTCAGGGTTGCCGGTGCCGATGTCGCGGAGCACGGTGTCCGGTGCGTAGCCCTCCTGCGGCACGACGTCGACCCCGGCGACGACCGTGCCCGCGCGCCCTCGCGAATGCACGAGTCCCGCCTGCGCGAGCTGGCGGTAGGCGGCGACCGCCGTGTTGCGGTTGACCCCGAGGGTCGCCGCGAGCTCGCGCACGGGAGGAAGGACCTCGCCGGGCCGGAGCGTGCCGCGGTCCCGGAGGGCGCGCACGCTGTCCGCGATCTCCGCCGCGGTGGTTCCCCTGATCTGCTCGCTCATGATCCTCCTCCGAGATTCTAGGTGGATCGGACAGTGCTACCTTTGATCTAGATCAAAACCGATTTCGGATCATCCGACAGGAGCCCCCCATGACCGAGCAGCCCACCACCGGATCCGCACGCGTGAAGCGCGGTCTCGCCGAGATGCTCAAGGGCGGCGTCATCATGGACGTCGTCACCGCCGAGCAGGCGAAGATCGCCGAGGACGCCGGTGCCGTCGCCGTGATGGCGCTGGAGCGGGTCCCCGCGGACATCCGCGCGCAGGGCGGTGTCTCCCGGATGAGCGACCCCGACATGATCGACAGCATCATCGACGCGGTCTCCATCCCCGTCATGGCGAAGGCGCGGATCGGCCACTTCGTCGAGGCGCAGGTGCTGCAGGAACTCGGCGTCGACTACATCGACGAGTCCGAGGTGCTCTCGCCCGCCGACTACGTGAACCACATCGACAAGTTCGGCTTCACCGTGCCGTTCGTCTGCGGCGCCACGAACCTGGGGGAGGCGCTCCGCCGCATCAACGAGGGCGCTGCGATGATCCGCTCCAAGGGTGAGGCCGGCACGGGGGACGTCTCCGAGGCCATGAAGCACATCCGGAAGATCCGGGGAGAGATCGCCGCGCTGACCGCGCTGCCGAAGGATGAGCTGTTCGTCGCCGCGAAGGAGCTGCAGGCACCGTACGAGCTCGTCGCGGAGATCGCCGAGACCGGGAAGCTCCCCGTGGTGCTCTTCGTCGCCGGAGGCGTCGCGACCCCGGCCGATGCGGCGATGATGATGCAGCTCGGCGCCGACGGCGTGTTCGTCGGCTCCGGCATCTTCAAGTCCGGAAACCCGGCCGAGCGCGCGAAGGCCATCGTCAAGGCCACCACGTTCTTCGACGACCCGAAGGTGATCGCCGAGGTGTCCCGCGGGCTGGGCGAGGCTATGGTCGGCATCAACGTGAGCGACCTGCCTGCGCCGCACCGCCTCGCCGAGCGTGGCTGGTAGCCCGCGCGTCGGCGTCCTCGCCCTGCAGGGCGATGTGCGGGAGCACGCCGCGCTCCTGGAAGTGCTCGGCGCCGACGTCACCCTGGTCCGTAGGGCCGAGGAGCTCGCGCGCGTCGACGGTCTCGTGCTCCCCGGCGGCGAATCGACCGTGATCGACAAGCTGTCCCGACTGTTCGGGCTGCAGCAGCCGATCCGCGAGGCGATCGCCGACGGGATGCCGATGCTCGGCACCTGCGCGGGGCTGATCCTGCTGGCCGACGAGGTCGTCGACGCGATCGAAGGACAGCAGAGTTTCGGCGGACTCGATGCCGTCGTGCGGCGCAACGCGTTCGGGCGTCAGGCCGAATCGTTCGAGGCCGAGCTGACCGTGCCCGCGTTCGACGAGCCGGTGACGGCGGCCTTCATCCGCGGACCCGTCGTGGAGGCGGTCGGGCCGAGGGCCTCGGTGCTCGCGACGCTGCCGGACGGCCGCGTGGTCGCAGTGGAGCAGGACGGGCTGCTCGGGCTCAGCTTCCACCCGGAGATCACGAACGAGACGCGGTTCCACCGGCGCTTCCTCGACCGGGTCGCCCGCCGCTGACGGTGTCGTGGGTTCAGGCATCGGCGCGAGTTCAGGCGCGTGCGCACGCAGGTGCCTGAACTCGCGCGAACGCCTGCGCGAGGGGGACGACAGCGGTGCCGCGGCACGGTTCGATAGACTGGACGACGCCCTGGGCGGCGTTCCGGGGCGCAGACGACGAGCGGAGACTTATGTCCGGGCATTCCAAGTGGGCCACGACCAAGCACAAGAAGGCCGTCATCGACGCGCGCCGTGCGAAGTCCTGGGCCAAGCTCATCAAGAACATCGAGGTCGCGGCCAAGCTGGGCGGCGCCGACCTGCAGGGCAACCCGACGCTCTTCGACGCGGTGCTCAAGGCGAAGAAGACCTCGGTCCCCAAGGACAACATCGACCGCGCCATCAAGCGCGGCGCCGGCATCGGCGGTGAGGCCGTCGAATACACCTCGATCATGTACGAAGGCTACGGTCCCAACGGCGTCGCCCTCATGATCGAGTGTCTGACCGACAACAAGAACCGTGCAGCGGCCGAGGTACGCACCGCGCTCAGCCGCAACGGCGGCACCCTCGCCGATCCGGGCAGCGTCGCGTACAACTTCAGCCGCAAAGGCGTCATCGTCGTCGGTTCCGAGGGCACGACCGAGGACGACGTCATGATGGCGGCGCTGGAGGCCGGCGCCGAGGAGATCGAACCGCACGCCGAGGGCTTCGAGGTCATCACCGAGGCGAGCGACCTGGTGGCCGTCCGCTCCGCCCTGCAGGACGCCGGGATCGAGTACGAGTCGGCCGACGTCGAGTTCGTGCCGAACCTCAAGGTCGAGATCGACGCGGAGACCGCCCGCAAGGTGTTCCGCCTCATCGATGCGCTCGAGGACAGCGAGGATGTGCAGAACGTCTTCAGCAACTTCGATCTGTCGGCCGAGGTCCAGGCAGAGCTCGAGAACGACGACGCGTAGGCGCGGCGCGAGCCGGCGACGCGGCGCGCGGCCTAGCCTGGTCAGGTGACCACTTCGTTGCGCGTGCTCGGCATCGACCCCGGACTGACCCGGTGCGGTGTCGGCATCGTCGACGTCGATCGCGCTCGTCGCGGCACGCTCGTCCACGTCGGAGTCATCCGCTCCGCCCCGGATGCGGAGATCGGCGACCGGCTCGCGATCGTCGCCGCGGGGATCCGCGCGGCGATCGCCGAGCACCGGCCCGATGCCGTCGCGGTCGAGCGGGTGTTCGCGCAGCAGAACACGCACACCGTGATGGGCACGGCGCAGGCGAGCGGGGTCGCCCTCCTGATCGCGGCCGAGGCCGGCCTGCCGGCGGCGACCCACACGCCCAGCGAGGTGAAGGCCGCGGTGACCGGGTACGGCTCCGCCGACAAGCGTCAGGTCCAGGCTATGATCGCGCGGATCCTCCGGCTGGACGCGCCTCCGCAGCCCGCGGACGCGGCGGACGCCCTGGCGATCGCGCTGTGTCACGCTTGGCGCCGCGGCGCTCCGTCGACGAGTCGCACGGGTGGCGGCCTGACTCCCGCGCAGCGCGCGTGGGCCGACGCGGAGCGTGTCGCTCGAACATATCTACGAGCCGGCTCCTAGACTGACAGGATGATCTCCTCTCTGCACGGCACCGTGCTGCACACGACGCCGGACCAGGTCATCATTGACGTCGGGGGCGTGGGCTTCGCGGTCGCCGTCCCCGCCGATGTCGCCCACACCGCAACGGTGGGGGAGAAGCTCCTCTTGCACACGAGCCTCATCGTGCGCGAGGACTCGCTCTCGCTGTTCGGCTTCGCCGACCGCGGCGAGTTGGAGATCTTCTCCCTGCTGCTCAGCGTCACCGGCGTCGGCCCGAAGTCTGCGCTCGGGGTGCTGTCGCACCTCACCGCGGACCAGATCGCGGAGGCCGTGACCGCAGAGGACGATGCACCGTTCCGCCGGGTCTCCGGCATCGGACCGAAGACCGCGAAGCTCATCGTCGTGCAGCTCGCCGGCAAGGTCCAGGCCGTGGCTGCCCCGTCGACGCCCGCCGGGTCGGGAGGGGACGGTGTCGTGGCCCAGGTGACGGTGGCTCTGGTCGGCCTCGGCTGGTCCGAGAAGGTCGCCGCCGAGGCGGCGACCCAGACGGCGACGGACGCCACGGATGCCGAGCGGGCCTCTGTGGCCCTGCTGCTGCGGCGCACGCTCGCGCTGCTCGGCCCGGCGCAGGCAGGCCAGAGTCGTGGCTGACGCCCTCGATCCGACCGAGCCGACCGACGAGTCCGAGCTCGCCATCGAGGGCGCTCTCCGGCCGTCGAGCCTCGGCGAGTTCGTGGGACAGCAGAAGGTACGTGGACAGCTGCAGCTGCTCCTGGAGGCGGCCCGCATCCAGTCCCGCCCCGCGGACCACATCCTGCTCGCGGGGCCCCCGGGACTCGGCAAGACCACACTGGCCATGATCGTCGCGCACGAGAGCGACCGTCCGCTGCGCATGTCCAGCGGTCCGGCCATCCAGCACGCCGGCGACCTCGCGGCGCTGCTGTCGAGTCTCGTGCCCGGCGAGGTCCTCTTCATCGACGAGATCCACCGCATGGCCCGGTCGGCGGAGGAGATGCTGTACCTCGCCATGGAGGACTACCGGATCGACATCATGGTCGGGAAGGGCGCGGGGGCCACCAGCATTCCGTTGGAGCTGTCCCCGTTCACGCTCGTCGGCGCCACCACGCGCTCCGGACTGCTGCCGAACCCGCTCCGCGACCGCTTCGGCTTCACCGGTCACCTCGAGTTCTACGACGAGGGCGAGCTGGAGCAGGTCATCGGGCGGTCCGCCTCGGTACTCGGTGTCGACCTCCCGACCGACTCGCTCTCCGAGATCGCGCGACGCTCCCGCGGGACCCCGCGCATCGCCAATCGCCTGCTGCGCCGGGTGCGCGACTATGCGCTCGTGCACGGCGGAGGCGAGGCGACCCTCGGGGGCGTGCGGGCGGCGCTCGACCTCTACGACGTGGACGCGATCGGCCTGGACCGTCTGGACCGCGCGGTGCTGGACGCCCTGGTCCGTCGGTTCCGCGGCGGGCCCGTCGGCCTCAGCACACTGGCGGTCGCGGTGGGGGAGGAACCGGAGACCGTGGAGAGCGTGGTCGAGCCCTACCTCGTGCGGATCGGCTTCCTCGGTCGCACCCCTCGCGGGCGGGTCGCGACGCCGGAGGCGTATGCCCACCTCGGCGTGGCGCACCCGGACGGGATGCTGAAGTTGGATGACCTATAATCGCTGAAGACTTCCCCGATACCGCTGTGCGCCCAAAGGCTGGTGCGTGCACCTGAGAAAGGCGCCATCCCCATGCCCATGGAATTTGTCCTCTTCGGACTCCTCGCCGTCCTGCTGATCTTCATGATCTTCAACACGCGCAAGCGCACCCGGCAGATGAAGGCCGAGCAGGAGGAGAAGGCGACCAAGACGGTTCCCGGCGCCAAGGTCCTGCTGCAGGGCGGCATCTACGGCACCATCGTCGCGTACGACGCCGAAGACCTCGACTCCCCGGCCCTGGTGGAGATCGCTCCCGGTACCGTCATCGAGGTGCACAGCCAGGCGATCCTCCGCGTCGTGGAGCCCAAGGACGCCATCGTCGACGCGCCCGTCGACGCCGCGGACGACCACGTCGTCGACGAGACCGCCGCTCCCGCGCTGGAGACGCCGGAGGAGACCCGTGCCCGCCTCGAGCGGGACGCCGACGACAAGTAAGACGAGGGCCGTCGCGGCCTCCCGGATCACCGTCCTTCCAGAAAGCTGAACACACGTGGCTTCATCCTCTCCTGTCCGTCACGCCTGGCGGGTCCTCCTCGGCCTGCTCCTCGTGACGGGCGTGCTCTTCGGCATCAACGCGCTGGGTGTGTACGTCTTCAAGCAGAGTTCGTGGACACCTGAGCTCGCGCTCGATCTGCAGGGCGGCACCCAGATCGTCCTGAGCGCGGAGACGGAGGACGGCGCGGCACCGACACAGGAGCAGCTCGACCAGGCCGCGGCGATCATCCGTCAGCGCGTCGACGCCTCCGGTGTGGCCGAGGCCGACATCACGACCGAGGGTGGACGCAACATCGTCGTCCAGATCCCCGGTGAGGCGGACGAGCAGACGCGGCAGCGGATCCAGTCCAGCGCCCAGCTCGAGTTCCGTCCGGTGCTCTACACCACGGCCGCGAGCACGGAGTTCGTCGGAGAGGACGGCAACTCCACCCCGTACCCGAGCCCTGACCCCTCGCTGAACGCCGAGCCCACGGCCGAGCCCACCGACGCCAGCGACCTGTCGTGGGTCACCGACAAGCTCGCGGCGGAGTTCCAGGCGTACGACTGCGCCAACCCGTCCAACGACCCGTCAAAGGCGCCGAAGGACGAGCCGGTGATCGCCTGCTCGCCCGACGACACCGCCAAGTTCATCCTCGGCCCGGCGGAGCTCGACGGCCGTGCGATCACCGACGCGACGGCGGGACGCGACCCGCGCTCCGGCGCCTGGATCGTGCAGCTCACCATGAACGGCGAGGGCGCGGACGCCTTCGGTCAGGTGAGCACCCGGCTCAACCAGAACCGCATCGACGGGCTGTCGCCGCGCGACCAGTTCGCCTTCGTGCTCGACGGCGAGGTCATCAGCGCGCCGCGAATGAACGGCGTCATCCTCGACGGCCGCCCCAGCATCTCCGGCAGCTTCACGCAGGAGAGCGCGACGACCCTGGCCGACCAGCTGAAGTTCGGAGCCCTTCCGCTCAGCTTCGAGGTGCAGAGCTCGGACACGATCTCCGCGACCCTCGGCACCCAGCAGCTCCAGATCGGCCTCATCGCGGGCCTCATCGGCCTCGCGCTCGTGGCGGTGTACTCGCTGCTGTCCTACCGGGCGCTCGGGACGGTGATCATCGCGTCGATCGCGGTGATGGCAGTGCTGACCTACATCGTCATCTGCATCCTGGCGTGGCGGATCGGCTTCCGCCTGTCGCTCGCCGGCGTCGCCGGCCTGATCGTGTCGATCGGCTTCACCGCCGACTCCTTCATCGTCTACTTCGAGCGCATCCGCGATGAGCTGCGCGACGGCAAGTCGATCACCGGTGCCGTCGAGGACGGCTGGGGTCGGGCCAAGCGGACGATCTACATCTCCAAGTCCATCAACGTCCTGGCCGCCGTGGTGCTGTACATCCTCGCCGACTCGACGGTGAAGGGCTTCGCGTTCACGCTCGGCCTCACCACCGTGATCGACGTGCTGATCTTCGTGATCTTCACCCACCCGGTGATGCAGCTGCTCGCTCGTACGCGGTTCTTCGGTGGCGGGCACAAGCTCTCCGGTCTGGATCCGGAGGCCCTGGGCGCCGTGTACCGGAGCCGCTCGCAGTACCGCGAGGTCGCCACGGCGTCCGCGGGGCGCGGAGCGAAGAACGCGCGTTCGCGCGGAGAGGCGGATCGCCGGCAGACCATCGCCGAGCGCAAGCGGGCGGAGGCCCTCGCCGCCGAGAGACAGACCACGGCCGGAAGTGAGGGAGACAACTGATGCCTTCCATGAATGAGTTCGGCAACAACCTCTACACGGGCAAGACGTCCTTCCCGTTCGTCGGGCGCCGTCGTCTCTGGTTCATCATCGCGATCGCTCTGGTCGTCGGCTCGGCCCTCGTGCCGCTGTTCCGCCCGATCCAGTTCTCGATCGAGTTCACCGGCGGTTCGCAGTTCACCGTCGCTGCGCCCGACACCACGGATCAGGACACCGCGACCGAAGCGGTGCAGTCCGTCGTCCCCGGTGCCGCGACCAAGGTCGTCATCGTCAACGACCAGGATGTCCGGGTGCAGACCGACCAGATGACCGCGGGCGAGACGCAGCAGGTGGCGCGCGCCCTCGCGGATGCCTACGGCGTCGAACCGGACGCCGTCGCCTCCTCGTACATCGGTCCGGCCTGGGGCGAGAGCGTGACCCGGCAGTCCCTGTGGGGCCTGGCGATCTTCCTCGCGCTGACCTTCCTCATCCTCGCCATCTACTTCCGTACGTGGAAGATGTCGGCGGCCGCGATCATCGGCCTGCTCGACGTGCTCGTGATCACGGTCGGCGTGTACGCCCTGGCCGGATTCGAGATCTCGCCCGCGGCCGTCATCGGCTTCCTCACGATCCTCGCGTACTCCCTGTACGACACCACCGTCGTGTTCGACAAGATCAGGGAGAACACCACGGAGGACGGGGAGAAGACGTCGCGGCTGTTCGGGGAATCGGTCAACCTCGCGGTGAACCAGACCCTCATCCGCTCGATCAACACCTCCGTGGTGGCCGCGCTGCCGGTCGGTGCGATCCTCTTCATCGGCGCCTTCTGGCTCGGTGCGGAGACGCTGACCGACATCTCGCTGTCGATCTTCGTGGGCATCCTCGTGGCGACCTACTCGACCCTGTTCGTGGCCGCGCCGCTGTACTCGCTCTTCCGCGAGAACGAGCCGCAGATCAAGGAGCGCGACGCCCGTATCCGCGCTGCGCGAGCCAAAGCGGCTGTCGAAGCCTGACGCCCCCGTTGCGGGGCCGACCCCCGCTCAGCGCGCGTAGGATTGTCTGATTCGGAGGTGAGTGGATGGCGGAGCCGCAGACGGCATCGCAGGGTTCGAGTCTGCGACGGCTGGTGCCCCGCATCTTCTCGCGTGCGTCCCGGATCAACGATCTCGACAACCTGATCCGCACCGTCAGGGCGAACCACCCCAAGGGCGACTTCGCCGTCATCTCCCGCGCCTATGCCGTGGCCAAGGAGAAGCACGAGGGGCAGAAGCGGCAGAGCGGCGAGCCGTACATCACGCATCCGCTCGCCGTCGCCCAGATCCTCGCGGAGCTGGGGCTCGGCCCGCGGGCGATCGCGGCCGCCCTGCTGCACGACACGGTCGAGGACACGGGCTATGCCCTCACCGACCTCACCGCCGAGTTCGGCGATGAGGTCGCGATGCTCGTCGACGGCGTGACAAAGCTCGACAAGGTCAAGTACGGCGAGAGCGCCCAGGCCGAGACCGTCAGGAAGATGATCGTCGCGATGTCGAAGGACATCCGCGTGCTGCTCATCAAGCTCGCCGACCGGCTGCACAACGCCCGCACCTGGGGCTTCGTCCCGCCGGAGAAGGCCGCGAAGAAGGCCAAGGAGACGCTCGAGATCTACGCGCCGCTGGCCAACCGCCTCGGTATCCAGGCGATCAAGTCGGAGCTCGAAGACCTCTCCTTCGCCGTCCTGCACCCGAAGATCTACAACGAGATCCACAGCCTCATCGCCCAGCGCACCCCGCAGCGGGAGAAGTACCTGAGCCAGGTCATCGAGGAGATCGACGAAGACCTCCGCGACCTGCGCATCCGCGGCAAGGTCGTCGGCCGGCCCAAGCAGCTGTACTCGGTGTACCAGAAGATGGTCATCCGCGGCCGCGAGTTCGACGACATCTACGACCTGATCGGGATCCGTGTCCTCGTCTCCTCCGTGCGCGACTGCTACGCCGTGCTCGGGGCCATCCACGCCCGCTGGACGCCGCTGCCCGGCCGGTTCAAGGACTACATCGCCACCCCGAAGTTCAACCTCTACCAGTCGCTGCACACGACCGTGATCGGCCCGGCCGGACGCACGGTCGAGATCCAGATCCGCACGCACGAGATGCATCACCAGGCGGAGTACGGCGTCGCCGCGCATTGGATGTACAAGGAGCGGATGAACGGCGGCGGCAAGGCCGAGGTCCGCGCCTCCGACACCGACATGGCGTGGCTCGCACACATCTCCGACTGGCAGGCCGAGACCGCGGACCCCGGCGAGTTCCTCGACTCCCTCCGGTTCGAGATCGGCGCCAAGGAGGTCTACGTCTTCACGCCGAAGGGGCGGGTGATCGGTCTCCCGGCCGGTGCCACCCCGGTCGACTTCGCCTATGCCGTGCACACCGAGATCGGGCACCGCACCATGGGCGCCAAGGTCAACGGACGCCTGGTGCCGCTGGAGTCCGAGCTGAAGAGCGGCGACGTCGTCGAGGTCTTCACGTCCAAGAACCCGGATGCGGGACCCAGCCAGGACTGGCTCGGCTTCGTCAAGAGCACGCGCGCCAGGAACAAGATCCGCGGCTGGTTCACCAAGGAGCGCCGCGAAGAGGCCATCGAGCAGGGCAAGGAGGCCATCGCGCGCGCGATGCGCCGGCAGAACCTGCCGCTGCAGCGTCTGATGAGCCAGGACTCGTTCACCGAGGTCGCCCACCAGATGCACTACGAGGACGTCTCGGGTCTCTACGCCGCCGTCGGCGAGGGGCACGTCTCGACGCAGTCGGTGCTCGAGAAGGTCACCGCGCTCGTCGCCACCGACGAGCCCACGACCGGCGCGATCGACCTCCCGGGAAGCATCCAGACCCGCGAGTCCCGGGGCGGCGATTCCGGTGTGCTCGTGCGCGGCGCGAACGACATCCTGGTGAAGCTGGCGAAGTGCTGCACGCCCGTCCCCGGCGATCCGATCGTCGGGTTCGTCACGCGGGGGAGCGGCGTCTCCGTGCACCGGGCGGACTGCGTGAACGTGAAGGCCCTCAGCGGCGAGCAGGATCGGTTCGTCGAGGTCTCCTGGGCACCGACGACGAAGAGCGTCTTCCGGGTGCAGATCCAGGTCGAGGCCCTCGATCGTTCCGGCCTCCTCTCGGACGTCACGCGGGTGCTCAGCGAGCATCACGTGAACATCCTCTCGGCGACCGTGTCGACGACCGACGAGCGCCTGGCGTTGAGTCGCTTCGTGTTCGAGATGGGCGACGCGGTGCATCTCGACCGGGTCCTGAACGCGGTGCGCCGGATCGACGCGGTCTACGACGTCTACCGCGTCACCTCCTCCTGAGGAGCCTCTCCAGCGCGGCGAGGCCGCTGACGCTCCCGGGAACCCGGTGCGCTCCCTTGAGGGCCCGGATCGCACCCTCGAGAGCCGTGGGGTGGGCAGGGGCGAGCGCCTGCATCCAGGACAGCACACGCGGATCGCGGTGGAGCGTCGTGGCGAGATCGCACATCGTGCGGACGGGAGACGTCACGAAGATCCCGCCGAGGCGGCGCACGTCTTTCTCCGGGACCATCGTGTCGTGGAAGGACACGCGGGTGTGCACCCGCGGGCGCACACGACGTTCCACACAGCGACGCACGTGATGGATCGACGGCGGGGCATCGCCCGCCCCGTGTATCCAGGCGGCGCTCGGCCCGCACGCGGCGGCACCTTCCTGGACCAGGGCGGCGATGCTGCTCGCACGGACATCGGCGGATTCGGGAAGATCAGCGGGGATGTAGGCGTCGCCGACCTCGATGACATGTCCGTCGAGGCGGGCGGCGCTGAGTTCACAGACGCTGAGTCGCGCGCCGGGCAGATACAGCAGAGCGGGGTGCATCCCGCCAGTGTGGCGGCCTGCACCCCGCTCGTGCGGAGATCGGTGGATCTGTGGAGAGCTCAGCCACCCAGGGCGTTGAGCCAGGCGCGACGGGCCTCGAGGGCGTCCGCGGCCTCCTTGGCGGCCTTGCTGTCGCCGGAGGCCTCGGCGGCTGCGAGCTCCGCCTCCAGCTTCTCGATCGCCTCGTGGAGCTGCGAGCTCATGTCGTTCGCCCGCGCCTTGGTCTCCGGGTTGTTCTTCTTCCAGTCGACGTCCTCGCGGGCCTTGAGTGCCTGCTCGATGACGCGGAGCTTGTCGTCGAGCGCACGCTCCTTGTCGCGCGGGAAGATGCGGCCGACCTTGTCCCACTCGCGCTGGATGCGCGTGAGCAGGGCGCGGGCGCGCTTGATGTTCGGCTCGTCGGCGACAGCCTTGGCCTGCTCGAGCAGCGCCTGGCGGGCTTCGATCTTCGGAGCGGAGTCGGCTTCTTCCGCTGCGGCCTGCTCGGCACGAGCGGCGTAGAGAGCGTCGCCGGCGGCCTTGAAACGTGCCCAGAGGGCGTCGTCGGCCTTGCGTCCGGCGCGACCGGCCGTCTTCCACTCGTCGAGGAGCGATCGGTAAGCGGGGATGCCGTCGACACCGCGCGGGGCCAGGGCCTCGGCGCGCTCGACCAGTCGCGACTTCGCATCACGCGCCGCCTTGTGCGCATCGTCGAGCTCGGAGTAGAACGCCCGGCGGTGCTTGTCGACGACGGCCCTCGCGTCGCGGAACCGCTTCCAGAGCTGCTGCGAGACGCCCTTCGACAGGCGCGGACCGTTCTGCTGCTGGGCCTGCCAGGACTCGAAGAGCTCGTTGAGCTCGGCGGTGACCTGCTTCCACTGCACCTTGCTGAGGTCGCGGGCGGCGATGGCCTCGGCACGCTCGACGAGGGCGGTGCGCTCGGCGACGGCCTGCTCGACGAGCTCCTTCGCCTGCTGCGCCTCCTGGGCGGTGGCCTCGGACAGCGACGCGGTCAGCGCGGTGAGACGATCGCGGAGACCGGCGAGGTCGCCGACGGCCGCGGCATCCGTGGCCTCGTCGATGAGGTGCGCGGCCTGCTTGGACAGGTCGCTCGCGGAGGCACCGCCGGCCTGGTGGCGCTGCTCCAGGGCGACGACCTTGAACGCGATGTCGTCGTACTTGCGGACGTAGTAGGCGAGAGCCTCGTCGGGGGTCCCGTCCGGGTACTGGCCGACGACGCGCCAGGACTCGCCTTCGCGCACCTCGACGGTGCCATCTTCGGAGACGCGGCCCCATTCGCCGGCGGACGAGACCGGAGTCGGCTTCGCTGCGGCCGGTGTGACGGCGGCCGGAGTCGGCGTCTTCCGCGGCATCGGCACGGCGGGCGGGGTGGGAACGGGCGGGGTCGGCTTCGCGGGCTCGTTGGCAGACACGGTGATTCTCCTTGCGCGGTCAGGCCGCGGGAGGCGGAAAGGACGAGGCTCAGCCTAGTACGCACTCTCTGATCCGCGAGACCCCGTCTTCCCGCCGAGACCCCGTGATTCGTGCGCGAACGAGGCGGGGTCTCGGCGACGAGGCGGGGTCTCGCGGGGTGGGACGTTACCGTTTCGTGAGCAGAACGTTCGATGCAGGACACACTGCGCGTCATCTGCGGGTAACACGGCGCTCCTATCGTCGCGACCACGACAGTCCCCAGGTCGACAGGAGTTCCATGGACGACATCCCAGCGCGCACAGTGGACATCGTCGTCGTGGGGGCGGGCATCGCGGCGCATCGTTTCGTCGCGCGGATGCTGGAGGACCCGGACCGTGCCGTGCGGATCACGGTGTTCGGGGACGAGGGACGCCTGCCGTACGACCGTTCCGGACTGGCGCGCGTCGTCGGCGGCAGCCCGGCGTCGGCGGGGGAGCTCGACCGCGCGCCGTTCCGCGACGACCGCGTCCGCCTCATCGACGACGACCGGGTCCTGCGGATCGACAGGGGAGGGCACCGCGTGCGGACGCGTTCGCAGCGGTGGTACGACTACGACGCGCTCGTACTCGCGACGGGGACCCACGCCCATCGGCTCGACCTGCCGGGGATCCGTGCCCGTGGCTCCTTCCTCCTTCGCACGATGGAGGACGCGCACATGCTGCGTGCGTTCCTCGCGGTCCGTGCGACGGAGATGCCGCGGGCGCTACGCGCGGTCGTCGTCGGCGGCGACGAGGGCGGAGTGGACGCCGCATGCGCGCTGCACGACGCCGGGGTGCAGACGACGATCGTGGACGCCGCGGATCGCCTGCTGCCCACGCACCTCACGCTTCCGGCGGCGAGCGCACTCCGCGGGATCATCGAGGCGCGCGGTATCGCGGTCCGGATGCGGACGCGGGTGACCCGCGTGGACCCCGACGCGACGGGCGCGGTGACGGCCGTGGAGTTCCAGGACGGCACGTTCGCACGGACCGACCTCATCGTGACGACGGGTGCGCGGGCACGCGATGAGCTGGCACGGAACGCCGGGCTCCGCACGCGGCCGGGCGGCGGTGTCCTCGTGGACGCGGACGGGCGGACGTCCGACCCGCGCGTCCTCGCGATCGGCGACGTCGCCGCGGACCCGGCATCCGGCGGCACGGAGGCTGCCCTGGCGTCCGCGGATCGAGCGGCGGCCACCCTGCTCGGCGCTCGGGTCGCGAGCCCCGTGGGACACGGGTGGCACGGGAGCCCCGGCGGTATCGAGGTCGTGACCCTGCGTGTCGCGGACGGTGACGAACCGACGGTCGACGTCCCGCTTCCGAGCCGCGGAGACCGCGTGTTCGGGGAGGTCGTGCTCTCCGAGGACGCCCGCGTGGTGCACCGCGTGACGGTCATCGGCGCGTCGGCGGATGCGTCGCTCGCCGGGCTCGCGCCCGGGTCGCTCGACGGTCAGAGGGCGGCGCGGGCGCTGCTGGCCGCCGCCGTGGCCGAGGACGGTGCGGAGGCTTGCACACATGGGCTGCCGTCCGCGCCGCTGGAGGTGCTGGCAGCGGAGCTCACGGACCGAGGAATCCGGACCGTCGCGGAGGCCCTGGACGGTGCGGTCGAGAGCCGCGGATGCGGCCCCTGCCTCCGCCGTCTCGCGCTCGCGTTGCAGGAGCGCGCCGAGGTGAATTTCGGCGCACGGCCCGGCGACCGCGGAACCCTTCGCCCCGAGGTGCGTCTCCGCGGGACGACGGCCGCTCCTGTCCTGGAGGTGCGCGTCGGCGCCGACTCCGACGGGGCGCTGCTCCTCGTCGTGGGTCGCCTCGCGGCACGACGGGAGGCGACGGTACGGATCGATCGAGGGCTCCTCGCCGTCAGCGGCCTCCGGGCGGAGGACATGCCGGACGCACTCGCGGACCTGCGAAGCGCCGGCGCCCTCGTTCCGGAGACCCTGATCGGCGGGGCGGACCTCGCGCGGCCCGGAGGCCCGATCGCCGTCGTCCGGCACCCGTCACGGACAGGACGGCGCGCCGGTGGTGCAAGGTCGGCGGAGGGCTCGGCATGAGTGCGCCCCCGCGTCCCGCTCCGGCGCTGGTCGGCTGCCGCGTCGTGGTGGTCGAGGTGCCGCGGCCGGTGCGTCCGGAGCCGGTCGACGTCGACACGCTTCTGCGGATCCTCGCGGCGACGGGCTCGGAGGTCGTGCGGATCACTCCGCCGCGGGCGGACCACGCGATCCCCGCCGGCTCCAAGCGGACGCTGTACCGGATCGCGTCCGGTCAGGTGGACGCGGTGCTGTTCCCCGCGGCGGAGGCCCTGCCCGGGTGGCTCGGGACGGTGGAACGACTGGGCATGCTCGACGCCATCCGCGAGCGGTCGCGCGCGTCCCGCCTGCTTCTCGCCACCAGCGATGCCGCTGCAACCGCGCGGTTGGTGGAGAACGGCCTGCCGGCATCGACGTCGTGCGGGCCCACCGCGGACGATCTTGCCCGGAGCGCGCTCGCCCCTCTCACACACGGGGTCCTCGAGCGGCGGACTGCGGCGGGTCGGCTGGCGGTGCGCAGCGGCGGCGCGCTGATCGACGGCGGCTTCGTCCCGCTCTCCCGCGGCGCGGTCAGCATCCTCGAGGCCCTGTTCGTCGCCGACGGGCGCGTGCTCACCAGGGCCGAGATCGGCCAGGTGCTCCCCGGTGGTCGACGCAGTGCGCGTGCGGTCGAGGTCGCGGTTGCGCGGCTGAGGGAGGCCCTCGGCGACGGGGACCTCGTGCAGACCGTGGTCAAACGCGGGTACCGGCTCGCCGTCCTCGACGAGGACTGACGACGCCGGAGAGCCTCACTCCGAGGGGGTCTCGGGAGCGGTCGGTGCCGGGCTCGGGGTGTCACTCGGCGCCGGGGAGGGAGCGGTCGACGACGAGGGCGACGGCGTCGGCTCCGGTGTGGTCACCTGCGCGTGCACGACCTGACTGACGATGGCGCCCACGACGATGAGGGAGCCGACCGTGACCGCGATGATGTTGTCGCGGGTGCGCCGGCGGATCTGGTCCTGGTGCCAGCGGGTACGGGCGGTGTGCAGCCGGGCGCGCTCCGCCTCGGTGCGTGTCTGCGCCTTCTTGGAACCGCGTGCGGCCATGCCCTGTCTCTCCCGTCCGACGCCGTTCCACGACGTCGCCTGAGAGCCTACCGGGGGCACGGCCTCGCCTCGTGTCCCCGGCCGCCGTTAGCCTGGAGGAATGTCCTCTCCCTCCGCCCTGCTCTCCGGGCAGACACCGCTCGCCGTGCGCATGCGCCCGGTGTCGCTGGACGAGGTCGCGGGGCAGCGCCACCTGCTGCGGGCCGGGTCGCCCATCGTGGCCCTCGCCGATCCGGAGGCCAGCTCGCCCGGCGCGGTGTCGATCATTCTCTGGGGTCCGCCGGGCACCGGAAAGACCACGCTCGCGCAGGCCATCGCCCGCTCGTCCGGTCGCCGGTTCGTCGAGCTCTCGGCGATCACCGCCGGCGTCAAGGATGTGCGGGAGGTCATGCAGGAGGCGATCACCCAGCGCGACCTGTACGGGCAGACGACGATCCTCTTCCTCGATGAGATCCACCGCTTCACCAAGGCCCAGCAGGACGCGCTGCTGCCCGGCGTGGAGAACGGGTGGGTCATCCTCATCGCCGCGACCACGGAGAACCCCTCGTTCTCGGTGATCTCGCCCCTGCTGTCCCGGTCGCTGCTGCTCACGCTGCAGCCGCTCACCGATGACGACATCGGCGTGCTCGTGGACCGCGCGGTGTCGGATGCCCGCGGACTCTCCGGTACGGTCGCGCTCAGCGACGAGGCGCGGTCGGCGCTCATCCGCCTCGCGTCGGGGGACGCCCGTCGTGCCCTCACCGGACTGGAGGCCGCCGCTGCCGTGGCGCTCTCGCACGCCGCCGCCTCCGAAGCCGACCACGACGGCGAAGACCCGGAGACGGTCGTCCCGGAGGTCACCGCCGACGACGTGGCGCAGGCCGTCGACAAGGCTCTGCTCCGTTACGACCGCCAGGGCGACGAGCACTACGACGTCATCAGCGCCTTCATCAAGTCGATCCGGGGTTCCGACCCGGACGCCGCGCTGCACTACCTCGCCCGCATGATCGAGGCGGGGGAGGACCCGCGGTTCATCGCCCGTCGGCTCGTCATCTCCGCCTCCGAAGACGTGGGGCTCGCCGACCCCCAGGCCCTCGGCATCGCCGTGGCCGCGGCCGACGCGGTGGCCTTCATCGGGATGCCGGAGGGGCGCATCCCGCTCGCCGAGGCCACCGTCTATCTCGCCACGACCGCGAAGTCGAACGCGGCCTACGTCGGCATCGACGCCGCCATCGCCGACATCCGCGCAGGGGGATTCGGGCGCGTGCCGCTTCACCTCCGCGACGCGCACTACCCCGGAGCGAAGCGCCTCGGGCACGGCCGCGGCTATCGCTACGCGCACGACAGCGAGTTCGGGATCGTGCCGCAGCAGTACCTGCCCGACGAGCTCGACGGGCGGCACTACTACGAGCCGAAGAACCTCGGCGCGGAGCGCGACATCAGCGCGCGGCTGGAGCGTATCCGCCGCATCCTCGGCGACCGCTGAACCGCCGGCCCCGGGCTTCGGCCGCCGTCTGATAGAATTGAGCGGCTCGAAACCGAGTTTTCGGGCATCTCCTCGTTCATACCCCACCTTGCTGGCGCCCCGGCGTGCGCTCCAAGGCAGAACGCGGGTGATACGTCCGCGAGTCGCGAAAGTCGCGACCGCGTCATCGGAAGGACAGCTTCGTGACCACGAAGTCCCAGGACCGCCGCAAGGTGCGTCTCAGCCGCGCTCTCGGCGTGGCTCTCACCCCGAAGGCCGCCCGCTACCTCGAGAAGCGTCCCTACGCTCCGGGCGAGCACGGCCGCACCAAGCGCAAGGCCGACAGCGACTACGCCGTCCGTCTGCGCGAGAAGCAGCGTCTGCGCGAGCAGTACGGCATCCGCGAGAAGCAGATGCGCAACACGTTCAACGAGGCCCGTCGTCAGGACGGTCTGACCGGTGAGAACCTGGTCGAGCTGCTCGAGATGCGTCTCGACGCCCTCGTGCTGCGTTCGGGCTTCGCCCGTACCACCGCGCAGGCTCGCCAGCTCGTCGTGCACCGTCACATCCTCGTCGACGGCCAGCTCGTCGACCGCCCGTCGTTCCGCGTGAAGCCGGGTCAGCTCATCCACGTGAAGCCCAAGAGCGAGGGCACCGAGCCCTTCCAGGTGGCGGCCGCCGGCGGCCACGCCGAGGTCCTTCCCGCCGTTCCGGGCTACCTCGAGGTCGAGCTCGACAAGCTCCAGGCCCGTCTGGTCCGTCGTCCGAAGCGCGCCGAGGTCCCCGTGACCTGTGAAGTGCAGCTCGTCGTCGAGTACTACGCGGCTCGCTGATCCAGCGGAAGAGCATCAGGCAGGAGGCGTCGGGGTTCCCGACGCCTCCTGTCGTTTCCGCCTACGATGGAGAGACCGCGCCTTCGCGGCTCTAGGGCAAGGATGACGACATGAAGAATGTGCTGTGGTTCCTGATCGGCGTGATCGGCGGCTTCGTCGCGGCTCACTTCATGAACAAGGACCCGCGGGGCCACGACATCCTGGCCGACGTCGACGCCCGCCTCAACGGCCTCGCCGCGATCCTCAGCGACGCGTATCGCGCGCAGGAGGCTCGGCTGACCGAGCCGGGCGAGAACTGACCCCCCGCATCTGCGCCTCGGCGCGCCCCCTCACGCAAGGACATCCGGCACTCCTATGAAAACTGCGGAAATCGCGCAGCGCTACCTCTCCTACTTCGAGAAGAACGACCACCTCATCGTCCCCTCGGCATCCCTGGTCAGCGACGACCCCTCTCTGCTGTTCACGGTCGCCGGCATGGTCCCGATGATCCCGTACCTCACGGGCGTGGTCCCGGCGCCGCATCCGCGCATCGCCGACCTGCAGAAGTGCATCCGCACCAACGACATCGAGGAGGTCGGGCGCACCGCGCGTCACGGCACGTTCTTCCAGATGCTCGGCAACTGGTCGTTCGGCGACTACTTCAAGGAAGGCGCGATCCGTTACGCCTGGGAGCTGCTCACGAGCTCGGAGGCCGACGGTGGCCTCGGCTTCGACGAGAAGGACCTCTGGGTCACCGTCTACGAGACCGACGACGAGGCCGAGGCGATCTGGCGCGACATCATCGGGCTCAAGCCGGAGCGCATCCAGCGCCTCGGTCGCGCGGACAACTACTGGAACACCGGCCAGCCCGGTCCCGGCGGCCCTGACTCCGAGATCTTCTTCGACCGCGGCCCTGCCTACGGCAAGGACGGCGGCCCTGCGGTCGACGACTCGCGGTTCCTGGAGATCTGGAACCTCGTGTTCATGCAGGACTTCATCGAGAACATCCGCGGCAAGACCGAGTTCGACATCGTCGGCGAGCTGCCGATGAAGAACATCGACACCGGCATGGGGCTGGAGCGTGTCGCCTTCCTCAAGCAGGGCGTCGAGAACATGTACGAGACCGACCAGGTGCGTCCGGTGCTCGACCGCGCCGTCGAGCTCTCCGGCCGCCGCTATGGTGCGGTCCACGAGGACGACGTCCGCTTCCGGGTGATCGCGGATCATGTGCGCTCCTCGCTCATGCTCCTCTCCGACGGCGTGCGTCCGTCGAACGAGGGCCGCGGCTACATCCTGCGGCGCCTCATGCGCCGGACCGTGCGCGCGATGCGTCTCCTCGGTGTCGACGACCCCGCGTTCCCCGAGCTGTTCGCCGCCTCCCGCGATGCGATGAAGTCGGCGTACCCGGAGCTGGAGCGCGACTGGTCCGTGCTCTCCTCGGCGGCCTTCGCCGAGGAGGAGACCTTCCGGCGCACCCTGGCGCAGGGATCGACCATCCTCGACCTCGCGCTCGACGAGACGAAGAAGAGTGGCGGGAAGACCCTCAGCGGTTCCGAGGCGTTCCTGCTGCACGACACCTACGGCTTCCCGATCGACCTCACCCTGGAGGTCGCCGAAGAGGCCGGGCTGGACGTGGACCGTGCCGCGTTCGACTCCCTCATGCAGGAGCAGCGTCAGCGCGCAAAGGACGACGCCCGCAATCGCAAGCGCCAGCTCGCGGATGTCTCGGTCTACCGCGACCTGCGTGCGCTGGGCGAGACGGGCTTCGACGGCTACACGGCCCTCGAGGTGGAGTCCCGTGTGCTCGGCCTGCTCGTCGACGGGGCGCCGGTGCGCAGCGCCGCCGAGGGGCAGATCGCCGAGGTCGTGCTCGCCGAGACGACGCTGTACGCCGAGTCGGGTGGTCAGGTCGCCGACAAGGGCACCATCGTGGGCCCCGGCTACGAGCTCGAGGTGCTCGACGTGCAGCGTCCGGTCCCGGGGCTGATCAGCCACACGGTCGAGGTCTCCCGCGGCACGGTCGCGGTCGATGACATCGCGACGACGATCGTCGACGCCGCGAACCGGCGCGCCGCTCGGCAGGCGCATTCCGCCACCCACCTCGTGCACGCCGCCCTCCGCGACACGCTCGGTCCGACGGCCACACAGTCCGGGTCGCTCAACCGTGCCGGGTACATGCGGTTCGACTTCGCCTGGTCGCAGGCGCTGTCGACCGACACCCGCACGGAGATCGAGGAGATCACGAACCGCGCCGTGCAGGACGCCCTCGAGGTGACCACCCGCATCGTGACGCTCGACGAGGCCAAGGAAGCGGGCGCCATGGCGCTCTTCGGCGAGAAGTACGGCGACGTCGTGCGGATGGTCGACATCGGCGGCCCGTGGTCGCGAGAGCTCTGCGCCGGCACGCACGTGTCGACCAGTGCGGAGATCGGTCTGGTCAGCGTGGTGGGGGAGTCGTCGGTCGGCGCCTCCAACCGCCGGATCGAGGCTCTCGTCGGCGCGGATGCCTTCCGTGAGCTCGCGGCGGAGCGGGCTCTCGTCTCGCAGCTCACCGCCTCTCTGAAGACCCCGCGCGAGCAGCTCCCGGAGCGGATCGCCGATCTCGCCGCGAGCCTCAAGGCCGCGGAGAAGCGCATCGCGCAGTTCGAGGCGAAGGAGCGGGCGGGGCGCATCCCCGCGATCGCCGAGGCCGCGACGCGCGTCGGAGACTACCGCGTGGCGGCGCAGACGCTGGGGGACGTGGCCTCCGCGGACGATGTCCGCGAGCTCGTCAACGGCGTGCGCGACCGGCTGGGTTCCGACCCCGCGGTCGTGGCGCTCGGTGCGGTCGTCAACGGTCGCCCTGTCGTCGTCGTCGCCACGAACGAGGCCGCGCGCGGTGCCGGTGCGAAGGCGGGTGCGCTCGCGAAGCGCGCCGCCGGTGTGCTCGGCGGAGGCGGCGGCGGTCGGGACGACGTCGCCCAGGGTGGCGGTACCGACGCAGCGGCACTGCCCGCCGCGCTCGAGGCCGTCTCCCAGGGGCTGCGCGGCGCGTGAGCGGTTATCGCCGCGGGGTCCGGCTCGGCATCGACGTCGGCCGGGCCCGCGTGGGCGTGGCGCGGTCCGATCCGGACGGCATGCTGGCCGTCCCCGTCGAGACCGTACCCCGCGACGAGCGCTCGCTCACGCGCATCGCGGAGCTGGCTGCGGAGCACGAGCCGCTGGAGATCGTCGTCGGTCTGCCGGTGAACATGCAGGGTGCGGACACGCCGTCGACGGTGGATGCGCGCGAGTTCGCGGCGGCTCTCCAAGCGCGCAGCGGCGTGCCGGTCCGCCTCGTCGACGAGCGTCTGAGCACGGTCTCGGCGCATGCGGCGTTGCGGAGTTCTGGGCGATCACAGAAGAACTCTCGTAGCATTGTGGATCAGGTCGCCGCCGTGGTGCTGCTGCAGCAGGCGATCGACACGGAGAAGAGCACCGGAAACCCGGCCGGTGCCCCGGTCCCCGTTGACGAGGAGCCCGCCTGAACATGTCCGAACGCGAGAGCCGTGCGCCCGAGCACGAGCAGAGCACCCGGTTGGGGGATCTGTTCGAGAACCTCCCCGCTCCGTCCCCGCAGGTCCCGACCGCCGGAGACGACACGCCGGCACCCGGATCCCGCCGCGCGGCCAGGGAGGCCGCGGCACGCGAGCAGGACGCCTCGCCCACTCCGGACGCCGGGGTCGCGCCCGGTGCCGATGTGCCCGCCCGCCCGGTCTCGGCGTCGGCGGCGACCACCGCGGATGCGGCCGTGACCGACCACCGGCCGCAGGCGAATGCCGCAGACGTCGAACCGGTCGTGACCCGCGCGATGCCCGTCGCCGCGACGAGCGCGGATGAGACCCCCGCTCCGGGGCCGCGCCGGTCGACCGGCACCGAAGACCCCGCACCCGCGCTGGGCGGCGGGCTCGACGAGATCTTCGCCGCCCAGGACGACGGCCGCGATCACGGCGCGCCGACCAAGAAGAAGCGCCGCAAGGGCTGCCTCGTCGCCCTGATCATCGTCCTGGTGATCCTCGGCGGCATCGCCGCCGGCGGAGTCTGGGTCGCCAACACCTTCGGCGACCGCATCGCCGACGCCATGGGGTGGGGGGAGCCGAAGGACTGGGAGCCCGGTCAGGCGACCGGTGAGGTGTACGTCACGATCAAGCAGGGCGACACGGGCGGCCCCGTGTCGACGGCGCTGTACGAAGCCGGCGTCACGAAGACCGAGGACGTCTTCTACGACTACCTCATCGACGAGAACATCGCGGTGACCTTCTATCCCGGCGTCTACCGCCTGCAGAAGAAGATGACAGCGGAGGATGCCCTCGCCGCGCTCCGCAACGAGGAGAACAAGCTCGAGAACACCGTCTCCATGCCGGAGGGCGGGACGATCGAATCGGCCCTGCCGTCCATGGCGGAGACTCTCGGGATGTCGCTGGCCGACCTCGAGGCAGCCGTCGCCGATCCGTCCGCGTACGGGGTGCAGGCGCAGAGCCTGGAGGGGTGGCTGTTCCCCGCGGTGTACACGTTCGACCCCGAGGTCACCGCGACGCAGGTCATCCAGCGCATGGTCGACCGGACGCGCGAATCGCTCGCCGCCGCCGGCGTCCCGGACGAGGACGCGCAGCGGATCCTCACGATCGCCTCGATCATCCAGCGCGAAGGCCGCACGGACGACTTCGCCAAGGTGTCCCGCGTGATCCAGAACCGCCTCGACGACGACATGCTGCTCCAGATGGACTCGACGGCGCAGTACGGGTACGGCTCCCTGCACGAGGGCGTGGTCTCGAGCTCGGCCGAGGCTCTGGAAGACCCCAACGAGTGGAACACCTACGTGAACAAGGGGCTTCCGGCCACGCCGATCGCGAGCCCGAACGATGCCGCGATCGATGCCGCGATGCACCCCGCGGACGGGCCGTGGATCTACTTCGTCACCGTCAACCTCGAGACCGGCGAGACGCAGTTCTCGGAGACCCTCGCGGAGCACGAGCAGGGCGTGGAGAAGTGGCGGGACTGGTGCCGCGCGAACCCCGACGCCGGTTGCTGACGCGGTGAACCGGAGACGGCTGGCGGTCTGGGGCGACCCGATCGGGCACTCACGGTCGCCGGAGCTGCACGCTGCGGCCTACGCGGTGCTCGGACTGGACTGGGAGTACGGGCGCCGTCAGGTCGGCGCGGAGGGCTTCACGGACGCGGTCGACGCCCTCGACGACACCTGGCGCGGCCTGTCCCTGACGATGCCGCTCAAGGAGGAGGCGTACCGATACGCCGCCACCCGAGACGCCCACGCGGAGCTGACCGGCGCGGTCAACACGCTCCTGCTCTCGGAGACCCCGGCAGGATTCAACACCGACGTCGGCGGGATCGTCGATGCGCTCGGGGACGCCGGCATCCGCGAGGTCGGGACGGCGCGGATCCTGGGCGCCGGAGCCACGGCGGCCTCGGCCCTCGTCGCCCTCGCCGATCTAGGGGCGACACGGGTCGAGGTCGCCGCCCGTCGGCCGGAGCGCGCCGCGGGGCTCGTCGGGATCGGGGAGCGACGCGGCGTCGTGGTCACCCCGCGATCGTTCGAGGAGGTGGACGGCGACGCGGACCTCACGGTGGCGACGTTGCCCTCCGGCACCGCGCTGCCACCGGACGTCGCCTCCCGCCTGTCCGAAATGGGCGGGACGCTCTTCGATGCGGCCTATGCCCCGTGGCCGTCCGCGCTCGCGACGGAGTGGGGCGATCAGCCGGTGGTCTCCGGGCTCGGGATGCTGCTGCATCAGGCGGTGCGGCAGATCCGGATCTTCCTGCACGGCGACCCGGTCTCGCCGCTGCCGGACGAGGAGGCCGTCCTCGCCGCGATGCGCGCCACTCTCTGAGCGCCGCCGGACGAAACGCGGCACGGCGCGGGGGGAAACGCATGGGAGACTAGAGCACATGCTCCGCGTGCTCACGGCCGGCGAATCGCACGGCCCAGAACTCATCGCCGTCATGGAGGGTCTGCCCTCCGGCGTCCCGGTGTCGTCCGAGGCCATCCAGGCCGACCTCGCCCGCCGCAAGCTCGGCTATGGACGCGGCTCCCGGATGAAGTTCGAACAGGACGAGCTCACGATCTCCGGCGGCGTCCGGCACGGGAAGACGCTGGGCAGCCCCATCGCCCTGCGCATCGGCAACACCGAGTGGCCGAAGTGGATCGAGGTCATGAACCCGGAGCCGGTGGAGCTCACCGATCGCTCGCGCGGTCGTGGCGCCCCGCTGACCCGGCCCCGTCCGGGCCACGCCGACCTCGTGGGCATGCAGAAGTACGACTTCGACGAGGCCCGTCCGATCCTCGAGCGTGCGAGCGCGCGGGAGACCGCCGCCCGCGTGGCGCTCGGCGCCGTCGCCCGCTCCTTCCTCGGCGAGCTCGGCATCCGACTCGTCAGCCACACGCTCTCCATCGGTCCGGTGCGCGTGCCGGATGGCGCGGCGCTGCCGACCCCGGACGACGTGGACGCCCTGGACGCCGACCCGCTGCGGTGCTTCGACCCCGCGACCTCGGCGCTCATGGTCGCGGAGGTGGACGACGCCAAGAAGGACGGCGACACCCTCGGCGGCATCGTCGAGGTCCTCGCGTACGGCCTGCCGCCGGGGCTCGGCTCCCACGTGCACTGGGATCGCCGCCTGGACGCCCGGCTGGCCCAGGCGCTCATGAGCATCCAGGCCATCAAGGGCGTGGAGGTCGGCGACGGCTTCGAGACCACGCGCCGCCGCGGCTCCGCCGCCCACGACGAGCTCTTCGCCACCGCCGACGGCATCGCCCGCGGCACGGACCGCGCCGGCGGCACCGAGGGCGGCATGTCCACCGGGACCGTGCTGCGCGTGCGGGCCGGCATGAAGCCGATCGCGACCGTGCCCCACGCGCTGCGCACGATCGACGTCGCGACCGGCGACGAGGCGACCGCGCACCACCAGCGTTCCGACGTCTGTGCGGTGCCCGCGGCGGGCGTCGTCGCGGAGGCCATGGTCGCCATCGAACTGGCCCGCGCCGTGCTGGAGAAGTTCGGCGGCGACAGCATCCGCGAGACGCGCCGCAACCTGGAGGGGTACCTCGACGGCATCCCGGCGGAGCTGCGCACGGCCCCCGCGTCCGAGGCGGCGCTCATCGCGCATGACGAACGGGGCTGAGCCGCTGACGCTGGTCCTCGTCGGACCGATGGCGGCCGGTAAGACCAGCGTCGGGCGACGGGTCGCGCGGCGGCTGGGGGCCGCCTTCGTCGACACCGACAAGCGCATCGTCGCCGCGCACGGCCCGATCCCCGAGATCTTCGCCGCGCATGGCGAGGCCCACTTCCGGGACCTGGAGCGCGCGGCGGTCCGGGAGGCCCTCGCCGAGGGAGGCGTGATCTCCCTCGGCGGCGGCGCCGTCACGGATCCGGAGACGCGCGCGCTGTTGCGCGCCCACCCCGTGGTCTTCCTCACCGTGAGCGAGGCCGCCGTCGCCGACCGCCTGCGCGGCGGGACGCGCCCGCTGCTGGCGGGCGAGGACCCGGTCGAGAAGTGGAAGCGCATCTTCGCCGAACGGCGAGGATGGTACGACGAGGTGGCGTCGGCCACGTTCGACACCTCACGGCGTCCGATGCAGCGCATCGCCGACGAGATCGTGGCATGGAGGAGAGAACAGCGATGAGCACGACGACCATCAGCGTCACCGGGAACGACGCCTACGACATCACGATCGGACGGGGGATCCTCGACCAGGTGTCCGCGGCTCTCGCGCCGGGCGTCCGCAAGATCCTCGTCGTGCACCCGCCGACCCTCGCGGCCCGGGCCGCCGAGCTCCGCGACCGGCTCCTCGCCGACACCGCGGACGGGCCGCGCGAGGTGCTGCTCGCCGAGATCCCGGACGCCGAGCAGGGCAAGCGCATCGAGGTCGCCGCCTTCTGCTGGCAGGTCATGGGCCAGGCCGACCTCACGCGGACGGACGCCGTGGTCGGCTACGGCGGGGGAGCGGTGACCGACCTCGCCGGCTTCGTCGCGGCGACCTGGCTGCGCGGCATCCAGATCGTCCAGGTGCCCACCACCGTCCTCGGTCTCGTGGACGCCGCCGTCGGCGGCAAGACCGGGGTCAACACCGCGGAGGGCAAGAACCTCGTCGGCTCCTTCTGGGCACCGCGCGCGGTGATCGGCGACCTCGACGAACTGGGCAGCCTGAGCCCCAACGAGGCCACGGCCGGCTTCGCGGAGGTCGTCAAGGCCGGCTTCATCTGGGCGCCGGAGATCCTCGACATCGTCGAGGCCGATCCGGCGCGCGCGGTCGACTCCACGACGGACGAGTTCCGCCGGGCGGTCGAGCTCGCGATCGACATGAAGGCGCAGGTCGTCTCTGACGACTTCCGCGAGGCCGGACAGCGCGAGATCCTGAACTACGGCCACACGCTCGGCCACGCGATCGAGCACGCCGAGCGATACCGCTGGCGGCACGGGGCGGCCATCTCGATCGGCATGCTGTACGCCGCGGAGCTCTCCCGGCTCGCGGGGCGGCTGTCGGACGCCGCGGCGGAGCGCCACCGTACGATCCTCGAGTCGCTGGGCCTGCCCACGTCGTACCGCGCCGGCGCCTGGCCGCAGCTGCTCGCCACGATGCAGCGCGACAAGAAGAGCCGCGGCGGGATGCTCCGATTCATCCTCCTCGACGACATCGCCAAGCCCACCGTGCTCCAGGCGCCGGACGAATCGCTGCTGTTCGCCGCCTACCAGGAGATCGGCGCATGAGCATCGCCGTCCGGCGCATCACACCGGAGGACTGGCGGGAGGTCAAGGCGCTGCGGCTGCAGGCCCTCGCCGACCCGGCCGCACCGATGGCCTTCCTCGACACCGTCGAGCACGCCGCCGCACAGCCCGACCGCTTCTGGCAGGAGCGCGCCGCGAATGCCGCGGGCGACGCCGCCGCGGCGCAGTTCGTCGCGATCGCCGACGACGGCGCCTGGACCGGGACCGTGTCCGTGCTCCCGCATCGCGAGCAGCACGACGCGGGGCTGGTCGTCGGGGTCTACGTGGTGGACACGCATCGCGGTGCGGGCGTCATCGATGCGCTCCTCGACGCCGCGGCGGCCTGGGCCCGCGATCGCGGCCTCCGCGCGCTCGTGCTCGAGGTGCACGTGGACAACTCCCGGGCGCAGGCCGTGTACCGCCGAGGCGGCTTCGTCCGGACGGGGGAGATCGAGACGGCCAACTTCGGGCGGGAATGGGTCATGCGCCGCGAGCTGGTCGACACCGGGAGCGTGCCCGCATGAGCGCCCCGCGTCGACTGCTGCTCGTCAACGGCCCCAACCTCAACCTCCTCGGCACCCGCGAACCCGAGGTGTACGGCACCGCGACCCTCGCCGACGTCGAGCGGATCACCGCCGAGACCGCTGCCGCCCTGGGGTTCGAGGTGCGGGCGCTGCAGAGCAACCACGAGGGCGTGCTCATCGACGCGATCCACGATGCGCGGGCGGACTGCGCGGGCATCGTCATCAACCCGGGCGGCCTCACCCACACCTCCGTCGCCCTGCGCGACGCGCTCACCGGCGTCGCGTTGCCCTTCGCCGAGGTCCACATCTCCGACGTCTACGCCCGTGAGGAGTTCCGTCACCACTCGTACCTGCACGACGTCGCCGCGGTCCGTGTCATCGGACGCGGCGTGGAGGGCTACGCCGAAGCGGTGCGAGAACTCGTCGCGCAGCTCTGAGCGCGCGGGATCAGGGCAGGCCGACGAGCAGCACGCACACCGTGATGCCCACGAGCGTCAGGAGGGCCATGGCGAGGAAACAGACGGCCAGGGCACGGAGCCGCGGACGCACGCTCGACACCGTGAGGCGGATGACGACCATCGCGACCAGGCCCAGGACCAGGACGATCGCGGTCACCAGGCCGACGGTCCCCGCGGCGCCGCCGCTGCGGACGATCCCGATCAGGGGCACGAGGCTGACCGCCGTGAAGATCGTGGCGACGATGAGCCACACCGCCCCAGACGACGTCCGCAGCGCCGGCTGATTCGCCATCCTGGTCGGGTCCTGGTCGCGATCGTCTTCGCTCATGTCGATTCCTCCTGTCCGTCCACGCTGCCCGGGGCCACGGGCATCGTCACGGGGCTTCCGCTCTCGCGGAGGAGCGTCTATCGTGCCCCGCGACGGCCCGCGCCGGGCATCCCGTAGAATCGACTGTCGGCCGACCCCGGCCCCCACGGACTCAGGAACGGAACTCCTCGCACATGGCATCCACCGCAGACATCAAGAACGGCGTCGTCCTCAGCATCGACGGGCAGCTCTGGAGCGTCATCGAGTTCCAGCACGTCAAGCCCGGCAAGGGCGGCGCGTTCGTCCGCACGAAGCTGAAGAACGTCGTCTCGGGCAAGACCGTGGACCGCACGTACAACGCCGGCGCGAAGATCGACATCGAGAACGTCGACCGCCGGGACTACACCTACCTCTACACCGACGGTGACGGGTTCGTGTTCATGGATCAGACCGACTTCGACCAGATCACGCTGCCTGCGGCCACGGTCGGCGACGCGAAGAATTTCCTGCTCGAGAACCAGCAGGTCACCATCGCCCTCAACAACGGCAACCCCCTCTACATCGACCTCCCGGCGTCGGTCATCCTCGAGGTGACCTACACCGAGCCCGGCCTGCAGGGCGACCGCTCGTCCGCCGGCACCAAGCCCGCCACGCTCGAGACCGGCTACGAGATCCAGGTCCCGCTGTTCCTGGAGACCGGCACGAAGGTCAAGGTCGACACCCGCACGGGCGAGTACCTCGGCCGCGAGAAGTAAGGCGTGAGCGCCCGCACGAAGGCGCGCAAGCGCGCGCTCGACATCCTGTTCTCCGCCGACGTCCGCGGCGACGAGGTCGCGGTGGCCCTCGCCGCCGAGGCGAAGCGCGCGGCGAACGAGCCGGCACGCGAGGCGTCGTGGCTGTACGCCCGCGAGATCGTCGACGGCATCATCGACCAGCGCGACGAGATCGACGAGCAGATCACGACCCACAGCCGCGACTGGAAGCTCGAGCGGATGCCCGCCGTCGACCGCGCCCTGCTGCGCATCGGCGCGTGGGAGATCCTCTACAACGACGAGGTGCCGACCGCGGTCGCGATCGACGAGGCGGTGGAGCTCGCGAAGGAGTTCTCCACCGACGAGTCGGGCGCGTTCGTGCACGGCGTGCTCGCCCGCGTCGCCCGCTCGGCCTGAGCGCCGCAGCGGCGGTGTCGGCGGTGGCGGGCAGGATCGTGTCATGATCCGCCCGCCCGCCTCCGCCACCCCGGGAGACGGCGCGCGGGATTGGCGTGCCCTGTTCGACGCCGGCACTGCTCCGGCGGCGGCGACCCCGCTCGCCCTCGGGTTCGAGGTGCGCGTCCGCGACGCCCGAGGAGCCAATCCGTGGGCATCACGCCCGCAGCGCACCGCGACCCCCCGCGACGTCGCCAAGGGTGTGGGGGAGATCCTCCTCGGCATCCGTCCGCTGGAGCAGAGCGCGGCGACGGGGTCCTGGGTGCTCGGCTCCGCCACCTGGGACGCGGTCCGCCGCGCGCCGGACCAGTACGGTCGGGAACGGTCGCGGTGGTTCGCCGATCTGCTGAGCATCGCGCGCGACACGCTGCTCTCCGGCACGGCGGGGGACTGGCTCGTCGCCGACCTGATCGAGTCGCGGCTCCTCTGGGGGCATCTGCGGTCGGCGACCGACCTCGGCATCCCGCTCGTGGCGGCGCAGCGGTCGACGACGCTCGTCCTCGCCGACACCGCGGAACTGACGGCGACCGTGTCCCGTGACGACGACGGCGGCCTCGTCGTCCGTCCGGTCGTGACCCTGGACGGGCGCGAGACGCCGCCGGGCAGCATCCGCGCCCTCGGGCGCTCCGGCGTGTACGAGGTCGCGCAGAGCGGGTCGCGCCTGCAGGTGACGCTCGCGGAGCTTCCGCTCGCAGGGCCGGCGCCGTCGCTGCTCCGGGCCCGGACGCTCGTCGTCCCCGCGGAGGAGGAGACGGCCTTCCTCCAGGATGCCTATCCGCTCCTCGCGCGTCGCCTCCCCGTCCGCGCGGTCGGCCGCGTCGCGCTACCCGACCTCCCGCCACCTCGTGCTGTGCTCCGGGTGGCGTTCCGTCGCGGCGACACTGTGGAATACGCCATCGAGTGGGACTATCGCGGCTTCGGGCGGGTGCCGTTCACGCCGGGTCCGGAGGCCGTGCGCGATCCGGAGGCCGAAGCCTCTGCGACGCATCGGATCCGGAGCGTCTGGCAGGACCACGGCGTCGCGTTCGCCCCCGCGGGGGCGTTCCACGACGTGGGGGCCGCGGAGTTCATGACCCGCGTCGTCCCCGCCGTGGAGGCGGAGGGCGTCGAGGTGGAGGTGTCGGGCCGCCGCAAGACGTATCGCGAGCTCGCCGGGGAGCCGGAGATCACGGTCTCGACCATGGAGAGCACCGACCCGGACTGGTTCGACCTCGGCGTGATCGTCCGCATCGACGGGCGGAACATCCCCTTCGAGCCGCTGTTCACGGCGCTGAGCGCGGGCCGGCGAAAGCTCCTGCTCGTCGACGGCAGCTACTTCTCCCTGAACCACCCGGCGCTCGACCGCCTGCGCGACCTCCTCGACGAGGCCGGGGATCTGGACGAGTGGGAGACGGGCCCGCGGATCAGCCGTCATCAGACGGATCTGTGGGAGGAGTTCGAGGATCTGGCGGACGAGGCCCTTCCCGCGGTGAGCTGGCGGGCCAGCGCCGACGGACTGCGCAGCGCCACCGCGGTGCCGGCGGTGCCCCTCCCTCCGGGACTCACCGCACAGTTGCGGCCGTACCAGAAGGAGGGGCTGGACTGGCTCGCGTTCCTCTGGTCGCATCGGCTCGGCGGCATCCTCGCCGACGACATGGGTCTCGGGAAGACGGTCCAGCTGCTTGCGCTCATCCTGCATGCCCGTGCGGCGGGGGAGGGACGTCCGTTCCTCGTCGTGGTCCCGACGTCCGTGCTGGCCACCTGGCGCACCGAGGCGGCGCGGTTCGCTCCGGGTCTCCGCGTGATCACCCGGGACTCCACCGCCGGGCCTGCGGTGGCCGCCGTGGCTCGCGAGGCCGATGTGGTCCTGACCACCTACGCCGTCGCCCGACTCGACGAAGAGGGGTTCGCGAGCGTTACCTGGGCCGGCCTGATCCTCGACGAGGCCCAGTTCGTGAAGAATCCGGCGACGAAGCTGCATCGTGCCGTCGCGCGCTTCCCCGCCGACGTCACCATCGCTGTCACGGGCACGCCGCTGGAGAACAGCCTCGAGGAGCTCTGGGCGCTGCTGAAGCTCACGGCACCCGGCCTGTTCGCTTCCGCGCGGAAGTTCCGCGAGCACTACATCCAGCCGATCGAGCAGGGGAAGGTGCCGGAGGACGCGGAGGGCGGACCGTATCGGCAGCGCCGCCTCGCGCAGCTCCGACGACGGATCCGCCCGCTCGTGCTCCGCCGCACCAAGGAACTCGTCGCCCCGGACCTCCCGCCGAAGCAGGAGCAGGTGCTGGAGATCGAGCTGAGCGCCGGGCATCGCGAGCTCTACGAGACGGTGCTGCAGCGGGAGCGGCAGAAGGTGCTCGGCCTGCTGGAGGATCTCGACCGCAACCGCTTCATCGTGTTCCGCTCCCTGACGCTGCTGCGGATGCTGAGTCTCGCTCCGGCGCTGATCGACCCGGCCGACGCGCGCCTCGGCTCCCGCAAGCTTGACGAGCTCCTGGAGCGGATCGTCGAGCTGCAGGCGGAGGGGCACCGCGCGCTCGTGTTCAGCCAGTTCACGTCCTTCCTCGACATGGCGGCCGCGCGTCTGGACGCCGCCGGCATCCCGTACGCGCACCTCGACGGCTCGACGCGTCATCGCGAGCAGGTGGTCGCGGACTTCGCGGAGGGGGAGCAGCCCGTCTTCCTCATCAGCCTGAAGGCCGGCGGGTTCGGGCTCACGCTGACCGAGGCCGACTACGTCTTCCTCCTCGACCCGTGGTGGAACCCCGCCGCCGAGGCCCAGGCCGTCGACCGCACGCACCGCATCGGCCAGCGCAGCCAGGTGTTCGTCTACCGCATGATCGCCACCGGCACGATCGAGGAGAAGGTCCTCGCGCTGCAACGCCGTAAGGCGCGGCTGTTCACCGCCGTGCTCGACGACGACGCGCTCTTCGCGCAGGCGCTCACCGCCGACGACATCCGCGGTCTCTTCGACGACTAGACCGTTTTCCCCGGCCCGTCCCGCCGGGTGCTCAGGGAGCCGTCGGTACAATCGAACGGTTCATCTTCGAGAGGAATGCAATGCGGATCACGGGACTCGGCCATGCCGGCATGTTCATCGAGACGGTGGGCGGCAACATCATCTGCGACCCGGTGCTCGGCCCGTCCTTCTTCGGGTCCTGGTTCCCGTTCCCGGACAACCGTGCCCTCGACTGGGAGCGCTACGGTCGTGAAGCCGACTTCCTCTACATCTCGCACCGGCACCGCGACCACTTCGACCCGGCGCTGCTGGAGCGGTACATCCGCAAGGACATCGAGGTGCTCCTGCCGGAGTATCCGATCGACGACCTGGAGCAGGACATCCGGGCGCTCGGCTACACGAACATCACCTACGCGCCCGCCGGCGAGGTCATCGAGCGCGGGGCGCTCAAGATGATGATCACCCCGCTGCGCGCGCCGAGCGACGGCCCGATCGGCGACTCGTCGCTCAGCGTGGACGACGGCACCGGCTCGATGCTGAACCAGAACGACTCGCACCCGCTCGATCTCGACAAGCTGCTGCACTTCGGGAAGCCCGACGCCTACTTCACGCAGGTCTCCGGAGCGATCTGGTGGCCCATGGTCTACGACCTCCCGCTGGATGCGAAGCAGAACTTCGCCCGACTCAAGCGCGAGGCGCAGAACAAGCGCGCGATGTACTACATCGAGAAGGTCGACGCTCCGCACGTCTTCCCTATGGCGGGCCCGCCCATGTTCCTCCGCGACGACCTCTTCGACTTCAACGGGATGGGCCGCAACGGCGAGTCCATCTTTACGGACCAGAAGCAGTTCATCGCGCACATGAAGGAGCTGGCCCCGAAGTACGACGGGCAGCTCTTCGTCCCCGGCACGCTCGTCACGATCGACGGTGGTGCGGTGACCACCGAGCAGACGCTCTACACCGAGGCCGAGCTCACCCACATCTTCGACGAGAAGTGGGAGTACCTGGAGGAGCAGCGCGCGACCCGCCAGCAGGAGATCCGCGACGAGGAGGCCTCGCGCGCCGAGATCATCCCGCCCGACGAGATGCTGGCCGCGATCAAGGAGTGGTGGGAGCCGCTGCTGAAGAAGTCGCGCACCATCCGCCTCGGGGTCGGCGGGCACGTCCGCTTCCGCATCGGGGAGCTGGACATGGTGGTCGACTTCCCGCGCGCCAAGGTCCGCGAGTACGCGGGGGAGGAGTGCGTGTACTGGTACACGATCCCGGCCGACCTCGTCTCGACGAACATCCGCGACCACGAGATCGACTGGTCGAACTCGATCTTCCTGTCGATGCAGTTCTCGGTCGGCCGCAGCGGCAAGTTCAACGAGTTCCTCACCACGTTCCTGAAGTGCCTCTCGGTCGACCGGATCGAGTACGTCGAGAACTGGTACCAGGAGCAGACCGACCAGACCGAGGACGCGGAGATCGGCGACTGGGTCGTCCAGCGCCGCTGCCCGCACCTGCGCGCCGACCTCACCAAGACCGGGAAGGTCGACGAGGACGGCATCCTCACGTGCAGCATGCACGACTGGAAGTGGGACCTGAAGACCGGACGCTGCCTCTCCACGAGCGGCCACCCGATCCGCTCCTCGAAGATCGACGACGTGACGGATCCGGTGCTCCGCGAGGCGAGCTGATCTGCGCCTGTACCACCGAGTGCAGCCGGTGGTACAGTGAGGCGATGCCGACCGCTCTGACCCGCATCCAGGTGACGCAGACCGCCGCGCTGCGCGAGGCGCTGGAACTCGCGGAAAGCGAGTGGCCAGGACTGCCGAAGTCGGAGCAGGTGGCGAGGCTCGCGGTGCTGGGGGCGGAGCGGCTCGCAGAGCGAGGATCCCACCGGCGCGCGACCCGGCGGGCGGCGCTCGAGGCGACGCGGGGATCGATCGCCTATCCACCGGGGTATCTCGACGCTCTTCGGAAGGACTGGCCGGAGTGATCGTCGTGGACGCCGGTGTCCTCATCGCGCACCTTTCCACCGACGATGTCCACCAGGAGGCGGCGTTCGACATCCTCGATACCGAGGAAGACCTTCTGATCCACCCGATCACCCTCGCGGAGACGCTCGTGCATCCGGCGCGGATGGGCACAGAGCTCGCCGATCTCGCCAAGATCGACTCCCTCGGGCTGCTGCGTCGGGAGGAGACGGTCGACGAACCGGTCCATATCGCGCGGCTCCGCGCCGCGACCTCCCTGAAGCTCCCGGACTGCGCGGTACTCGTCACAGCGGAGGCGTTCGGCGCGACGCTGGCGACCTTCGACCGTCGTCTCGCGACGGTCGCCAGAGAGCGCGGTGTCGAGGTCGTAGGCGTCTGATCCCTCCGATAGACTGAGATCACAAGCAACCTTTAACACCGTCCTGTGAGGCGGAGAAGGGAGCGGCTGATGGGTGTGCGCACTGTGTTGCACCAAGCCGACATCTCACGAGCGCTGACCCGGATCGCGCACGAGATCCTCGAGTCCAATCGCGGGGCCGACGACCTCGTCCTGCTGGGCATCCCGACCCGCGGTGTCACGCTGGGTCACCGGCTCGCCGTCCTGATCAGCGAGATCGCCCAGGTCTCCGTCCCCGTCGGTTCCCTCGACGTGACGCTCTTCCGCGACGACCTCGCCAAGCACCCGACGCGATCGCCGCAGCCGACGGAGATCCCCGCGGGCGGCATCGACGGGAAGACGGTCGTCCTCGTCGACGACGTTCTGTTCTCCGGCCGGAGCATCCGCGCCGCGCTCGACGCCCTCCAGTCGATCGGCCGTCCCGCCGTCGTGCGGCTCGCGATCCTCATCGACCGCGGACACCGGGAGCTTCCCATCCGCCCGGACTTCGTGGGCAAGAACATCCCCTCCGCGCGCACCGAGCGCGTCAACGTGCGTCTGTTCGAGAACGACGGCGCCGAGGAGGTGACGATCGGCGAATGAGGCATCTCCTCGACACCCGCACGCTCGACAGAGCGACCGCCCTGCGCATCCTCGATGTCGCGGAGGACATGGCCGACACGCAGTCCCGCGAGGTCAAGAAGCTTCCCACGCTCCGCGGGAAGACCGTCGTGAACCTCTTCTTCGAGGACTCGACGCGCACCCGCATCTCGTTCGAGGCCGCCGCGAAGCGCCTGTCCGCCGACGTCATCAACTTCGCCGCCAAGGGTTCCAGCGTCTCCAAGGGCGAGAGCCTGAAGGACACCGCGCAGACGCTCGAGGCCATCGGTGCCGACGCGGTCGTCGTGCGGCACCCCGGCTCCGGGGCGCCGCAGACCCTGGCGACGAGCGGCTGGATCTCCGCCGGCGTCGTCAACGCGGGCGACGGCACCCACGAGCACCCCACCCAGGCGCTCCTCGACGCCTTCACCATCCGCAAGCGTCGCTTCGGCGTGGACAGTCGCGGACGCGACCTCTCCGGTCTCCGGGTGACGATCGTCGGTGACGTGCTGCATTCGCGGGTGGCGCGCTCCAACGTCTGGCTGCTCACCACGCTCGGCGCCGAGGTCACGCTCGTGTCGCCGCCGACCCTGGTTCCACAGAACGTGTCCCTGTGGCCGGTCCGCGTGGTCTACGACCTGGACGAAGCCCTCGCGGAGGGGCCGGACGCCGTGATGATGCTGCGCATCCAGCTCGAGCGCATGAACGCGGCGTATTTCCCGACTGAGCGGGAGTATTCGCGCCGGTGGGGCCTGGACGCACGGCGCGTGGCGGCTCTGCCGGGCGGTAGCATTGTCCTGCACCCCGGACCCATGAACCGGGGACTGGAGATCTCCTCCGAAGCTGCCGATTCCCCCCGTTCGACGGTGCTGGAACAGGTGTCGAACGGGGTCTCCGTGCGCATGGCGGTGCTGTACCTGCTGCTGGCAGGGGAACGAGACGACGAACGAGGGGGAGACCTGTGAGCGAGACCCTCGTCATCACCGGTGCACAGCTGCTCGACGCGGACGGCGCCGACATCATGATCGAGGAAGGCGTCATCGCCGAGGTCGGGACGGGGCTCACCCGCACCGGCGCGCGGGTGATCGACGCCGCGGGCCTGGTCGCGCTGCCGGGCCTCGTCGACCTGCACACCCACCTGCGCGAGCCGGGGTTCGAGGCCTCTGAGACGATCCTCACCGGCACCAGAGCGGCCGCCGCGGGCGGGTTCACCGCCGTGTTCGCGATGCCGAACACCTCCCCGGTCGCCGACACGGCGGGCGTGGTCGAGCAGGAGCTCGCCCTCGGCGAGGCGGCCGGCTACGCGACCGTGCAGCCGATCGGCGCCGTCACCGTGGGGCAGAAGGGCGAGCGCCTCGCCGAGCTGGGCGCCATGGCCACCTCCCGTGCCCAGGTTCGGGTCTTCAGCGACGACGGCTTCTGCGTGTGGGACCCGCTGATCATGCGCCGGGCTCTGGAGTACGTGAAGTCCTTCGACGGCGTCATCGCCCAGCATGCGCAGGACCCGCGACTCACCGAGGGCGCCCAGATGAACGAGGGCACCGTCTCGGCCGAGCTCGGGCTGGCCGGATGGCCGGCGGTCGCCGAGGAGTCGATCATCGCCCGCGATGTGCTCCTCGCCGAGCACGTCGGCTCGCGACTGCACGTGTGCCACCTGTCGACGGCCGGCTCCGTCGACATCATCCGCTGGGCCAAGAAGCGCGGTGTCAACGTGACGGCGGAGGTCACGCCGCACCACCTGCTGCTCACGGACGAACTCGTCCGCGGCTACGACGCGCGGTTCAAGGTCAACCCGCCGCTGCGCCGCGAAGAGGACGTCCTCGCGGTCCGGGAGGGCCTTGCCGACGGCACGATCGACATCGTCGCGACCGACCACGCACCGCACCCCAGCGAGCACAAGGCGTGCGAGTGGCAGGCCGCCGCGAACGGCATGGTCGGTCTGGAGAGCGCCCTGCGGGTCGTGCACCAGTCGATGGTGCAGACCGGCCTGATCGGCTGGGCCGATGTCGCCCGCGTCATGAGCGCGACGCCCGCCCGCATCGGACGGCTCTCCGGCCACGGCACGCCGCTCACTGCCGGGCAGCCCGCGCACATCACGCTGTACGACCCCGCGGTCGACGGCGTGTTCACCGCCGCGGACCTGCACGGGCGCAGCGTGAACTCGCCCTACCTGGGCCGCGCACTGCCCGGGCGCGTGGAGTACACGGTGCACGGCGGCGTCCTCACGGTCGACGGCGGCGCCGTCGTCGAGGAGCTCGGCGCATGAGCGCACGGGACCTCGCGGTCGCGATCATCATCGCCGTCGCGCTGCTGATCCTGCTCTCCATGCTGTTCGCCTGGCGACGACGAGTGCGGCGCGATGCCGCGTACACGGCCCCGCTCGGGGTGCCGGAGCACGCGGAGGTGACGCGCCGTGACGAGGTGCTCTACGTGTCCACCACCCGGCACGAGCAGCCCCTCGAACGGCTCGCGATCACCCCGCTGGCGTTCCGCGCACGCGGCGAGCTGGCTGTGACCGATCGCGGCATCGCGCTGGCCCTGGACGGTGCCCCCACCGTCTTCCTCGCCGCCGACCGCCTCGTCTCCGTCGATCGCGCGACCGTCACGATCGATCGCGTCGTCGAGCCCGGCGGGCTCGCGCGCATCTCGTGGCGCGTCGACGACACGACCGTCGTCGACAGCTATGTGCGCCTCACCGGCGGCGACCTCCCGACCCTCATCTCCGACCTGCAGCGGCTCATCCCCGCCGCCCCTGACACAGGAGCCTCGTCATGACCCTCTCGACTTCCTCCCCGCAGGCCTCTGCGGCCCGCCTTCCCGACCCCGCCGTCCTCGTCCTGGAGGACGGCACCCGACACCGCGGACGCGCGTACGGCGCGCGCGGGCGCACCCTCGGCGAGGTCGTGTTCGCCACCGGCATGTCGGGATACCAGGAGACCATCACCGACCCGTCCTACGCCGGGCAGATCGTCCTGCAGACCGCCCCGCACATCGGCAACACCGGCATGAATGACGAGGACACCGAGTCCCGCCGCATCTGGGTCGCCGGCTACATCGTGCGCGACCCCTCGCGCGTCGTCTCGAACTGGCGGGCGAACGCCTCTCTCGACGACGTCCTCGTCGAGGACGGCATCGTCGGCATCAGCGGCATCGACACGCGCGCGGTCACCCGCCACATCCGCTCGGCCGGCTCCATGCGGGGCGGCATCTTCTCGGGTGCGGAGGCGGAGCTCGACCCGGAGGAGCAGCTGCGCATCGTCCGCGAGGCCCCGGAGATGACCGGCCTCAACCTCTCCGCGCAGGTGTCCGTCCATAGCGCGACCGTCACCCCGGCGGTGGGGGAGCGCATCGGCAACCTCGCCGTGCTCGACCTCGGTGTGAAGCAGGCGACGATCGACAACCTCGCGGCCCGCGGCTTCGACGTGCACGTCCTCCCGCAGGACGTGGGCATCGACGAGATCCGGGCGATCGAGCCGGTCGCCGTCTTCTACTCGAACGGTCCCGGCGACCCCGCGGCGTCGGGCGACCACGTCGAACTGCTGCGCGCGGTCCTCGACGACGGGCTGCCCTTCTTCGGGATCTGCTTCGGCAACCAGCTCCTCGGTCGGGCCCTGGGTCTCGGCACGTACAAGCTGCCGTTCGGCCACCGCGGCATCAACCAGCCCGTGCTGGACAAGCAGACGGGCAAGGTCGAGATCACCGCGCACAACCACGGCTTCGCCGTCGAGGCGCCCCTGGAGGGCTCCTTCGACAGCCCGCACGGCTACGGCAAGGTCGAGGTCAGCCACGTCGGCCTCAACGACAACGTCGTGGAGGGCCTGCGCGCCCTCGACATCCCCGCGTTCTCGGTGCAGTACCACCCCGAGGCCGCGGCCGGACCGCACGACGCCAACTACCTCTTCGACCGCTTCCGCGACATGGTCATCGCGACCCTTCGACCCGCTCAGGGACCCACCCAGGGAGATGCAAAGTAATGCCCAAGCGCGACGACATCCGCTCCGTCCTCGTCATCGGCTCCGGCCCGATCGTCATCGGCCAGGCCTGCGAGTTCGACTACTCCGGCACCCAGGCGTGCCGCGTCCTCCGTGAGGAGGGCGTCCGGGTCATCCTCGTCAACTCCAACCCCGCGACGATCATGACCGACCCTGACTTCGCCGACGCGACGTACATCGAGCCGATCACCCCTGCGGTGATCGAGACGATCATTGCGAAGGAGAAGCCCGACGCGATCCTGCCGACGCTCGGCGGTCAGACGGCGCTCAACGCCGCGATGGCGCTGCACGAGCAGGGGATCCTCGAGAAGTACGACGTCGAGCTCATCGGCGCGAAGGTGGACGCCATCAAGAAGGGCGAGGACCGTCAGGTCTTCAAGGAGCTCGTCCTCGAGGCGGGCGCGGACGTCGCCAAGAGCGTCATCGCCCACACCATGGACGACCTCCTCGCCGGGGCCGAGCAGCTCGGCTACCCGCTGGTGGTGCGCCCGTCCTTCACGATGGGCGGCCTGGGCTCCGGGTTTGCCTACGACGAGGAGGACCTGCGCCGTATCGGCGGCGCCGGCCTGCGCGACTCCCCGACGACCGAGGTGCTCCTGGAGGAGTCGATCCTCGGCTGGAAGGAGTACGAGCTCGAGCTCATGCGCGACACCGCCGACAACACGGTGGTCGTCTGCTCCATCGAGAACGTCGACCCGGTCGGCGTGCACACCGGCGACTCGATCACGGTGGCGCCGGCGCTGACCCTGACGGACCGGGAGTACCAGAAGCTCCGCGACATCGGCATCGACATCATCCGCGCCGTGGGCGTGGACACCGGTGGCTGCAACATCCAGTTCGCGGTCAACCCCGAGAATGGGCGCATCATCGTCATCGAGATGAACCCGCGCGTCTCCCGGTCGAGCGCCCTGGCCTCGAAGGCCACCGGCTTCCCGATCGCCAAGCTCGCGGCCAAGCTCGCCCTCGGCTACCGCCTCGACGAGATCCCGAACGACATCACCGGCGTGACCCCGGCGAGCTTCGAGCCGACGCTCGACTACGTCGTCGTCAAGGTCCCGCGCTTCGCGTTCGAGAAGTTCCCGGCCGCCGACGCGACCCTCACCACGACCATGAAGTCCGTCGGCGAGGCGATGGCCATCGGCCGCAACTACGCCACCGCACTGCAGAAGGCGCTGCGGTCGCTCGAGAAGCGGGGCTCCAGCTTCCACTGGGGCGAGGAGCCGCGCACCGTCGAGGAACTGCTCGAGATCGCGAAGACCCCGACCGACGGCCGGATCGTCACCCTGCAGCAGGCGCTGCGCAAGGGCGCGACCGTCGAGCAGGCGTTCGAGGCCACGGCCATCGACCCCTGGTTCCTCGACCAGATCGTCCTCATCAACGAGGTCGCCGATGTCGTCCGCACCGCCGGCGAGCTGGATGACGCGACGCTGCGCTACGCCAAGGAGCACGGCTTCTCCGACGCGCAGATCGCGCAGCTCCGCGGCGAGAGCGAGGCCGAGATCCGCGGCGTGCGCCACGGCCTCGGCATCCGCCCCGTGTACAAGACGGTCGACACCTGCGCAGGGGAGTTCCCCGCGCTGACGCCGTACCACTACTCGAGCTATGACGCCGAGACCGAGGTCGCGCCGTCCGAGCGCACCAAGGTCGTCATCATCGGTTCGGGCCCGAACCGCATCGGTCAGGGCGTCGAGTTCGACTACTCCTGCGTGCACGCCTCGTTCGCGCTGTCCGACGCGGGCTTCGAGACCGTGATGATCAACTGCAACCCGGAGACCGTGTCGACCGACTACGACACGTCCGACCGGCTGTACTTCGAGCCGCTGACGCTCGAGGACGTGCTCGAGGTGCTGGACGCGGAGGCCGCGAGCGGCACCATCCTCGGCGTCGTCTGCCAGCTCGGCGGGCAGACCCCGCTCGGGCTCGCGAAGGGCATCGAGGCGGCCGGCTACACGGTCCTGGGCACGAGCCCGGAGGCCATCGACCTGGCCGAGGAGCGCGAGCTGTTCTCGCGCCTGCTCGACGAGGCCGGGCTCCTCGCGCCGCGTAACGGCACGGCGATCGACGTGGAGGGCGCGGTGCGCATCGCCGAGGAGATCGGCTACCCGGTGCTCGTGCGCCCGAGCTTCGTGCTCGGCGGTCGCGGCATGGAGATCGTCTACGGCACGGACGCGCTGCGTGACTACTTCGTGCGGACCGCCGGCGAGGTCGTGATCGAGGAGGGCAAGCCGCTCCTGGTCGACCGCTTCCTCGACGACGCGATCGAGCTCGATGTGGACGCCCTGTACGACGGCACCGACCTCTTCATCGGCGGCGTCATGGAGCACCTGGAGGAGGCCGGCATCCACTCCGGCGACTCGAGCTGCACGCTGCCGCCGGTCTCGCTCGGCCGCAGCGACGTGGACCGCGTCCGCGAGGCCACCCTCGCCATCGCACAGGGCGTGGGCGTGCGCGGTCTGCTGAACGTGCAGTTCGCGATCAGCGCCGGCGTGCTCTACGTCATCGAGGCCAACCCCCGGGCGAGCCGCACGGTGCCCTTCGTCTCCAAGGCGCTGGGCATCCCGATGGCGAAGGCCGCCAGCCGCATCATGGCCGGCTCCACGATCGCCGAGCTCCGCGCCGAGGGGATGCTGCCCGCGCAGGACGGCTCGCGCGTCCCCCTGGACGCCCCGGTCTCGGTCAAGGAGGCCGTGCTGCCCTTCAAGCGGTTCCGCACCGCCGACGGCAAGACGGTCGACTCGGTCCTCGGCCCGGAGATGCGTTCGACCGGCGAGGTCATGGGCATCGACCGCGACTTCCCGACCGCGTTCGCGAAGTCGCAGGCCGCGGCCTACGGCGGCATGCCGACCTCGGGCACCGTGTTCATCTCGGTCGCCGACTCCGACAAGCGCGCGGTCATCCTCCCGGCGCACCGCCTCCAGCAGCTCGGCTTCACGATCGTGGCGACCGAGGGCACGGCGGAGATCCTGTCCCGCAACGGCATCGCCGTCACGGTGGTCGAGAAGTACAGCGAGACCCAGGAGAGCGGAGCCCGGAACATCGTCGACCTCATCAACGACGGGGAGATCGACATCGTCGTGAACACCCCGTCCGGTGGTGCCGCTCGCGCGGACGGCTACGAGATCCGCGCCGCCGCCGTCGCCGCGGACAAGGCGCTCTTCACGACCATCGCCGTGCTCGGCGCGGCGGTGAGCGGGATGGACGCCGCGCACGAGGGCTTCCAGGTCAAGAGCCTGCAGGAGTACGCCCAGGACCGGATGGCCGCGGTATGACGGAACGCTTCGGCGGGCGAGCCCGCGCCGCTCTGGAGGCGCACGGTCCGCTCTGTGTCGGCATCGACCCCCACGCCGCTCTGCTGGCGGCGTGGGGGCTGACCGCCGACGCCGCCGGAGTCCGGGAGTTCGGGCTCCGTACCGTCGAGGCGGCCGCCGGTCGCGTCGGTGTCGTGAAGCCGCAGGTGTCGTTCTTCGAGCGGTACGGCGCCGCCGGGTTCGCCGCGCTGGAGGACGTGCTCGCCGCCGCGCGGGCGGCCGGACTGCTCGTGATCGCCGATGCCAAGCGCGGGGACATCGGATCGACGATGGCCGATTACGCTCAGGCCTGGCTGCCCGCCGGTGCGCCGCTGGAGGCGGACGCCCTGACGGTGAACCCGTACCTCGGCGTCGGTGCGCTGGAGGGCGCGTTCGCCCTGGCCGAGGAGCACGGCAAGGGGCTCTTCGTCCTCGCGGCGACCAGCAACCCCGAGGCGACCGTGCTGCAGCGCGCGACGACCGCGGACGGCGAGACCGTGTCCGCGGCCGTGGTCGCCGAGGTGTCGCGCCGGAACGCCGCCGCGACGCCCGAGGGGGAGTGGGGGAGCTTCGGCTTCGTCATCGGCGCCACCGTGGACGCGGCGGATGCCGGCCTCGTGCCGTTCGCGCCCGTCGCCCCGATCCTCGCCCCCGGCTTCGGCGCGCAGGGCGCCACTCCCGCGGATCTCGCCCGCCGCTTCGGCCCCCAGGCCGCCTCGGTGATCGCGAGCGAGAGCCGCAGCCTCCTCTCCGCGGGCCCGGCGGCCCTCGCCGAGACGATCGCCGACCGTGCCGCCCAGTATCGAGAGGTCAGCCGTGGCTGAGGAACGCCGCACCGTCCCCGAGGTCGACAGGGCCGCCGCCGCCCGCCGTGCGGTCGAGAGACGACGTGCCAGGGCCTCGCTCAAGCGGGATCTGACGATGCGCGTCGTCACTCCGCAGGCCGTGCTGCATCGCGCGACCGACGACCCGGACTCGGTCGAGGGCTCCATGCGCATCACCGACTTCCTCCTGGCCCTCCCGGCGATCGGCGCGGGGAAGCGCGACCGCGTGCTGGAGCAGCTCCACATCTCGCCGGTCAAGCGGCTCGGGGGGCTGGGCGCCCGGCAGCGCCGGGTGCTGGAGGAGTGGCTGGACGACCGGTTCCCCGTACCCGCCCCCCGCGGGGCGCGCAGCCGACTGCTCGTCCTCGCTGGCCCCACGGCGGTGGGCAAGGGGACCGTCGCCGCGCACATCCGCGAGAACAACCCCGAAATCCATCTGTCCGTCTCGGCGACCACCCGACCGCCACGCCCGGGCGAGATCGACGGCGTGCATTACTACTTCGTGGACGACGCCGAGTTCGACCGCCTGATCGCCGACGGCGAGCTGCTGGAATACGCGGTCGTGCACAACCGCTCGCGCTACGGCACCCCGCGCGCTCCCATCGACGCCGCCCTGGCCGAGGGGAAGACCGTGCTGCTGGAGATCGACCTGCAGGGCGCGCGTCAGGTGCGCGAGGCCGAGCCCTCGGCGACCCTCATCTTCCTCCTGCCGCCGAGCTGGGACGAGCTGGTGCACCGACTGGTCGGCCGTGGCACCGAGGACGCCGAGGAGCGAGCACGCCGGCTGCGGACCGCGAAGGTCGAGCTGGCGGCGCAGAACGAGTTCGACCACCTCATCGTGAACGAGGACGTCGCCACCGCCGCTCGCGAGGTCGTAGACTTGTCTACAAGCTCTGCGCGCTGACCTGATTCCAGGGTCGAGCACCACGCCGGTCCCTGAGCTCGTCGAAGGGTCGCGCGCCCGCAGCACCGTCTTCGCGGCGAATCCCGTCGCCTGATCAGGAGGTCCACCCATGGCCGGACGCAACAACGGCATCATCGATCCCCCCATCGACAACCTGCTGGAGCGCGTCGACTCCAAGTACGAGCTCGTGATCTACGCGGCCAAGCGCGCCCGTCAGATCAACGACTACTACTCCGACCTGCACGAGGGGAACCTCTTCGACAACGTGGGCCCGCTCGTCGACTCGTCGGTCGAGGACAAGCCGCTCACCATCGCCCTGCACGAGATCAACGAGGACAAGCTCCGCCTGCGTCACGCGGAGTAACTCGACGACCGCGCCGCCGCAACGTCGGTGGCGCGGTCCAGAATGGGTGCCACACCCTCCCACCGTCCGTCCCCGTTCTGGAGCATCGATGAGCGCGCTGCGTCTGTTCACGTCCGAGTCCGTCACCGAAGGGCATCCGGACAAGATCTGCGACCAGATCTCGGACAGCATCCTCGACGGACTGCTCGCGAAGGACCCGGCCTCCCGGGTCGCGGTCGAGACGCTCGTCACGACCGGGCTCGTGCATGTGGCCGGCGAGATCCGCACCGACGCCTACGTCGACATCCCGACGATCGTCCGCCAGGTCGTGAACGGCATCGGCTACACGTCGTCCGACACCGGCTTCGACGGCGACTCGTGCGGCGTCAGCGTCTCGGTGGGGGAGCAGTCCACGGACATCGCCCACGGGGTCGACAACGCCCAGGAGCACCGCGACGGCTCGTCGGTCGATCCGCTCGACGGCCTCGGCGCCGGAGACCAGGGCATCATGTTCGGGTTCGCCACCAACGAGACCCCGCAGCTCATGCCGATGGCCGCATGGACCGCGCACCGCATCGCCGAGCGGCTGACCGAGGTGCGCCGCAGCGGGCTGCTGCCCTTCCTGCGCCCGGACGGGAAGACGCAGGTCACCCTCGGCTACGACGGCTTCACCCCGAAGACCGTCGACGCCGTCGTGCTCTCCACGCAGCACAACCCGGACATCGCCCAGGACGACCTCAAGGCGCAGATCCGCGAGCACGTCATCGATCCGGTCCTCGCCACGACCGGCCTCGACCTCGACGACGTCACCTACTACATCAACCCCGCGGGCCCCTTCGTCACGGGCGGCCCCAAGGGAGACGCCGGGCTCACCGGTCGCAAGATCATCATCGACACCTACGGCGGCGCCGCACGGCACGGTGGTGGTGCCTTCAGCGGCAAGGACCCGTCGAAGGTCGACCGCTCCGGCGCCTACGCGACGCGCTGGGTCGCCAAGAACGCGGTCGCCGCGGGACTCGCCGACCGCCTCGAGGTGCAGGTCGCCTACGCGATCGGCGTCGCCCGACCCGTCGGCCTGTACGTGGAGACCTTCGGCACCGGACGGGTGTCCGACGAGGTCATCACCCGCGCCATCGACGAGGTGTTCGACCTCCGACCGCAGGCCATCATCGAGCAGCTCGACCTGCTGCGGCCGATCTATGCGCAGACGGCCGCGTACGGGCATTTCGGCCGGGAGCTGCCGGACTTCACGTGGGAGCGGACGGACCGGGCCGAGGAGCTGCGGCGCGCTGCCGGGCTCTGACGGGTCCGCGGTGCTGATCTCTCCGGAGAGCAGGCGCATCGCGCGGGTGCTTCTGGAATCGCCGCTGCCGCAGCTCGACCGCCTGTTCGACTACGCCCTTCCGCCCGAACTCGGCGATGTCGAGCCCGGGGTCCGGGTGCGCGTGCCCCTGCGGACCGCCGGGCGCGTGGTCGACGGGTTCGTGGTGGAGCTGGACGTGGAGGACGACGCCGATCGTCCGCTCTCCGAGGTCGAGAGCATCGTGTCGGCCGTCCCCGTGCTGCCGGATCGTCTGTACCGACTGGCGCGGCGCGTCGCCGATCGCGCGGCAGGGTCGGCATCGGACGTGCTGCGGCTGGTGATCCCGAAGCGGCAGGTGCGGGTCGAGAAGGCCTGGACCGCCGACGCTCCGACGCCGCTCCTCGAACCCGAGGCCCGCGACGCGGCCGCGTCCGTGGTCGGACTGTACGACGGACTGCAGGCGGTGCTCGACGAGAACGGACGCGCGGCCGTCGAGGCCATCCCGCAGCTCAGCGACGACACACCGGGCTGGGCGCGGATGCTCGCTGCCTCCGCCGCGATGACGCTCGCGGCGGGGAAGTCGACCATCCTCGTCGTGCCCGACCACCGTGACCTCGATCGGCTGCTCGCCGCCCTCGACACGTTCGTCCCGGCGGAGGCGATCGCGCGGTACGACTCCCGACAGTCGAACCCGGATCGCTACCGCTCCTTCCTGCGCACGCTCGAGGACGCGCCCTGCATCGTCGTCGGGAACAGGTCCGCCGTGTACGCCCCTGTCGTCGCCGGTCTGGTGGCGCTGTGGGACGACGGCGACAGCCTTCTGGGTGAGCCGCTCGCACCCTACGTCCACGCCCGGGATGCGGCGCTGCTGCGGCAGGAGGGGGAGGGCTCGGCCCTACTCTTCGCCGGTCACACGCGGACGACCGAGATCGAGCGGCTCGTCGTGCACGGCTGGCTGCGGGATGTCCGCGCGACCCGTCGCGTGCTCCCGCGTGTGGTGCTGAGCACACCGCAGGAGATGGAGCAGCCGACGCCCCAGCGCATGCCGTCGTCGGCCTTCCTCGCCGCCCGGAATGCGGCCGCGCAAGGGCCGGTGCTCGTCCAGGTCTCGCGGCCCGGCTTCGCGCCGTCCCTCGTCTGCGCCGACTGCCGGGCTCCCGCCCGATGCCCTCACTGCGGCGGTCCTCTCGGCGCCCGCCATCGTGGCGCGGTCCCGGTGTGCGGGTGGTGCGGGCGTGGTGCCAGGGCGTGGACCTGCCCGGCGTGCTCCTCGACCCGTCTCCGGCTCGCCTCATCCGGCAGCGAGCGGACCGCCGACGAGCTCGGCCGCGCCTTCCCCGGCGTCCGCGTCATCGTCGCCGACGGCAGCCATCCGGTGGAGCGCGTCGACGCGCGCCCGGCCCTCGTGGTCGCGACGCGCGGCGCCGAGCCCCTCGCGGAGGGCGGCTACCGGGCCGTCGTCCTACTGGACGGCCCGCGGATGCTGCAGGCGCCGGATCTGCGCATCGGCGAAGCGTGTCTGCGGTGGTGGTCGAACGCCGCCGCCCTCGCCGCGCCGGGCGCCCCCGTCCACCTCGTCGGGGTCGACGGCGCCGTCGCCAGAGCCCTCGCCACGTGGAACCATCCCGCCTACGCGCGCACCGAGCTGGAGCAGCGCGCGCCGCTGCACATGCCGCCGACCGCCCGAGTCGCGCTCGTGGAAGGCTCGTCCGCCGCCGTGGCGCGCGCTCTGGAAGCCCTGTCCGAACTCTCCCTGCCCTCCGACGCGGTGCTCGGTCCCGTCCCCGTCGAATCGGATGACGTCCCGCCCCGGGTCCGGGCGCTCGTGCGCTTCGACTACGGCGCGGGGAGCCGCGTCGCGACCACCCTCCGTGCTGCCGTCGTGGCGGAGGCGGTGAGCGGACGCCGAGGCCGGACCAAGGCCGCCCGCAGCACGCTCGCGGTCCGCCTCGATATCCTCGATCCAGAACTCTGACCCTTCCGGAGAACCTTCATGCGCCTCGTCTTCGCCGGCACTCCCGCCGCCGCGGTCCCCACTCTGCGACGCCTCGCCGCCGAGCACGACATCGTCGCCGTGGTGACGCGCCCCGACGCCCCCCTCGGGCGCAAGCGTGTGCTGACCCCGTCGCCGGTCGCTCAGGCTGCGGTTGAACTCGGCCTGCCGGTCATCCACGCTGCCCGGTTGGACGAGGCGGTGACCACCGAGATCTCGGCCCTCCGCCCGGAGCTCGGCGTGATCGTCGCGTACGGCGGACTCGTGCGCGAGCCGCTCCTGTCGGCGCCGGATGCCGGGTGGATCAACCTGCACTTCTCGCTCCTGCCGGCCTGGCGCGGCGCCGCGCCGGTGCAGCGGGCTCTGATCGCGGGAGATGCCGTCCTCGGCGCGAGCGTCTTCCAGCTCGTCGCCGAGCTCGACGCCGGCGACGTGTTCGCGATGCGCGCCGTCGAGTTCCCGGCGACCGCCACGGCGGGGGAGGTGCTGGAAGCTCTGGCTCTCGACGGTGCCGCTCTCACCGCCGATGTGGTCGCAGCGATCGCGGACGGCAGTGCCCGCGCCGTCCCGCAGGAGGGCGAGCCGACGTTCGCCGGCAAGCTGACGCTCGAGGACGGTCTCCTCGACTTCCGCGAGCCGTTCGACGCCGTGTACGCCCGGTTCCGCGGAGTCACGCCGGAGCCGGGAGCGCACACGACGATCGACGGTCAGCGGCTGAAGATCCTCGAGGCGCGACCCGCCGGTGCCGAGGCGGAGGACCTGCGACCGGGTGCCATGGCGGGCACGCGAGCAGAGGTCCTGATCGGGACGGCCACCTCGCCGCTGGCCGTCACGCGGCTGCAGCCCGCGGGCAAGGGCCCCATGAACGCCGCCGACTGGTGGCGGGGACTGCAGGGCACGACCCCGGTGGCCGGCTCGTGAACGCGAACGACGGACGGCGCCCCGGCTCGGGTCGGCAGCACGCAGGCCGGGAGCGGAACGGCCGCGGCCCGAACCGGTCGGTCCAGCCGGCGCGCCGCGTGGCCTACGACGTGATCCGGGCGGTGTCGGATTCCGATGCCTACGCCAACCTGCTCCTCCCGACGGCGATCGCCGAGGCAGGGCTGGATCCGCAGGACGCGGCTCTCGCAACCGAGCTGACCTATGGCACGCTCCGTCGCCGGGGCACCTACGACGCGATCATCGCCGCCGCCGCCGACCGCCCGGCCGACGCGATCGACCCCGCGGTGCTCGACGCCCTCCGTCTCGCGGTGCACCAGCTTCTCGCGACGCGGGTGGCCTCGCACGCGGCCGTGAACGAGTCCGTGAACCTCGTGGCCCTTACGGCGGGGCGTGGCGCATCGAGCTTCGCCAATGCGGTGCTCCGGCGGATCGCCCGTGAGTCGCCGGGCGAGTGGCTGGCGCGCATCGAGGCGGCGGCGCGATCGGACGACGAACGCCTGGCCCTCCGAGCCGCGCATCCCGTGTGGATCATCCGGGCGCTGCGGCGCGCCCTCACCGCCGAGGGGCGCGTCGAGGAGCTGGAGGCCCTGCTGGAGGCCGACAACGTCTCGCCCGAGGTCACCCTGGTCGCCCTCCCCGGGCTCGCGGAGCCGCAGGAGCCCCGCCGGCCCTACGCCGCCACGGCGTTCGCGTCTCCGGGAGGCGATCCGCGTCTCGCGCTGGCCGCCTCCGACGGTGCGGTCCGGGTGCAGGACGAGGGATCTCAGCTCGTCGCGCTCGCACTGACCGCGGCGACGCCGTTGCGCACGGGGGAGCGGTGGCTCGACCTGTGCGCGGGTCCCGGCGGGAAGACGGCTCTGCTCGCTGCCGTCGCTCGGCAGAACGACGCGGTCCTGGAAGCCAACGAGGTGGTGCCGACCCGCGCCCGGCTCGTGCGCAACGCCCTGCGTGCCGTCCCGGGCGAGGTCACCGTGCACGAGCGCGACGGCCGGGAGCTGGCGGCTGAGCGGCCGGAGGCGTTCGACCGGATCCTCGTGGACGCGCCCTGCACCGGTCTCGGCGCCCTCCGGCGGCGTCCGGAGGCCCGATGGCGGAAGTCCCCGGCGGACGTCGCCGAGCTCGTGCCGCTGCAGGTGGGCCTGCTCACGGCGGCTGTGGACGCTCTCGCACCCGGAGGCGTCGTCGCATACGTCACCTGTTCGCCCCATCTCGCGGAGACCACGGCTGTGGTCGAGGAGGTGCGGCGCCTCCGGCCGGAGCTCGTCGAGCTCGATGCCCGCGTGGTGCTGCACGGCGTGGCGCAGTCGCCGATCGATCTCGCCGATGACGGGCGGGCGCAGACGGGCAGCGCTCAGCTCTGGCCGCATCGGCACGGCACCGACGCGATGTTCCTCGCGCTCCTGCAGCGCCCGCTGGAGGCGACAGACGCCCCGAAGGAAGGTTGAGACCATGGATCTGCCCCGCGCCCCGCGCATCAACCCCAGCATCCTCGCCGCCGACTTCGTCAACATGCAGGCGGAGCTCGCTCGCATCGCGACGGCCGACTTCGCCCACGTCGACGTCATGGACAACCACTTCGTGCCGAACCTCACGTTCGGCCCGCAGATGGTCCAGCGCATCCAGGAGACGAGCCCGGTCCCGCTGGATGTGCACCTCATGATCACGGATCCGGATCGCTGGGCTCCGGGCTACGCCGAGCTCGGCGCCGCGAGCGTGACCTTCCACCTGGAGGCGGCGGGGGAGCCGGTGGCCCTCGCGCGTCGCCTGCGCGACATCGGCGCCCGTGCGGGGGTCGCTGTCAAGCCGGCGACGCCCGTCGAGGGACTCTTCGAGCTCCTGGACGAGTTCGATCAGATCCTCGTGATGACCGTGGAGCCCGGGTTCGGGGGGCAGGGTTTCCTGCCCGAGACCATGCCGAAGCTGCAGGCGCTGTCCGCCGAGGCGCGGCGCCGCGGCTCGTCCGTCTGGCTCCAGGTCGACGGCGGCATCTCCGACGCGACGATCACCCAGGCGGCCGAAGCGGGAGCCGACACCTTCGTCGCCGGATCCGCGGTCTACGGTGCGGACGACGTGGAGGCGGCCGTCACCCGGCTCAGGGACCTCGCGCGAGCCGGTAGCCTGGAGGGGTGAAGACTTTCGACGAGCTGTTCGCCGAGCTCAGCGTCAAGGCCGAGACCCGACCCGAGGGATCGGGCACCGTGGCGGAGCTCGACGGCGGCGTGCATGCGATCGGCAAGAAGATCGTCGAAGAGGCCGCCGAGGTCTGGATGGCGGCGGAGTACGAGTCGGATGCCGCTGCCGCCGAGGAGATCTCCCAGCTCCTCTACCACCTGCAGGTGATGATGCTCGCGAAGGGCCTCACCCTGCAGGACGTCTACCGACATCTGTGATGCGCTCCGGTCCCACTCCTTCGAACTGAAAGCCGTTCATGCTGCGCATCGCTGTTCCCAACAAGGGCTCGCTCTCCGACACCGCCGCCGAGATGCTCGCGGAGGCGGGCTACGCCGGCCGCCGCGACCCCAAGACCCTCCATGTCATCGACGCCGAGAACGACGTCGAGTTCTTCTTCCTCCGCCCGCGCGACATCGCCACCTACGTGGCCTCCGGCGCCCTCGACGTCGGGATCACCGGTCGTGATCTCCTCCTCGACGTGCAGCAGCCGGCGCGCGAGATCGAGCAGCTCGGCTTCGGGGCGTCCACGTTCCGCTTCGCCGGTCCTCCGGGACGCTTCACCTCCGTCCAGGATCTCGACGGCGTCCGCGTGGCCTCGGCCTACCCTGGTCTGGTCGGCTCCTTCCTCCGCGACCAGGGTGTGAACGCGGAGCTCGTGCAGCTCGACGGGGCCGTCGAGTCCGCGGTGCGCCTCGGTGTCGCCGACGCGGTCGCCGACGTCGTGTCCACCGGGACCACCCTCCGGCAGGCCGGGCTGGAGATCTTCGGCCCCGTGATCCTGGAGTCCGAGGCGGTGCTGATCAGCCGTCCCGGTGAGGCCGACGGCGTGGATACGCTGCTGCGCCGGCTCCGCGGTGTGATGGTGGCGCGTCGCTACGTGCTCCTCGACTACGACCTTCCCACAGAGCTCGTCGATCAGGCGGTGGCCATCGCCCCGGGTCGCGAGTCCGCGACCATCTCGCCGCTCCGCGACCCGGCCTGGGTGGCCGTGCGCGTCATGATCCCGCGTCGCCGGGTCAACCAGGTGATGGACGACCTGTACGCCCTCGGCGCCCGGGCCATCCTCGTCACGGCGATCCACGCAGCGAGGCTCTGATGACCCTCGCGAGTCGCGTCATCCCGTGCCTGGACGTCGCGGACGGCCGCGTCGTCAAGGGCGTCAACTTCGAGAATCTCCGGGACATGGGCGATCCGGTCGAGCTCGCCCGCCACTACGCCGCCCAGGGCGCCGACGAGATCACGTTCCTGGACGTCACCGCGACGGTGGATGCGCGGGCCACGACCTACGACGTCGTGCAGCGCACCGCGGAGCAGGTCTTCGTGCCACTGACGGTGGGCGGCGGGGTGCGCAGCGTCGACGACGTCGCGCGGCTCCTCGCGGTCGGTGCGGACAAGGTCGGCGTGAACTCGGCGGCGATCGCCCGTCCCGAGCTCATCGGCGAGATCGCGGATCGCTTCGGTGCCCAGGTGCTCGTGCTCTCGCTCGACGTCAAGCGTGCCGACACCACGCGATCCGGCTTCGTCGTCACCACGCACGGCGGCCGCACGCAGACCACGCTGGATGCGCTCGACTGGGCGCGCGAGGCCTCCGAGCGCGGCGCGGGGGAGCTGCTCGTGAACTCGATCGACGCCGACGGCACCCGCGACGGCTTCGATCTCGAGCTCGTCCGCCTCATGCGCGAGGTGGCGCCGATCCCCGTGATCGCCTCCGGCGGTGCCGGACGCGCGACGGACTTCGCTCCGGCCATCAAGGCGGGGGCCGACGCCGTGCTCGCGGCGAGCGTGTTCCACACCGGGGCCCTGACCGTCGGCGATGTGAAGGAAGCGCTGCGCGCGGAAGGAGTGCTCGTCCGATGACCGACACGCCGAAGCAGGACCAGGTCTCCATCGACGACCGCATCGCGCAGGTCGCCTTCAACGACGATGGGCTCGCCCCGATCATCGTGCAGCAGTGGGATTCGCGTGAGGTGCTCATGCTCGCGTGGGTGGACGCCGAGGCGCTGCGCCGCACGCTCACCTCGGGACGCGCGACGTACTGGTCCCGCTCCCGCCAGGAGTACTGGCGCAAGGGAGACACGTCCGGGCACATCCAGGTCGTGCGGGAGGCCCGCCTCGACTGCGACGGGGATGCGCTCCTGCTCCTCGTCGACCAGACCGGACCCGCGTGCCACACCGGGACGCGGACGTGCTTCGATACCACCGACCTGGACGCCGTCGACGGGGTGAGCGCCTCGTGAGCATCGCGCAGCGCGGACGCTCCCTCTCCGTGACGGGGTTCCTGCTGGCCGGCGCCATCGGGATCATCTCCTCCACGCAGACCTGGTTCACGGTGCAGCGGGCGGACGCGGGGGAGGACATCCTCGTCCCCGGTGCCTCCGCCCTCGTGCTCCTCGCCCCGCTGAGCCTCGCGGTCCTGGCGCTCGGTGCCGCCCTCGCGATCGCCGGCCGGGTCGTGCGCGTCGTCTTCGGGGTCCTGGCAGCCGCGGCAGCGCTGTTCCTGGGCTGGTCCACGCTGCAGCTCCTCCTCGGCGACGCTTTCGGCGCTGTCGCTGCGACGGTCACCGAGACGACGGGACTCGCCGGAAGCGGAGCAGTCCACGAGGTCGCGGCGAGCATCGTGCCGTCGGCCTGGCCGTTCCTCTCCCTCATCGGCTGGGTGATCCTGCTCGCCGCCGCCGTCCTCGTGCTGACCACCTGGCGGCGCTGGAAGGTCGGCGGCCGCCGCTACCGCACCGACGCGCCGACCGGTGCGCCGCACGACGGCCCCGTCGACGCGGTCGATTCCTGGGACGAGCTGTCCCGCGGGTCCGACCCGACACGCTGACCCCGATAGACTGAATCCAGATCCCACGTCGTCCCCCGGAGGAGAACATGACCAACCCGATCGCTGACCCCGGCCACGGACACTCGCCTGCGGCCTGGACCGCCGTCGTGATCATGCTCGTCGGCTTCGCCGCCGCGACCGTCGCGTTCTGCTTCGAGCAGCCGACCCTGGTGTGGATCGCCGCCGCACTGATCCCGATCGGGGCGATCGTCGGCTGGGTGCTCGCGAAGGCGGGCTACGGCGTGAAGGGTCCCAAGTACGCTCCGAAGGCGCACTAGTGGTCCTCGCCGACCTGACGGCCGGCGCTGTCGCAGACGCCGAGCGTCGCTCCCAGTCCCGTCCGCTCGTGGTCGTCGAGCGTGACGCCCTCGTGCGCCCCGCGGCGAAGGACGCGCTGTCCTTTCTCGCTCCCGCCGACCGGGTGAAGGTCATCGCCGAGGTGAAGCGGGCGAGTCCGTCCCGCGGTGCCCTCGCGGAGATCCCGGATCCCGCGCACCAGGCCGCGCTCTACGAGACCGGCGGCGCCTCCGCGATCAGCGTCCTCACCGAGGAGCGCCGCTTCGGCGGCAGTCTCGCCGATCTGGAGGCGGTCACCGCCCGGGTCTCGCTGCCCGTGCTGCGCAAGGACTTCATCGCCACCCGGTACCAAGTGCTGGAGGCGCGTGCCGCCGGTGCCGATCTCGTCCTCCTGATCGTGGCGGGCCTGGAGCCGGACGTCCTGCGTGACCTCTACGGGTTCATCCTCGAGCTCGGCATGACGCCGCTCGTGGAGACCCACTCGGCGGAGGAGCTGGAGGCCGCGATCGACCTCGGCGCCGCCCTGATCGGCGTGAACGCCCGCAACCTCAAGACCCTCGAGCTCGACCGCGATCTGTTCGGCCGGCTCGTGGACCGCATCCCCGACTCGGCGATCAAGATCGCGGAGTCCGCGGTGCTCACCCCCGCCGATGTCGCGCACTACCGTTCGGCCGGTGCCGACGTCGTGCTGATCGGCGAGGCCCTGGTGACCGGAGACCCGGTCGCCACTCTCGAGAGCTTCCTGGAGGCGAAGTGAGTCTGCGCGACCAGCACGGTCCGTTCTTCGGCGACTTCGGCGGACGGTACATGCCGGAGTCTCTCGTGGCCGCGATCGACGAGCTGACGGTCGCCTACGAGGAGGCCATCGCCGACCCGGAGTTCCGAGCCGAGCTGGCCCATCTGCTGTCCTCCTACGCCGGGCGCCCTTCCGCGCTCACCGAGGTGCCCCGGTTCGCCGAGCACGCAGGGGGCGCGCGGGTCTTCCTCAAGCGCGAGGACCTCAACCATACCGGTTCGCACAAGATCAACAACGTGCTGGGCCAGGCGCTGCTCACCAAGCGCCTCGGCAAGACCCGGGTCATCGCCGAGACCGGAGCGGGTCAGCACGGCGTCGCCACGGCGACCGCCGCCGCGCTGTTCGGCCTGGACTGCACCATCTACATGGGCGAGGTCGACACCGAGCGGCAGGCGCTGAACGTCGCCCGCATGCGTCTGCTGGGCGCCGAGGTCGTCGCGGTCACCTCGGGCTCGCGCACGTTGAAGGACGCGATCAACGACGCCTACCGCGACTGGGTGGCCTCGGTCGAGACCACCAACTACATCTTCGGCACCGCCGCGGGCCCGCACCCGTTCCCGGCGATGGTCCGCGACTTCCAGAAGATCGTCGGGGAGGAGGCGCGCGCCCAGATCCTGGACGAGGTCGGCCGGCTCCCGGACGCGGTCGTCGCCTGTGTCGGCGGCGGGTCCAACGCGATCGGCATGTTCGACGCGTTCCTGGACGACGAGGGCGTGCGTCTGTACGGCGTGGAGGCGGCGGGCGACGGCGTCGACACCGACAAGCACGCCGCGTCCATCGAACGCGGTCGCCCCGGTGTGCTGCACGGCGCGAAGACGTACGTGCTGCAGGACGAAGACGGCCAGACCGTCGAATCGCACTCGATCTCCGCGGGTCTCGACTACCCTGGCGTGGGCCCCGAGCACTCCTGGCTGGCCGACATCGGTCGCGCCGAGTACATCCCGGCCACCGACGACGAGGCGATGCAGGCCCTGCGGCTGCTCAGCCGGACCGAGGGGATCATCCCCGCCATCGAGTCTGCCCATGCCCTCGCCGGCGCGCTGCGGATCGGCCGCGAGCTCGGCCCGGACGGCCTGATCGCCATCTGCCTCTCCGGCCGCGGGGACAAGGACATGGACACTGCCGCGCGGTACTTCGAGCTCTACGACGAGGACGCCCTCGCGCACGATGTGTCCGAGGAGAGCGCCGCCGAGGACGCGGCCTCGAAGGGAGAGCCGCAGCTGTGAGCCGCGTCGAACAGGCCATCCAGCGCGCACACGACGCCGGCCGCAGCGCCTTCGTCGGCTACCTGCCCGTCGGCTTCCCCGACCTGGAGACCAGCATCCAGGCGGCGATCGCCCTCGCCGAGAACGGCGTGGACATCATCGAGCTCGGCCCGCCCTACAGCGATCCCGTCATGGACGGCGCCATCATCCAGGAAGCGACGACCAAGGCCCTCGCTGCAGGCTTCCGGATGAAGGACCTCTTCACGGCGATCCGTGCGATCACCGCTGCCACCGACGTCCCCGTCCTCGTGATGACCTACTGGAACCCGGTGCTGCAGTACGGGGTGGACCGCTATGCCGAGGACCTGCTCGCCGCGGGCGGCGCGGGTCTGATCACCCCGGACATCACGCCGGAGGCCGCCGGCGAGTGGATCGCGGCCAGCGAGCGGCTCGGTCTCGATCGGGTCTTCCTCGCGGCTCCGACCTCGTCCGACGAGCGCCTCGACCTCGTCGTGCGGTCCTCGACGGGCTTCGTCTACACCGTCTCGACCATGGGGATCACGGGGGAGCGGGCCGAGCTCGACCGCGCGGCGCGCACCCTCGTGTCGCGGCTCCGCGACCACGGCGCCCGCCGCGCCTGCGTGGGCATCGGCATCTCGACGCCGGAGCAGATCGCGGGCGTGTCCGAGTACGCCGACGGCGCCATCGTGGGCACCGCTCTCGTCCGCGCCCTCCGCGACGGCGGCGTGCCGGCCCTCGCCGAAGTCACCCGAACCTTGGCCGCCGGCACCGCGTCGGCGCGCTTCGTCTCAGAGAAGTAGGATCGCACTCATGTCCTCCGCGCTCCACAGCACCGCCGCCGGCGTGCTCGCCAGCATCCCGAGTCCGTCCGTGTCGTACATCGATCTCGGCCCGCTCCGGATCCACTTCTACGCGTTGTGCATCATCGCCGGCATCATCGTCGCCGTGCTGATGACGAACCACCGTCTCACCAAGCGCGGCGCAGAGCCGTGGGTGGTCATCGACATCTCCATCCTCGCGGTGCCGCTCGCGATCATCGGCGCGCGTATCTTCCACGTGCTCACCCACCCGAACTTCTACTTCGGCGAGGGCAAGAACACCTGGAACCCCTTCGAGCCCGGCTCCGTCTGGGCGATCTGGGAGGGTGGCATCGCCATCTTCGGGGCGCTCATCGGCGGTGCCGTCGGCGCCTACCTGGGCTGCCGGTGGACGGGTATCCGCTTCTGGACGTTCGCGGACGCGCTGGCTCCCGGGCTGCTCCTCGCGCAGGCGATGGGCCGGTTCGGCAACTGGTTCAACAAGGAGCTCTACGGCCTGCCGACCGACCTGCCGTGGGGACTGGAGATCCCGTCCGACAACTCGGCCTTCCCTCCCGGTCTCCCCGAGGGCACCCTGTTCCACCCCACCTTCCTGTATGAGGTCATCTGGAACGGCCTCGGCGTCCTCGTGCTGCTGTGGCTCGGACGTAAGCTGTTCTTCCAGTGGGGTCGCCTCTTCGCGATCTACCTCATCTGGTACAGCGCCGGACGCATCCTGTGGGAGTCGATCCGCATCGACCCGAGCGAGATCATCCTCGGTCTGCGCAGCAACGTCTGGGCCGCGATCATCGGCGTGGTGGTGGGACTGGTCATCCTCGTGGTGCAGACCCGTCGTCACCCCGGCCTCGAGCCGTCGCCGTACCGGCCGGGCCGCGGACGGAAGGACCTGGACGCTGATGTACAATCGCAGGACAATCCCTCTGATTTCGTGGACGTGAGCGAGCCTCCGGCCGAAGAAGTCGCCGCCGGAGCCACTGCCACAAGCGCTGCTCCCTCGAGCGGGGACGGCTCCCGATAACGCCGACTCGCGGCGGGAGAACCATTGCACTGAACGAGCGGGCCGACGACGTCCCCGGGTTTCACTGAAGATCTGAGGACGGTAACTGGTGTACTTCCAGCCCCCTTACGGCGCCTCCGGCGCATACCCCCCGAAGCAGGGCATGTACAACCCGGCGTTCGAGAAGGACGCCTGCGGCCTGGCCATGGTCGCAACGCTGCGCGGCGAAGCCGGGCACGACATCATCGCGCTGGCCCTCGAGGCCCTGCGCAACCTGGAGCACCGCGGGGCCATCGGGTCCGACGCGGGCACCGGGGACGGAGCCGGCATCCTCACCCAGATGCCGGACGCCTTCCTCCGCGCGGTCACCGGCTTCGAACTGCCGCCCGTGGGGGAGTACGCGGCCGGGCTGGCCTTCCTGCCTCGCGATTCGAGCGAGCGCCGCCAGCAGAAGGCCGGGATCGAGAAGATCGCCCGCGCGGAGGGGCTCCGCGTCCTCGGCTGGCGCGAGGTCCCCACAGCCAACGAGAACCTCGGCAAGCTCGCCGACGAGGCCCGTCCCGCCTTCGAGCAGCTCTTCGTGAGCGCAGGCGGCGCCACCCTCGCCGATGCGCCGCTGACCGGCATCGCGCTCGACCGCGTCGCCTACCGTCTGCGCAAGCGCGCGGGCCACGAGCTCGGCGCCTACTTCGTCTCCCTGTCCAGCCGCACGCTCGGCTACAAGGGCATGGTCACCACGCTCCAGCTCGAGCCGTTCTACCCGGATCTGCAGGACGAGCGCTTCGCCTCCGAGCTCGCCGTCGTGCATTCGCGGTACTCGACGAACACGTTCCCGTCGTGGCCGCTCGCGCAGCCGCTGCGGATGCTGGCCCACAACGGCGAGATCAACACCGTCGGCGGCAACCGCAACTGGATGCGCGCCCGCCAGTCGCAGCTCGAGTCCGAGCTCCTCGGCGACATCTCGCCCCTGCTGCCCATCTGCACGGACGGCGCCAGCGACTCCGCCTCATTCGACGAGGTGCTGGAGCTGCTCACCCTCACCGGCCGCAGCCTGCCGCACGCGATCATGATGATGGTGCCGGAGGCGTACGAGAAGCAGGCCGACATCTCGCCGGAGCTGCGCGCGTTCTACGAGTACCACTCCAACCAGATGGAGCCGTGGGACGGCCCGGCCGCCCTCATCTTCACCGACGGCACGCTCGTCGGCGCGACCCTGGACCGCAACGGCCTGCGCCCCGGACGCTGGACGGAGACCACCGACGGACTCGTCGTCATCGGCTCCGAGACCGGTGTCCTGCACTTCGAGCCGGAGCGCATCAAGCGCCGCGGCCGGCTGCAGCCCGGCAAGATGTTCCTCGTCGACACGGCCCAGCGCCGCATCGTCGAGGATGAGGAGATCAAGCACGATCTCGCGACGATGCACCCGTGGCAGGAGTGGCTCGACGCCGGTTCCGTCCGCCTGGCCGACCTCCCCGAGCGGGAGCACATCGTGCACCCGCCGGCCTCCATCACGCGGCGACAGCGCACCTTCGGCTACACCGAGGAGGAGGTCCGCATCCTCCTCACCCCGATGGGCCAGACGGGCGTGGAGCCTCTGGGAGCCATGGGATCGGACACCCCGATCGCCGTGCTCAGCAAGCGCCCGCGGCTGCTCTTCGACTACTTCACGCAGCAGTTCGCGCAGGTGACCAACCCGCCGCTCGACTCGATCCGCGAAGAGGTCGTCACGAGCCTCAAGCTCGGTCTGGGCCCTGAGGTCAACCTCCTCACCTGGGGTCCGGAGCACACGCGCACGGTGTCGCTCGACTTCCCGGTCATCGACAACGACGAGCTGGCGAAGATCCGGCACATCGACAAGGCCCTGCCGGGGCGGTCGAGCGCCACGATCCGCGGCCTCTACCACTTCGACGCAGGACCCCACACCCTCGCCGAGCGCCTCACCGAGATGTGCGCCGAGGTCGATCAGGCCATCGAGGACGGTGCGGAGTTCATCATCCTGTCCGACCGCGACTCGAACAAGGACCTCGTGCCGATCCCGTCGCTGCTCATGGTGTCGGCCATCCACCACCACCTCATCCGGCGCGAGAACCGGATGAAGGTCGGGCTGATCGTCGAGGCCGGCGACGTGCGCGAGGTGCACCATGTCGCGACGCTCATCGGCTACGGTGCCTCCGCGATCAACCCCTACCTGGCCATGGAGACGGTCGAGCACCTCGTGCGCACCGGCTACATCACGGGCATCTCCCCGGAGAGGGCCGTGAAGAACCTCATCTACGCGCTCGGCAAGGGCGTGCTGAAGATCATGTCGAAGATGGGCATCTCCACGGTGTCGTCCTATGCGGGCGCGCAGGTGTTCGAGGCGGTCGGCCTGAGCCAGGAGTTCATCGACGCCTATTTCACGCGTACCGAGTCGAAGCTGGGCGGCATCGGGATCGAGGAGATCTTCGCCGAGAACCAGGCCCGCCACGACTACGCGTACCCGGAGGACGCCGCAGCCCGTGCTCACGAGCGCCTGTGGACCGGAGGCGAGTACCAGTGGCGTCGCGACGGCTCTCCGCACCTCTTCAACCCGGAGACGGTGTTCAAGCTCCAGCACTCCACGCGGACCCGCCGCTACGACATCTTCCGCGAGTACACGAAGCTCGTCGACGACCAGGCCGCGGAGCTGAAGACGCTGCGCGGCCTGTTCTCGCTGCGGACCGGCACGCGCAAGCCCGTGCCGCTGGACGAGGTCGAGCCCGTCTCGGCGATCGTCAAGCGCTTCTCCACGGGGGCGATGAGCTACGGCTCCATCTCCAAGGAGGCGCACGAGACGCTCGCGATCGCGATGAACCGGATCGGCGGCAAGTCGAACACGGGGGAGGGCGGGGAAGACCCCGACCGTCTCGTCGACCCCGAGCGGCGCAGCGCGATCAAGCAGGTCGCCTCCGGCCGGTTCGGCGTCACGAGCCTCTACCTCACCGAGGCCGACGACATCCAGATCAAGCTCGCCCAGGGCGCCAAGCCCGGTGAGGGCGGCCAGCTCCCGCCGACCAAGGTGTACCCGTGGGTCGCGCGCACCCGCCACGCCACCGCGGGGGTCGGCCTCATCTCGCCGCCACCGCATCACGACATCTACTCGATCGAAGACCTCAAGCAGCTCATCTTCGACCTGAAGCGGGCCAACCCCGAGGCCCGTATCCACACGAAGCTCGTCAGCCAGTCCGGCATCGGAGCGGTCTCGGCCGGTGTCGCCAAGGCGCTCAGCGACGTCATCCTCGTGTCCGGTCACGACGGCGGTACGGGCGCGAGCCCGCTGAACTCGCTGAAGCACGCGGGAACGCCGTGGGAGCTCGGCCTCGCGGAGACGCAGCAGACGCTCATGCTCAACGGCATGCGCGACCGCGTCGTCGTGCAGGTCGACGGGCAGCTCAAGACCGGACGGGACGTCATCATCGGCGCCCTGCTCGGTGCCGAGGAGTTCGGCTTCGCCACCGCACCCCTCGTGGTCAGCGGCTGCATCATGATGCGCGTATGCCACCTCGACACCTGCCCGGTGGGCGTCGCGACGCAGAACCCCGTCCTGCGCGACCGGTTCACGGGCAAGCCCGAGTTCGTCGTGAACTTCATGGAGTTCATCGCCGAGGAGGTGCGCGAGCTGCTCGCCGAGCTCGGCTACCGCTCGATCGACGAGATCGTCGGCCGCACCGAGCTGCTGGAGACCAACGCGGCGATCGCGCACTGGAAGGCCGAGGGGCTCGACCTCAGCCCGGTGCTGGAGGGACCGGCGTTCCCGGCTGGCGAGCCGCGTCGCAGCGGCCGCGCCCAGGACCACGAGCTCGACAAGCACTTCGACGTGCAGCTCATCGACATCGCGAAGGCGGCGCTGCTGAACGGAGAGCCCGTCATGGCGGAGCTCCCGATCGCCAACACCGAGCGCGCGGTCGGTACGATGCTCGGCCATCAGGTGACCTCGCGCCACGGCGCCACCGGATTGCCGAAGGAGACGATCGATGTCACCCTCACCGGCACCGCGGGCCAATCGCTCGGCGCGTTCCTGCCGCCGGGCATCATCCTCCGGCTGGAGGGCGACGCGAACGACTACGTCGGCAAGGGCCTCTCCGGCGGCGACATCACGATCCGGCCGCCGCGCGGCTCCGCGATCGCCCCGCACGAGAACGTCATCGCGGGCAACGTCATCGGATACGGCGCCACATCCGGCACCATGTTCATCTCCGGCGTGGTGGGCGAGCGCTTCCTCGTCCGCAACTCCGGTGCGACCGCGGTGGTCGAGGGCGTGGGCGACCACGCGCTCGAGTACATGACCGGCGGCCTCGCGGTGATCCTGGGTTCGACCGGGCGCAACTTCGGTGCCGGAATGTCCGGGGGAGTGGCGTACGTGCACGCCCTGGACACCGGCAAGGTGAACGCGCAGTCGCTCGGCAGCGGCGAGCTCCGGCTGGAGCCGCTGGACCGCGCCGATCTCGAAGTGCTGCGCGGGCTGCTCGTGGAGCACGTGGAGCGCACGGCATCGCCGCGCGCCGCCGCCCTGCTGGAGGACTTCGACGCCAGCGCGGCGGAGTTCGTGAAGGTGCTCCCGCGTGACTTCGCCGCCGTGCGCAGCATGCGCGAGGAGGCACTGGCCGAGGGGATCGACCCCGACGGCGACATCGTCTGGAACCGCATCCTGGAGGTGACCGGTGGCTGACCCCAAAGGCTTTCTGAAGGTGACCGAGCGGGAACTTCCCGCTCGCCGTCCGGTGCCCGTGCGCATCATGGACTGGAAAGAGGTGTACGAGCCCGGCGACAAGGCCGTGCTCCGCCGCCAGGCCGGCCGGTGCATGGACTGTGGGGTGCCGTTCTGCCACTCCGGCTGCCCGCTGGGCAACCTCATCCCCGAGTGGAACGATCTCACCTGGCGCGGCGAGGGGCGCGCGGCGATCGAGCGTCTGCACGCGACCAACAACTTCCCGGAGTTCACGGGGCGCCTCTGCCCGGCGCCGTGCGAGAGCTCGTGCGTCCTCGGCATCAACCAGCCGGCCGTGACGATCAAGCAGATCGAGGTCTCGATCATCGACGAGGCGTTCGCCAAGGGCTGGGTCGAGCCGGAGCCGCCGGAGCGCCTCACGGGCAAGACCGTGGCCGTCGTGGGCTCGGGCCCCGCCGGTCTCGCGGCCGCCCAGCAGCTCACCCGCGCGGGGCACACCGTCGCCGTCTTCGAGCGCGACGACCGCATCGGCGGCCTGCTCCGCTACGGCATCCCGGACTTCAAGATGGAGAAGAGCCAGCTCGAGGCCCGCCTGCGCCAGATGCAGGAGGAGGGCACGCGGTTCCGCGCCGGCGTCGAGATCGGCAAGGACATCTCCTGGGCCGACCTGCGCGCCCGGTACGACGCGGTCGTGATCGCCACCGGCGCTACGGTCCCGCGCGACCTGCCGATCCCTGGTCGCGACCTCGACGGCGTGCACTTCGCGATGGAGTACCTCGTCGAGTCGAACCACGCGGTCGCCGGCGACACCGTCCCGGACCAGATCACCGCCGAGGGCAAGCACGTCATCGTCATCGGCGGCGGCGACACGGGCGCCGACTGCATCGGCACCGCGCACCGCCAGGGCGCGCTCAGCGTCACCAACCTCGCCATCGGCAAGCAGCCGAGCGAAACGCGCCCGGATCACCAGCCGTGGCCGATGATGCCGACGATCTTCGAGGTGGCCTCGGCGCACGAGGAGGGCGGGGAGCGGGTCTTCCTCGCCTCGACCGTGGAGTTCCTGTCGAACGAGGTCGGCGAGGTCCGCGCACTGCGCGTGGCCGAGACAGAGTACATCGACGGTCGCCGCGTGCCCAAGAGCGGCACGGAGCGGGAGATCCCGGCCGACCTGGTGCTCATCGCGATGGGCTTCACCGGACCGGAGCAGGACGGCTACACCGAGGACACCCGTCCGGAGGTGACCGAGCGCGGCGCCTTCCGTCGTGCCGCGAGCTACGAGTCGTCGATCCCCGGCGTGTTCGTGGCCGGCGACGCGGGACGCGGGCAGTCGCTCATCGTCTGGGCGATCGCGGAGGGCCGGGCGGCGGCGGCGAACGTCGACCGCTTCCTCATGGGCACCACCGTGCTGCCGGAGCCCGTGCGCCCGAGCGATGTCGCGATCGGCCTCCAGCCCGCGTAGGCTGAGGCCGGCAGTGTCGCCTGTTTGTAATCCCCCACTTCTACCCTGGAGACATGTTGAGACGCGCGAAAATCGTCGCCACCCTGGGCCCCGCCACTTCCACGTATGAGACGGTGCGCGCACTGATCGATGCGGGTGTGGACGTCGCCCGACTGAACCTCAGTCACGGTGATTACTCCGTGCACGAGAACAACTACGCGAACGTGCGCCGCGCGGCGGAGGACTCCGGTCGTGCCGTCGCCATCCTCGTCGACCTCCAGGGGCCGAAGATCCGTCTCGGCCGGTTCGAGGACGGACCGTACGAGCTCGCCAAGGGCGACATCTTCAAGATCACCACCGAGGACATCATTGGCAACAAGGAGATCTGCGGCACCACGTTCAAGGGCCTTCCCCAGGACGTCAAGCCCGGGGACTTCCTGCTGATCGACGACGGCAAGGTGCGCGTCGAGGTCGTCGAGACCGACGGCGTGACCGTCACCACGCGTGTCGTCGTCGCCGGCGCCGTCTCGAACAACAAGGGCATCAACCTGCCCGGCGTCGCCGTCAACGTCCCCGCGCTCAGCGAGAAGGACGAGGAGGACCTCCGCTGGGGCCTCCGGACCGGTGCCGACCTCATCGCGCTGTCGTTCGTGCGCAACGCCTCGGACGTGACCCGCGTGCACGAGATCATGGCGGAGGAGGGCGTCCGCGTCCCGGTGATCGCCAAGATCGAGAAGCCGCAGGCCGTCGACGCCCTCGAAGAGATCGTCGACGCGTTCGACGGCATCATGGTCGCCCGCGGCGACCTCGGCGTGGAGCTGCCCCTCGAGGCCGTCCCGATCGTGCAGAAGCGCGCGGTCGAGCTGGCCCGTCGCAACGCGAAGCCTGTCATCGTGGCGACGCAGATGCTCGAGTCGATGATCAACAGCCCGGTGCCGACCCGCGCCGAGACCTCCGATGTCGCCAACGCCGTCCTCGACGGCGCCGACGCGGTCATGCTCTCCGGCGAGACCAGCGTGGGCGACTACCCGGTCGTCGTCGTCGAGACGATGGCCCGCATCATCGAGTCGACGGAGGAGCACGGCCTGGAGCGCATCCTGCCGCTCACGACGAAGCCCCGCACGCAGGGTGGTGCCATCACGCTCGCGGCCCTCGAGGTCGCGGAGTTCGTGGACGCCAAGTTCCTGTGCGTGTTCACGCAGTCGGGCGACTCGGCGCGCCGCCTGTCCCGTCTGCGCTCCCGCATCCCGATGCTGGCCTTCACGCCGGAGCCCGGCATCCGTCGTCGTATGGCGCTGACCTGGGGTCTCCGCTCCACCCTCGTCGACATGGTGCAGCACACCGACCTCATGTACCACCAGGTCGACGAGTACCTCCTCGGGAACGGCCTCGCCGTCGAGGGGGACAAGGTCGTCGTCATCTCCGGGTCCCCTCCCGGGATCATCGGCTCCACGAACGACCTGCGCGTGCACAAGGTCGGCGATGCGCTCCGTGGCGCCGCGCCGATCTACAAGGCCGGCGTCTGACGCAGGGCGTTCCGGGAGGGGCGGGGCTTCGGCCTCGCCCCTCCCTGTCATCTCCGGGCCGGTGCGTCAAGCCTCTCGGCCGTGACGGCGGCCTCGGTTAGCGTGCTGCCATGGTCCTCCGTCGTCTCCTCGTCACCTCCGGGCTGACGTTCCGCATCCTGGAGAGTCCCCGGCCCGCCGGCAGCACCGCCCCGACCGTGGTCCTCGTGCACGGGATCGGGATGTCGCATCGGTATCTGTCGCGGCTGCACGCCGTGCTCGCGGACACGACCAGAGTGGTCTCCGTCGACCTCCCGGGCTTCGGCGGCCTGCCCAAGCCCCGGTTCGACGTCTCGATCCCGCAAATGGCGGCGGGCCTGGCCCAGGTGGTGGCGAGCCTCGACGACGACCGGGTCGTGCTCGTCGGACACTCGATGGGCGTGCAGTGGGCCGTGGAGACGGCGCTGCGGCATCCCGAGTACGTCCGGACCGTCGTGACGATCGGTCCCGTCACCGACGACGCCCACCGGACTCTCGGCGCGCAGGCCCGGGCCCTGGCCGTCGACACCGTCGGCGAGACCCCCGCGATCAACACGGTCGTCTTCACCGACTACCTGCGCTGCGGCGTGCGGTGGTATCTCCGCCAGCTCCGGCACATGCTCGCGTATCCCCTGGAGGAGAGGGTCGCGGCTCTCACCATGCCGGTGCTCGTCGTCCGGGGGAGTGACGATCCGATCGCAGGACGCGCGTGGTGCCGGCGCCTGCGCGACGCGGCGGCCGTCTCGCGATTGGTGGAGATCCCCGGTCACCATCATGTCGCGCAGCAGTCCGCGCCCCGGGCGGTGGCTTCCGCGATCCTGGCCCACACGACCGGAGCATGGCCGACGGCGGTGCCGGCCGCACCCATCCGGCGGGGGAGGGCACGATCAGCGTCCTGAGGATTCTGGGCTGGTGGGCCGCGGACTACGCCTACGCGGGGTTCTGGCAGGTCCGATCGTTCTTCGGCCGTGACCAGGCGGATGACTTCACCACCGGAGACCGCGCCCCGATCGTGGTGCTCGCCGGTGTCTACGAGACCTGGCGCTTCCTGGAGCCGCTCATCGTCGCGCTGCACGAGCGAGGGCACCCGGTCCATGTCGTGGATGCGCTGCGCCGCAACCAGTTCCCCGTGCAGGATGAGGCCGATCAGGTGGCCGACTACCTGCGCGCGCACGACCTCTCGGGCGTGTTCCTCGTCGCCCACAGCAAAGGCGGCCTCGCCGGGAAGCTGGTGATGACCGGCCCGGAGGGTGCCCGGATCCGCGGCATGCTCGCCATCGCGACGCCGTTCGGGGGCTCCCGATATGCGCGGCTGCTGCCCGGTCGGGTGCTGCGGGCGTTCTCACCCGACGACCCCTCGATCGTCGCGCTGGGGCGGGAGCTCGATGTGAACGCGCGCATCGTCTCGATCTACGCCGCGTTCGATCCGCACATCCCCGAGGGGAGTGAGCTCGCCGGGGCCAAGAACGTCGTCCTGGAGACGGGCGGGCACTTCCGCATCCTCGCCCACCCCCGTGTGATGGCCGAACTCGCCGCCCTCGCCGAGTGACGGGGCGAGCGGTCCGCGATGCTGGTGCCGGCGGTGGGACTCGAACCCACACGCCCTCTCGGACAAAGCATTTTGAGTGCTCCGCGTCTGCCATTCCGCCACGCCGGCCCGTGTCTCGCGACTTCGACTGTAGCGCAGACGACGGACGGTTCCCCGCGCGCCCCCTGTCTTCAGCCGGTGGTGGGGACCTCTCCGTTAGGATGGAGGGGTGACCGAGCAAGAACAGGCTGAGCAGCCCACGGCATCCGCACCCCGACGCGTCGTCGTCGCCGAAGACGAGTCGCTGATCCGTCTCGACATCGTCGAGATCCTCCGCGACAACGGCTTCGATGTCGTCGGCGAGGCCGGCGACGGCGAGACGGCGGTGGCCCTCGCCACCGAGCTGCGTCCCGACCTCGTCATCATGGACGTGAAGATGCCGCAGCTCGACGGCATCAGCGCCGCCGAGAAGCTTCACAAGGGCAACATCGCCCCGGTCGTGCTGCTGACCGCGTTCAGTCAGAAGGAGCTCGTGGAGCGCGCGAGCGAGGCCGGAGCCCTGGCCTACGTCGTGAAGCCCTTCACCCCGAACGATCTCCTCCCCGCGATCGAGATCGCCCTGGCCCGCCACGAGCAGATCATCACCCTCGAGGCCGAGGTCGCGGACATGGTCGAGCGCTTCGAGACCCGCAAGCTCGTCGACCGCGCGAAGGGCCTCCTCAACGAGAAGATGGGCCTGAGCGAGCCCGAGGCGTTCCGCTGGATCCAGAAGGCGTCGATGGATCGCCGCCTGACGATGCAGGACGTCGCCAAGGCGATCATCGAGCAGCTCGCTCCCAAGAAGTAAGGCACTCCGGTGCTCCGGCTGGACGCAGAGCACGTTCTGCGGCCGGTCCGCGCCGGCGACGGTGCGGCGCTCGCGCGCGCGTATCTCGCGAACAGAGAGCACCTCGCCCCGTGGGAGCCGGCGCGTTCCGAGGCGTTCTTCACCGAGGAATGGCAGGAGCAGAACGCGCAGCAGTGCGTCGCCGAGGCCGCCCTCGGCCGGAGTTCCCGGTTCGTTATCCTCTCGGACGACGGCGAGATCCGCGGCCGGGTCAACCTGAACACCATCGTGCGCGGTGCGTTCTGGAGCGCCGATCTCGGGTACTGGATCGATTCCACCCGACTGCGCCGAGGGCTCGCGGGGCGCGCGGTCGCCCTCGTGGCGGAGCACGCGCGGGACGAGCTGCGGCTGCATCGCCTCCAGGCGTCGACGCTGCTGCACAACGTCGCCTCGCAGCGGGTCCTCGCCGCCACCGGCTTCGAGCGCATCGGCATCGCGCCGAAGTACCTGCGGATCGCGGGGGAGTGGCAGGACCACATCCTGTTCCAGCTGCTGCTGGAGGAACCGCTCAGTCCGCGGCGGGAGCGTCCTTGATCATGTTGGTGATGCGGATCGTCGAGCAGCGCCGACCCTGATCGTCGGTGACGACGATCTCGTGCACCGTGATGCTGCGCCCCAGGTGCACGGGTGTGCAGACCCCGGTGACGACGCCCGAGGTGGCCGACCGGGTGTGCGTGGCGTTGATGTCGACGCCGACGGCGAGGCGGCCCGCTCCTGCGTGCAGATTCGCCGCCATCGAGCCGAGCGATTCGCCGAGGACCACGTAGGCGCCGCCGTGCATGAGACCGACGGGCTGGGTGTTGCCCTCCACCGGCATCGTCGCCACGCACCGATCGACGCCGAACTCGACGAACTCCATGCCCATCTTCTCGGCCAGCGCCCCCATGCCGCGGGCGGCCGCCCACTCGAGTCCTTCGCTGGTGGCGACCTCGCTCATGCATCCTCCTCTGCGGGTGTCCGTGCTCCTCGTTAGGCTGACAGGGTGACGGACTCCGCAAAGCCTACCCTCATGGTCGTCGACGGCCACTCGCTCGCCTACCGGGCCTTCTTCGCCCTCCCGGTCGACAACTTCACCACCAAGGACAATCAGCACACGAACGCCATCTACGGCTTCCTGTCCATGCTGGTCAACCTCATCAAGGCCGAGCAGCCCACGCATCTCGCGATCGCGTTCGACACCTCCCGCCACTCGTTCCGCACCGATGAGTACCCGGAGTACAAGGCCACCCGGTCCGAGACGCCGCAGGAGTTCAAGGGCCAGATCCCGCTGCTGCAGGACTGCCTCGCGGCGATGTCGATCCCGGTGCTGACGCAGGAGGGCATCGAGGCCGACGACATCCTGGCCACCCTCTCCACGCAGGGGGCGGCCCAGGGCTACGACGTGCTCGTGGTCTCGGGAGACCGCGACACCATCCAGCTCGTCACCGACGACGTCACGCTGCTGTACCCGTCCGTCCAGGGTGTCTCGCAGCTCAAGCGCTACGACCCGGCGACCGTGCAGGAGCGCTACGGCGTCCGTCCCGAGCAGTACCCCGACATCGCCGCCCTTGTGGGTGAGACCAGCGACAACCTCCCCGGCGTGCCGAAGGTGGGGGAGAAGACGGCCGTCAAGTGGCTCACGCAGTTCGGCTCCCTCGACGAGCTGCTCGAGCGTGCCGGTGAGATCAAGGGCGTGGTCGGCGGCAACCTCCGCGACCACATCGAAGACGTCCGCCGCAACCGCAAGCTCAACCGCCTGCTGACCGACGTGGAGCTGCCGGTCGCACCGGCCGACCTCGCCGTCGCCCCGATCGATGCCGAGGCCGTCCGCGACATCTTCGCCCGGCTGGAGTTCCGCACGCTGCTGCCGCGGGTCTTCGAGGCCGTCGGTGCGGGCGAGGTCGCCGACGATCCGGCCTCCGTCGTCGAGATGCCCACGCCGGCACAGGTGTCCGCCGCTGATCTGGCCACGTGGGCCGCGGCTCAGGAAGGGGACATCGCTCTCCGGGTCGTGGTGCAGTCGGGCGCACCTGTGCGCGTCGGTGTCGCCACCGGGAGCGAGCTGCGCGAGCTCGACTGGTCGGAGGAGGGGGCCCAGGCGCTGCGTGCGTGGCTGGAGTCCGACGCGCCGAAGGTGCTGCACGACGCCAAGCCGCAGGTGAAGGCGCTGCTCCGTCAGGGCATCCGTCTGGGCGGGCTCGCGTACGACACGAGCCTCGCGGGCTGGCTGCTGCGCCCCAGCTTCCCGGACAAGACGCTGTCCGACCTCGTGCAGCGCTACCTGGGGGAGAAGCTCCCCGAGGCCGATCCGTCGCAGCTCGTGCCGGAGACCGAGGGCGCCACCCCCTCGCAGGAGGCATGGTTCATCCTCCGGGTGGCCGAGGCGCTGCGGAACGATCTGCCGGAGCCGGTGGATGCGGTGCTCCGCGACATCGAGCTGCCGACGCTCCGCACGCTCGCCGACATGGAGCTCGCGGGCGTCGCCGTGTCGCACGAGGTGCTGTCGACGTTCTCGGCGGAGCTCGCGACGCGGGCGGACGCCCTGGCCCAGGAGGCGTTCTCGGTCGTCGGTCGCGAGTTCAACCTCGGGTCGCCGAAGCAGCTGCAGGAGGTGCTGTTCGAAGACCTGCAGCTTCCGAAGACGCGCAAGACGAAGACCGGGTACTCGACCGATGCCGCGGTGCTCGCCGACCTGCAGGAGTCGCACCCGCACCCGTTCCTGAGCCTGCTGCTGCAGCACCGCGAGGCGACGAAGCTGCGGCAGATCATCGAGTCCCTCGACACCGCGATCCGGGAGGACCGCCGGGTCCACACGACGTACGTGCAGACCGGCAGCCAGACCGGACGCCTGTCCAGCACCGATCCGAACCTGCAGAACATCCCGGTCCGCACCGAGGAGTCGCGGCGCATCCGCAGCGCCTTCGAGGTCGGCGAGGGGTACGAGACCCTGCTCACCGCCGACTACTCGCAGATCGAGATGCGGATCATGGCGCACCTCTCGGGCGACGAGGGGCTGATCGAGGCGTTCAACAGCGGTGAAGACCTGCACCGCTTCGTCGGCGCCCGCGTGTTCGGCGTCGATCCGTCCGAGGTCACCCCGGCGATGCGCACCAAGGTCAAGGCGATGTCGTACGGCCTCGTCTACGGCCTCTCCGCGTTCGGGCTGTCCAAGCAGCTGCGCATCGAGCAGTCCGAGGCCAAGCAGCTCATGGTCGAGTACTTCGCACGGTTCGGCGCGGTCCGCGACTACCTGCGCGCCTCGGTGATGAAGGCCAAGGAGGTCGGCTACACCGAGACGATCTTCGGCCGTCGGCGACCGTTCCCCGATCTCGCGAGTCCCAACCGCGTGCTGCGGGAGAACGCCGAGCGGGCGGCGCTCAACGCCCCGATCCAAGGCAGCGCGGCCGACATCATGAAGATCGCGCTGTTCCACATCCACGACGACCTCCACGCCGCCAAGCTGGAGTCGCGCGTGCTGCTGCAGATCCACGACGAACTCGTCGTCGAGGTCGCGGCCGGGGAGTGGGATGAGGTGGAGCAGATCGTCCGCACGCGGATGGGGGACGCCGCTCAGCTCTCCGTGCCGCTCGACGTGCAGGTGGGCCGCGGTCGGGACTGGAACGAAGCCGCGCACTGATCCCGGTGGCCGACGGGGGCGGGGATTAGGCTGGAAGGTATGACTTCAGCACCCCGCACCCCCTCCGCCATCGACAGGGTCGCCGATGAATGGGTCGACACGATCGCCGTCCTGGCGCCGACTCTCGGCACCTACATCGGCCGGTCCGAGGTCAACGACCGGTTCGGCGATCTGAGCCCGGAAGGTCATGAGGAGATCGCCGCGGCGACGCGGGCCACGCTCGACACGCTCTCCGCGCTGGAGCCCGTCGATGCGATCGACGAGGTGACCAAGACCGACCTCACTGCGGAGCTGCGCCTCGACCTCGAGCTGCACGAGGCGAAGTGGCACCTGCGCGACCTGAACGTCATCGCGTCCGCCGCGCAGGACGTCCGCTCCGCCTTCGACCTGATGCCCACCGCGACGGTCGAGGACTGGGAGGTCGTCTCCACCCGGCTCTCCGCCGTGCCCGCGGCGTTGCGCGGGTACATCGAGACGCTCCGTCTGGGCATCGCCGAGGGGGTCACTCCCGCCCGCCGCCAGGTCGCGGAGGTCGCGACCCAGATCGACCGCTACATCGCCGACGACGGGTTCTTCGCTGCCTTCGTCGCGCACGCCGACCCGCAGGAGGGCCAGCTTCCCGCCTCGCTCGCCCGCACGCTGGCGGACAACTCCGCGGCTGCCCGGGTCGCCTACGGCGAGCTGCGGCGTTTCCTGGCCGAGGAGCTCGCGCCCGAGGCCGGTGAGACGGACGCCGTGGGGCGCGAACTGTACGCCCTCAACTCCCGCCGATTCCTCGGCGCCACCATCGACCTCGACGAGACCTACGAGTGGGGTCGCGAAGAGCTCGCCCGCATGGTGGCCGAGCAGACGGCGATCGCGAACGAGATTCTCCCCGGCGCCTCCGTCGAAGAGGCCGTCGCGCACCTGGAATCCGACCCCGCGCGCAAGCTCGTCGGCACGGACGCGCTCCAGCGGTGGATGCAGGAGACCAGCGATCGTGCGGTCGCCGAGCTCGGCGCCTCGCACTTCGACATCCCGGAAGCCATCCGCACCCTGGAGTGCATGATCGCGCCGACGCAGGAGGGCGGGATCTACTACACCGGTCCCACCGACGACTTCTCCCGTCCCGGTCGCATGTGGTGGTCGGTCCCCGAGGGTGTCACCGAGTTCGACACGTGGCGCGAGCTCACCACCGTGTACCACGAGGGCGTGCCGGGACATCACCTGCAGATCGCCCAGGCTGTCTACAACCGCGCCGAGCTCAACTCGTGGCGACGGCTGCTCGCCGGCACCTCCGGTCACGCGGAGGGTTGGGCGCTGTATGCGGAGCGACTGATGGAGCAGCTCGGATACCTTGACGACCCGGCGGATCGCCTCGGCATGCTGGACGGGCAGCGGATGCGGGCGGCGCGCGTGGTCCTCGACATCGGCGTGCACCTCGGCAAGCCCCGTCTCGACGGTGACGGCGTCTGGGATGCCGACTACGCGCTCGACTTCCTCCGTCGTAACGTCAACATGTCGGACCAGTTCGTGCAGTTCGAGGTCAACCGGTACCTCGGCTGGCCGGGTCAGGCGCCGTCGTACAAGGTCGGTCAGCGGATCTGGGAGCAGGTCCGCGACGCCGTCCAGCAGGCGGAGGGCGACGCGTTCAGCTTCAAGGGCTTCCACAAGCGCGCCCTCGATCTGGGCGGTGTCGGGTTGGACACGCTGCGGAGCGCGCTGCTGCCTCGGTGACGGGAATGCCCGTCTCCCGCCGCGCGTTCCATTCAGCTGAATAGGAAGGTGCGACATGGACATCGAATTCGGGCTGGACACGTTCGGCGACATCACCCGGGATCAGGACGGCGAGCTGCTCAGCGGCGCGCAGACCATTCGGAACGTCGTCGCCCAGGCGGAACTGGCCGACACCGTCGGCGTGGACTTCTTCGGCGTGGGGGAGCACCATCGGCGCGAGTTCGCGGTCTCGTCTCCGGAGATGGTGCTCGCGGCGATCGCCGCCCGCACCGAACGGATCCGGCTGGGCACCGCCGTGACCGTGCTGTCCTCGGACGACCCGGTGCGCGTGTTCGAGCGCTTCTCGACCCTCGACGCCCTGTCCGGAGGTCGCGCCGAGGTCGTCCTCGGGCGCGGTTCGTTCATCGAGTCCTTCCCGCTGTTCGGCTACGACCTGCGCGACTACGACCGGCTCTTCGAGGAGAAGCTCGAGCTGTTCGTCGAGCTCCTCAAGGAGGAGCCCGTGACCTGGTCCGGCTCGCTGCGGCCGTCTCTCGACAACGCGGACGTGTTCCCGAAGACCGAGAAGGGACTGCGCACGTGGGTCGGCGTGGGCGGCAGCCCCGAGTCCGTCGTGCGTGTCGCGCGTCACGGCCTCGGCCTCATGCTGGCCATCATCGGCGGCCCGGCCGGGCGATTCAAGCCGTTCGTCGACCTGTACCACCGCTCGGTCGCGTCCTTCGGGACGACCGCTCACCCGGTGGCCGTGCACTCGCCGGGACACATCGCTCCCACCGACGCGGAGGCATGGGACGAGGCCTACCCGGGCTTCGAGGCGATGCACAACACCATCGGTCGCGAGCGCGGCTGGCCGCCCTACAGTCGCGCGCGGTTTCAGAACGACATCGGTCCGGAGGGTTCCCTCTACGCCGGCTCGCCCGAGCGTGTGGCGGCGAAGATCGCCGACACGATCACCACCCTCGGGCTCGGGCGCTTCGATCTGAAGTATGCGACAGGCACCCTGTCTCACGAGTCGATGATGCGGAGCATCGAGCTGTATGGCACCGAGGTGATCCCTCGGGTGCGGAAGCTCCTCGCCGACCGCGACTGAGCGGGCGTCATCTCGCGGCTCGGTGTGACGGGCGCCCCTACGATGAGAATCATGGCCGATACCGCCCTGCCGAGCCGCACCTCGCTCGCCGAGCGCCTCGATGTCCTCCCGTTCACCCGCAGGCACCTGCGGCTGCTCACGGGCTCCGGCGTCGGGTGGGCGCTCGACGCGATGGACGTCGGACTCATCTCCTTCATCATCGCGGCGCTCTCACAGCAGTGGGGCATCTCCAAGGGGGAGGCCGGCTGGATCGCCTCGCTCGGCTTCGTCGGCATGGCGGTCGGCGCGACCCTCGGCGGACTTCTCGCCGACCGCTTCGGCCGCCGGCAGGTGTTCGCCCTCACCTTGCTCATCTACGGCGTGGCCACCGGAGCGAGTGCGCTGGTCGGATCAGTGGCGGCCCTGCTCGTGCTGCGGTTCTTCGTCGGCCTCGGGCTCGGCGCGGAGCTTCCGGTCGCCTCGACCTACGTGAGCGAGTTCGCCCCCGCGCGCATCCGCGGGCGGCTGATCGTCATCCTCGAAGCGTTCTGGGCCGTCGGCTGGACGGCATCGGCCGTGATCGGATACTTCGTGATCCCCGCCTCCGAGGCAGGCTGGCGATGGGCCTTCGCGCTCGGCGCCATCCCCGCGGTCTACGCGCTCGTCGTGCGCTGGGGCCTGCCCGAGTCGCCCCGCTGGCTCGCGTCCCGCGGACGCATCGCGGAAGCCGATCGCATCGTGGCGGCCTTCGAGGCCGATGCGGGCATCGAGTACACGCCGCCCCTCCGGAAGGAACCGGCGTCGCGGGCCATCGCGAAGACGGCACGGGCACGGCTCGCGACCCTCTGGAACGCGGAGTTCCGCGTGCGGACGGCGTGCCTCTGGCTCGTGTGGCTGGCCGTCAACTTCGCCTACTACGGGGCCTTCATCTGGATCCCCAGCATTCTCGTGGACGCCGGATTCGACCTCGTGCGTTCGTTCGGCTTCACCCTCATCATCACGCTCGCACAGCTCCCTGGCTACGCCGTGGCGGCCTGGCTCATCGAGGTGTGGGGACGCCGCATCACGCTGTCGGTCTTCCTGCTCGGGGCGACCGCGTCGGCCGTCATCTTCGGCACCGCCACGACCGTGCCGATGATCATCGGCGCAGGCATGGCCCTGTCGTTCTTCACCCTCGGCGCGTGGGGCGCGCTGTACGCGGTGACGCCCGAGATCTACCCGACCTCGCTGCGCGGCACCGGGGCGGGCTGGGCCGCCGGGGTCGGACGCATCGCCTCCATCGTGGCGCCCCTCGCCGTTCCCGTCCTCCTCGTCGCCGGCGGCGCTCCTCTGCTGTTCGTCGTGTTCGCGGCCTGCTTCCTCGTGGCTGCGGGGGCGGCCTGGGGACTCGTCGACCGGAGAGGAGCGGCGCTGGACGACCGGTGACATCCGGGACCGGGAATAGGCTGGGCGCGTGGCTGATGTACGTTTCGTCGCGATAGGCGACTCCTTCACCGAAGGCGTGGGCGATGTGCTCCCCGATGGGCGTGAGCGCGGCTGGGCCGACATCGCCGCGCAGGGATGGGCGGATGCCGCGGGGCACCCCATCCAGTACGCGAACCTGGCGATCCGAGGGAAGCTGGCCTGGCCGATCGTCGAGGAGCAGCTCGAACCCGCGCTGGCCCTGCGTCCCACGCACCTGTCGTTCAACGGTGGCGGCAACGACATGCTGCGGCCGCGGACCGATGTGGAGCACATCGCCGATGCGTTCAGCCGGGTGCTGCGACGGTGCGACGAGGAGGGCGTGACGATGATCCTGCTCTCCGGCGCCAACCCGAGCGGGCAGCTTCCGATGGGCTCCCTCGTGCAGCGCCGGGGCGACCTGCTCTCCGAGGCGGTCCTGGGGCGGATCGAGGACCGCCCCGACGTGATCCGCGCCCTCAACTGGCCGGACACGGAGCTCTCGAAGCCCGCGTACTGGTCGGAGGACCGGCTTCATATGAACGCGGCCGGACACCATCGTGTCGCGGCCCGCGTGCTGCATGGACTCGGCTTCGAGCCGCCGGCAGCCTGGTGGGCACCGCTCGATCGCTGGACCGCCGGCCCCGCGGGTCTGGCCTACTACCGGCAGTTCGTCGGGCCCTGGGTGCGTCGACGCGTGACGAGGACCTCGTCCGGAGACGGCCGCGCAGCGAAGTACCCCACCTGGGTCGAGCGGACTCCGGCGTGAGCGTCGTCGTGCCCCGCGCATGAGTGATATCGAACTCGTCCGTCTTCCCGCCGGCACGGTGACGCTGCACGACGCCCGGCGCCGCACGCGTCGCACCGTGGAACTCGAGCCCTTCGCCCTCGGTGTCTTCCCGGTGACCGAAGAACAGGTCACCGAGGTCCTGGGCACCCCAGCACGGCATCCGCGTCGTCCGGTCGCCGACGTGAGCTGGCTGCGGGCCGTCCACTTCTGCAACGCCGCGTCGGAGTGGGAGGGGCTCGATCCCGTCTACCACTTCGAGGGTGAGGATGTGGCCTGGGATACCACGGCGGACGGCTACCGCCTGCCGACCGAGGCCGAGTGGGAGTACGCCTGCCGCGCCGGTTCCTCCGGGTCGCACTACGCCCCGCTGATCGAGGCCGCGTGGACTGCTGCCGACGGAGTCGGTACGCCGCAGGACGTGGGTGGGAAGCTCCCGAACCTGCACGGGCTGTTCGACACGCTCGGGAACGTGTGGGAATGGTGCTGGGACCTCCTCGACCCCGCGCGGTACGACGACTACCGGGTCTTCCGCGGCGGCGGGTTCGCCGACGACGCCTGGAGCGTGCGCGCCTCGGTCCGCCGTGGGGGAGCGCCGCGCATGCACCACGAGGACGTCGGCTTCCGCGTGGCCCGGGGCGCCTTCGACACCGAGGAGGAGGCGCAGGGCTGGTCGGCGGCGGCGGACCGGGACCGCGCCTTCGTCGACGGAGGGCTGCCGTCGGGATGGACTCCGCGCCGGCGTTAGTGCAGGCCGCGTCCGGCGGTTTGGCCGCGGTCTGCGCCGGGTGGGAGACTGAGCGGATGACCAGGCCCTTCGCGCTCATCCTCAACCAGGGTCGCGTCGCCGACCGCACGGACGGAGCCCTCGTCGGGGCGCGCCGCGTCGCCGACGCCCTGTCCTCGCTTCTCCGGCAGGAGCCCGTCGTGGTCGGCACTCCGGAGCCCGCTCGGCTCGATGATTGGTCGGTCGCGCTGCCCGAGGCGGCAGATACGCTCGCGGGCCTCCGGGCCGCGGTGCAGGAGGCGATCGCGGGGCAGGCGACGCCGCTCCTCGTGACGAACACGTGTGCGGCGAGCCTCGGAACGCTGCCGAGCGCTGCCGAGCACCACCCCGACGCGGTGGTGCTGTGGATCGATGCGCACGGGGACTTCAACACGCCGGACACCACCGACTCCGGCTACCTCGGCGGCATGGTCCTCGCCGCCGCCTGCGGCCTGTGGGACAGCGGCCACGGGGCGGGCATCGATCCGCGGCAGGTCATCGTCGTCGGCGGCCGCGACATCGACCCCGCCGAGGGGGAGCTCCTCGCCGGCGCGGGAGTGACCGTCCTCAGCCCCGCGGAGAGCACGCCCGAACGGCTGAGCGCCCTCATCGCGGGGCGGCCGGTGTGGATCCATGTCGACTGGGACGTCCTGGAGCCCGGATACATCCCCGCGGCCTATCGGGTCGGCGACGGTCTGCTGCCGCACCAGGTGGCCGCGCTGTTCGCCGCTATCCCGGCCGCCGACGTCCGCGGCGTGGAGCTCGCGGAATTCGAGGCGGGCGACGCGGAGGTGCCGGAGCGCGTCAGCGTCGAATTGATCGTGGAGACGTTCCAGCACCTGCTGCGCTGACGACGCTGCGTACCCTCACGGCGCGGCCGGTGCGGCGCCGAGGTGCCAGGCTGTGATCTCGACCTCGGAGCCCGAGACGATGTCGAGCTCGACCGGCCACGAGCCGCGGTCGAGTCCGGGGAGCACGGCGGCATGCAGGGCGCGGGCGACGAGAGCGCCGTCCGTCGCGTTGGCATCCCAGCCGATCACCGCAGTGGCCTCGCCGCCGGGCGGTACCGTGACGGGCGCGATACCGGGGTCGCTCGCGAGGAATGAGGAACCGGGGCGCACCTCGACGTCGAGCGCATGTCCGTTCTGATCCGCGAACGCGATGTCGGGATACCCCTCGACCACGCAGGACTCCTCACCGACGTTCATCAGACGGATGCTCTGTGCGCGGTGCCCCGTGGCCCCGTCGGCGGTTCCGAGCAGCAGTGTGGCACGGTCTAGGCTGCAGGCGGCCGCAGGAAGCTGGGGTGTCGAGGCCCCCGGTGCGCGCTCCGGCACAGGGTCGCCCACTGCCGCCGGATCGACGAAGGCTCCCGTCTCGTCGGTGGCGCCCTGCAGCGCGGCGTTCTCCTCGACGATCTGGCGCTGCCACGCCGCATCGGCCAGGCCCCCGACCGCGACGAGAGCGACCACGCTCGCGACGGTGACGCCGAGAAGGCCCGGGGACCACCGCCGCGCAGATTCCTCACCAGCTCTGCGCGAGAACGCCCAGGCGGGGATCCAGCCCCAGGCGAGTCCCCAGTAGGCGGTGTCCGGCGCGGACTCGACGACCGCAGCCGTGAGACCGTGCAGGCCCGAGAGAGGGAGGAAGGACAGGACCCGGGTGACGTCGTCGCACAGCCCGACGACCGTTCCGGCGAGGACGGCACCGAACCAGAGCACGAGGAACGCGGGAGCCCGGCCGACGCCCCGCGCTCCGCGTGCCACGATCCAGACGACGCTGCACAGCACGGCGGCCGTCACCGTCAGCACCAGGACGCCCCACGCGCCCGGGAGCAGCCAGGCATGACTCTGCAGCGGTCCGATACCGGCGAAGCTCAGCAACCGCGTCAGCACGATGTCGGAACCGGTCAGTCGGGCAATGGCACCGGAGACGACCCAGAGTGCGCCGAGGAGCAGTCCGGCGAGCAGCCCCGCAGGTAACGGTGCTCTCGTGCGACCGTCCCGGTCGCTCGGGAGGGCGGCGGTCGACGGGGGAGCGGAGGCCATGCCTCATCCTATGGGCGCTCAGCGACGCCGCTCGGGGTCCAGCCCCATGCGGATGCGCGTCCGTTTGCGTTCGATGAGGATGAAGACGACCCCGAGGATCCAGAGGGGGATCGGGGTGAGGAACGCGATACGGAAGGCGTCGAGCGTGTAGGTGTCCGGGGTGCCGGCGCCCTGGACGTCGAGGAGGAGGCCGATCACGAAGACCGCGATCAGGGCTGCGATGAAGCCCCCCGCGTTCGTGACTCCGGTCGCCGTGCTGAGGCGGTGCGCGGGGCTGTGCGTGCGAGCGTGGTCGAAGGCGATCATCGACGCCGGGCCCCCGGTCGCGAGAGCGATCGCCAGGATCCAGAGGAGCCAGTCCGGGGCGGGGCGGGGGAGGGCGATGACCGCGATCCACGCGGCCATCTGCACGCCGACCGCGGGGAGGACGAGGGCGAGCGAGCGGTGATTCGGGAGGCGGCGGGAGAGATCGCCGATGATCGGACCGAGGATCATGCCCGCGATCACGTAGATCGAGATGATCCCCGCCGCGTGGGCGGTGGTCAGGCCCTCGCCTGCCGTGAGGAACGGCATGCCCCACAGCAGCACGAACACCGTGCCGGCGAACGGAGTGGTGAAGTGCGACCAGAACGCGAGCCGCGTGCCGGGATGTGCCCACGCCGCCCGGATGCCGACGCCCGTGTCGATCGCCGACGTCACGACACGCACGACGCCGGTGTCCGTGTTCACCGACACGTCGGGGCCGCTCTCCGCGGGGTTGTTGCGCACGATGAGCCACACGAGGATCGTGAAGAGCAGGCCGAGACCGGCGATGCTGCCGAACGTGATCGACCAGGTGGTGGCGTGCAGCAGGGCGGCGACCGGCACCAGCGCGATCAGCTGCCCGGCCTGCCCGATGATTCCGGTGAACTGGACCATGACGGGCCCGCGTTGCGCGGGGAACCACGTGGCCACCAGTCGCAGCACGGCAGGGAAGACGGCGGCGTCGCCGGCTCCGAGGAGGATACGCGCGACGATCGCGATGCCGATGCTGGGGGAGAGGGCCATGGTGAGCTGTCCGGCCGCCATGAGCAACATCCCCGCCGTGATGATCGGACGGGATCCGTAGCGATCGAGGAGGACGCCCACCGGGATCTGCATCCCCCCGTAGACGGCGAGCTGCACGACCGCGAACAGCGCGAGCGTGGAAGCGTCCGCCTGGAAGCGGTCGGCGGCCTCGACGCCCACCGCGCCCAGAGACGTGCGGTTGGTGATGGCGAGCACGTAGGCCGCGACGCCGACGGACCAGATCGCCCAGGCCCGCCACCCCGGCGTGGAGACGGGGGAGTGGGAGACCTGAGGCACCCTTCCACGCTACTCCTGCGTCGAGCGCAGGCACGCACACCGGTGGGAGCGAGCGATGCGCCGCACCGCCGCCCTCACGCGGACGCGGCGAACCGGACGATCTCCTCGGCCACGGTCTGCGGCATGGAGATGTACGGTGAATGGCTCGCAGACAGCGTTCGCGAGTCGCTGCACCGGTCGGCCATGCTCTGCTGTAGCCGCGGGCTCATGGCCCGGTCGTGAGCGCACATCAGGTAAAGGCTTCGGGTGTCCCGCCAGCCGGCAACCGTGACTTCACCCCGTCCGTGACCGGCGGCCTGCGGAACGAGCAGCCGCCTCGCTTCCCGAGAGGCGGCGGGAGTGCAGTCGGCATAGAAGAGGTCCGCAGCCACGTGGTCGGGAATATGCGTGAAGCCCTCGCCGAAGGGTCGCACGAAGGCATTCACCGGAGCATCCGGGCCGCCGAGCGACGCACAGCTCTCGCCGACGTCCGGAACGAACGCCGCCATGAAGACATACGCGCCTGCCCCCTTCACGCCTGTCGCCACTGCGCCGCCATAGCTGTGGCCGACCACGACCGGCTTACCCTCGCAGGCGTCGACCGCTTTCTGGACTGCGTCCGTGTCGTCGACGAGTGATCCGCGGTGCAGGTTCGACACTCGCACCGCCGCGCCTCGGCGTTCGAGCGCCTCCACCAGCGGTCGCATGTGTGCCGCCTGGTGGTACAGCCCATGAACCAGCACGACTTGCAGACTCGTCATGACCTCCAGCGAACCATAGGCTCAGCGATTTGCAGGACTGGGCGACCCTGGGCGGCTGCGTGGCGATGTCCGACGCCGTGGCTAGAGTGCCCGCATGACAGCCTCCTCGCAGCACCACGCCCTCGACTATGTCGAGCTCGTCGTCACGGATCTCGACGTGGCGAAACGCTTCTTCACCACCGCCTTCGGGTGGAGCTTCCAGGACTACGGCCCTGGCTATGCAGGCATCCTCTCGCCCCGCGGAGACGGGAGCGAGGTCGGCGGCCTCCTGCTCGCGGACGCACCGCGACCCGTCGGCGGTCCGCTCGTGCTGCTCTACTCCGATGACCTCGATGCGACGAAGGCGGCGATCCAGGACGCAGGCGGCCGGATCCTGCAGGAGCCGTATGCGTTCCCCGGTGGCCGGCGCCTTCACTTCGCCGACCCGAGCGGCAACGAGCTCGGCGTCTGGTCCTCCCATTAGGCGCTGCAGATCACAGCGCGGGGCGGATGAGTGCCAGACTGCGAGGATGAGTCACCTGCCCCGAATCCCGGAGATGGAGACGTCGCGCCTCCGCCTGCGCAGGCAGGCGATCGAGGACGCGACCGTGTTCCGGCACCTGTGGAGCGAACGTGACGACCGAGTGCCCGCTCACCGTCGGCTCGACGCGGCCGGCCGCCCCGACACGGACGACATCCGAGCGCATATCCAGGGCGCTGAGGCCTCGTCGCTTCTCACCGTGGAACGGATCGACACCGGGGAACCGATCGGGTACTGCGGTCTCGTCTACGGCGGCGAGGGGGTGGGCGAGGAACCGGAGCTCGCTTTCGAGCTGCTCCGTGCCGAGCACAACCGGGGATACGCCACCGAAGCTGCCCAGAGCGTCCTGGCATGGGCAGCCGGCGTGGGAATCGACCGCGTCTGGGCCGGCGTCTGGGAGTGGAACCTCCCGTCCCGGCGGGTGCTCGAGAAGCTCGGTTTCGTCGAATCCGGACGGGAACGCCCGTCCTCCGTCCACGGTCGAAACATCCTGACCGTCAGGTCTCTCTTCGAGAAGTGAGAGCGGGCTCCGAGCCGGCGCTCTGGATCACGTGACTGAGGACCCCACCGGCAGCGGCTCGCCGTCACCCGGGGGCTCCTGCACGAGGTGAAGGGCATCCGATTTCGTCAGATGGTTGGGGTACAGCATCCGTGAGAACCTTCCGCGCGGATCGTCTTTGTCGCGGGGGAGATCGATGTGGGCTCGCTCGATCGCCGCGACGAGGAGTTCCGTCTGTTCATCGGTCAACACGAGGAGCCCTCGTTCTCGCAAGCCCACCACTGCTCGCGAGCGATCCGATGCCGTGAGGACGACCGCGATACTCCGGGCTGTGGCGTCCGGCTCCCAGGGGTGCGCGATGACCATGGCCGTCGTGAGGGTCGCGGTCGGGATCTCCTTCGTGCCGACGAGCAGACGGGTTGCGTCGCGTGAGATACGCGGCGGTCGCGAACGTCGCCGCACGACGGCGCTGATGGTGATCGCCACGGCCGCCAGCAGCGCAGCCGCGAGCGGCCACGTCCATGCGCCGAGCGGTCCCGCAGCCACCGGGATGAGGAACGCCCCGATCATCATCGCAAGGAGAAGCGGCTGTCCGGAGAAGACGTGAAGAGCCCACCAGGGGAAGAGAGTCCGCGAACGAGAGGGTCCCAAAGGCATCCACTCCTGCACGTCGACGTTCGGCTCGCTCTCCGGGCGATCGGACGCGTGCACCGGTTGAGGCTGCCGCCGCACTCCTTTGATGATCGACGTCAGGCCCACCACACCGAGCACGGCGGACAGCACCCATCCGGGCAGCGGGTCGTCGGCCTCGTTCTGATCCGTCCCCGCCAGTGTGACGACCCCGCCCACGGAGATGAGGAGAAGGAAGACCCCGTAGAGCAAGAAGATCCGACGGGTGCGGCGGGCCGTCCAGGGCTTCGGCTCCGTGCCTGGAGGCCACGAGGGGTCGCCCCAGGTCCTTCGCCTCGTGAGCAGGAGGCCTGCCGCCACTCCGACGCATCCGAAAGACAGCGTCACTGCCGCCAGAACACCGATTCGAGGATCGGCGATCAGGAATGTCGAGGCCACCGCCACCGCTGCGCTGAACATCGCCAGCGCCACGCCCACCACGATGGGCGTCAGCAGCCCTTCGCCCTTCTCATCGCTAGCGCCCATCCGCTCGCCCCACCTCTCCCCAGACTGCAGGCGGAGGATCAGGCCCCATCGATCGAGCCGCGGCCCAAATGTGCCTGTCCCTGAGGATGAGAGTAGCGCGAGTGCGCTCCCAGCGAAGGCGTGCACCTCGTAGGATCACGATATGACCTCCCCTCGCCGTGTCCCTGCAGACCTGCGGAAACGCGGGGGCTTTCGAGGAGCGGATGAATCGACCGCCTCGCTCATCCTCGGCCAGTTCTTCATCGGTGGCTTTTTCCTGTTCATCGTGGCTTTCTTCCTCGCACTCGGTGCTGCGGACGAGTACGACGGGGTGACGTCCTTCATCGGGGCGAGCATCATGGCCGTCGTGCTGTCCGTCGTGTCGATGATCACCGCCCTGGTGGTCGGCCTGCCCCTTCGCCTCGTCTCGGCGCTGCGCGCGCGGTGGCTCGCCCATGGCGAGATCACCGTCCTCGGGGTCGTCGTCGGACTCGGCGCCTGCATCGTGTCGGTCGTGCTGGCGGGCGGAAGCGGGGGAGCGGCGCTCCCGTGGTGGGCGTTCATCGTCTCGTGGACGGTCCTCGCCTTCTCGGTCGCGCATTTCGTCTGGCCAGGGCGACGCCGGCCGCGAGAGTCCCGAGCACCCCGAGACGACGACCAGGCCGCGTGAGCACACGCGGGGAGGGTCAGCATCCGGAGGACCCGGGAGCATGGGACGCCGATGAGCACGTCCCGACGCACACGCGGCGGGGATTCCTCATCGCTGCCGGAACCGGCGTCGTGGTGACCGGCGTCGGCATCTGGCTCTCCGCGAACTCCGGGGGAGAGGCAGACGACACCGGACGCAGCCCGGACAACCCCCGAGGGCTGCCAGAGTACGAGCCGGTCTACGACCGCGCGGTCACGGGTCTCGAGGTACCGCTCGGTTTCGAGGACTGTGCCCATCCGACGGTGCGCGCTGACCGCAGCATCGCGGGGAGCGATCACCGAACCGTGAGCCCTGTCATCGACCGCTTCATCATCCACCACACCGGCACGACTTCCGACCAGTTGGATTTGTTCTCCCGCTGCAACCGGAGATCATCGGCTCCCACCTTCTATGTGCGACACGACGGCTCGGTCATCGAGACCATCCGCCCGGGAGCGAAGCCGTCGTCCACCGGCGCGGACTGGAACTGGCGGTCCGTGGCGGTGGAGACGCTGGATTTCACCGGAGCCCCGGAGTACACGGTTACCACCGCGCAGGTCGAGGAGATCGCGCAGATGATCGCGTGGCTCGCAGGCTTCGACGGCCGGACCCTGGACGGCGTCCCGGTGCGCTTCCGGATCGACCGAGAGCACGTCATCACCCACCAGGAGACGTGGTCGGGAACGGAGTGTCCCGGCCCGTTCCTCCAATCGCGAGTGGACGACATCGTGGCGCGAGCACAGGTTATCTTCACGACGTCATGAGGCTGGAGCCGTCCGCGACAATAGGGGAGTGCGCCACCTTCTCTCATTGACCGAACTCACCGGGGACGATATGAGGGAGATCTTCGCGCGCGCCGCGCGGATCGAAGCGGGAACCCTGGCGAGGAGGGACGGCGCGGCCGCGCTGTTCTTCCCTTCCTCGAGCCTGCGGACGCGTGTCTCGTTCGAACGCGGCGCTGCGGAGATGGGTTTGCAGCCGATCGTCTTCCCTCCGGAGGCGCTCGACACCGTCGAGGACGCGGTCGACATCGTCGGATACCTGTCGGCGTGGGTCGAACTCCTCGTCGTCCGGCATGCCGATCTCCACGTGCTTCGTGAGCTCGCTGCCCCTGGGATTCTCCCGGTGGTCAACGCGATGACCAACGCGAACCACCCGTGCGAGGTGCTATCCGATCTCTTCGCGCTCTCGCGCGAGACGGATGTCCGCTCACTCCGAGTCCCCGTGGTGGGACTAGACGGCAACATCGCTCGAGCCTGGGAGGAAGCCCATCGGGCTTTCGGAATCGATGTCGTGCAGGCCTGCCCGGAGGAGGTCCGCACACCCGCGCTGCCGTGGAAGGAGGATCTCAGCGATGCCGTGCAGGAGGCCGACGTGATCATCACGGATGGGCCGGGGGAGCACACCGCGGCCATGGCGCCCTATCGGATCACGGCGGATCTCCTCGACAGCGCCCCTGACGGTGTCCGTTTCGCGCCGTGTCCGCCGTTCGTCCGCGGGCGTGAGGTTTCGGTCGCTGCCGCCAACCATCCCGCGTTCGTGGGCTACGAGTTCAAACGTCACCTGAAGAGCGTGCAGCAGGCGATCATGGGGTGGGCGATCGAGGGATGACGGGGTGGTGGTCGGGGTGGCGTTCTTTCTTCAACCTGACATAATGTGCATTATCGGATAATCCGTATGCGGGATCTGGCGGGACGAGAAAAGGTGGGAAAGCCGTCACCGCGGCCCTCGATCATGCGTTGACGTACGCCGCGAGATGTTCGCCCGTCAACGTCGACCCGTCTGCGACGAGCTCGGCAGGCGTTCCCTCGAACACGATGCGACCGCCGTCGTGGCCGGCTCCCGGTCCGACGTCGATGATCCAGTCGGCGTGTGCCATGACGGCCTGATGATGCTCGATCACGACCACCGTCTTGCCCGCGTCGACAAGTCGATCCAACAGACCGAGGATCGTGTCGACGTCGGCGAGATGCAGGCCTGTCGTCGGCTCGTCCAGCACGTAGACGTCGCCCTTCTCACCCATCTGAATCGCGAGCTTGATGCGCTGGCGCTCACCGCCCGACAGTGTCGACAACGGCTGTCCGAGCGACAGGTACCCGAGCCCCACGTCTTCCAGGCGTCCGAGGATGGCGGCCGCAGCCGGGAGCTTCGCCTCACCCTCACTGAAGAACACACGGGCTTCAGACACCGGAAGGTCGAGCACCTCGGTGATGTCCTTCCCGCCGAGCTTGTACTCCAGCACCGCCGCCTGGAAGCGCTTACCGCCGCAGTCCTCACAGGGGGTCTCGATCGTGTCCATGAACCCGAGCTCGGTGATGATGACACCGGCGCCCTTGCACGTAGGACATGCGCCCTCGGAGTTCGCGCTGAACAGCGCGGGCTTCACGCCGTTCGCCTTCGCGAAGGCTTTGCGGATGGGTTCGAGCAGCCCCGTGTACGTCGCTGGGTTGCTGCGACGCGAGCCCTTGATGGCGGACTGGTCGATCGCCACCACGCCCTCGCGTCCGGTCACCGAACCGTGGATGAGCGAGCTCTTACCGGAGCCGGCGACGCCGGTGACGACGGTCAGGACGCCGGTCGGGATGTCGACGTCCACGTTCTGGAGGTTGTTGGTGGATGCGCCGCGCACCTCGATCGCGCCGGTGCGGTCACGCACGGCGTCCTTGAGCTGTGCACGGTCGTCGAGGTGCTGCCCCGTCAGTGTTCCACTGGCTGTGAGGCCCTCGACGCTCCCCTGATAGCAGATCTCTCCCCCGGCGCTTCCCGCACCCGGCCCCAGGTCCACGACGTGATCGCCGATCGCGATGGTCTCCGGCTTGTGCTCGACGACGAGCACCGTGTTCCCCTTGTCGCGAAGGCGGAGCAGCAGGCCGTTCATCCGCTGGATGTCGTGCGGGTGCAGCCCGATCGTCGGCTCGTCGAAGACATACGTAACGTCGGTCAGCGAGGACCCCAGGTGCCGCAGCATCTTGATCCGCTGCGCCTCTCCCCCGGACAGCGTGCCCGAGGGCCGGTCCAGGCTCAGGTACCCCAGGCCGAGGGTCACGAAGGCGTCGAGGTTGGCACTCAGCGCCTGGAGCAGCGGCCCGGCTCCGGGGAGATCCAGGCCGCGGACCCACGTGGCGAGATCCGTGACCTGCATGCGGCAGGCGTCGGCGATGCTCACGCCGTCGATCTTCGAGGATCGCGCGCCCTCGGTGAGACGCGTACCGTCGCACTCCGGGCATACCGCGAAGGTGGCCACGCGCTCGACGAAGGCACGGATGTGCGGCTGGAGCGCTTCGAGGTCTTTCGAGAGCATGGACTTCGTGATCTTCGGGATCAGGCCCTCGTAGGTCATGTTGATGCCGGAGATCTTGACCTTCGTGACCTCTCCGTAGAGGAAGAGGTGACGCTGCTTGTCGGTGAACGACGAGATGGGCTTGTCCCCCGGATAGAACCCGGACTGCGAGAAGCCCTTCACCATCCAGCCGTCGGCGGTGTACCCGGGCACCATGATCGCGCCCTCGTCGAGGGACTTCGACTCATCGACGATCTGGGACAGGTCGAGGTCCGACACCACTCCCCTGCCCTCACATCGCGGGCACATGCCGCCGAGGTAGATCGCGTCCTTCACGATCTTCTTCTCGCCACCCGGCCCGGTCATGACACCGCTGGCCTTCTGCGTCGGGATGTTGAACGAGAACGCCGTCGGGCCGCCGATGTAGGGCTGGCCCAGCTTGCTGAACAGGATGCGGAGCATGGCATTGGCATCCGTCACGGTGCCGACGGTCGACCGCGGGTTCGCGCCGAGACGCTCCTGGTCCACGATGATCGCCGTGGTGAGCCCTTCCAGCACGTCGACGTCGGGACGCGGCACCGATGGCATGAAGCCCTGCACGAACGCGCTGTACGTCTCGTCGATCATCCGGCGCGATTCGGCAGCGATCGTGTCGAAGACGAGGGAGCTCTTCCCCGACCCCGAGACACCGGTGAACACCGTGAGGCGTCGCTTCGGGATGTCGACGCTCACGTCCTTGAGGTTGTTCTCGCGCGCGCCCTGCACACGGATGAGGTCGTGGGTGTCCGCGGGGTGCTCAGCAGCGGTCATGCGGCGTCCTTCGTGGTGGTGGGGCCGTCAAGCGGCCTGGTTGATACGGAGCAGGTTGCCGGCGGGATCGCGGAAGGCGCAGTCGCGGACGCCGTAGGGCTGGTCCATCGGCTCCTGGACGACATCGGCGCCGACGGCGACCAGCCGCTCGAACAGGGCGTCCAGGTCGTCGCTCGCGAGGGTGAGAGCGCCGTAGCTGCCCTTCGCGATGAGCTCCAGGATGGTCTGCCGCTCCGCGTCGGTGATGCCGGGATCGGTGGCCGGCGGGTGGAGGACGATCGAGGTCTCGGGCTGGCCGACAGGGCCGACCGTGAGCCAGCGCAGGCCGTCGTATCCGACATCGTTGCGCACCTCGAAGCCGAGGGCGTCGCGATAGAAGCCGAGGGCTGCGTCGGCGTCGGTGTGCGGGAGGAAGGCGTAGTGGATGCTGATCTTCATGATGCTCACGTTAGGTGCGCCTCGGGGCGCGGCGCTTCTCGATTCCTGATCGGTCGGGTGAGCTGCTTGGCGTGGAACGACGGGATGCCCTCGACGTTCGCGGCGCGTTCACGGTACACGCTGGGTGGGACACCGACCAGCTCCGAGAACCGGGTGCTGAACGTTCCCAGCGAGGAGCAGCCCACCGCGAAGCACACCTCGGTGACGCTGAGGTCGCCGCGACGCAGCAGCGCCATGGCACGCTCGATGCGGCGGGTCATCAGATAGGAGTACGGGGATTCGCCGTACGTCTCGCGAAACCGCCGGCTGAGATGGCCGGCCGACAGGTGCACGCCCCGCGCCAGAGCCTCGACGTCCAAGGGCTTCGCGTACTCGCGATCGATCCGGTCGCGGACCTTCCGCATCACGACCAGCTCCCGCAGGCGAACCTCATCCACCGGTGTCACGTCATGATCCTGCCATGACGCCGGAAGACGGGGAATGACCATCCGCGACGCGCGGAGGCCCTCCTCCCCCACTGTCGGAGATCCGGCGCTACCCTGGGGGCATCCTCACAGGATTCTCTCAGAAGGGGTTCCCCGCCATGTCTGAAGCACTCGCTGAAACGAAGTCGTTCTTCAAATCCATCCGGGTCGCTCTCGCGGTCTCCGGCGTTCTCGCGCTGCTCGCGGGCATCGCACTGCTGGTCTGGCCGGTGAAGTCGGCCGTCATCGTGACGGCGATCTTCGCGTCCTACCTGATCGTCGCGGGAGTCGTGTACATCGGCCTCGGGATCTTCTCCCGCGCCAAGGGCGGCTGGTCCCGCGTCGGGCACATCGTCCTCGGCCTGCTTTACATCGTCGCGGGCGTCATCGCGTTCTTCAACCTGAACGTCGCCGCCGCCACCCTCGCCCTGGTCGTCGTGATCTTCATCGGCGTGAGCTGGATCGTCGACGGCGTCGTCGCGCTCTCGTTGCTCGGCAGCGACGGCTCGCGGGTGTGGACGGTGATCTACGCGATCCTCAGCATCATCGCCGGAATCATCGTGCTCTTCTCGCCGGCCATCGCCGGATTCGCGCTGTGGCTGCTCCTGGGCATCGCGCTCGTCGTGCTCGGCATCGTGCAGATCATCCGCGCGATCACCCTCGGCAAGGACGAGAAGGCGTTCACCTCGGGCGCTGCCGGCATCTGACCACGGACGCGTGACGCCCCGGACCTGCAGCAGCGGGTCCGGGGCGTCTCGCGTCTGACGACTATTCCGCGGCGAAGGCGCTCACGTCGCCGACGAGGCGGGTGTTGTCCGCGGGGACGGGGTCGATCACGGCCTTGGCGACCTCGGCGGCGAACTCGGACACGTTGTAGAGGCGGCCGGCAGACTCGCGGCGCTCGGCGATGGCACCCGGGTTCGCGCGCTCGAGCAGCGTCGCCGTGATCGTCCCCTCGATCATGTCGCCGGAGACGACCGTGAAGCCGATCCCCTTCTCCGCGAGACCGGGGATGAGCTCGCGCAGCGCGTCCTCACCGGCCCGCTTCGACAGCGCGACGGGCTCATATTCCGGCATCGTCGGCGTCGTGCGGATGAAGTGCGCCTGGTGGCTGGTGACGAACACGACGCGTGCGCCGTCGGACAGCAGCGGCGTCGCGGCGTTGAGGACGTTGAGCTGCGCGTCGCGATTTAGCTTCAGGGCGTAGTCCTCGGCCATCCCCGACTCCATGCCGCCCGAGGCGTTCAGGACGAGGACGTCGAGGCGTCCGTACTCGGCGCGGACGGCGTCGAACATCTCGGCTACGGACGCAGGGTCGGTGAGGTCCGCGCCGACGACGAGCGCCCGGCGACCGAGCTCCCGCAGCTGCGCCGCGAGCTTCTCCGCGCGCGGGGCCTTGTTCCGGTAGTTGATGACGACGTCGGCGCCGGCCTCGGCGAGGTATCGCACGGTGTCGGCGCCGATCCCCCGCGATGAGCCGGTGACGAGGGCCACCTTGCCGTCGAGGGATCCTGCGGGAAGAACGTCGGTCACGGGTGACTCCTCATGGTGCGTGGAACGCCGTGGGCGCACGGCTCTCACAGATTACCAAGGGGCGCGGTGGCGGCCCGTCGAGCGTCCTCGCGCGTGGTACGTTGACGGCAAAGGAGGCCGCATGGACAACTTCTCGACGTTCGTCACGTTCATCGACCACTGGGCATGGATCGGATGGCTGGTCCTCATCGCCGTCTTCCTCGTCATCGAGATGCTCTCCCTCGACTTCACCTTCCTCATGCTGAGCTTCGGGAGCGTGATCGGTCTCGTCACCGACTTCGTCGGCCTCCCGGTCTGGATCCAGATCCTCATCGCCGCCTTGGCATCCGCCCTCTTCATCCTCTTCCTGCGGCCGCCGCTCCTGCGGCGCCTGCACCGCGGTGCCGACCCCACGCGCTCGAACGTGGAGGCGCTCGTCGACCTCCGGGGCATCGCGCTCAGCGAGATCACGCAGATCTCCGGTCAGGCGAAGCTCGCGAACGGCGATACCTGGACCGCCAGGACGACCACCCCGATGGCCATCCCCGCGGGGGCGCCTGTCGCCGTCAGTGCGATCAACGGCGCGACCGCCATCGTCCGACCCCTCAACGACTAGGAGTACGCGTGGACGACGCATCGATCATCCCGACCGTGATCATCTGGATCCTGGTGATCGCGGTCATCATCTTCGTGATCGTCACGATCGCGCGGGCGATCCGCATCATCCCGCAGGCGACCGCCGGCGTGGTGGAAAGGCTCGGCCGCTATCACAAGACCCTCTCCCCCGGCCTCAACATCCTCGTGCCGTTCATCGACCGCCTGCGGCCGCTGATCGACATGCGCGAGCAGGTGGTGTCGTTCCCGCCGCAGCCCGTGATCACCGAGGACAACCTCGTCGTCTCCATCGACACGGTCGTCTACTTCCAGGTCACCGATGCGCGCGCGGCCACCTACGAGATCGCGAACTACCTCGGCGCCGTGGAACAGCTCACCACCACGACTCTCCGAAACGTCGTCGGTGGTCTGAACCTCGAAGAGGCGCTGACGAGCCGCGACAACATCAACGGGCAGCTCCGCGTGGTCCTCGACGAGGCGACCGGCAAGTGGGGCATCCGCGTGGGCCGCGTCGAGCTCAAGGCGATCGACCCGCCCGTCTCCATCCAGGACTCGATGGAGAAGCAGATGCGCGCCGAGCGGGATCGCCGTGCCGCGATCCTGACCGCCGAGGGCACGAAGCAGTCTGCGATCCTCGAGGCGGAAGGCCTCCGTCAGGCGGAGATCCTCCGCGCCGAGGGCGACAAGCAGGCCGCCGTCCTCCGCGCCCAGGGCGAGGCGGAGGCGATCCAGAGCGTGTTCTCCGCGATCCACCAGGGAGCGCCGGACGACAAGCTCCTCGCGTACCAGTACCTGCAGATGCTCCCGAAGATCAGTGAGAGCCCGTCCAGCAAGCTCTGGATCATCCCGAGCGAGCTGACCGAGGCACTCAAGGGCATCGGCACCGCCTTCACCCCGAAGGTCGGACCCGGGTCGACCACTCCCCCTTCCGGCGCGTGACGCACCCGTACTTCGTCAAGGCCGAGCAGCCCCGCATCCTGGCCCATCGGGGTCTGGTGACCGCCGAGGGGCGGGAATCCGGCGTCTGGGAGAACACCGCGGCCGCCTTCGCCGCGGCGCATGCCGCTGGGGCGGAGTACATCGAGACGGACTGCCAGGTCACCGCTGACGGTGACGTCGTGCTCTTCCACGATCACGACCTGCGCCGTCTCGTGGACGATCCGCGCGCCGTGCACGAGGTCAGGACGCGGGAGCTGAGCGCGCTGTTCGCTGACCACGGCGGTCTGCTCACGGTGGCCGAGGCGCTCTCCGCATTCCCGGAGACCCGGTTCAACATCGATGTGAAGACACCGGCCGCCGCAGCGCCGCTGGGCCCCATCCTCGCCGCGCACACGCATCGTGTCCTCGTCACCAGCTTCTCGGATGCCAACCGGCGGGCGACGCTGGAGGCCGTACGGCAGACCGGCACCGCGCTCCGGCCCGCCACCTCCGGCGGGAGTCGGACGATCGCGGCCCTGCGTTCGCTCTCCGCCGTGCGTCTCTCCCCCGGCAGAGTGCTCCGGGAGATCGACGCCCTGCAGATCCCCGAGCGCCACGGGGCGATCCGAGTGCTGACGCCTGCGCTCCTCCGCGCCGCCCACCGGGCCGGCACCGAGGTCCATGTCTGGACCGTGAACGACGCGGACGACATGCGGCGCCTCATCGACGCGGGCGTGGACGGCGTCGTGACCGACCGTGCCGACCTCGCCGTCGCCACGTTCCGGAAGCCCTGAGCGCCCAATATCCTCCGGCGCTGGGATTCCCCTGTGAATACCGCGCAGAACGTCCCGACGTGGATGAAGCGCACAGGCTCGAACGTTATACCTGACAGCGACGAGAGGACCACACAATGGCAGATCGCAGCCTGCGCGGCATCCGACTCGGCGCCCAGAGCCTACAGAGCGAAGAGGGCGTCGTTTTCATGGAGCGCCGTGAGACCACCTATACCTGTGACACCTGCGGACACGACACCACGCTCATGTTCGCGGCCGATGCCGAACCACCTCAGACCTGGGAGTGCCGTTCCTGCGGCGCGGAAGCCCGCCTGAAGGTCGACGGCGAGGCCGTCACCCTCGAGGCCACCGACGAGAAGGCCGCCCGCACCCACTGGGACATGCTCATGGAGCGTCGCACCCGTGCGGAGCTGGAGGAGCTTCTCGAGGAGCGTCTCGCCTACATCCGAGCCCGGCGCGGTGCCGGTGAGGACCCCACCCGCGAGAAGATCGGCGCCTAACGCCGACGGGCGCGCCACCACCCGAGACCGAGCGCGCCCAGACCGCCCCAGAGCAGCACCTGCTGCAGCCAGGGGCCCAGGACGATTCCCGCCGTGAGGCCGGAGCGGAGTTCGACATCCTCGAGCATCGCTCCGGCCTCATCCGCGTCCAGGCTCGTGACCGTCCGCCCATTCGGGAGGATGACCTGGCTCGTGCCGACCGTGGAGATGTTCACGACGCTGCGGCCCGTCTCGATCGCGCGCATCCGTGCGAACGCGAGTTGCTGGAGGTTCTCATCCGTGCCGCGGAAGTCGGCGTTGTTCGTCTGGAAGACCAGCACCTCGGCGCCGCCGTAGAGGCCCTCGGTGATGACGTCGTCGTAGATGACGTCGAAGCAGATGGCCAGGCCGACACGGACATCATCCACCTCGACGATCGGCGGGTTCGTCCCTGGGGTGTACTCGCGCTGGATCAGTCCGATGAGATCCGGCGCGAGAGCGTTGAAGAACGCGCGATCCGGCACGTACTCGCCGAAGGGCACGGGATGACGCTTGTCGTGCTTCTGCGGCGCTGTGCCGTCCGGCAGCCAGAGCATCGAGGTGTTGTAGTAGAGGTTCCCGCGGCCGGTGGCGGCGTTGGCGAGCAGTGGCGCATCGATGCGGTTCGACACCAGGGTCATCCGTCGCGCGATGGCGGAGTTCGCGAAGGGATCCGTGTCGAGCCCGCCCTCCGGCCACACGAGCAGGTCGACGTCCTCGCCGTACAGCGGCTCGGTCGCCTCGGTCTGCGCCTGGATCACGGCGAAGGGCTCGCGCTCGTCGAAGTAGCCGGTCGGCCCGTTCCCCTGCACCGCGGCGATGCGCATCGACCCCGACGGCGTGGTCGGGAAGAGCGGCATGAAGAAGAGGATCAGGACGAGAGCGGCCGGCGCGAGCAGGGTGATCGGTCGTCGCCAGAACCCCACCCGGATGATCTCGATCACCATCGCGACGAGGAACACCATGAGGAAGCTCAGCCCGCTCACGCCGATCCAGGAGGAGAGCGCGGCGAGCGGACTCTCGGCCTGACTCATCCCGAGACGAGCCCAGGGGAAGCCGCCGTACGGCCACCAGCCGAGGAACAGCTCCCGCCCCACCCAGAGCGCCGCGACGACGGCCGGGAGGGTCAGCAGGCGTCCCGCCATGCCCGGCCAGGCCCGGGGCAGCCACCGGTACGCGAGGGTCACGGGGATGAGCCCGACGGCCGTGAGGACGCCCTCGACGACGCTCAGGGCGGCCCACGGCAGCGGCCCGAGGTATCGAGAGGTCCAGGACACGAGCAGAGCGAAGAACACGATGCCGTAGACGAGCCCCACGAGCAGTGCTCCTCCGGCCCGCCGCCCGATCAGCGCGAGCAGCAGCAGGGCCGTGGCAGGGAAGGCCAGGATCCAGATCGCCGCCTCGGGGAACGCGAGGTCCATGAGCAGCGCTGCCAGGGCGGCCAGGGGAACGGCGGCCCACAGGGGCAGGAGGGCGCGTCGACGGACGGAGGCTTCGGTCATGCGGGCGGATCTCACATCGAGGAGTAGGCGACGATGCCACGGCGCACACCGTCGAGGGCAGCCCGGGCGGTGCGTGCGAGCACGGCGTCTTCCGCGACGATGGACAGCTGATCCAGGAGGTCGATGGTCTGCTTCGCCCACCGCACGAAATCGCCGGCCGCCATGTCGGCGTCGATGAGGACGCGGTCGAGCATCCCGCCGCGCGCCCAGGCGTGCATCGCACCCGCGAGCCCGGCGGCCAGCGGCTCGCTTCCCGGGAGCTGATGGTCCTGCTCCAGGTCGTCGAGCTCCGCCCAGAGCGCGGTCGTCTTCTCGTATGCCGCTCGGAAGGCGCCCCTCGGGAGGCCCCGCTCCCCCGCGTTCGCTTCGTCGCGGCGCGGCTCGTACACCAGGCAGCATGCCATCGCGGCCAGCGACGGCGCATCCAGCCCCTTCCAGAGGCCCTGACGCAGCGACTCTGCCACGAGCAGATCACGCTCACCGTAGATCCGCCGCATCGTGCGCCCGGCATCGGTCAGGTGCATCCCGTCCTCGTCACGACGGACGTAGTCCAGTGTCTCCAGCACCTCGACGACACGGTCGAAGACGCGGGCCACCGTGCCGGTCCTGGTCTCGATCTGACGGCGCGTGCGATCGGTCTGGCGCTTGAGCTTCCAGTAGCGCTCGGCCCACCGGGCGTGCTTCTCGCGGTCAGGACAGCGGTGGCAGGGGTGGCGCTGCATCCGCGTGCGGAGCGTCTGGATCCGCTTCATCCGCTTGTCCCGAGCAGCGCGCGGGGCCTGGGTGTCCTGCCGGTTCTTCTTCTCGAGGTCGCTCAGCTCGCGGCGGATGGCGGCGTACTCCGGGAAGTCGCCGTGCTCGCACGCCATCGCCGACTGGTAGCCGGCCAGCGACTCCTCGGCCTCCCGCACCTGTCGGGCGAGACCGACCACCGCGCGGTCCGCCTGGAACTGGGCGAACGACGACTCCAGGATCTGCCGCGCCCTGGTCTGCCCGAACAGATCGATCAGGTTGACGGCCATGTTGTACGTCGGCCGGAAGCTGGAGTTGAGCGGGTAGGTGCGTCGCGACGCGAGGGCGGCGACGGCCTGTGGGTCCATGCCCTCGCTCCACTGCACGACCGCGTGCCCCTCGACGTCGATGCCGCGGCGTCCGGCGCGACCGGTGAGCTGGGTGTACTCACCGGAAGTGATCGCGACGCGCGCCTCTCCGTTGAACTTCTCCATCTTCTCGAGCACCACGGTCCGCGCCGGCATGTTGATGCCGAGGGCCAGCGTCTCGGTCGCGAAGACGACCTTGAGCAGCTTGCGCTGGAAGAGGTCCTCGACGACCTCTTTGAAGGCGGGAAGGAGGCCGGCATGATGGGCGGCCACGCCCCGTTCGAGGTTGTCCAGCCACTCCCAGTAGCCCAGCACCCCGAGGTCTTCGTCCTGCAGAGTGCGGGTGCGCTCCTCGACGATGGCGCGGATCTCGGCCCGCTCCTCCGCCGAGGTCAGGCGGAGACCTGAGCGCCGTACCTGCTGCACCGCGGCGTCGCAGCCCACGCGGCTGAAGATGAAGAAGATGGCGGGGAGCAGGTTCGAGCGTTCCAGCAGCTCGACCACGTCCGGGCGGTCCATGCGCTCGATCCGACGCGCGTTCGCGGCGCGCACGGGGCGGCGCCCGCCCCGCGGCGGTCGGGGGGCCTGCCGCCCGGCGTGCCGGTTGCTGCGGTAGGACTGCGCCTGGCGGTTGCTCTCGTAGGTGGAGCCGGTGAACGACCGGATGCGCATGAGCTCCTGGTTCACCTGGGCCGTGGCGATGCCGGCACGGTCGTCGAAGAGCGGCAGCAGGTCGTCTCGCACGAGCACGTGCTGCTCCAACGGCACCGGACGGATCTCGGAGACGATGACCTCGGTGTCACCGCGAACCGTGTCCAGCCAGTCACCGAACTCCTCGGCGTTCGACACCGTCGCGCTCAGCGAGACCAGGCGCACGCGGGGCGGGAGGTGGATGATGACCTCTTCCCACACGGCACCCCGGAAGCGGTCGGCCAGATAGTGCACCTCGTCCATCACGACGTAGCGCAGGTCGCGCAGCGCCGCGGAGTCGGCGTAGATCATGTTCCGCAGGACCTCGGTGGTCATGACCACGATGCGGGCGTTGCCGTTGATGTTGGTGTCGCCCGTCAGCAGACCGACCTCGTCCACACCGTAGACATCGACGAGTTCGCGGAACTTCTGGTTGGAGAGCGCCTTCATCGGCGTGGTGTAGAAGGCTTTGTCCGTCGCGGTCTGCATCGCCAGGTGGATGGCGAATTCCCCCACGATGGTCTTCCCGGCGCCCGTGGGGGCCGCTACGAGAACGCTGCGTCCGTTCTCCAGCGCGTGGCATCCGGCGAGCTGGAACGGGTCGAGCTGGAAGCGCTGGCGCGCCGCGAACGCCGCCGTCTCCGGATGCGCCGCACTCTCCTGCGCCTGCGCATATCGCTCGGACGGCGAACTCATGGCGCGTCCGGGACGAGTCCGGCGGCGGTGTCCCGCTTGCGCTTGCGTCGGTCGAAGAGGAGGGAGAGTCCTGCCGCTGCGAAGAAGAGGACGATGAGGATGCCGGCCAGCATGAGCATGCTGACCACGTCTGCGGCCGGGGTCGCCAGCGCAGCGAAGATCGTCGCGATGAGGATCGCCACGCGCCACCCTTTGAGGATCGCCCGTCCCGACATCACGCCGGCGAGGTTGAGAGCCACAAGGAAGACGGGAAGGACGAACGAGATGCCGATGACGATCATCAGCTTGAACACGAAGTCGTAGTACTCCTGCGCGGAGTAGAAGTTGGTGCCGCCCTCCGGGGTGAAGCTCCACATGAGCTCGATGACGTGCGGCATGATCTGCACCCCGAGATAGCACCCCGCGAAGAACAGCGGCACCGCGGCGACGACGAAGCCGACGGTGTAACGGATCTCCTTGCGGGTGAGGCCGGGCATGATGAAGGCCCAGATCTGCCACAGCCAGACGGGTGCGGAGAGGAACAGGCCGATCGTGAAGGCGATGCGCATACGCATGTCGAACGCGGACGTCACTGTCGCGAAGTTCAACGCGCTGAAGTCATCACCTCGCTGTTCCGAGATGATGCGGATCGGACCGGTGATGAAATGGATGACCGGGTCCGCGATGATGAACGCCACGACCATGCCGACGACCAGAGCGATCGCCGCGTACATGAGGCGCTTGCGCAGTTCGACGAGATGTGCGCCGAGCGACATCCGCCGATCCCGATCCGCCGTCGGCATCACGGTCGGTTCGATGGCTGCCACGGCCGGTCAGGCGCGAGGCGGAGTCTCAGGGTCGGTGCCCGAGTCCTTCACCGTCGTCGGCTCTGCGGGAGCCGACTCGGCACGAACCGCGTCTTCTTCCTTCATGGCCTTCATCTCACCCTTGAAGACGCGGGCCGACTGGCCCATGCTCTTCGCGAGGGCCGGCAGCTTGGCAGCGCCGAAGAGGAGGAGGATAACGGCCAGCACGATGAGCAGGTGCCAGCCTTGCATTCCAGCGAACATATCGACAATCCCGTCGTAGGGGGGCTTTCCGCCCCAGTCTACAGATCAATCCTCGGCCGCAGGCCGGTGGTAGAGCGCGAGTCCGGCGGCAGCCCACTCCCGGGTGGCGGTCCGCGCGATCCCCGGATCCGTGACCTCCATCGCACCGCCGAAACGGGCCGCGAGCCGTTTGATGCCGCGGGGGTCCGCGAGGTGCAGCTGCGTGGTCACCATCCCGTCGCCCGCGCGGAGCGTCTCCGTGGGCACGAAACCGCTGAGCAGCGGAGCGAGGCGCTCCGGGACGCGGACGGTGACCTCGCGCTCCTCCTCCAGCCCGGCGAACGCCTCCGGCACCCGGTCGCCGCCGTGCGTGCTGGGGATGTCGGTCAGGGTCGGTGCGCTGACACGATCGAGATGGAACGTGCGCATCGCCTCGCGCATGTGGCACCAGCCCTGCAGGTACCACTGTCCGTTGGTGATGAGGATCTGCACGGGATCCACGGTCCGGGTCGTCGGGGCGGCGTCGGGAGCCTGGTAGGTGAACGAGACCGCCACGCCCTTCTGCAGGCCGCGGGAGACGACCTCGCGCACCTCGTCCACCGCGGTCGGGGCGACGACGACGTCGGCCGGGGCGTCAGCGGCTCCCCGCGAGAGCTTGGAGATGAGCCCGGCCACGAGGCCGGAGTCGGACACGGCAGGCACGGCGGCGACCATCTGCAGGCCCGCGAGCAGGGCCGCAGCCTCACGCGCCGTGAAACGCGGCACTCGACGCAGGGCCACGTCGTTCGTGATCTCGATGACGTCCTCGAGGTCGAGGAGATCCCAGTTGATGTCGAACATCTCCTGCGGCTGCTGCCAGTAGCCCGCCTCGCCGGGAAGGCCGATGACGGTCAGCTTCTCGACCATCGCCCGCATCTCCCGCGGGGTCACCCCGAACTCCTCGGCGGCCTCGGCGAGCGAGACCTGCCCGTGCTCGAGCAGATACGGGACGAGCGTCAGGTAGAGACGCACGCGCTCCGCGGCGAGGAGAGGCTTGGGCGCGGCACTCATGCCGACACCTCCGTATCGATGTGGGCCTGGACCACCGCGCGCAGACGGCTGATCACTGCGTCCCTGAGCGGTGCGGGCTCCACGACGCGGACCTCGGGTCCATAGGACGCCAGCTCGTCCGCCAGGATGTGCAGATCGACGAAGGGCACACGGATGCCTTGGGCGGCGGGTGTCGCACGCCGGCCCAGGCGCAGTGCGGCTTCGGTACCGGGGGTCACCTCCAGCAGCGCTGAGTTCTCGGCGGCGACACGTTCGAGGCCGCTCAGCGCCCGATCCCCCGCGCCCTCCCGCAACGCCGCGTCGAACGTGGTCGCACTCACGACGACGTCACCGACGATGCGGCTGAGCAGGAACGTCCGGTCCTCTTCGATGTCGACGTCTACGCCGTAGACATGCCAGCGTGCTTCATAGTCCACCAACGCGAGCGGACGGATGCGTCGACGCCGGGGAGCGTCCTCCCCCGGCTTCAGATAGTCGAAGGAGACCACCCTGCGGCGTTCGATCGCGTCCTGCAAAGGCGCGAAAGCAGCGTCGCGTGCGGTGATCCGCGGCGCGAAGCCGATGATCGGCTCATCGCCGTCGATGCCCAGGGCGCGGATCTTCCGGACGCCGGACTGCGCGTCTCCCGAGACGGACTCCGTGCTCCAGACGCTACCGGCGAGGCGGAGCACGGCAAGCTCCGCCGGAGAGAACTCGATGTCTCCTGGCAGGTCGTATTCCGCTTGCGGAATGCGGTATCGGGCCTCCCGCAGGTCGTTCGGGTCGGCGGCGTCACCGATCGTCTCGATCGGGACGCCGAGCGCGCGCAGCTCGTCCTTGTCCCGCTCGAACATCTTCTCCAGAGCATCCGAACGCGTCCCTGCATCGGCGCGTTGGCGATAGCCGGAGACGTTGTCGAGGATCTGCTGCTTGGTGAGCCCGATCTCCGTCGCCATCAGCGCCACGACGAGGTTCGTCAGGCGCTCTTCGGCAGGGATCCGGGCAGCCATCAGGGTGCGGAGACCGGGGACACGCCGAGGATGTCGACCACGACGGCCATCGCGGCGGAACTCTCGGTCTTCGGCAGGACGACGAGGACCTGGGAGCCGACCGGCTTCCCGACCAACGCGTCGGCCACCGGGGCGGCGATCTGTCGGATGCTGTCGGTGGCGGACTGTCCCCACGTGCTCTGCAGGACGGACTTGTCGTCCCAGTTCACCGCGGTGAAGTGGACGAGTGGCGTCTGCTCGTCGGTCAGCTTCTCGCCGTCTCCGCGGATCAGTGTCTGGACGACCTGCTCCTCCGGGGCAGCGCTGTCGGGGATGATGATGCCCGGGGTGCCGTCGTCGGCGCGCACCACGGTCGGCATGCCCTGCGCGTCATTGAACTGCAGCGTGCCCTCGGCCTTCGGGAGGAAGGCGTCGACGACATCGATCACGAACACCGCGATGTCGTCCTCCCCCATGCCGAAGCCACCGAGGTTCGCCTCGCCGAAGTCCTCCGGAGTCAGACCCGCGACGATGCGCGTGCCACCCGTCGCACACTCCAGGACATCGGCGAGCCCAGGAGACTGCGTTGCCCAGGAGCCGATCGTCGACGGGCGGGTGTTCCCGTCGTCGTACGTCGTCTGGAAGATCTGCTCGCCCGTCGCGCCGTTGTAGATCGAGATCTGCGCGATGAGCGGCTGGGCGTCATCCACGAGGGCACGCCCCTCCCCCGCGACCGCGTCGGCGTAGGACGTCTCCGTGAGACGCACCGGTGCGAAGATCTCCACCTCGGGCTCGGAGCCGACCTCACCGCTGACCGTGACGGCGCTGTCGATGCCGTTGGCGTGTCCGTCGCGATCGCATGTGGCATCGGCGGACGAAGAGGTCACGCTGCACCCCGTCAGGGCGAGGGCGGCGAGGCTGAGGGAGGCCAGAACGGCGGACGTTTTACGCACGCGCTCCAGTCTATTCCGTCGGGTGCTCGGATTCGCGCGATGCAGCCGCCAACCGCGCGCCCTCGGCGGCTTTCCCTGCTTCGCGGGCGCGTTTGCGGAGGTTCTTGTCCGTGATCTCGCGATCGCCCACCGCGCCCGGGGTCCACAGCTCCACATCCTCGTCGCTGTAGCTGCTCTTCGAGGCCCGACGCTTCACAGACGGGGCCACGGCGCCCGGGGCGAGCCTGCGGGCCGTGAGGAGGAACCCGGTGTGGGCGACCATGCGGTGGTCCGGCCGGACAGCCAGCCCCTCCACGTGCCACCCGCGGACCATGGTCTCCGACGCCTCGGGGTCGGTGAAGAGCCCGGTGCCGCGGATGAACTCGGCGACGCGGGAGAGCTGCGTGGCGGTGGCGATGTAGCAGAGCACGACACCGCCGGGGGTCAGCGCCTCCGCCACCGCCTCGATGCACTCCCAGGGCGCGAGCATGTCGAGCACCACCCGGTCGACGGTGCCGGGCTCGACTTCCGCGGGCAGCGCGGCGACGAGGTCACCGACGACGACGCGCCAGGATTCGGGGCGCTCCCCGAAGAACGTCTCGACGTTCGCCTGCGCCACCTCCGCGAAGTCCTCGCGGCGCTCGAAGGAGAGCAGGCGCCCCGTGGAGCCCACAGCCCTGAGGAGCGAGAGCGACAGAGCACCGGACCCGACGCCGGCCTCGACGACGGTGGCGCCGGGGAAGATGTCGGCCTGCATGACGATCTGCGCCGCGTCCTTCGGGTAGACGATCGCGGCACCGCGCGGCATCGACATCGCGAAGTCCCGCAGCAGCGGCCGCAGCGCCAGGTACTCGTGCCCGGAGCTGTTCGCCACGACCGAGCCATCGGGGAGCCCGATGAGGTCTCGGTGCCGGAGGACGCCGTGGTGGGTGTGCAGCTCGCCGTCTTCGCGGAGCGTCACAGTGTGCAGGCGACCCTTCGGGCCGGTGAGCTGCACGCGGTCGCCCTCACGGAAGGGGCCGCTGGGGCGCGGGGCGGACGTGGTCGTCATCGGGTGGCCTCCGTGATCGCGGCGCGGGAGCCGAAGAGCTCCACGAGGTCGGCGGCACCGCGGCCGTCGAGGGTCGGCCACAGCTCGTGGGCGCCGAGGCCGTCGAGCGGGACGATGTGGGGCACGCCGAGCGTCAGCGCTCCGGAGGCGAGGCCCGCGCGGAGACCGGTCGGGGAATCCTCGATGACCACGACCTCGGCGATGTCCACATCGAGGAGCGCCGCGGCCTGGAGGTAGGGCTCCGGGTGCGGCTTGGGGTTGTCGACGTCGTCTCCGGCGACGACGATGTCGAACGCCTCGAACTCGATCAGCCCGACCACGTCGAGAGCCATCCGGCGCAGCGACATCGTCACCAGTCCGGTCGGGATCCCGGCGGCGCGGAGGTCGCGGAGAAGCTCCTGAGCGCCCGGTCGGAAGGGCACACCCCGGGTCCGCAGCGACTCCTGCACCGCACTCGTGAGGTGCGAGACGATCGCCTCGGGAGCCATGTCGACCCCCGCGCCCTGGAGGATGATCGCGCTGTCGATGAGGCCGCTGCCCACGAGCTGCAAGGCGTCCTCATGGGACCAGGTGCCACCGAACGACTCCACCAGAGCAGTCTCGGCCGCCATCCAGTACGGCTCGGTGTCGACGAGTGTTCCATCCATGTCCCAGAGGACCGCGCGGGGCTTGTTGCTCACTGAACCCATGCTAGCCGGGCCCGCCCACATCCCCTCGTCGCGGGCTAGCCTGGGGGGATCGAATCCTCGACCGCGAAGGGAGCACGGCATGGACGTTCTCGGTTCACGTATCATCATCGCCGCCTTCGACGGCTGGAATGACGCCGGCGAGGCCGCGACGGGAGCCGTCGGCGCCCTGCAGGCGGCCGGCGGCTACGACCTCGTGCATTCGGTCGATCCGGAGCTCTACTTCGACTACCAGTACACGAGACCGGCGACGCGGCTCGACGCAGAGGGACGTCGTCAGATGACCTGGCCGGAGGCCGGACTGTGGCGCCCGCGAGACCCGGGCCCCGGCCCGGAGTTCTGGCTCCTCACCGGCGCCGAGCCCGCGCGCACCTGGCAGGCGTTCGCGTCCGAGTTCATCGATGTCGCGCTGCGCGACGACATCACCGGGTTCGTGACCCTCGGCGCGATGCTCTCCGACGTCCCGCACACCCGCCCGATCTCGATCTTCGCGTCGAGCCAGAACGAACAGGTCCGGGAGGCCCACGCCCTGGAGCGTTCGGTGTACGAGGGCCCCGTCGGCATCCTCACCGTGCTGGAGCACTTCGCTGAGAACGCGGGTATCCCCTCCGTGAGCCTCTGGGCCAGCGTCCCGCACTACGTGGCCTCGGCAGCGCCGTCGCCGAAGGTCACCCTGGCCCTCCTCGACCGTCTCGAGGAGCTGACCGGGGTGGACGTGGACCGCCGGCACCTGCGCACCGAGGCCGCGGCATGGGAGGCGTCGATCGATGCCGCCGCGTCCGAGGACGAGGACATGGCGGAGTACATCCGGCAGCTGGAGCGCACCCGGGACACGTGGGACTCCCCCGACGCGTCCGGGGACGCGATCGCCCAGGCCTTCGAGCGCTATCTGCGTCGCCGCGACGACGGCCGCGGTGACCGCAAGCGCTGATCAAGCGGACGCAGGGATGACACCCATCGCGAGCAGCACGAGCAGCACGCCACCGAGCAGGATCCGGTAGATCACGAACGGCAGGAAGCTGCGCTTCGAGATCCAGTTCATGAAGAACGCGATCACGCCGAGTGCGACGACGAAGGCGACGCCCGTCGCGGCCACCGTGTCGCCGAGCGAGAAGAAGGACGGCTCGCCCCAGCTCTTGAACAGCTGGTAGAAGCCGCTGCCGAACACCGCCGGGATCGCCAGCAGGAAGGCGTAGCGGGCGGCGGCGGCGCGCTCATAGCCGAGGAAGAGACCCATGGTGATCGTGCCACCGGATCGCGAGACACCGGGGATGAGGGCGAGCGCCTGCGCGAGACCGAAGGCGATGCCGTGCGGGTAGGTCAGGTCGTCGAGCGTGCGCCGCTTGGCACCGACGTGGTCGGCGATGCCCAGGAGGATGCCGAACACGATGAGCATGATCGCCACGATCCAGAGCGACCGGAAGACGGTCTCGATCTGGTCCTGGAACAGGAGCCCGAGCAGCACGATCGGGATGCTGCCGATGATGATGAGCCAGCCCATGCGCGCGTCCGGATCGTTCCGTGGCACCTTGCCGGCGAGGGATCGGAACCACTGGGAGATGATGCGGACGATGTCCCGCCAGAAGAACACGACGACCGCGGCCTCGGTGCCGATCTGTGTGATGGCGGTGAACGCCGCGCCCGGATCCTCTCCGGACGGCAGGAACGTCCCGACGACACGCAGATGGGCGCTGGAGGAGATCGGCAGGAACTCGGTGAGGCCCTGGACGATTCCCAGGATCAGTGCTTCGAGCAGGTGCATGGAGAGGCCTTCGTCTTTCGGGACGGCACGGAGCGCGTGGAGACCGCTCAGTACGTGCGCAGCAGATCGGCCAGCACCCGCTGACCGAAGACAAGTGAGTCTACGGGCACGCGCTCGTCGACTCCGTGGAACATCCCGGTGAAGTCGAGATCGGCGGGGAGACGCAGCGGGGCGAAGCCGTAGCCGGTGATGCCGAGAGTGGCCAGCGCCTTGTTGTCCGTTCCGGCTCCCAGAAGGTACGGGATGACCGGTACTCCGGGGTCGTGCCGACCCAGGGCTGCCACCATCGCGTCGACGAGCTCTCCCTCGAACGGCGTCTCCATGCCGATGTCGCGCACCACGGTCTCGATCCGGATGTCGTCGCCCACGATGCGCTGGAGCTCGGCGAGCACGTCGTCCTCGGTGCCGGGGATCACCCGGACGTCGATCAGCGCCTCGGCGCGCTCCGGGATGACGTTGTGCTTGTAGCCGGCGGTGAGGGCCGTCGGGTTGGTCGTCGTGCGGAACGTCGACCGCAGGAAGGCCTCAGCCGGGCCGGCCGCGGCGGCGAGGGCGTCGGGGTCGTCGGCGCTCCGGCCGGTCAACGCGCTCAGACCCTCGAGCAGCGCCTCCGTCGTCGGCGTAAGCCGGACCGGCCAGCGCGTGCGGCCGATGGCGGCGACGGCCTCGGCGAGCTTCGTGACGGCGTTGTCCTCGTGCAGGCGGCTGCCGTGTCCTGCCCGGCCGGTGGCGACGAGGCGGATCCAGATCAGGGCCTTCTCCCCCACTTGCAGCAGGTACGCCCGACGGTCGTCGACCGAGATCGAGTAGCCGCCGACCTCGCTGATCGCAGCCGTCGCCCCGGCGAACCACTCCGGCCGGTCCTTCACGACGAGCGCGGAGCCCTCGACCCCGCCGTTCTCCTCGTCGGCGAAGAACGCCAGGACGAGGTCGCGCTCCGGCTGCTCCCCCGCGCGCAGGATGTCGGCCACGGCGGTGAGGATCATCGCGTCCATGTTCTTCATGTCCACGGCGCCCCGGCCCCACAGCATGCCTTCCTGCACGGTGCCGGCGAACGGGTCCACCGTCCAGTCCTCGGCGACCGCGGGCACGACATCCAGATGGCCGTGAACGACGAGGGCCGGCTTGGTGCGATCACGGCCGGGGACCCGCGCCATGACGTTCGTCCGTCGCGGGATGGGCTCGTAGTACTCGACCTCGAGCCCCAGCTCCTCCAGATACGCGCCGACGTACTCGGCGGCCTCCCGCTCCCCCTTCGCGTTGCCGCCGCCGAAGTTGGAGGTGTCGAAGCGGATGAGGTCGCTCGCGACGCGGGCGACCTCCGGCAGGGAGAATTCGGTCATGGACTCAGGCTATCGAAACCGCGTGCCACGCCCGGGCGTCACGCTCGGTTCGAGACGCCTCCGAGAACGTGCTAATCTCATTCTTCGGTCGGCAACGATCAAATCCAACACCTGCGCGGGTGGCGGAATGGTAGACGCGCTAGCTTGAGGTGCTAGTGCCCGATAGGGCGTGGGGGTTCAAGTCCCCCTCCGCGCACAGAGAGCGAAGGCCCCGGATCCACGGATCCGGGGCCTTCGTCGTTCCCGCTGCGGGCGCGGTGGTCCGGTGCGGGCCCGCGGGAGGCGGGACCGCACCGCCCTCACCCCGCGCCGGCCCCGCAGAGCAGGCCCAGCTCGTAGGGCACCGCCGCCGCG
>NZ_JAGXJJ010000090.1:0-278 GCF_019091465.1 Microbacterium sp. GbtcB4
TGCTCCAGAATCCAATCCGGCTGATAACACATAATTATAACGTGCCCACCATCCTTTGAACCTTCGGAAGACAAAGTAGTTAAATATCAAACCAGTTATGAACCATGACCAAACGTTAACCGGAGTGCCAGGAGGCACGATGGTACCAACACTGAATATAACCGGCCAATTAATTAGTTTTATCCATGTTTTTTGTGGGTATACACGCGACAACATCCACACTCCCACCGGTGCAAGGAGTCCAATAATAATGAAGATGAAGATGATGGAGTATGTGC
>NZ_JAGXJJ010000091.1:0-278 GCF_019091465.1 Microbacterium sp. GbtcB4
ATGCAACACCCATTATGAAAAATGGTATCCTAACCCTGCTGACCGGAATACTGTCATGCCCTTTGCTTGCCCATGCCCAAAAACCCGCATCCCTGCACATTACCGGCCAGGTGGCTGATAGCGCTTCCCGCAAACCCATTGGTTACGCCACCATTACCTTATTAAAAGCTGCCGGCCTGCAGCCGGTACTGAACACCCTTACGGATGAACAGGGACGTTTTACCATGCCTAATCTCAGCGCCGGCCGTTACCAGCTTGGCATCAGCATCACCGGGTAT
>NZ_JAGXJJ010000092.1:0-278 GCF_019091465.1 Microbacterium sp. GbtcB4
GGGAAAAACCAGACAAAATAATCACAACAAATTGTAAAACTTGCTTGTTTGATTGCAATGCTCTTTTTCATGTTTGTTCTAAATCTAATTAGTGTCTAGCAGCATCGTTCTCTTTTGAAGATTCATGTTAGACCTTTTGCCAGTTTTTATCATGTCAGTGTTGATAGTCCTGTTATACTTCTCAATTTGCAGAGGCATATCTTGGTGGTTAGTTCTGTTGCCTTGTTTTATAGCAATGTGTTATAGAATTAATGCATCAAACAATTAGTTATGTTTTT
>NZ_JAGXJJ010000093.1:0-278 GCF_019091465.1 Microbacterium sp. GbtcB4
TTCAAATATATACAATCTTCCTAGGTAATTCTCTTACATATAGTTTCTCGGTTTCACGAGTTTTTGCCCACCAACTTTTACATGACGATAAAACCTTCTTTTTTAGGGGAATTCTGAGATTTTATTTTTCTGTTCTTCCACTGCACATGTGATGTCACCCAGATTTCTCAACATCAGCCACATGCAACACATACATAATAACTAGATAACAAATACGTACATCATACTTGATGGTGTACTCTCTCAACAGCGGATGGAGAGGCATATTCCACGGGATG
>NZ_JAGXJJ010000094.1:0-278 GCF_019091465.1 Microbacterium sp. GbtcB4
CAAAGACGGGGTCTTCAGATAGAATTGATTCTGACCTTCCAAGCAAGCCTGTACTAGATAATGAGAAAGATCTGTCTTCCGCCCAACAAGCAAGAAAGTAAGGAGCACTACCCTAAAGATAGGGGCATAAACGGAACTAGAGCATCACTTTTGGAGTTTGATGGCAAATATGACATTGCATACCGACAGCGGTGTTTCTGGGGCAAAATAATGCATTTATGACTAGAATCTTAGGGGTAGAATACCGGACTTGTACTGGCTTTGTTGCTAGGGGAGTT
>NZ_JAGXJJ010000095.1:0-277 GCF_019091465.1 Microbacterium sp. GbtcB4
CCGTCGGCCCAGACCCGTCTGCAGCAGTTGGAGGAGCGCTTCCCGGAGCTCACGACCGCGGTCCTAGGCACTGCGGACGGCCTCCACATCGCCTCCCTCGGCGCCGACCCCGACGGCGGCGAGCAGCTCGCGGCGATGACCGGCTCGCTGTTCGGGGTCGCGCGGGCCGAGGCCGAGATCATCGCGGGAGGGACGGAGCCGACGCTGACGGCCATCGTGTCGCTGACCATCGGCGAGAACCAGATGGCGCTGCACAGCTTCATCCTCGCGCCCTACG
>NZ_JAGXJJ010000096.1:0-277 GCF_019091465.1 Microbacterium sp. GbtcB4
ACCTTCCCGACGGCGCGGTACCGGATCTGGGGCTGACCGCCGGGCCGCTGTCTGCGGGATACCGGGCAGCCCGGCATGGTCCCGTGGGCCGTGCGGAGCGTACGATCGATGCACGCCCATCGTTGCGCCGGACGAGAGGGAACGCATGCCAGAGAACGCCCCCCTGAGCCCGGTCGCGATCGGCGCCGACGGATTCGCCGCCCAGACCGCGGCCATCCTCGGCTCGATCAGCCAGGTGATCGTCGGGAAGCCCGTGGCCGTGCGCAGCGCCCTCGTC
>NZ_JAGXJJ010000097.1:0-277 GCF_019091465.1 Microbacterium sp. GbtcB4
TGCCATCCGGGATCAGCTTGTCGTCGCGGGGCACGTCGGCCTGGAAGTAGCGGTCCTTCGAGTAGGAGGTCAGCTTGCCGCGCGTATGCATGGCGCCGAGCGAGCCCATGCCGCGGTACTGCTTGAACTGCTTGCCCGACTGGAAGACGACCTCGCCCGGCGACCCGCCGGTGCCGGCGAGCAGCGAGCCGAGCCTCACGGCGTCAGCCCCGGCGACGAGCGCCTTCGCGATGTCGCCCGAGTACTTCTGGCCGCCGTCGGGGATCACCGGGACGCC
>NZ_JAGXJJ010000098.1:0-277 GCF_019091465.1 Microbacterium sp. GbtcB4
ACTTCAGGTTCTTGGGCGGAATTTTAGTGGCTACATACAATCTTTTACCGGGGTGGCGGCGTAAGGTCCTGTTTAAAATGTTCTCGCTCAAACCCTCTCCATAACCCCAGGCAGTATCAAAAAAATTGCATCCCAGCTCAATGGATCTGTCCAGCGCTTTATTCACTTCCTTTTCTTCTGACCCTGTCCAGCCGGCCATTCCCCACATGCCATAACCTATTTCACTCACGTTCCAACCGGTTCTTCCAAATGTTCTGTACTGCATATATTCAAAGTT
>NZ_JAGXJJ010000099.1:0-277 GCF_019091465.1 Microbacterium sp. GbtcB4
TTTAAAGACGCGCAGAATAAAGCACACCCGAACAAGACCAACACGCTCATGTCTGCGCTGATCGTTATACTTATTTTAAACGTCAGCATGCAGATCTGGCTGTTGTATACCGGCCTTAATAATGCGCTTGGGCAGAACAAGGATATTGCATTGCCTGCATTCATTGCCTCGCTGGTCTTGTTCCTGATAGGCTTCTTCTGGTTATATTTTCTGCCAATGGGTTACCGGAGAAATAAGGAGAAATAACCCTTTACAGCTCCAAACAAACCACCTTTCC